>JBOFGV010000047.1:0-1891 GCA_051649305.1 Beijerinckiaceae bacterium
GGGCGCAACCGCGAGGATATGGCAGGCTTCAGTCCACCTGCCATTGACCTGCATCAGGAGGCTACAAAAACAGTGCTTGCTGCGGGGCAGTTTCGGTTGACCCTGTCAGGCTCTCCCCTGCGATTGGAAATCGCGCAAAAATCCGGCGATGCATGGGTTCCATGGATAAGCGACCGCGAAACCGGCGGCTTTGCCCTTATGGAACAGGGTCAGCGACTGCGCCATTTCCAGCACCGTCCATTCACTGACCGCCACTTTGGTTTGGGTGACAAATCAGGACCACTCGACCGCACAGGCCGTCGCTTCCGTCTGCTGCAGCTTGATGCATTAGGTTACGACGCTGAAATCGGCGATCCCTTCTACAAGCATGTGCCTTACATGGCCGTGCAATCTGGCGGTGTCACGGGCGGCATGTTCTACGACAGCCTTGCCCCGATGACGTTTGATCTGGGGGCAGAGCGATCGAACTACCATGGCATCTACCGCTATGTGGAAGCCGAAGAGCGCGGCATGGACCTCTGGCTCATTGCTGGTCCTGATCTCGCCAGTGTCACCCGCCGCTTCACCATGCTGACGGGACGCCCTGCCCTGCCTCCACTCTGGAGCTTCGGCTTTGCTTTCACCACCATGCACCATGCCGATGATGCCAAGGCACAGAGCGTCATCGAAGCTTTTGCAGAGCGATGCCGCAAGGAGCGCATACCCATCAGCGCCATCCATTTTGGCTCAGGTTACTCCAGCCGGGGCAAGCGGCGTTATGTTTTCACCTGGAACAAGGACAAGTTCCCTGATCCGGCAGCGCTTTTCAAAAAGCTGGAAGCGCTTGGTTTCCCAACCGTTGCCAACCTCAAGCCGGTGCTGATTGATGATCACCCTGATTATGCCAGCGTAAAAGCGGCGGGCGGCTTTATCAAGGATTCCACGGGCGAACCTGTGCTTGAACAGTTCTGGGATGGCATGGGGTCCTATCTCGATTTCACCAATCCGGATATGATCCGGTGGTGGCAGCAGCGCCTGAAAGAACAGGTTCTGGATGTCGGCTTCACCGCTGGCTGGAATGACAACAACGAGTACGAGGTGGGCCGCGAGGATTCCGCTGCTACCGGATTTGGCTCTGCTATCAAGGCCACGACCATTCGCCCGTTGCATGCCCTGCTGATGACCCGCGCCACCCATGAGGCGACACAGGCACGCGCGCCTGAGTTGCGTCAGTTCACGATCACACGCGCTGGGCCTGCTGGGTTGCAGCGCTACGGAGAAACATGGAGCGGTGACAACTTCACCTCCTGGCACACCCTGAAATGGAACCTGCGCAACGGCCTTTCCATGGCGCTCTCTGGTCAATCCAAAGTGGGGCACGATATAGGCGGCTTTACCGGGCCACGGGCTTCGCCAGAGCTTCTTTGCCGCTGGATCGAGATGATGGCGTTGCACCCGCGCGCTGTCATGAACTCATGGAAACCGGATGTCGCACCAGACTGGCAGGCAGCGACCACGCCCTGGCTCTACCCCGAAGTGCTGCCGCAAATCCGTGAGGCATTGAACCTGCGCACGACGTTCCTGCCGCTGATGTATTCATTGGCGCACAAGGCGCATCAGGACGGCTCGCCCGTCATTCGCCCGCTGTTCCATGACTTCCCGGATGATCCACTCGCTTATCAGGATCAGGATGCCATGATGCTGGGGCCTGATGTGCTGTTCTCGCCGGTTGTCACTGAGGACACGCAGAGCAAGACACAGTATCTTCCCATAGGCCCTGATGGCTGGGTTGAGTATCATACGGGTGCCGTACATGCGGCAGGCACAACTGTCACGGTGGATGCGCCATTGGGCAAGCCGCCTGTCTTTATTCGCGGCGGAGCGGCTGTTGTGCTGGCCAGCACCACGCCCG
>JBOFGV010000048.1:0-94099 GCA_051649305.1 Beijerinckiaceae bacterium
GAGCGAACGCTCTAGATACTTTGGGGCGGCCAAATCCTTGGCCGCCTCTTTCTACAACAGTTACGGAACATCCCTATGGCCGTTCGCATTGCCCAGATCTCCGACACACATCTCTCGCCCGGCAAGCCGTTCTTCCGAGCGAACTTTGATCTTGTGAGCCAGAACCTGCGGGACCGACGGCCAGACATCGTCATCAACACTGGCGATCTCGCGCTTGATGGCGCAGACCTGACAGAGGATCTTGTGCTGGCAAAAGACCTGCACGATGCCATCGGTCTGGATTGCCATGTGCTGCCCGGCAACCACGATGTGGGTGATCATCTGGATGTCGCCCGTCGCCAACCGGTCAATGCCGAGCGCCTGCAAAACTACCGCCGGATTTTTGGCCCTGACTACTGGACCATGAACATTCCGGGCTGGACCCTGCTTGGTCTCAACGCGCTGACTCTTGGCTCTGAGGGTCTTGGGGATGAAGCGCAGCAGGAGGTTATCCGCAAGGCTTGCGAAAGCCTCAATGGACGCTCGCTCGCGATTTTCATGCACAAGCCATTGGCCGATGAAAGCTACACTGAAAACCTCAGCAGCAACCGTTTCATGACGGCTGGACCACGCCGCGTGCTGCTGGATTGTCTGGGTGCTGCCCAGCCAAAGCTCGTGATGTGCGGGCATGTGCACCAATACCGCGATACGCCCATGGGAGGCGCGCGCCACATCTGGTGTCCGGCCACATCATTTCTGATCAGCGATCCCTGGCAGCCGGGCTATGGCACCAAGGCGATTGGCTATCTCATGCATGAGTTCAACACCGATGGCAGCCACCGCCACCGCCTGATGACCGTGCGCGGGCTTGCCCACAATGATCTGGCAGAATTCCCTGATGCCTACGGCGATGTGCGCTCCTGGGGAAAAGGCGGAGCCTGAACGTATTTCTCCCGCACCGTCATCTCCATGTCACGTCAGCTGTCAAAGGAGCTGCCAGACGATGACTGATGGAGATTCTTATGCGCCGTATTCTGCTCGCCACCACCGCTGCCATCCTGACCTGCGGCATTGCCCTTGCCAATGAACTGAAGGAATTTCCTTCCACACTCGTTGGCCATGCGATGGTGCCTGCGGCAACTGTGATCCCTGCTCCAGCCGATGCCCCTGCTGATCTGAAAATGGCTGGCAAGTTCGTGACGCCGATGCGGCGCGTTGACGCTGCGGGCACAGTGATGGGCCGCTCCGCTGGTCGCCCGACCGGCATCTCGACACCCTTTCAGGGCCAGCCTGTTCAGGGCCACTCCGGCATCAAGCGCATGGCAGATGGCAGCTTCTGGGTGCTGACCGACAACGGTTCGGGCTCGAAGATGAACTCACCGGATTCCATGCTGTTCCTCAACCGCTACCGGATCGACTGGGCGAGCGGACAGATGGAAAGACTGCAGACCATTTTCCTGTCTGACCCAGACAAGAAAGTTCCTTTCCGCATCGTGCATGACGGCACAGAGAAGCGCTATCTGACTGGCTCGGATTTTGACCTCGAAGGCTTCCAGATCATTGGTGACAAGATCTGGATCGGCGAAGAGTTTGGCCCCTTCCTCATCCGCACCGATATGACCGGCAAGGTTGAAGCCGTGTTCGAAACGGAAGTGGACGGCAAGGTCGTGCGCTCGCCAGATCACCCGGCCGTTCAGGCCCCGGCAACACCAACCACAGCTGTGGAGACAGCCATTGGCCGCTCGCGTGGCTACGAAGGTCTGGCAGCCTCGAAAGACGGACGTTTCCTTTACGGTCTGCTGGAAGGCCCGTTGTGGGATATGACGACAAAGACAATGGAAGCCGTCAACGGTCGTCAGTATCTGCGCATCGTCGAGTTTGATGTTCAGGCCGGCAAATGGTCGGGCCGTCACTGGAAGTATGTGCTTGATGAGAACGGTCTTGCCATTGGCGACTTCAACATGATTGACGGTTCAACAGGCCTCATAATCGAGCGTGACAACAATGAAGGCGTTCCGGAGAAAGCCTGCCCGGCTGGCACGCGCGCTGAAACCTGCTTCCATGCCCTGCCCAAGATCAAGCGCGTTTGGAAGATTGAGATGAACGACGCCAATGTTGGTCAGGCTGTCCGCAAGATTGGCTACATCGATCTCCTGAAGATTGCTGACCCTGACAAGAAGTCGCGTGTGCCTCTGTCCAATGGTCATTTCCAGATGCCATTCTTCACCATCGAGAACGTTGATGTTGTCGATGCCGACCACATTATCGTTGGCAATGACAATAACCTGCCGTTCTCCTCAAGCCGTGATCCCAACAAGGCTGACGATAACGAGATGATCCTGCTGCGCGTGCCGGAACTGCTGCGGGCACGCTGAGGCGTTGTCCACAGACTGTCATATAACTGTCGCATGCCAAATCTAGGCGGACGCGAGAATGAGTAGGAGTTCCGATGCTTGAGATCAAAAACGTCACACGAACCTTCGGCACAAAGCATGCCGTTGATGACGTTTCGATCACGATTGATCGTGGCAGCTTTGTTGGCATCATCGGCCGCTCGGGTGCCGGCAAGTCAACACTGCTGCGAATGGTCAACCGCCTGCAGGACGTTTCAAGCGGCAGCATCGTATGGGATGGGCAGGACGTCACCGGCCTGAAAGGTAAGGCCCTGCGTGACTGGCGCGCTTCCTGCGCCATGGTTTTCCAGCAGTTCAATATTGTTGGTCGTCTCGATGTGATGACCAACGTGCTGATGGGCCGCCTGAATCATACAACGCAGGTCCGCTCGCTCTTGAAGCTCTGGACTCCGCAAGATCGCGCCATTGCGGTTTCGGCCCTTGAGCAGTTTGACATGACAGCCATGGCTGGCCAGCGTGCTGAATCACTTTCTGGCGGTCAACAGCAGCGTGTGGCCATTGCCCGCGCTCTTGTTCAAGAGCCTGAAATCGTACTGGCGGATGAGCCGATCGCCTCGCTGGACCCACGCAACACCAAGATCGTGATGGACAGCCTGCAGCGCCTGAACATGCAGTTTGGCATCACTGTGCTCTGCAACCTGCATGACCTTGATATCGCCAAGGATTACTGCGGCCGCCTGATTGGCATGGCGCAGGGCAAGGTGGTTTTTGATGGCGCGCCGGAAGACCTGACCGAAAGTGTCGCACGCGAACTTTACGGCCTTGAAGCCAACGAGGTCATGACCGTGCTTCCCCCTGTTGCTGCACCTGTTCCCCATCTTGAGCCTGTTGCCGCCTGAGACTTTCTCCCATCGACCAACCAACCGAGGATACAGACCATGTCTATGACCCGTCGCCTTCTGATGGCCGCTGCTGCCACAGTTTTCACCATGACTGCTGCTTCCGCCCAGGAGTGGAAAGCCAAGTATCCTGAGCTTGTCTATGCTGTTGTTCCTGCCGAGAACGCCTCTGGTGTGACCGAGCGCATGGGCCCATGGCTCAACTATCTCTCTAAAGAACTCGGCGTCAAAGTGACGCTGCGCATCGCTTCTGACTACGCTGCTGTTATTGAAGGCCAGCGTGCCGGCTCGATCCACATCGCCGACATGGGTCCATCGTCCTACATCCGCGCCCACACCGTTACAAACGGCGGCGTTGAAGCCTTTGCTGCTCAGATGAACGCTGATGGCTCAACCGGCTATTACTCTGTTGCCTATGCCAAGACATCGGCTGCAGGCACCAAGCTTGAGGACTTCAAGGGCAAGAACCTCTGCCTCGTCGATCCAAACTCGACATCCGGCAACAACGTTCCCCTGTTCTCCATGAACAAGATGGGCATTGAGCCAGACAAGTTCTTCGCCAAGGTGACAAGTGCTGGCAGCCATGAGAATGCCGTCATGGCAGTTCAGCAGGGCACATGCGATGTGGCTTTCAACTGGTGGAACTCTGCAACAGATTCGAACCTGTCACGCATGGCCAACAAGAACATGGTCAAGGCGGACGATTTCAAGATCGTCTTCCGCTCGGACAAGATCCCGGGTTCGCCATGGGCCTATCTGTCATCACTGCCACCTGAATTGAAAACAGCCATCACCAAGGCCTTCTTTGATGCACCAAAAAATGACAAGGCTGCCTTTGACAAGCTGAACGACGGCAAGGCCCCTGGCTTTGCGCCGATGAAGCATGCTGACTACGCTGTGATCGTCGACCTGCAGAAGTTCGTCGACAGCCTGCGCAAGAAGAGCGGTTCGTAAGTCCGTACCACAATCAGGGCGTCGCTGATCATCAGCGGCGCCCTTTTCATGTGTCTGAAAGAGATCTGATGGCCTCCGCAGTTCCCGTCTTGCCCGACAATCGTGTTGCAGAACTCTCTGCACCTTATCGGCAGGAGATTGCTGCCAAGCGGCGCATGACCATTATCGGCGTGCTGGTTCTCGCCATCCTCACACTTGTTGCGGGCCGCGTGGCGGAAGTTGATCTCGCTAAATTCTTTTCTAACATTCACCGTTTCACAGACTATTTCTATCGTCTGTTTTTTCTTGATACCGGGGCTTCAGTTTTCACCGACATCAAGGAGTGGTTCTGGGGCCTTGGCAAATGGAGCCTGTTTATCTTTGACACGCTTCTGATTGCCTATCTCGGCACTTTGTTCGGTGCCATTGGCGCTTTCCTTCTGTGCTTTGCCGCAACGGTCAATCTCGCCGTCAATCCAACGCAGCGCTTCTTTGCCCGCCGCTTTCTTGAATTCTGCCGCACTGTTCCCGAGATCGTCTTTGCGCTGATCTTCGTCGTGGCTTTTGGCCTGGGACCAGTGCCCGGCGTGCTGGCGATCATGATCCACACCTTCGGAGCCTTGGGCAAACTCTTTGCCGAAGTGGTCGAGAACATCGACATGAAGCCGGTGGAAGGGGCGATTGCCTCTGGTGCTACCCGCTGGCAGGCCATCCGCTATGCTGTGGTGCCACAGGTTCTGCCTAACTTTGCCAGCTATGCCTTGCTGCGTTTTGAAATCAATGTGCGTGGTGCTTCCGTCATGGGTTTTGTGGGGGCAGGTGGCATTGGTCAGGAACTGATCACGGCCATCCGCAAGTTCTATTACTCCGATGTTTCCGCCATGCTTCTTTTGATCATCGCCACCGTCATGATCATCGACATTGTGACAGAGCGCATCCGCCACAATCTGATTTCGACGGAGCATGCGAAATGAAAACCTCCCGCATGTTCCCGGACCAGTCGCAGATCACACAAAAATTCGGCACACTTGTCGCTGGGTCGCCACGTGAAAAATATCTGCCTTTCGTTGTTGCTGCAGTCATGCTGGCTGTGGCGGCCTTCGCGCTGTTCCGGCTGGAATTCTCCTTTGCCAGACTGGGAACAGGCATTGTGCAGCTCGGCACCTTCCTTGGCCTGATGGTTCCACCAACGCCTGGCACTCAGCTTTGGGCGCTTCTTCATGCGTTGGCTGAAACAGTGGCGATTGCATTTCTGGGCACATTGCTCGCTGCCATCATCGCCTTTCCCATGGGCTTTCTGGCCGCGCGTAACACTATGGCGAGTGCAGTTGTACGATTCATCTCGCGACGCTTTTCCGATACCATTCGTGGCGTTGACACACTGATCTGGGCGTTGATCTGGATTAACGTAGTGGGCCTTGGCCCTTTCGCAGGCGTGCTTGCGATCATGACCAGCGACATCGGCGCTTTCTCAAAACTCTATTCGGAAGCCATCGAGGCCATTGACCGCAAAGCGGGTGAAGGCGTTGTCTCAACCGGTGGCTCCGGCTTGCATGCCATTCGCTTTGGTATCGTGCCACAGGTGACGCCTGTGCTGATCAGCCAGGTGTTGTACTACTTCGAATCCAACACCCGCTCGGCCACCATCATCGGCATTGTGGGGGCTGGCGGCATCGGGCTTTATCTCGCGGAAATGATCCGCACCTATGAGTGGGACAAGGTGGCTTTTATCATTCTGATGGTACTTGTAACTGTGGCGATCATCGACTTCCTATCGTCGCGCCTGCGTCTTGCTATCGTGGGGGAAAGAAACGTTGCTTCCTGAGTTATAATGCTGTGAAAATTGTCACGTTACCGTCACATAGCTTTGGCAGTCGAACCCTATGAATACCGCCAGCCCCCTTAAAAATCCTGATGGATCTGTCGCGCGTCAATCAGCCATGGCAACTCTTGCCCGCGCTGAGCTACAAGAACTGGCAGAACCGATTGAACGTCACTGGAACAACCTTGATATCCGTGATTTGCGCGCCCCCGAGATTGGCCTCGTGATGGTGCAGGGCCGCATTGGCGGAGACGGTGCAGCGTTCAATCTGGGTGAGGCAACAGTGACCCGCGCAGTGGTTGAATTGCCCGGAGGTTTCAGAGGCTACGGCCAACGTCTCGGCCGTGATATTCGCTCAACCCGCCTCGCCGCTGTGGTTGATGCGCTTTGGCAGGATGATGCCCAGCGATCGAAGGTTGAAACCGCGATCCTCCATCCCATCCGCAACCGCCTTGCAGCCGAAGCCACCCGCAGCAAAGCAGAGACTGCCGCTACAAAAGTGGATTTCTTTACGCTTGTCAGAGGGGACCCGGACGCATGAGTTTTGCTGCCGCAACACACCTCGCCAGCGGGTTTCAGGAGCCGGTGTTTGACAGCCAGCGCGCCTTTCGTGCTGCCATGGATGCACTTGCCAATCCCGGCCAGATCAAGCCTGCCGGGCGTGGGCTTGATGCTGCACCGCTTCCAGCTGCTGCCGCTGCGCTTGTGTTTTCGCTTTGCGATTACGAGACCTCACTCTATCTCTCACCTTCTCTTGCGACCAAATCCGGCGTCGTGGATTACCTGCGGTTTCACACCGATGCCGTGCTTGTATCAGAGCCTTCCGCCGCCACCTTTGCCCTGCTTGATCTTGCAGCTGACACACTTGATCTCTCGGCTTTTGCGCAAGGCACGCCGGAATATCCGGATCGCTCAACGACCATTATTGCCATCACGGACAGCCTCACATCTGGTGCACAGCTGACACTCACCGGCCCGGGAATTCAGAGCAGTATCAATCTGCATGTTACGCGGCTTCCCGCAGAATTCACGACCCAGTGGCGCGCCAACCGGACGCGTTTTCCACTTGGCGTGGACATGCTTTTTGCCACCGGAGATGCTGTCATCGGCCTGCCGCGCAGCGCGCGGATCGCAGGGGAGGCAAGCTGATGTATGTTGCCGTCAAGGGTGGCGAACGCGCTATCGACAATGCCCACCGATTGCTGGCAGACAAACGCCGCGGTGACCGCAAGGTTGACGAAATCGGCGTTGTGCAGATCAGCGAGCAATTGACCCTGGCGGTTGACCGCGTGATGGCGGAAGGTTCGCTTTATGACCGCGAGCTGGCAGCCCTTGCGATCAAGCAGGCGCGTGGCGACCTGATCGAGGCGATTTTCCTCGTTCGCGCCTACCGCACAACGTTGCCACGTTTCGGCTTTACCGCACCGCTGGAAACGGCTGACATGGATGTGCGCAGGCGCATCTCGGCCACCTACAAGGATTTGCCGGGTGGCCAGGTTCTGGGACCAACCTTTGACTACACGCATCGCTTGCTGGATTTCGTGCTTACGGCAGAAGCTGATGTTGCCCAGCCCGCAACAGCGCCGGTTGATACTGATGAGCGCATGCCACGTGTCACGGACATCATAGCCAACGAAGATCTCATTGAGCGCAATCCAGCGCCATCGGACGGACAACCCGTCGGAGATCTGACGCGTGATCCACTGGCGTTTCCCGCCGAGCGGGATTTGCGCCTTCAGAATCTGGCACGTGGCGACGAGGGTTTCCTACTGGCGATGGGTTATTCCACACAGCGCGGCTATGGCCGCAATCACCCGTTTGTTGGCGAAATCCGCATGGGCGAAATCGCTGTAGAGATGATCATTCCAGACCTTGGTTTTGCCGTCCCTCTCGGCGAAGTCACCATCACGGAATGCCAGATGGTCAACCAGTTCAAGGGTTCCAAAACCGAGCCGCCTCGCTTCACCCGTGGGTACGGGCTCAGCTTTGGACATTGCGAGCGCAAGGTGATGTCGATGGCACTGGTGGACCGGGCGCTCAGGGCAGCCGACTTTGACGAGGAGCGCAAGGGGCCCGCGCAGGATGAGGAGTTCGTGCTCTCACACTCTGACAACGTGCAGGCCACCGGCTTTGTCGAGCATCTGAAACTGCCGCATTATGTCGACTTTCAAGCTGAGATTTCCATGCTGCGCAAGATGCGCGCACAGGTGCTCGCGCAAAGAGATCAGCCACCAGCGGAGGCTGCAGAATGACCACTGCCTACAACTTTGCCTACCTCGACGAGCAGACCAAGCGGATGATCCGCCGCGCCATTCTGAAGGCCATCGCCATTCCCGGTTATCAGGTACCGTTCGCCAGCCGCGAAATGCCGATGCCCTATGGCTGGGGCACGGGCGGCGTGCAGGTGACGGCAGCCATCCTCGGTCCTGATGACGTGCTCAAGGTGATTGATCAGGGCGCAGATGATACCACCAACGCTGTGTCGATCCGCGCCTTCTTTGCGAAGACCGCAGATGTGGCCGTGACGACAAAGACAGCGGAAGCGACCATCATCCAGACGCGGCATCGCATTCCGGAAGATACGCTGACGGCCAGTCAGGTGCTGGTCTATCAGGTGCCGATTCCCGAGCCACTGCGCTTTCTGGAGCCGCGCGAAACCGAGACGCGCACCATGCATGCGCTGTCGGAATATGGCCTGATGCATGTGAAGCTCTACGAGGATATCGCACGCCACGGCCATATCGCGACATCCTACGCCTATCCAGTGAATGTCGCCGGTCGCTACGTGATGGACCCGTCGCCGATCCCGAAATTCGATAATCCCAAGATGAATGATTGCGCTGCGCTGCAGCTCTTTGGTGCAGGCCGCGAAAAGCGTATCTACGCTGTGCCGCCCTACACAACAGTTGTCTCGCTCGACTTTGAGGATCATCCTTTCGAGCGCAACAAGTTTGATCACCCCTGCGCGCTTTGCGGTGCGATCGACAGCTACCTTGATGAGGTGGTAACCGATGACAAGGGCGGGCGCATGTATGTCTGTTCGGACACGGATTACTGCGAGGACCGCCGTGCACAGGGCCACACCGGCACATCCCTGCCCACAGCCATCGCACAGGCCACACCCCGCAGCGAGGCCGCAGAATGACCGCGCCGCTTCTCATCGCTGAAGGCCTCACCAAGCGTTTTGGTGGCATCAACGCCTGCGCCAATGTGTCCTTCACCATTGACGAGGGCGAAGTGCTCGCCATTGTCGGGGAATCAGGCTCTGGCAAATCCACCCTGCTCAACATGCTGGCTGGCAAACTGTCGCCTGATCTCGGCGAAGTACGCTACCGCATGCGCGATGGCATTGAGCGTGATCTGGCTGATCTGGGTGAAGCCGAACGCCGCCTGCTGATGCGCACGGACTGGGGCTTTGTGCATCAGGATGCGGCACAGGGCCTGCGCATGAATGTCTCCGCAGGTGGCAACATCGGCGAGCGTCTGATGGCCGTCGGCGACCGCCATTATGGTGACATCCGCAAGTCTGCCGCTGACTGGCTGACACGCGTTGAAATTGATACAGACCGCATGGACCATAAGCCGACGACATATTCCGGTGGCATGCGCCAGCGTTTGCAGATCGCCCGCAATCTCGTCACGCGTCCGCGCCTTGTTTTCATGGACGAGCCAACCGGCGGTCTTGATGTGTCCGTGCAGGCGCGTCTGCTCGACCTGATCCGTGGTCTGGTCGCGGACATGGGCTTGGCTGTTATTCTTGTTACACATGATTTGGCAGTGGCGCGTTTGCTCTCCCATCGTATCCTTGTCATGAAAAACGGGCATGTGATTGAAACGGGTTTGACGGACCGTGTGCTGGATGATCCGCAGGCCCCCTATACGCAGCTTCTCGTTTCTTCGGTGCTGGCCGCATGACCCACATTCAGGACCCTGTTCTTGTCGTTCGTGATCTTGCCAAGGGCTTCACGCTCCACCTGCATGGCGGGACACAGCTGCCTGTTGTCGAGAACGCGAGCTTTGATCTTTTTGCTGGCGAATGCGTTGTGCTGGGCGGCCCATCCGGTGCCGGCAAGTCCTCCATCCTCAAGATGATCTACGGCAACTACCTGAGCGGTGGCGGCTCCATCGCAGTGCGTCATAACGGTGCGATGGTTGACATCGTGTCCGCTGACACGCGCACGATCCTCGCCATCCGCCGCCAGACCATGGGTTATGTCAGCCAGTTCCTCAGGGTCATCCCACGCGTGGCAACCATCGATATCGTTGCGGAACCTGCGCTTGCTGCTGGTCTCTCCATCGAGAAAGCACGCGAGCGCGCAGCGGGGCTTCTGGCCATGCTGAACCTGCCTGAGCGCCTTTGGAAACTGCCGCCGTCCACTTTCTCGGGCGGCGAGCAGCAGCGCGTCAACATAGCGCGCGGTTTTGCTGGCAACCACTCGCTTCTCATTCTGGACGAGCCGACGGCATCACTGGATGAAACAAACCGCAACGCGGTTCTGGCCCTCATTGCAGCCCGCAAGGCTGAGGGCGCAGCCTTTCTTGGCATCTTCCATGATCATGAAGTGCGTGAAAAAGTTGCCGACAGAATCATTGATGTCAGCTCTTTTGCGCCACCGCAGAAAGAAGCAGCATGAACGCCCAGCCACAGCCGGACTGGAACCCTGATGTTCCAGTGACAAGGCTTTCCGAAGAACCGCTGATCCATCCAACAGCCCATGTCATTACATCCACCATTGGCCGCTACACCGAGATTGCAGAGCGCTGCAAAGTGAGCGAAGCCGAGATCGGTGACTACACTTACATGATGCAGGAGTGTGAAGTCTGGTCGGCTAAAGTCGGCAAGTTTGTCAACATGGCCTCCCATGTGCGCCTCAACGCCACCAACCATCCGACATGGCGGGCGACGCTGCATCACTTCACCTACCGCGCCAATGACTACTGGCCGGGTGCACAACGCGACGAAGCATTCTTTGACTGGCGGCGTGGCAACAGCGTCTCCATTGGCCATGATGTCTGGATTGGCCATGGCGCAACGGTGCTGCCTGGCGTGAGCGTGGGCAACGGGGCGGTGATTGGTGCCGGTGCTGTTGTCAGCAAGGACGTCGCCCCCTACACCATCGTTGGTGGTGTACCGGCAAAGCTTATTCGCGAGCGGTTTGATGCTGCTACCGGCAAGCGCCTTGACCGCATGGCCTGGTGGGACTGGAGCCATGCACAACTCCGCGATGCGCTCGACGATTTCCGGTCGCTTGATATCGCGGCCTTTCTGGACAAATACGAGAAGCAGGCATGACCCGGCAAATCCTCACCAATGCAGAGATCATCACGGCCAATGACCGGTTCCGGGGCTTTGCCGTTGTCAACAACGGTGTCATCGAAGAGGTGGGACGCGGCAACGCGCCTGAATCCGGCATTGATTTCGCCGGTGATTTTCTCATCCCCGGTCTGGTTGAGATCCACACCGACAATCTGGAAGCGCATTACATGCCGCGCCCGAAAGTGGAGTGGAACGCCACCAGTGCGGTGCTTTCCTATGATGCGCAGATTGTGACATCGGGCATCACCACCGTGTTTGATTCCCTGCGCATCGGCATTGATCAGGACGAACTCCGGGCCGGCATCGGCTCGATGGTTTTTGACTTTGCGGAAACCATTTCACAGGTTGGAAAAGCTGGCTTCCTGAAGGCCGAGCATCTCACCCACATCCGTTGCGAGGTGCCAGCGCATGACGCGGTTGATACCCTCGTGAAGTTCCTGGATGCCTATCCCGTGCATCTGATTTCACTGATGGATCATACACCGGGACAGCGGCAGTTCAGAGACCTCGACAAGTATTTCATTTACTACGGCGGTAAAACCGGCAAATCCCACGCTGAAATGATCGAGGTGGTGCGCCGCCGCCAGTCGACCGGTGGTTTGCGTGCAGAGGTCAACCGACCCGCTGTTGTGGCGCTGGCCCACAAGCACGGCATCAAGCTTGCGAGCCATGATGACACCACGCTGGACGAGGTGACAAACTCCATCAATGAGGGCGTCACAGTTGCCGAATTCCCGACCACGCTGGAATCCGCTGTCGCCTCCCGCGAGGCAGGCATGGCCACCGTGATGGGTGGACCGAACGTTGTGCGCGGCGGCAGCCACTCTGGCAACGTTGCGGCCCGCAGTCTCGCCGAGGCTGGCATGCTCGATATCCTGTCATCAGACTATGTGCCAGCCAGCTTGTTGCTGAGCGCCTTTCATCTCGGCGATTGCCCGGGCATCGAGGGATTGCCCGGTGCCATCCGCCTTGTGACCAAGAACCCGGCTGAGGCCCTTGGCCTTTCTGACCGTGGCGAGATTGCAGCGGGCAAACGGGCTGATTTGCTCCGTGTCGGCATGATGGGTGATCAGCCTGTGGTGCGTGAGGTGATGCGGGAGGGGCGTCGCGTCGCGTGAGCACAACCGGCAACACCCTGAATCATCCGGCCGACAGCGCGCCCAGCGGTGCGCTCATGAAGGGTTGTCTGGTCGCCATTGCCGGACCAAGTGGCGCAGGCAAGGATACCTTGATCAGAGGCGTGCAAGAGCGGCTGCTTAATGACCGCCGCTTTGTCTTTGCGCGCCGCATCATCACGCGGGAAGGCGACTGCTCCGAGGAGCATGACACCGCCACGCCCGAAGAATTTGCGCAGCTGCTTGAAGAGAACGCCTTTCTGCTCTCATGGGCTGCCAATGGCCTGTCCTATGGCTTGCCCGCCGGTCTGGCTTCAGAACTGCAACAGGGACATATTGTCGTTGCCAATATCTCGCGCGCTGTCCTGCCGGAAGTGCGTGAGCGCTTCCAGAACCACCTCGTTGTGCATGTCACTGCCAAACCAGAAGTGCTGGCCAAAAGACTGGCGGCCAGGGGTCGTGAGGATGTGGCTTCGCAGCAGGCGCGGATAGCAAGGGCCATCCAGCAGGATGCTGGCGTGCAGGCCGATGTGACCATCGACAACTCTGCTGATCTCGATAAGTCGCTGTTGTCGCTGGAGCAGACCTTGAAAGCACTTGTCGATATGCCAGCTGAAGGCTCATTATCATCCCATGGATAAGCAGCGCTTTGCTATCTACCTTGCACCGCCGCCTGACGCGTCTCTCTGGCGGTTCGGCTCGCGCGTGCTGGGCTATGACGCGGCAACAGGCGAAGACCTCACAGGTTTTGCACCTGCCGGCATTACGCCCGCTGACTGGCGAGAAATGACAGCGCGCCCGCGCGTCTATGGTTTTCATGCGACCCTCAAAGCCCCCTTCCGCCTTGCCGACGGCATGACACAGGCAGAGCTTGAAACTGCGCTTGATGCGTTCTGCCAGACGCGTCCTGCCTTCGATCTCGGGCCTCTGGCTGTACAGGCGATTGACCTGACGGGGGATCATGGTTTTGCAGCACTCGTGCCAGTGCGCCCGTCGCCCGCGCTGGCTGCGCTTGAGCAGGATGTTGTGCGGAGCTTTGAAGGCTTCCGTGCGCCGCTGACAGAAAGCGAGCGGCAGAAGCGCAAGCCTGACAGGCTCACCCAGCGCCAGCGTGACTCGCTCGACCAGTTTGGTTATCCGCACACCGGACCAGACTATCAGTTCCACATGACCCTGAGTTCTGCCGTGGACGATATAGCAACCGTGGCTGACAATCTGGCTGATGCCATGGCCAACGACATTGGAACAGCACATCTGAAAGTGGATGCACTGGTGCTGTTCAAGCAGGACGCACCGGATCAGCGTTTTCGCATCATCCGCCGGATTGCCATGACGGGCACTGTGCAGGCTTGAGATAACGGCTTCACAGCAAGTTGCCGCTGGCATCAAAGAACGGATGCGGCCCTTCAAATGCACCGATCTGCACCACATGTGTGACGAGTTGCCCCGTTGATGGCAGCCAGACATGCAGATGGAACGCCGGTGGCTCTACGCAAAATGACGGCGCAATCGATCCATCAAGATCAAGCGCAACAGCATGGCTGGGCGCAGGCGCGATGGTGGCGATTGTGCCCGCAAAAGCTGACACCACAGCGCGGTGGACATGCCCTGCAGCCACAAGCCGCACATTGCTGTGCCGACGCACGAGCGTTTCAAGTGCCTCGTGATTTGTCAGGTTTTGACGGTCCATATGCCCAACGCCTGTTGTGAACGGCGGATGATGCAGAAAGATGAGCGTAGGGCGAGCCGCCGCATCTGCCAGCTCCTGTTCCAGCCATGACAGCGTCTCGGCATCAAGCGTGCCGTAGGGTTGGCCGGGTGTGCTTGAATCTGTGATCAGCAGCGTCAGGGGCCCCAAATCATGCCGTGTGTTGCAGGCCTCTGGCGTGCTGAAAGTCTGGCTGCCAAAGGCTGCACGCAGGTTGGCACGATCATCATGGTTGCCGGGACAAACCAGCAGCGGCAAAGAGAGATCAGCCAGCAGCGTCTTGAGGTAGGCGTACTCCTCGATTGATCCGCCATCAACAAGATCACCCGTTGCGATCACGATATCAGGACGGGGTCGGAAAGCTTCCAGTGTCCTGACGAGGTGCTTCAGCGCAAGCGCGGTATCAACCTTGCCGTAGGCAAGCTCACCGGGCTTTTTGATGTGCAGATCCGTGATCTGGGCAATGAGAAGTGGCTTTGTCATGGTGGTCACGCAGTCAGCATGCGGATGGCTTCGGGCTTCACCGAAAGGCCAACCTGGTCACCCGGCTTTACAACCGATGTGTTTGGTGCCTCGGCCATCACGGGCAGGCGTGCTGCGCCTGTGATTGTCAATCTCTGCCGGTCACCGAGGAAGCTGACGGAGTGCACAGTGCCAGTCCAGGCGGCATTTTCCGGTCCGCTGACGAAGACAGATTCCGGACGCAGCATCACTGTCTGCGCGCCGCTGGGTATGCCCTCGGGAAGCACAAGCTTGCCTCCCTGAAGCTGCAACACACCGCCGGAAACCTGCCCTTCAATCACATTGGCAGCACCGATGAACTCAGCCACAAACCGGCTGTTGGGTTCAAAATAGACCTCGCGCGGTGTGCCGATCTGCACAATCTCACCCTGCTTCATAACAACGATCCGATCTCCCAATCCCATGGCTTCAGCCTGATCGTGGGTGACATAGATCGTGGTGATCCCGAGCGAGCGCAGCAACTGGTCAAGCTCGCTCCGCAGTCTCTCGCGCAGGGCTGCATCAAGCGCAGTCAGTGGTTCATCAAGCAGCAACACGCGAGGGCGAATGGCGACAGCGCGGGCGAGGGCCACACGCTGGCGCTGGCCGCCAGACAATTGGTCAATGCGGCGGTCTTTCAACGCCTCGATACCGCAGAGCGCCAGCATTTCTGAAACACGTTTTGCTTTGTCAGCCGCTGCCACTTTCCTGATCTTGAGGCCATAGGCAATGTTCTCGGCAACCGTCATGTTGGGAAAAAGCGCATAGGACTGAAACACCATGCCGATGTTGCGATGCTCGATTTCGGTCGCGGTCACGTCCTCACCGTCAAACAGCACCGCGCCGCCGGCATCCGGTTTTTCGAGGCCCGCGATGATCCGGAGCAAGGTTGTTTTTCCGCAACCTGAAGGCCCAAGCAAAACGACAGTTTCACCCTTGTTCACTGAAAGCCAGGTTGGCTTCAGCGCCTTCGTGCCATCTGGAAAGGTTTTCGCAATCTGGTTGAGGGAAAGGCTTACTCCGGCAGTCATCAGGCGTGGGTCTTTCTGGCTGTGAGGCGAGCGGCCATCTGCATGGCAATCAGCAGGGGGACGATCATGACGAAGAAGACAAGCGTATAGGCCGAGGCAATTTCCAGCCGCATGGAAGCGTAGGAGTCTGCAAGGCCCACAGGCAGGGTTTTGGTGAGCGGCGTGTGCAACATCCAAGTCAGGTTGAACTCGCCGATGGAAAGCGTTGTGACCATCAGTGAACCTGCAAGGATGCCGGGCATGGCGGCAGGCACAACCACATCGATGAAGCGCGTCAGCGGCCCGGCCCCAAGCGAAGCCGCACCTTCTTCCAATGTCTTGATATCAACAGCAGAGAGTGTGGCCGCAACTGAGCGCACCATGAAAGGCAGGGTGAAGATCACATGGCCCGCCACGATGAAGGCAGAGGATCGGCGGAACCAGTCAAACCCGCCATAGAGCTGCAGCATCGCCAGCGCGACTGCGAGGCCGGGAATGGCCAGCGGCAGTGTCATCACCTCATTGAGCGCACGGGTGAGAGGAGACCGGCGCACCACGAAAGCATAGGCGAGAGGAACGCCGATGAGGAGTGTCACGCACAGCGTCATCAAGGCGATGACGATGGAGCGCCAGATCGTATCGGCATAAAGCCGCCACACCTCGACGATCCAATCGGTTGTGAGGCCTGACGAGATACCGCGGGCATAGACCTGCGTGATGCCTGCGAGCATGGACATGAGGGCAGGCACGGCAAGGAAGGCAGCCGTCAGCACGGTGAGGAAAAGTGCGAGCGAAAAGGCGAGCCGGTTCATCACCATCACCCCGCCGCCGCGACATTGTCGCCGCCCTTGAGCCGCGCCAGCGCCAGGATGATCCAGGCCACAAGGCCAAGCGCCACGGACAGAGCCGCCGCCATGGCGATGTTCGCCGCTTCCGTGAACTCCTGATAGATTACCATGGGCAGCACGTTGATCTTGGTGGCTAATGTGAAGGCCGTGCCGAAAGCGCCCATTGATGTTGCAAAGCAAATTGATCCGGCAGCGACGAAGGCTGGCACGAGTGCTGGCAGCACAATATCCCGCTGCACCGCGAAGGGACCAGCGCCGAGTGAACGCGCCGCCTCTATCAAACGTCCATCAAGCGTTTCAGCCACACCCATGACTGTGAGCAGCACGCGTGGAATTGAAAAATAGAGGTAGCCGACAAACAGTCCAATCATCGAATAGGCAAAGACGATACGGTCGCCGCCAAGGGACTGGCTGATCGAGCCGACAAGCCCAAGCCGCCCGCCAAGCATGATGACCATGAAGCCAACGACAACACCGGGGAAAGCGAGGGGAAAGGTCAGGATCGCGACCAGAATACCATGGCCCGGAAAGCGGTTGCGCGCCAGAAAGATGCCCGCAATGCCGCCGATGACCAGAGTTACAGCTGTAACTGCAAGCGAGAGAACAACAGTTGAGACCAGCGCATCACGGTAGCGTGGCGTTGTCAGCACAGCGAAATAGCGCGACAGGCCTGCCTCTCCGCTGGCTCCAACGATCAGGAGCTGCACGGCAGGAATGAGGAAAAACGCCGTGATGACAACCACAGCGGGAACAACGCAGGCAAGGGAAAAGAGCTGTCTGGATTTCATGGGGAAGCAATCTGCCCTCCCGGCTCCATGAGCCGGAAGGACGTTGGTGTCAGTTGATAGAAAGAGTTACTTCACTTCAGCAACATAGCGATCCGAGAAGCCCTTCTGCACGGTTTCCATCTGACCCCAGTCAACATCGCGGGCACGGGCATATTCCGTTGCGGGCAGGAAGCGGGCAGCCACTTCGGCTTTAAGCTGGATAGGACGAGCAGGACGCAGATAAGCGTTTGTCCAGATCGACTGGCCTTCATCCGACAGGATAAAATCAAGCACGCGCTTGGCATTCGCCTCGTTCTTCGCGCCCTTCACAAGGCCGATTACGTATGGGAACGAAACCGTACCTTCGCAGGGGATCACGAACTCGAACTTGCCCTTCTCGGTGTACTTGGCGCGGTAGGCGTTGAAGTCATAGTCAAAGAGAATTGGAATTTCGCCGGAGACAACGCGGGCGTAGGATGTCTGCTGCGACACGATGGGCTGGTTCTTAGCAAGATCCTTGAAGAAGTCGATCGCCGGCGTGAAATTCTGCGCATTGCCGCCAAGCGCAAGATTCACAGCCACTGCACCCACATAGCCAACAGCGGCTGACGACGGATTAAGATAACCAACCATGCCCTTGTAGTCAGCCTTCTTCAGATCAGCCCAGCACTTGGGGATTGGCTTGCCACCGAGTGCTTCAACATTGACGAAAAGACCCAGCGTGCCGGAGTGAATGGTGTACCACTGGCCATCGGCATCCTTCAGGCCAGCAGGAACCTCATCCCACTTCGCGGGCTTGTAGGGTGCCAGCACGCCTTCCGCCTTGGCCTTGATGCCAAAGGTTGCGCCGAAGTAAGCGATGTCAGCAACCGGATTGTTCTTCTCGGCAATCAATTGCGACAGCGTCTGGCCAGAGTTCTTGTTGTCATGCGGCATCGTCAGGTTCAGCTTGTCCTTGACGGCCTTGATCATGGAGGCCCAATCCGCCCATTGCGGCGGGCAGTTGTAGCACAGCACATCTGCAGCCTTGGCAGTTGTCGGCGAGAATGAGGCCGTCACAGCAATGGCTGTTGCTGCGGCGAAGGCGAGAAGGGATGTCTTCATGATACACGCTCCAAGTTGGAAGGTTCAGGTGTGTTGGTCCGCGAGGGGACAATGCCAACCGGATTAACCGGCGCAGTTCCAAGGCTGCCGCCCTGGCGGATTTCGTGGTTGAGGAATACGGACGGCGCGCCCTTGCTGCCGCCAATCATGGCCAGAAGCTCGGCGCAGGCGCGTTCGCCCATTTCGCGCGCAGGCTGCCAGACGCTGGCAAGTGTCGGCTCAACCATCTGCCCAAGGGCAACACCGTCAAAGCCGACAACGGACATATCTTCAGGCACGCGCGCACCAAGCCGTTTCAATGCGCCGATGACTGCAAGAGCCAGCACATCGTTGGAACAGAACAGCGCCGTTGGCCTCTCGTCCGTTGCAATCAGACCGGCGACAGCGCTGTCGGGAGCATCATCAAAGAAATCAAGCTCGACAGGGGAGGGCGGCTTCAACCCTGCATCGGCAAGAGCTGCCGCAAAGCCACGGTAACGCAGGCGCGACCGGTCCGATGCCGCGAAGCGGCCTGCCAGAAACGCAATGCGGCGATGGCCAGCTGCCAGCACAACCTCGGTCATTTCCCTTGCAGCGCGCACGCTGTCCACGGTGATCGCCAGACGGTCTGCCGTATCTGCCTGATTATAAAGAAGCACATTGGGCTTGGCGCTGGCATCCACGATGGCCAGCGCAGGACTGGCCAGCGCATCGCAGACCGTGAGCGCCAGACCATCGACCGACTGGCCGAGAAAGGTTTCCACCGCCTGTGCCTCGATCTGCGGATCATAGTCGCTGGTGGCAATCAGGACATTATAGCCCTTCGCCCGGGCAGCGGTCTGAAAACCACTGACGGAAGCGGCAAAGATGGGGTTGGTCAGGCTTGGCACAATCATGCCCAAAGTGCGGGTCGCCTGCCGCTTCAGGCTGCGCCCGATTTCGGATGGCCGGTAGCCAAGCTCGGCAATCGCAGCCTCAATCCGCTCACTGGTTTCAAGCGACAGCGGAGCTGTGCCGTTGACATAGCGGGACACGGTCGCAATCGAGCAACCAGCCTTTTCTGCCACATCACGAATGGTGCCACCCACAGCGCTTTTCCTTCATCCCGGCGTTTCATAATAATGATGTAAACGTTTACATCAATGCGAAATAGCCTTCCCTCATGAAACTTTTGTGACAGCAAAAAGCGATGGTACGGAGGCGGCAGAATTGGCTGATGATTGGCAGCATGCCTGCCGATTCCCGATTTTCAGCTGTACTTCGGAGAATAAGGCTGGTGCGGCAAGCTTGAAGGGGGCGCGAACAGCACACATCAGATCTATCCTATCACATGATAGAGCCGATCGTGCGTGTGCTGCATACAGCATACTTGCGTTGCCTGGACTGCTGGTCTACCAACACTCAAGAGTATAAGGCCGTTCACGGTCTTCCGTGCAAAAGGTGCAAAATGCCTGATTCCCGACCTGTTCTGGCGCACGCAATTGGTTGCCCCGCTGGCATTGCGCCTGAGCTGACGGCACGCATGCTGGCTGATCCTGATGTGACAGCAGCAGCCCGGATCATCGTGGTGGGTGACGCAAGAGTGCTGGCGAAAGGTGCCCGGACAGCAGGCGTTATGATCGATATCGCAACCATTGACGAGGGCGGCAGACTTCCCGCGGGCGATGCCCCGGTGCTTGTCGATCTCCGGCATCTCGACCCGGCCACGATACCTGTTGGCACACTTGCAAAGCCATCGGGTGATTTCGCCATGGCTAACTTCCGCAAGGCGCTTGCACTCTGCCGCGATGGTGTCACGGATGCCGTCACCTTCTCGCCCTTCAACAAATCCTCAATGCGGCTTTCTCATCCTGCCTACGAGGACGAAGTTGTCTTCATGAACGAGTTTTTGAATTTCAAAGGTGCAGCCCAGGAATTCAACATCCTGCCCAATGTCTGGAACGCGCGCGTGACATCGCATGTGCCATTGTCTGGCGTCGCCCGGCTTATCACCAGCGAAAACGTCCTGCGCGGTCTGAACCTGACGAACGATGCCATGAAGGCTGCCGGTTTCGCAAAACCACGGATTGCTGTTGCCGGTCTCAACCCGCACGCAGGCGAAGATGGCAATTTCGGGCGTGAGGAAATCGACGAGATTGCGCCGGCAGTGAAGGCCGCACAAGATGCGGGCATCGCCTGCGCGGGTCCGTTTCCATCAGACACGGTTTTCCTGCGCGCCAAAAAAGGTGAGTTTGATGCGGTCCTGACAATGTATCACGATCAGGGCCAGATCGCCATGAAGCTGCTGGGCTTTGAACAGGGTACCACCGCGCTTGGAGGCTATCCCTTCCCGGTGGCGACAGCAGCACATGGCTCCGCCTATGACATCGCCGGCAAGGGCATTGCTCATCCCGGTGCCATGAAGAATGCCATGCTGATCGCCGCCCGCATGGCTGCTGCCCACCGACAGCTCGCGGCTTGAGTGTTCCCATGTCCGGCCAGATCTACCGTGGTGTTTTCCCTGTTGTTCCCACGATCTTCCATGACGACGGCTCGCTCGACATAGAGGGCCAGAAACGTTGTCTCGATTTCATGATCGACGCCGGATCTGAAGGACTCTGCATTCTCGCCAATTTCTCCGAACAGTTCGTACTGACAGACGAGGAGCGTGAAACGATCATGCATGCCGCGCTGAAGCATGTCGCGGGCCGTGTGCCTGTGATTGTCACGACAACGCATGCGGGAACAACGGCCTGCGCCAGACGAAGCCGTCAGGCCCAGGACGCAGGCGCATCGATGGTGATGATCATGCCGCCCTATCATGGCGCGACCCTGCGTTTTTCGGAACAGCGGATCCATGACTTCTATCAGGCGGTCTCTGACGCCATCACGATCCCCATCATGATACAGGATGCGCCAGTGGCGGGCACACCTCTTTCAGCTCCCTTTCTCGCAAGGATGGCGAAAGAAATCGCGAACGTCTCTTATTTCAAAATCGAAACGCCTTTTGCCGCTGCCAAGCTGCGCGAACTGATTGCGCTCGGCGGCGACGCAATTGTTGGTCCATGGGATGGCGAGGAAGCGATCACGCTGATGGCGGACCTCGATGCTGGCTGCACAGGTGCCATGACGGGTGGTGGCTACCCCGATGGTATCCGCGAGATCATGGACCCATGGGCAAAGGGCGACCGGGCAGCTGCACGCGCCGCCTATGCCAAGTGGTTGCCGTTGATCAACCACGAGAACCGCCAGTGTGGTCTTGCTGCTGCCAAGGCTCTAATGAAGGCAGGCGGCGTCATCAAATCTGAAGCCCTGCGCCATCCATTACCACCGCTTAATCCCCATGCGCGGACGCAGCTGATAGAGCTGGCAAAGGAACTTGACGTGGTGGCGTTGCGGTGGGGAAAGTAGCGACGACAGCGCCTAGATTGTTGCTGGCTTTTTCCGCACCAGCACCTTTGCAGCCAGTGGCCACAGCAGCAGCAAAAGCCCCAGCCCCATTAGCGTCGTCACAAGCGGGTTTGACCAGAAAATCGCCATTGATCCCTTGGACATGATCAGCGACTGGCGGAAAGCATCCTCCGCCTTGTCGCCAATCACCATGGCCAGAACCAGCGGTGCAATGGGGTAATCAAGCTTCTTGAAGGCATAGCCAAGCAGACCAAAGCCAAGAGCCAGCCAGAGATCGAAAGGCCGCGAGCCTACAGTATAGGCTCCGATGAAACAGACGACAACGATAGCCGGGCCGATGATGGCGAAAGGAATGCGCAGGATCGAGGCAAAGAGCGGCACGGTGGCCAGCACCAGCACGACCGCAAGCACATTGCCGAGATACATCGACGCGATCAATCCCCACACGAAATCCGGCTTCTCGACAAACAGCATTGGGCCAGGATTTAACCCCCAGATCATCAGACCGCCGAGCATAACGGCAGCTGTGGCGGAACCCGGTATGCCAAGGGCCAGCATGGGCAGCATGGCCGAGGTTCCCGCAGCATGATCTGCCGTCTCGGGCGCGATAACACCATCCGGCTCGCCCTTGCCAAAATTCGCCCGCCATGGCGAGAACCGTTTGGCCAGTCCGTAGCTCATGAAGGAGGCCGCTGTCGGGCCGCCCGGCGTGATGCCCATCCAGACGCCCACCATGGCAGAGCGGATCAATGTCGCCCAGTGGCGGGGCATCGTGAGCAGGGTCCGCCAGACATCCCTCGGGCTGACCT
Source organism: Beijerinckiaceae bacterium (assembly GCA_051649305.1). Classification (GTDB taxonomy): domain Bacteria; phylum Pseudomonadota; class Alphaproteobacteria; order Rhizobiales; family Beijerinckiaceae; genus JADCCX01. The sequence continues at coordinate 22,536 of JBOFGV010000048.1, forward strand.
TTGCGTGAATGCCCCTGAGTTGAAGGCCCTCTTCGATTGTGAGGATCAATTCGCCGATGCCAAACAGTCCGATGACCACAACGAGAAACGAGACGCCTGCGAGAAGCTGGTCAAATTCGAAGGTGAGCCGCAAACTGCCGGATACAGAATCCATTCCCACTGCGGCGAGGGCGAAGCCAATACCGATCGAGACAATGGTCTTCAGAATGGGCGATCCGCCCAGACCAACAAAACTGGCAAAGGCGAGGAAGTAGACGGCAAAGTACTCGGGCGAAGAAAACTTCAGCGCGAATTTCTGCACAAAACCTGAGAGCAGCGTGATGATGATGACGCCGACCAGTGCGCCAAATCCGGCGGAGAGAAAGGCCAGCGACAGCGCCTCGGTTGCCCGTCCCTGTTGCGCAAGTGGATAGCCGTCAAATGTTGTGGCAACAGAGGATGGCTCTCCGGGTATGTTGAACAGGATCGAGGTTGTGGAGCCGCCAAAGAGCGCACCCCAGTACATCGATGTCAGCAGGATGATCGCTGCCACAGGGTCCATGGTGAAGGTGAGCGGGAGCAACAGCGAGACACCGTTGGGAGCGCCCAAACCCGGCAGGACTCCTACCAGAATTCCCAGAAGCACGCCCGTGATCATCAATCCAATATGGAAAGGCGTGACGGCGACCGAGAAGCCACCGATGAGGGCTGCGATGTTCTCCATCAGAAGCCCAGCGCCGCTTCAAGCGGTCCTTTCAGCAAGGAAACCCGGAAGCCCTTTTCAAGCAACATGAACAGCCCCACTGGCAGGCCTGCTGCAACAAGGCCGGCATGCCAGAGCGGATATCCTCCTTGAAAGCGCATGACGCCGAGCATGTAGATCGCCGTTGCAACATAGAGGCCCAGCCAGAGTGCGAGCAGCACAAAGCCAATCATCGGGAGGACGAAGCGAAGAATCGCCCTGCCCTGTTCGACCGTGATGAAAGGCACGGCGGCTGGCGAAGTCTTGCGCAGGGCCAGGCCAATGTTCGCCAGGCTGGCCAAGGTCACCAGACAGCCGATATAGAATGGAAAGGTTCCCGGCTGCGGCCCGGAGGGCGACCAGCCGACGCCGAACTCGGTTGCCCCCCATGCGACCACAGCGCCGAAACCGCCGGTCAAAAGCGCAAAAGCGACCTCGGCAGACGTGCGCGAAATCATGACGCTGCCCTGCCGGCAACCTTACTTCACAACCCAGCCTTCGCGTTCAAAGACCTCGCGCGAGCCCTTGTCATCACCGGCGATGAAGGCCTTGAACTCGTCACCGGCCAGGAACTTGCCCGTCTGCACAGTGCGCTCGATGTACTCCTTCCACTCCGCTGTCTCGGACACCTTCTTCAGCACTTCTGTGTAATAGGCGACAGCAGCTGCAGGGGCGCCAGCCGGCAGCCATACTGTGCGCGGCATCTGGAAACGATCGATAGGAATACCCTCAGACTTGCAGGTCGGAATGTCGCCCCATCCCTGTGTCGCGGTCACCTTGGCTGTGCTTGGAAGCCGCTCTGGCGCGAAGACACAAATCGGCTTCACCTGACCAGCCTTCCAGCCTCCAACGGATTCGTTGGGGTTGTTCGTGTTGGAATCAATGTGGCCACCGGCCAGCTGTGTTCCAACCGCGCCGCCTCCCTGAAAAGGCACGTAGATGAATTTTGCGCCAGTGGTGCTGCTGATCATCGACGTCAGTGTCTGATCTGTGTCCTTCGACTGGCTGCCGCCCATCTTGAATGTTTCAGGTTTGGCCTTGGCAGCAGCGATGTAATCGCGTGCGGTCTTGTGGGGGGAATCCTCTTTGACCCAAAGCAGGAACTCGTCGAGCGCCAATGCGGCCACGGGCGTCAGATCACTGAACCGATAGCCAACCTTGGCCACATAAGGCAGCAGGTACGCATTGTTGGTACCAAAGATCACCTTGTAGGGATCACTGGCCGCTGTTTTGGCTGTCAGATAGCCTTCCGCACCGGACCCACCGCCCTTGTTGGTGACAACAATGGGCTGGTCGATCAATTTGTACTTTGTGACAATAGACTGGATCATACGGGTGAAGTTGTCTGTGCCGCCGCCGGGGGCGGAGGTCACCACGAACTCGATGGGTTTTGTCGGCTGCCAGGCTTGTGCCGATGCTGTTCCAAAAGTGGCGACAGTCATGGCCATGCCAAGTGTTGCTGCGGTGACGATTTTCATGCGTTTTCTCCCCGGAAGAGCCAAAGGACCCCACCTTATTTTGGTTTGGACAAAGCGTAGCACTCCTGCTTACCTGTGATCAAGTATGCTGTATGCAACATGCTGACTGATGTCGGGGAGAGCCACATGAACTACCACAGGCGATACATTGGCTTGCGCGAACCCGTCAGCGCCTGCCTTGTGGGTGGCGGTGCTTTTGGCCAGAGTTTCCTGGCGCAGGCACGATTCATCCGTCGCCTCTCGGCACGGATCGCCGTGGATCTTACGGCGGAAACAGCGGCTGCAGCGCTTGTGGCCGCGGGGTTTGCTCCGCACGATATTCGCCTGTGCGCAACAGCACAGGAAGCAAAGGCAGCATTCGACTCAGGGCACGCCATTGCCGCCGCGCATCTGGACAGCGTGATAGACCTGCCCTTCCACATCCTGATCGAGGCAACAGGACATCCGGAGGCAGCTGCCATCCATACGTTGAAGGCGATTGATGCCAAACGGCATGTTCTTCTGGTCACCAAGGAAACAGACAGCGTTGCTGGCCCCATGCTTGCACACCTCGCCCGCAAGGCTGGCGTCGGCATCACACCGGTTGACGGTGACCAGCCTGCGTTGCTGATTGACCTCGTGACCTGGGCCGAGACATTGGGGTTCGATATTCTCTGCGCCGGGAAATCCAGCGAGTATGATTTCGTTTTCGACGCGGCATCGGGTGCTCTGGCCAGCAATGGACGCGAGGCGCATTTGCCGGATCTTGCCCAATGGTGGTCACCCGGTGATCGCGGATTGAAGGATGTCTGCGCGGGACGGGCCGCGGTAATCAGGCAAGCCTTTCCACTGAAAGCCGTGCCTGATCTTTGCGAGATGACACTTGTTGCCAATGCCTGCGGCCTTGGACCAGACATCCCGGCTTTTCACGCACCGGTGGCCCGCGTGCCGGAGGTGGCAGCGCTTCTGTCGTCTGACAGAGGCAACGGCCTGCTCTCGGGAAAGCGCCGCCTTGATGTGTTCCATCATCTGCGTGCACACGATGAAGCGAGCTTTGCCGGTGGTGTGTTCGTCACGGTGTCCTGTCAGGATCGCACAAGCTGGCAGGTGCTGGCCGAAAAGGGCCATGTTGTGAGCGCGGATGGCGCATCCGCAATGATCTATCTGCCGCGCCATCTCCTCGGCGTGGAAGCGGCCACATCGGTGCTTGATCTGGCGGGTCTTGGCCAATCGACATACCCTGACGACTATGCACCACACATGGACCTCGTCGCTGTAGCAACACAAGACCTGGCGGCAGGGACGCGGCTGGACGCGGTTGGCCATCATCATACCATCGAAGGCGTCACCGCCGAGATGCGGCCCATGACACCGCTCGCGGCAGACCAGACAACGCCCTACTATCTTGTTGCGAACCGCGTTCTCGCGCGGCCCGTTGCCAGAGGCAGTGCCATACGGCTTTCGGACCTCGAAATCGCGCAGGATTCCCCTCTTCTCACACTGCGCAGGAAACAGGATGCGACCTTTGCGGTCGCACCTGCAAACGCTTGACACCTTTTATCCTTTGCACCTTGTGTGCAGCATACCAATTGTTCTTCTCTGCAGCGCCGTTGATGGCGGGTTTGCCTGAGCTTAGCGACCTGAAAGGAAACACGGATGACTGAAGCGACCCGCGCACCTGACGAGAACGCTTCCTCTTTGAGAGAGGCTGGTGTCACGCGCATCACCCGCGTGACCCTCCATGATGCAGTCCTGAACCAGCTTCGTGACATGATCATCGAGGGAACACTTGCGCCGGGCGCGCGCATCAACGAGGGGCAGGTCGGCGCTGCGCTGGGTGTGTCGCGAACGCCCTTGCGTGAAGCGATCAAGACGCTGGCCAGCGAAGGACTGGTCGAGATCGTACCCGCGCGGGGAGCAGTCGTCCGCCGGTTTACCGAAGCGAATATCCGTGAGATTCTTGAAGTCCTCAAGGCGCTGGAGCAGACCGCAGCACGGCTGCTGTGCGCTTCTGGTTCCGATGCCGAGATCGCCAGGATCGGCAAGCTGCACGATGAAATGATGCGGCTTTATGCAGCGCGCAATCGCCTGCAATATTTCAAACTGAACCAGAGCATCCACAGCGCCATCGTCACAGGGTCCGGTAACAGTGTTCTGGCGGAAACACACGGTCAGCTGCAGGCGAGGATCAAGCGCATCCGCTTCATCGGCAATGAAACACCGGACCGCTGGGCGGCAGCCGTTGCCGAGCATGAGGAAATGATCGTGATGCTGAAGCGCCGCGACGGGGAAGCGCTGGCGGAGGTGCTTGGACGCCATCTCGACAAGACCATCGACCGGGTGCGTGACTCGATCTAACATTTTATTCTGTATACAGCATACTTGCTAACGCCAAATTCACCGCTAAAGTGATTGCCTGAGGGAGCTGGGCGTAGTGGCATGGCGACAATGGGCGAAAGAGCGGAGGGTGGCGTAAAAGGACGGCGAATCGTCGATGCGCACCATCATCTCTGGGACCCCACACGCAATTATCATCCCTGGCTCAACGACGAGCCGATGATCCCCTTTCGCTATGGCGATTATTCTGCTCTCAGACGGCCTTATCTTGCGGCAGACTACCGTGCTGATGCCGCGCCTTTTGCAATTGACGCCAGCGTCTATATCGAGACGGAGTGGGACCCGTCCGATCCCGAGGGAGAGATGGACTATGTGGAGGAACTGCGCAGCAGCTCTGGTCTGCCGTCTGTCGCGGTAGCGCAGGCCTGGCTTGACCGACCGGATTGCACGGCTGTGCTGGAAAAACATGCGGCACGGGATTTCGTGCGCTCCGTGCGCCATAAACCGCGCGCCAGCAAAACACCGCACGAGGGCCTGCAGGGCGGGATGACGGATGCATCGTTTCGTGAAGGTTTTCGCAAGCTGCAACCCCACGGGCTCCGCTTTGATTTGCAGACACCCTGGTGGCATCTTGGCGAGGCACGACAGCTGGCCGACGATTTCCCGTCAACCTCCATCATTCTCAACCACGCAGGATTGCCCTCCGATCGTTCGCCGGAAGGGATCGTCGGATGGCGTAAGGCAATGACCGGACTTGCCGGTGCGCCAAATGTTTCCGTGAAAATTTCCGGCATTGGACAGCCCGGTCAACCCTGGACGGCAAGTGCCAACCGCGACATCGTGCTGACAACCATCGAGCTCTTCGGCGTGGAGCGCTGCATGTTTGCTTCGAACTTCCCGGTTGATTCACTCTGCGCGTCATTCGGGGCCATCTTTGGCGGCTTTGAAACAATTGTTGCCGACCTTGGCGATGCCGAGCAGGACTTGCTCTTTGCCGGCAATGCGCGACGCATCTACAGCATAGGAGACAGCGATGGCAAAGCCTGACCTCGGCTACATCGGCGTCGGCCTCATGGGCCTGCCAATGGTCCGGCATCTCGTGCCAAAGGGTTATGCAATCACGGCTTATGATATCGTAGCGGAGCGGCTGACTGAAGCAGCCGCAGCGGGAGCACGCGCCGCAGCTTCCGCCTCAGATGCCGTGCGCAATGCGAAAATCGTGGTGCTGAACCTTCCGACAGTCACTGCTGTCGAGAGTGTGATGTTCGGTGACGGTGGCGTTGCAGCAGCCATGAGGCCCGGCCAGACAGTCGTCGATTTTTCGACAATTCCGGTCGCCAGTGGCAAGGCCTTCGCAGCCCGCCTTTTGCAGGAAGCAGGCTGCGGCTGGGTTGACGCGCCGGTCTCCGGCGGGCCACCCGCCTCCGGAACCGGGACACTCACGGTGATGGTCGGCGGCCGCCCGGCTGACATTGCACAGGTTGAACTGTTTCTGGAAGATGTGAGCCAGCGCTGTACCGTGATGGGTGGCCCGGGTAGCGGTCTGGCCGCCAAGATGATCAACCAGCTCATTGTCGGTTGCACCAACGCTGTGCTGGCCGAAGCACTGATGCTGGCGGAAAGCTCTGGGATCGCTGCTGAACGCCTGCCGGAGTGTCTCGCCGGGGGGCACGCCGATGGCACTTTGCTGCAGCGTCTCTATCCGCGCATGGCGGCCCGCGACTTCCGCCCGCAGGGCTATGCACGCCAGATGCTCAAGGACCTGGAGATGGTGTCAGTAATGGCCGGCGAAAGCAAAACGGCGACGCCAATGATGGGGGAAGCGTTGCAGCTGTTCAGACTGGCTGTCCATCTTGGACACGCTGAGCTCGATACATCCGCGGTTGTGAAAATCTATGATCGCGGCATCAACAATCAATGAGAAGGCCGATAGGGCCAACAGGGAGGAGAGGACCATGATTACACGCAAGCAGTTTCTTACAGGAGCAGCCGTAACGGCGGCATCGGTTATCACGCGGCCAGCACAGGCGCAGCAGGTGCGCCTGCGCTACGCACATGTGGGTGTCGCCAATGCTCCGCAGACGCTTTATGCCGAAGAGGTGGCGAAGCTCGTGAAAGAGCGGACAGCAGGCCGCGTCGAGATTCAGGTCTTCGCCAACTCCCAGCTCGGCGGCGTCGGCGAGATGGTCGACGGCATCAAGTCCGGAGCCATTGCCATGGGCCATCACGACTTTGCCTCGCTCGGCAAGATTCTCTCGAACACAGCAGTGTTCAACACGCCCTTCGTCTATCGCGATGCGGCGCATTCCCTGCGCGCCACGGATTCCCGCAGCTCGCCCGCTCTGCAGGCGATCAACGCCGAGCTTGTAAAGGTTGGTGGCATGCGGATTGTCGGCTCGTTCTTCCAGGGAACACGGCACCTGACCTCGAAAGAAAAGGTTCTGTCTCCCAAGGACATGGCGGGCAAGAAGTACCGCGGCGTACCGGTCAAGCTATGGTCCTCCATGCTGACAGGAATGGGGGCAGTGGCAACACCCGTGGAAGTTTCGGAATTGGCAACAGCGCTCGCAACAGGCCTCGTCATGGGGCAGGAAAATCCGCTGGCGAATATTTTCAATCTCAAACTGCATGAGGTGCAGAAGTTCGTGATGCTGACAGGCCATATGCAGTCTGTGCTTTCGGTCTTTGTCAACGAGCGTATCTGGCAGGGCGTCCCCGCTGCAGACCGGAAAATCATTGAGGACACGATGTTTGAGGTGGGGCAGCAGACATTGAAGTGGGACAGTGATTCCGTTGCCAAGCTCCGCAAGGATCTCGAAGACAAGGGAATGACGTTCGTGGAAGCCAAGGATGGTCTCGACATCGCAGCATTCCGCACTGCGGTTCTGGCTCAGGTTGGCAAGGACTTCCCGGAGTGGAAGGATCTGATCACCCAGATTCAGGCCGTGCAGTGAACGACCATCGAACAACCGTGGGGGGTGCTCCCGCAGCACCCCTCACCTCTGGCTGGAGCAACCCATGCATATGCTGACACTGGCGCTGCGCGCGCTTTGCTGCGCACTTCTCTTCGCGCTCATAGCCATGCCTTTTGGGCAGGTCATTATGCGCGGCGTCTTCAACATACCCATGGCCGGGGCGGAGGAACTGACACGCTATTTTCTCATCTGCCTCACCTTCATGGCGGGTGCGCTGGTCACGGTTGAAGGTGGGCAGATCCGCATGGAGGAATTCCAGGCGATGCTGCCAGAGCGCATCCGCTATCCTCTCCAATTGACAATCGAGAGCGCCGGTATCCTCGTCTTTGCCTATATCGCCTATGCAGCCATCACCACGATATTCAACAACCTCAACAACCAGACTGCGACACTCGAAATGCCATTCTGGCTGTTCATGGCGCCTCTGGCACTGGGCATGACCTTCCTTGCCGTCGCGACCCTCGCACAGTTCAGACGAACCTGGCTGCGGGGTCGATCTGACGAGAAACACACAACGCTGACCTGAAGGCGAGATCATGATCGGTTTCCTTGTCATTGCCGCTTTCCTGACGCTCTTCGTCTGCGGTTTCCCTGTTGTTCTGGCGATAGCCATTCCATGCCTTGTCTATCTTGGCGTGAATGGCTTGCCGCTCGATCTTGTGGCCCAGCGCACGCTCTACGCGCTCGATTCATTTCCGCTGGTTGCTGTTCCTGTTTTCATCTTCGTGGGCTCACTGATGAACGCAGCAGGCATATCGCGCTATATCTACAAGTTCGCGGACACGGCTGTCGGGCGGTTGCCGGGTGGGCTGGCGCAGGTCAACATCTTCGGCTCGCTTGTCTTTGCAGGCATGTCCGGTTCGGCGCTGGCCGACATCGGCGGCATCGGGCGCATCGAGATCGATGCCATGCGTGACAAGGGCTACAAGCCCGCTTTTGCGGCAGCTGTTACCTCGTCATCAGCCATCGTGGGACCGATCTTTCCACCATCGATTCCGTTGATCATCTATGGCACTGTAACGGGTGTTTCGGTGATCCAGCTCCTGCTCGGAGGTATCCTGCCGGGACTGCTGTGCGTTGCCGCACTCATGCTGATGACGGCGTTTCTCGCCAAGCGTCGCGGATATCCGCGGGCGGAGCGCTGGCCAACGTTCAGCGAACTCTGGCGGGATGCCAAACCTGCCCTCCCCGCCATGGCTGCGCCGGTCATCCTGATCGCCGGAATGCTGGCGGGCTTCTTCACGCCAACAGAAATTGCCTCTGTTACGGTTGTCTACACACTCCTGATCAGTGCCTTCTTTTATCGTGAGCTGACGTGGGGTGGGCTTTATCAGGCCGCACGGGAAACAATCCTCGCATCCTCTGCCATTCTGCTGATCGTCGCTGTTGCCGCACTCTTCGGCTGGATCCTGTCGGTGGAAATGGTTCCGCAGCAGCTGACGGCTGCCATGCTGTCGATCTCGCGTGACCCTTACGTGCTGCTGCTGCTGGTCAATGTGCTGTTGCTGATTGTCGGCATGTTTCTTGACTCGACCACAGCGATTCTCGTGATAGCGCCGATCATCGCCAAACCGCTCATGGCTGCCGGGGTTGATCCCGTTCACCTCGGCATGGTTGTCATCTTCAATCTGATGATCGGCCTGCTGACACCGCCAATGGGTCTGGCCCTGTTCCTTGTCGCGGATATCGCCAAAGTGCAGATGCGGGAGGTGCTGCGTGAGATGCTTCCCTTCTACATACCACTCGTCGCGACGCTGGCTCTGATCACCTACGTGCCCTGGATCACGACCTTCATTCCGCGGCTTGCCCTTGGTCCGTGAGGGCAGGCTGTTACCTTGACCAGAATGCTCAGGACCAACCATTTGAGCCACCATGTCGGAAGGTATCCGTCACGAACTTGTAGAGAAGCAGCGTCAATGCCACTTCGGGATGTCGGGCAACGGCATCACGCAAAGCCAGCGTACGATGCGCCGTCAGTTCCATCACTAGACGATCTGGCAATGGCCGGATTGTATCATCCTCATCCTCATCGCCGGTCTCGGTCTTCTCGCCCGCCACCGTGATGGTCGCACCGGACCGCCCTGAAACGCTGTTGTCGCCAGAACCGATGTCTTTATCTCCATCAACTCCGGCATCAGCATTGGCATTCAACCGTTCATCCCCGGGCCTGCCATCTGGCTTGATGCTGATGAAAACGCCGGCACATCCATGATTGGTCTGACATTGACGCTCTGAAGAAGCCCACGCCGGGCGATATCTTCGGCAAGTTCCTCAATCGAAACATCAGCCTTGATGCGGCGCACACTCGACTGGGACAATCTTAGTTTGTTGAAGGGAATGTCGCGTGAAGGCGAAAGGTTGAGTCTGGTGCTGGCCATGGGAATTCTCCGCGACGGGCCGCAGGGAGCCACTCTCCCAAGCTCTCAACCCGTCACGAACCTCCCCCTGCCCTCTCGCTCTGGGGCTGGCACTGACAATTGCAATGCTTGATTATGGAGTATGGGAGATAAAAGATTACGATAAAATCCGACCTGGCCGATTGTATTTTCCGTATTGGACGGTTGTCTTATCCGAGAACTACGATTACTTGATTTAGTGAACTGATCGCCGGGGCTCACTTTTTATGCTTTCACGCCATGCCGAAACCGCTATTCGAACAGCGCTTGGCGACACACGTGTTGTCGCTATCGCCGGACCGAGGCAGTCTGGCAAGACGACGCTCGCAAAAGCCATTGCTGGTGAGACCCACACCTATGTAACGCTTGATGACCCGGCTCTGCTGAATGCTGCGCGCGCAGACCCTTCAGGCTTGATCCGTCGACTTGACCGCGCCGTTATCGATGAAATTCAGCGTGCGCCGGAGCTCATGCTCGCTATCAAGCAATCCGTTGATGAAAGGCCAGAGCCTGGTCGATTCCTGATCACCGGATCTGCTGACTTGCTCGCCATGCCACGGGCGGCAGAATCTCTCGCAGGCCGGATCGAGATTGTGTCGCTACTGCCCCTATCTGTCGCTGAGATCAATAGGCTGCCGCCGCCGCATTTTCTCGACAGATTATTTGCTGGCGACATCATGGCGCCAACTTCGCCTTCCCCAGACCTCCCGGAACTGCTGTTTCGTGGCGGCTATCCCGAAGCCGTTGCCCGCAACGATGCAAGGCGGCGGCGAGACTGGCATCGCGCCTATCTGAAGTCAGTGCTTGATCGCGACCTGCGTGACATTGCGGCAGTCGACAAGCTCGACAGGATGCCAGAGCTTTTGGGACTCCTTGCTGCTCGTGCTGGCCAGCTCGTCAACTGGTCGAGCCTTGGCAACGACGCCAGACTCGACGGCAAGACAGTTGAGCGCTACGTCCGGCTTCTCGAGAACCTGTTTATCCTCCGCTTGCTGCCTGCATGGTCAACCAATGCAACGCAGCGCCTGATCTCGACGCCGAAGGTACACTTCCTCGATGCCGGTCTACTCGCCTCTCTGCTCAATCTACCCACGCGGGATCTGCAGCTGGACCGCTCGCCGCTGGGACCAGTATTGGAGAGTTTCGTCTTGAGTGAAATCCTCAAGATGCCGCTTTTGAAAGAGCGCGATATCCGATTGTCTCACTACCGCGACAAGGACCAAGTCGAAGTCGACATTGTACTGGAAGATGACCGGGGCCGCATCGCCGGGATCGAGGTGAAAGCATCTGCAACAGCGTCCTCATCCGACTTTCGCGGATTGAAGCGGCTGGCGGAACGTGCCGGTGAGCGTTTTGTATGCGGCTTGCTGTTGCATGATGGCGAACGGACGCTCTCGTTCGGCGATCAACTGATTGCGGCTCCGATCAACATTCTCTGGCAAGACTAACCAATGTCTACAGAAAAGCGGAACCGGCAACAGACAAGATACATAATCCGGAGTTATGTGGCTGTTTCGGGAGTGCAATTGGTGGCTGGTAATTGAAGAACAATCAAGGTCAAAATTGCGCTCTTGAGATAGCTCAGCCCGAAATGCTGTCAGCTGAGTGCAGGGGCGGAACTCACCTGCAGACACTAGGCTACATTACATTCAATTTATCCTAGCAAAATCGCAGGTAATATGCGATTTTACGGGGATGATTACCCGTCAAATCCTGACTACTGTCCGTGAGCGTCTTTCAGAGTCGCCTTGTGTAGCACTGATCGGCCCCCGGCAGGTTGGCAAGACAACACTCGCGCGGACTATCGCAGATGAGCTGAAGCAGGGCGCTATCTATCTCGACCTTGAACAAACCTCCGATCGCGCAAAACTGGCAGATGCCGAGGGGTATTTTGCACTTCATAGTGACAAGCTTGTTATTCTTGACGAGATCCACCGCGCTCCCGAAATTTTCAGTGTCCTACGCGGTGAGATCGATAGAAGAAGACGCTCAGGCCGCCCTTTTGGACATTTCCTGATCCTGGGCTCCGCAGCACTGCCGCTGCTACGCCAAACGTCTGAAAGTCTTGCTGGCCGTATTACCTACATCGAGATGACGCCGGTGCTTGTTCATGAGATAGCAATCGCCAATCCAGAAATAACGCAGCCGCGATTTGCCCTCCTGCCATTGCATCAACAACTCTGGCTGCGCGGCGGCTTTCCATCAAGCTTTCTGGCTGCATCGGATGCTGCAAGCCTGCGCTGGCGGTTGGCCTTCATTCGCAGCTATCTTGAACGCGATATCCCGCAATTTGGTATAAGGGTCCCGGCAGCGACACTTGAGCGTTTCTGGACCATGTTGGCCCATGTTCATGGCGGGCTGCTCAATGCGCAACAACTGGCTGGATCGCTCGGCGTTACCTGGCATACAGCCAATCATTACCTCAATCTGATGGAAGACCTGCTGCTGATCAAACGTCTGCAACCCTATGCGACAAATACAGCCAAGCGCCTCATTAAATCACCAAAGCTCTACATCCGCGACACGGGTTTGTTGCACGCACTTCTGGGTCTTCGCACACTGGAAAACCTTCTTGCTCATCCCGTCGCGGGTGCAAGCTTTGAAGGGCTTGCCATAGAGGCAATTACTGCCGCCATGCCAGATGGTGCCAAAGCCTTTTTCTACCGCACGCAGGCCGGTGCCGAGATCGATCTTGTCATTGATCTGGGAGCAGGCAGAACCATAGCCATAGAGATCAAATCATCGACGGCCCCGTCCGTCTCACGTGGATACCATTCGGGATGCGAGGATCTGCAGCCCATTACCAAACTGGTAGTCTATCCTGGAAAGGAGCGCTTTCCGCTCGGTAATGGCATCGAGGCCGTTTCGATCCAGCAAGCGGCTGCCATTGTTGCAGCACTGTAAACAAAAGCATCGGCAGGACAGGCAACAAAAAAAGGACGCCGGAGCATCCGCCGATTTCCGCTGTAATCCAAAACAGCATAGTTTCAAAGAAACATGGAATATAAAATACACTGGCGAGTTGGAATTGATCTTGGCACAAATTCGCGCGGCTATTGCAGCCCCGCCGAAATAAAATGAAAAGCAGCGTAACCCCGTCCAATTTTTCGGAGCAAGGTCAGTGCTCGCCACGCCTAAACTATGGCCGTTGCAACAGCGATCTCAACGATGCGCGTTCATGCGTCAAAGAGAGCATTACTCCGCAGCCAGCGGCACCTGAACGACGGCTTGTGGCACATCATAGTTTTGCAGATCCTTCTCTTTTTTCCTGTCTTTCAACACCCTCGGCAGGGGACTCATGTAAGGCATTTAAGCGATTGCGTTGCAGCAACAACAGGCTTGATTGCAGCAAGGTAGTTGCTGTCCCATCTCGCCTGCAAGCGATATAAGCGCACATCCATCACGGCCACCACCAATTACACCTTTGGAGAATGGCCCTCTGTCACGCAACACTGCGACATCATCGCGACCGGCAACGACAGCGGGTGCTTAAAGAACTGCAGACGAAGTCTAACAGCCCGGTCAAGATCGAGCTTTTCCTCAAGCCATTGCTTGCAGTTTATCAGGGCGATGCTGTTCGGTTGTATCAAGGTTTCCTGCATGCCGATGGTTTAAAAATTGTGGACAGCACCACAGGCCTTAAACTCTCTCTACTGTTCTAGCATACAAGCGACGGAAGGGCTTGCAGATCGCATGTTCAGTGCGTGCCAGTTGCCGCTTCAAGCGCCAGGGCAAGCCGCAGGCAGCTCTCGACATCAACTGGGCCGCGTGGCCGAAGATCAATCCTATCCATCGGCGTCGGCCATGCGCCGTTGCGAGAACGCTCAAGATTACCGCTGTCGATTCCTGCGATATCAAGTCCCAGTTCGATGACTGCTTTGACATCAGGGTCAACCGTTTCCATATCGCGTCGGGCACGGGCTGCCACGTTGCACAGTACGTTCATTGCAGCATCGGGAAGCGGTGCCTCACGACCCTCGATTTTCCAGCCAAGCCAAGCAGCGGCGGTCATCCATTGCCGAAGCTCTGGATCAACTGTCAGGATGTATCCCGCGTTGAACCCGGAAAAGAGCGAGAACAGCATGGCCTGTAACGGCATCAGGGCCTCGGCCGGGCCTGTTGTTTCACCGGGGGCAACAGGCATGCCTTTTGACTGGGTTGCCAGGTGACGTTCGAGTTGCTGCAGTGCCACAACTGCCAGCCAGTGAACGGCAAGATCCAACGTAAGGTCATGTACCCGGCGCTCTTTGCCGAAGGGCAAACCCAGACCATCGGAAATGCGTGACAGGAGCTGCCACCGCGACCGCCGACGGTCCCCGCTCAAACGCAACCGACCCTCGGAGGCCTCCAGCGCAAGCCATTGACCAGCATGCAGGCCAATGGCTACACCGGCGCGTTTCAGCACCTCCGAAGTCTCGGCATAAGCCACCATTCGGCGCTCAAGCCGCGAACTGACCATCGCTGTCATCCTGTCAATCGCCTCATGGCGCGCGGAGCCCATGGCGCGTGCCACGAGATTGACATCAAGCACCGGCAATTCCTCATCTTCGATCGTGCGCCAGTTTGCCGGATACTGGAGCTGCTGTTCGGTCAAGGCCGAAGCATATGTACTGGTCGTCAGGAGACCGCCGCGCCAATCACTTGTCATTTGAAACTCCTTTTCATTATGCATTTTCAGATTGCCCCTGCCATAATCTGACGCCCTGGCATGGGTCTGGCAGCCGCTGCTGGCACGGACACCGGATGTGTGCGCCGTGCCGTGGCAACAGCCGCCAGTGCGAAAAACGGCAAGCCGAGATCAATGAAGCTGCCCGCGATGGATGCTGCCACGCAAAGACCAAAGCAGGCGGATCTGGCTGCTGCACGAACCGCCTCCGACAAAGGGTCGCCAAGGGGAGGTTGGGGGAGCGCCAGCGTCTGGAGAAGAAAGATACCGTAGCCGACAACGCCAACGATACCGATGCTCCCGAACACGGCCAGAATAAAACTGGAGGCGCGAACACTTCCAACGCCAGCTCCAAGCCCATAGGTTTCAACAAAATTGGTCAACGCCTGACGGTTCCAGGCGACGCGCGTCACGCCTGAGTCAGTCCCAAGCTTTGTAAAAAGGGTCTTCTCGATCAATGTTGTCACAGTTGTCCAAATCTCCTGATTCATCGCCATGCCCAAGATGAGCAGCAAGACGACGATGGGCGCAAGAAAGACAAAGACCAGCGTGTTAGCCGGGACAGGCCCGCGCAACACGCCAGTCACAGACATTGCACCAAATGCCCCAAGACATGCCGCAAGGCCGGCATAGGCCGTCGTCGAGGTTGAAAAGGCTAGGGCAAGCGCCGACAGAAGCGCGACCGCTCCCGCTGTTCCGGGATAGACGCCTGCGAGCCAGAGGCGGCCTGCAAAGCCGAACATGCCAAGCGTCGCATAGGCGTAGGCGGAAGCCTCGGGAAACGAACCAACAAGCCGCTTGAAGCCCATGACCTCGGCATCATTGAGCATCCGGTAGCTTGCATTTCGCATGAAGGCCAGCATCTCGGTGGTGCCGGTCTAGAACGTCACCAGGTCAAGCACGCCAAAGAGCAGATTGGCGATGCCGCATGTCAGTCCGGCCACGGCAACGACCCGGAATGCTCCCTGTCGTTGCATGAAAGTCGCGAAAACAAGGAAGCACACAAAGCTCCCGACAAAGTAGATCGTCTGCGTGATGTTTCCAGAAACCGGCCCAAGTGGCACGAGGATAATACCGGGCCCTGCATCCGTGCGCGCAACCGCATACACGTAGGTCAGCCCGGCAAAGAGTCGCGGCATGAAGATCGCAGAGAAACAGGTGTAGACTGTGGTGATCAGCAGCCAGAAGCCAGGCCCGGGGTACGCCATAGCGCGCCGCGCACTGCCAAAATCCTGAGCCGACAGAAGTATCTTCAGCGCAAGGAACCCGAGCAGGAGATGAGCTGGCGGAATATTGGCCGAGCCCATCGCCGGGAGTGTGACGGCAGCAGTTGCACCAAGCAGCGTTGCCACGAAGAAAATCGGAAGGGCGAAGGCAATCGGCCTCAACAGAACAAGGAGCCCGCCGGCAAGCGTGATGAAGCCAAAGATCTCGATGTTCATTGCAATGCCGCCAGTAAAGGCACACTGCCGGGTATCGGCAGCACCTCTGGCGCAGCCATGGCCAGCCGACTTGCATAGAGGGCCAGCAAGGCATCGCACCAGCTCTCGGGCGTGTGCGCCAGGGATCCTGCATGGCTGAAACCTGCGCGGCTCATGCCAGCGATCAGGGCGTCATCATGCATCAGATCGGTCAGCAGCGCTGCAAGTGCTGCTTCGTTGCCAGGGTCAACAGGCATGCCCGCGCCGACTTCTGCAATCTCCCCGCTGATCAGTGCCTGGTTTGAAATTACGACAGGAATGCCGCTCATGGCCGCTTCCAGCGCCACAAGCCCAAAGGTCTCGCGCCAGCGTGACGGCAAAACGAAAACGCGTGCGTTGCGAACAAGCCCCGCCACCTGCTCCCGGCTCTGCCAGCCATGGAATGTGACATCAGGAAATGACGCTTTCAGCTCTGCAAACAGCGGCCCATCACCGATGACGGAAAGCGCTGTGCCAGACATTGTGGCTGCCCGGCAGAGCACATCGACACCCTTGTCCAGTTCAAGCCGCCCAACGAAGAACGCGCGACGGTTCTTTTCTGCCTCGAGCCTTGTCGTCGACCAGGGGGTCACAGGATTGCGCAACACCTTGATGGCGCGCTCGTCAACACCACCCCTTGCAAGATAAGGGATCATGCCATCGTGAACAGCTATAACAGTGGAGTCTGTCTCGCGAAAGTCAGCCACGGCGCGTCGAACACCCGTCCGCGCCACACGCCACAACTTGTGCACCATGTGGCGTTTGTCGCAGGCGGTCGCGATGCAGGATGTGGACAGCGGTGACCGTTCGCAGGGCTCGCCACGCTGGAAATCAAAGTAACCCCCGTTCGGACAAACCAGAAAGTAGTCATGGATTGACAGGAAAAGGCGGTTGCTGCGTGCCAGCAGCGGCGCAAGCACAGAAGGCGAAAGAAACTTATGCCAGTTGTGCAGATGATAAACTGTCCGATTATCATCGTTTGCAGCAATCCATCGTTCAAGCGCCGCCCTCGTGCGCGGATCATAAAGGCCGCGCAAGGCCGCCGAGCCCCGCCCGCCGTCCATAATGTGCTTCCCGCCAAGGCATTCGACACTGACGCCACTTTCGGTGAGCGGTGATTGATCTGCGTTATCCCCTGTCAGGAATGTGACAGGGATGCCACGCGCTGCGATGAGCTCTGCGCAGTTGATAGCAATTTGCGCAGCACCTCCGCTGCGCACACTGTCGTCATTGATGACGACCACGCGGCTTGGAAGGAAAGCTTCAGCTTGCTGGCCCTGGGCGATCATAGCAGCGCTGCACCTTCAGGCCTGAGGCGGCCCCGGACAAGATCGCTGATCGCCTTCATGTTCCCCGACAAACGTCCGCTGCGATCGATATGCGGCTCTGGCTTGAGCGCGAGCACGAGATTGGCGGTCAGGTTTCGCGCCATGAGTTTGAAAGCGATCGACCTGGCACAGCGATGCTTGCCCATGAGATAGACAGGGTTGGCTATCTGCGAGTACCCCAACTTGAGACCCGACTGGCGGCCGCCCTTGACACCGAGATGGACGCCGCGCGTCGCATCTGAGCGGACGATCCGACCGTTGCCCGCAATGGCGCGACTGAAGTCGACGTCCTCCAGCCAGCCGTACAACGGCAGTCGCTCATCAAAGATAGCGCCCGTTCTGCGCAAAGAATCCAATCGCACAGCCATGTTGCAACCGTAGGCATTGTAGACGTCATGTAGGTTGCTGCGGGCGATGTCGTCTGCGGGTGTCAGCTTCCCGATCAGCGAGCGGGCATAGTCCGGTGAATAGCCCGGCGTCTTGATGCCGTCAGCCATAACCAGTCCGGTTGACATGACGACATCCTGATGTGTCTCAAAGAGCCGCATGACCTCCTCGAGATAGTCGGGGGCTGGAAAGAAGTCGTCATCAAAGAATACCAGCACATCGTTCGGACCGGCATCCACCAGGGTTGAACGGATAATGACGTTACGCTGCACCGTAAGCCCACGCGGACCTTTGATAATCGACAGGTTGCATTGTCCAAAAGCCACATTCGCAGCATCTGCCCCATCAGGGACACAAACGACAATCCGATCGGGCAACCGCGTCTGCCGGCCAAGTTCCGCGATGGTTTCACCAAGCGTTTCCGGTCGGCCCGCACTGGCAATTCCGACAATGAGATGGGGTGATGAAGAGCTGGAATCACTCATGAAGCACCTATCGAACAAGCAATGGTTGCAGCGGGGAGCCCTCTGAAGGAGAGAGCGGCGGCGGAGATGGACGTTCGACCTTGACGACGTCGCCCGGCAGCACAAAGTCTGTCTCCTGGACAGCCTCCGTCGTGATGGCATCGATCTGACGGCGTTGAATAAAGAAGCGTGCCTGCGGTAGCTGCTCGAACATACGGCCGAGCATTGCCTGCGGCGCAAGGATTTCCGCCTCAAACACAAGCTTCTGCGCGGTGTCGATGCGCTCGGACAAGGATCCGATGCGCGTCTGCGCTTCACGGAGCTGATCAAGCGACTCCGTGCGGCGCAAGGTCTGCAGGTCGATCACCTGTCGATCAGTTCGACTGATCTCCTGATTGGCACGCAGCAAAGCCAGGCTGGTGTCGAGCTTCTGGCTTTCGTACTGCGCTGTATTCTGCTCCAGCGCGAGGCGGCGCGTGCTGACGGCCAGACCGCGAGACACGAGATCGCTGACACTTTCGAGCTCGCGCCTCCCAAGGTTGAGCTGGCGGTCCAGTGCCACGGTTTTCTCGCGAAGCACGTCCACCTCCCTGCGGTAGAGCTGCTGCGTCTGTCGCAAGGCAGCAATCTGTGATTCAAGGCTTGCCTGACGCGTTCGGAAGATCTCACGCTCTTCTTTCAGGATCGACTCAATCGCCCCGTCCATTCCCTTGGCGATATCCTCCGGAAACAGGATTTCCGGACGGCGCTCGATTTCCGATTGCAGGCGCGCACGCCGCGCGACCAAGGCAATCCGCTCAACTTCAAGCATGCGGATGTCGCCACGGCTCACCAGCGCCTCGCGCCCGAAGCGCAGAATCCCCGGATCCGCAGACCGGTACAGTCCGCCAGCGATGCTGACGGCCTGAATGACTGTCAACCCTGGCCGGTAGGGAAACTCACCCGGCCGCGCAACATGGCCGGTAATGAAGAATGGCCGATGATCCAGGATCTCGACCGTTGTCGAGGGTGTTTGCAAGAGACCCGCCGATTGGCGCAGACGATCAGAAATGGCCGAGGCGAGCTCTGCCGTGGTCAGGCCGACAGCCTTGACTTCACCGACCAGGGGCACAGCAACCGATCCCGAAGCGCCGACCACGTAGTCTCCGGTCAGAGATTCCCAGTGGTGCACCTCGCCTTTCGCAGGCCTCCATTCATTGATGCGTATTTTCAACTTGTCGCGGGCACCAAGGCGATAGATCTCTTCACCCGCGGCATCCCCAACAAACTGAGGGGAAATGGCCACAGTGAGCATGACGACCATCAGCGAACGAACAAAAGCTGCTGGACTGCGAACCGCGGTCATCATACTTCTGACCCCTTGTTCACCAGAACCGCGATCAAACCAGCATTCGCCCGCTCGAGTTGCTCGACTGCATCCTGAACATCGCCAATGATCGTGGCACCGCAGGCAGCGACCACAATCATTACATCCAGATGTCCTGCGACTGCACGCGCGTCTGAAACGTGCCCCAATGCAGGCAGGTCAAAGATGGTGATGTCGAACATCTTCCTCAGTGAATCGATCAGGGCACGCATGCGCGGCGAGCCAAGCATATCGGCCCCGGCAAATGCGCCTTCCGTTATGCCAACTGGCATGAATTCAGCTTTGGTACCGGGCACAAGCATAAAGCCTGGCGCGGTAATTCCGGCATGATCCTGTCGCAGAAGATTAAGCAGACCACCTTGTATTCCGGGGCGGGTATCTTCGGGCTTGACCGGAACGGCTGCCGACATGCCGGAAAACTCACGCGTGAGAAACGAGTCACGGACATTGCCATCAATCAACAGGGTGCGGACCCCAGCCGCTGCATAAAGGGCAGCCAGGCTAGCAGCCACCGTCGACACGCCTACACCGCGCTCAACAGAGGTGACACCAATGCAGCGGGTTGGCTTGGTCAACCCTGCGACATCAATCGACACCTTGGCACTGCGCAATGCGTCCCCGAAAGGCGAATAACTGTCGGCAACCCCGGCCAGAACGGCTGGCGTCTCCTGCTTCTTCCAGAAACGCCATTTGCGGTTGACCGCAACCGGCACAACAGCAACTGGACCCAGTCCACCGCGGCGCGGCCGATGGGATGTGCCAATGAGTGGCAGATCAGCAGCGAAAGCAATGCCCGGCAGCCGACGCACAGCAGTCGCACTTCGCACACTGCGATCATTGCCGTGGAGCATAGCGGCAAGACCAACACCGACAAGCAATCCGGCAAGCACCGCCATTGCCAATACAAGCTTTGTACGGGGCGTGTTCTTTCCAAGCGGCGTTGTCGCAGGCGTGATGACACGTGCATTCGTCACGGCAAGGGACTGTTTTTGCGCTGTCTCCGTCAGTTTCTGCAGCATGTTTTCCTGCAGCTTCCTGTAACTCTGGACGCGGCTGTCCAATTCAGCCAGATGCGTTTCAGCGTCGATGATGGCAAGCCGGTCTGTGGGAGAGCTCGCCTCCCGGGTCAGACGAAATTCCTGGACTGCGCGCGCTGCATTGCGCAGCTGTACGCTCATCTCGTCTATGCGGGACTGCAGCCAACGGGTGCCCTGTTTCGCAGTTTCTGCCCGCGCATCGATCTGGTCCAGCAGGTAGGCTTCGACCACAGCATTCGCGATGCGTGCTGATTTCCCGGCAACCTCAGAGCGGAATGCAACCTCGATCACGTAGGACTGCCCGATGCGGCGAACCCCAAGTCGCTCTGCGAAATTGCGGATCGACGGTCGCAGGCGTTCTGCCTCGGAGCCTGGATCGGTCTCGCCGCGAAACTCCGGATCCGCTGTCAGACCAAGCTGGCGTATCACAGCGAGTGAAATACGCTCGGAGCGGATAACCTCGACCTGGCTCTCGACATGGGCGTTGTCGATCGTCAGATCAAGAAGGCCAGGCTCAAGCATGAATGGCTGCCCCTTCTGGGACTCAATCAAAAGCTGCGTCGTCGCCACAAAAGTTGGTGTTGCCGTCAGAATATAAACGACTGCAGCGGAAACGAAGATGCTGATGACGCCAAAGACAAGACCCGCATACCGGCGCACCACAGGCGCAAGATCGGTTACGGAAATGGCTTGAGCAGCCGGAGACATGTCCGCAGCCAACTCGTCCATGGAGCGCTTGTGGAGCATCAGTATGTTCCTTCGGCTTTCAGGACAGCAGGGATCGTCCGCAGGATGATCGAGATGTCACCGCTCATCGACCAGGTCCGCACATACTCCGTGTCAAAGAGAACCCGCATTTCGTAACTGGTGTCGCTGCGCCCGTTGACTTGCCAGAGACCAGTCAATCCAGGCCGTGCCGCAAGGTAGTCGTCGATGGCTGAGCCATACTTTTCAACTTCCTTTGGAACAATCGGTCGAGGACCGACAACACTCATCTGGCCGACAACGATGTTGACGAGCTGCGGCAGTTCATCGACGCTGAGCTGGCGCAAAACCCGCCCGACAGACGTCACACGCGGATCATTCTTCAACTTGTGCGTCTGCTCCCATTCGATACGGGCTTCCGCATGGGCAGCAAGGTGCTGTTCGAGCGCTTCCTGCGCATTCACGACCATGGTGCGAAACTTGAGGCACGGGAAGAGTCGGCCGCCGTAGCCTACCCGGTTGTGCTGGATGAACAGCGGCCTGCCACTGGTAACCCAGACCAGCAGAGCCACCCCGATGAACAGGGGACTGAGCACCACCAGGCCGGCGATGGCTGCCACAATGTCAAATGCCCGCTTCGCCACACCACCCAACGGAGTGCTTTCATGGGTGTGGCCGAATTGATGTGCTGCTTCTTCAATAGACATGGCTTGTACCTACGCATTCGTTATGCAGGCCTTTCAATAAAGCCCACCAGGTATAGCCCCCCCTTCAACAAATTATTTTTTATACTTATTGAAAGACTTTATTTTATTGATGATTTTTGTTGTTTACGTACCAACTATCCCACTGCGAGTATTCAGGAAATCTCCGCATGAAACCATTGTCGACAAGCAGTTTGTCGATCAGGTTTTCTTGAGGAGTGTTGTTGTGTTCAACCGAGATAAGACTGATGTTGCGCCGTTTGAAGTCAAAATTTTCAAGAATCTCCAGCTCGCTTCCCTCGGTATCGACTGACAGGTAGTCGATCTGCTCGGGAGCGTTGTATTCTTCCAGCAGGTCGTTGAGCGACACTGTTTTGACGGGAACCGTTTCGGCGTTGCTGCGGACTGATGCGAAATGATCACGCCCGGACGTGGCATCGATTGAAGACAGCTCAGGATCTTCCGATGTTGTCAGAAGGGATACGGTATCCCCGCTTTGCGAAAAGACACAACGGAAGTCGATATGGCATTTTCTTGTCTGCTGCAGATCACTTTGCCAGACGGGGTTTGGTTCGGCGAGAATTCCGTTCCAGCCAAAAGCAGTTTCAAGCAACCAGGTATTGCTGTTGGTCAGGCCGTTGGTGGCGCCAAACTCCACAAAGAAGCCATTGCGCTTCTCGCGTGTTTCGAAAGTCACCCAGAGATCCTGTATGATCTGCGATTTCGATGTATCAATATGGTCGAAGACATGCGCAAGGAAGCGCACCTCATCCACATTGCGCAGGCCCATGATCTCTGGCCTGCGGAGCCGCAGCGCGTTGAATGCTATCTGGCGCGGGCGGGTGTGATCCGCCATTGCAAAGGCCGCATGGGCGCCAAGCCTCTTGATATTCCGGTTCAATGCGCCAAGCATGGGACAACTCCTGATCCTGGGGCGACAGCGAGGTAAAACTTTGTTAATGTTGAATGCTGGGGTTCATGTGAGATTAAGGTTTCAGGTGTATTTTTATACAGTGCATCGAATCCTGAATCGTTAGGTTGATGGGCATGGAGTTTAACTGATATGGCTATTCTTGTTGGCGTCGCGGCCGTAATGGGTCTGGCGTGCGCCTTTCGCGTTCGGTTGGCAGCATTCGCCGCAATTGCGATTGCTGTTGCAGCCAGTGCCGCTTTGGCTGCCGGTTTTGGATTGCTGCCGGGCGACCATAGTGCCTTGTGGTCGGGGTTCGTCGCAACCCTGGCAGTGCAGCTGGGATATGTTGCTGGCATCTTCCTGCGCTTTGCTGTCCCTTTTGGCGCAGGCGGCGGTGACGAGCGCGCACCCTCGACCGCCCTGTCCCAGCGCTGAAACTGGCAGGTTGTCGCAAGCTTGGCGTCAACCATTTGAAGATTGATCTCAAAAGAAGTGATCATTGGCGCGCGACCCATCGTGAAAGCAGTCCTGCGGTCTGCTCACGGAAGGCAACTTCCGAGAATTGATTTGCGTGGAGAATGATCCCTTGTGGATCAACTGACATCCGGTCCATCCGCTCGAGGCCATCAATCAGCGACTCAACAGTCTGCTCCTCGAAAAACAATCCGCTCAGATTTTCAACCACCGTCTCCTTCGCACCACCGCGGGCATAGGCCAGCACAGGCCGCCCGCTGGCCATCGCCTCAACCGGTACAATTCCAAAATCCTCCTCGCCAGGAAAGACAAGAGCGCGACAATGCGCGTAGTGATCGCGCAGGACGTCGAAGGGCTGCGGGCCAAGAACGCTCACTGTTGGCCCCGCCAGACGCTGGATCGCTGGCAACATCTCGCCACCACCAATCACGACCAGCTTCCGGCCCAGCCTGTTGAAGGCCTCAACCGCAAGATCCGGGCGCTTGTACCCCACGAGCTCACCAGCCATCAGGTGGAAATCGCCCAGCTGATCTGCCGGAACCGGAGCAAAGTCCGTGACGCTGACCGGCGGATGGATCACATGTGCGCCGCGATGATAGTACCGGTTGATCCGTTGCCGAACGTTGTGCGAATTGGCAATATAGCGGTCGACCCGTGTCGATGAGACAGCATCCCAGTTCCGGACATAGTGTGAAAGCGGTGCCATGGCCAACCGCTTCAACAGGCCCTGCTGCTCGCGGTAGTCATGGTACATATTCCAGATATAGCGCATTGGCGAATGGCAGTAGCAGGCATGCAAGGCTCCGGGCGGTGGTATGATGCCCTTGGCAGGGCCGGACTCGCTGCTGATAATGAGGTCATATCCACGCAGGTCCAACTGCTCGAGAGCCATCGGCATCAGTGGCAAGTAGGATTTGTAGTTCTGTTTTGGTCTCGGAAGACGGCTGATGAAGCTTGTGGTGACTTTGTGGCTGCGGATAAGCGGCGAGACAGCCTCGGGATCATAGACATGTGTGAAGATATCAGCTTGAGGAAAAAGCCTGCACAGCGATTCAACAACCTTCTCGCCGCCGCGCATCGTCACAAACCAGTAATGGACGATCGCTACGCGTAGCCCGCTGAGCGCTGTGCGTGCGAGAGGAGAAGAACCCTCCACACGTGCAAAAGGTTCAGCCGACCGAAGCCTTAGAATCTGCGCCATACCCAACCCTCATAATCTGGCATAAAATCTGCATACGTCACCCTTAATATCCTTACTAAAATACTAAAAATCTGAACTGTCAATTTAAAATTTCGCAATTGCAGCATAGACGCCTTAAAAATATAGTGTTAAAAATAAAATAGGTGCAAAATCAATGATTTTGCTCTTTAGAGAGGCTTTTGTCATAGATATAAAATATTTCGTCTTCTAGTAAAACGGAGTAGCTTGATGATAGTATCTTCATTTGACGTTTTTGATACAATTTTGCTACGTAATTTATACTGTGAGAAAAGAAATTTTTATTATTTTTCAAAACTTGCCGCAAATTCCCTAACAGCTGCAGGCAGGCCCGTTTCGCCATCTCAAGTGCTCCGGGCAAGGCGAGAAGCCCAAATCTTGAGCTATCGCGCCCTCGAACTGCAGGAACCACAGGCAGACCTGTCAGCAGAAACAATTGCTGCACTGCAATGTAAATTGCTCAACCTGCCGGCAGAATGCGCTGAAATTCTTGCCGCGGCAGAGCTGGAAGCTGAGTGCAAGGGCCTGCGGCCCAACACGTCGCTTCTTGGACAGATGGAGTCACGAAGGCAGACTGGCCATCGGTTGATCGCTATCAGTGATACCTATCTGTCCGCATCCAATCTTGCCACGCTGTTCCAGCGCGTGATTGGCAGGACACCTGTCGAAGCCATTTATACCAGCGCTGACCTCGGGGCGACCAAGCGTTCCGGCAAACTCTTCAAACTCGTTCTCGAGCGTGAAGGGATTCCGGCTCACGCACTGTTTCATACCGGAGACGACTGGACAGCAGATGTTGCCATGCCGCGCAAGGCGGGAGCATCAGGTTCATTCCGTCCGCGTATGGCGGCGTATCGGCTCGCACGCCGGTGCGATGCAGCTCTGTTTCGGCTGAAACATGGAGCGATGCCATGAATACCTTCAACCGTTCAGCACTGGTCACTTTCGAGGAGCTGCCGTCAGGCCCTTCCAGCGCAGCTGCCAACAGTGCAGATGACATCAGGTTTGGGCGCGAGGTGCTTGGCCCTGTCTTCGCTGAGTTCGCCTTGCGCCTTTGGACGGCGCTCTCTGCAATCCCGCATCCGAAAGAAACGAAGCTATTGTTCTGCGCACGTGGCGGGCTCCGCCTCCGGCTTGTCTACGAACGTTTCCTTGCGAGCACCAGGCTGGAAAGCCCTGTTGCCCTTGATGACCTGATGATCTCGCGCGTCGTTGCAGCGCGCGGAGCGGTCCTGGCTGGTTCGCAAGCCGCCGAAGAGGAAATCGCGCGTGAATTCCAGGGCGACACGATGCGAAGGGTCGCACAGGCGCTCACCGCTGCGCAGTCATCCATGGAGCTGTATGCCCCCACCGCATTGCTCGATGCCATTCTCACACCTGCCCGCCTTCGTGAGCTGATATTCAAGGCTGGCGGTGGACTGACACCGGCCGGCGAAGCTGTGCGAGAACAGCACTTTCTTTTCTTGCAGCACCTGTCGGATATCCGCGCCGGAGCCAGCCACGTTGTGCTGGCCGATACCGGTCTCTATGGCAGCACGCTCCGCATGATCGAGCACGGCGTTCCAAACATCAACTGGAGCTGTCTATTGTTCGCGCGCTGCAACTATAAAGGGTTCGACACATCCCATTTCGCACGCACTGTCGGTCTTTCAGTCGAAAGTGAGCGCTATTCTCCATTTGAACCACGCACTGCAACATTACGGTACTGGCAGTTTTTCGAACACCTGCTGGAGCCAGCACTGCCGAGTGTTCGTCGCTTTGATAACGGTGAGATGGGGGTGCACTCCAATCTACAGATTGATGGGTGGCACGCCCTTGTACACCCGCAACCAGCAGAAAGCGGCCTGTTTGCAGGATTGCTTCATTATCTGGACCATCTCGACTCCAGCCGGCTGGCCGACATCTTTGACGATGCGGCGGAAGCCTGGCGCAAGCTGCATCACAGCTTCGTATGGCCAACCCGCGCCGAGGCACACGCCTTGGCAATCGGCGAACGCTCACGTGACTTTGGAAGGTCGGACAGCGTTGCGGCAAACACAACGCAGCATGCGGGCTTCCGGCAGCGGTTCTCTGCGCTGCGCGGCAGCCTTTGGCGTGAGGGAGCTGCTGCTGCCCATTTTCCGCTGTCGAGGCTGCTTGTGCAGACAGGTCTGCAGGCCTTTCATCTCTCGCGGTTCATGCGTGGGCGGAGATAGCGATGCGCATCCTTCACCTCACAAACCACTGCGCCGATGTTGGAAACGGCATCATGAATGTCGCGGTCGACCTCGCCTGTGAGCAGCGAGCGCTAGGACATGACGTGGCATTTGCAAGTGGTGGCGGGAGCTTCGAGCGATTGCTGGAGCGGCAGGGTGTTCCCCATGTGACAATCATTCAGGAGTGGCGCAATCCGTTGCGGCTTCCAGCCGCTCTTTTTGCGCTGCACCGCATCGTGCGTCATTTCAAACCAGATATCATCCATGCGCATATGATGACCGGGGCCGTTCTCGGGCGCCTTGTGCGAACGCTTCCAGGCGGCGGCAAGATGCGCCTCATCACCACTGTACACAATGAGTGGCAGAAAACAGCCAAGGTCATGATCCTTGGAGATCGTGTGATTGCCGTCAGTGCTGCCGTCTCCGCCCAGATGGCAGCACGAGGCATTCCTGCCCGTAAGCTCTCCATCGTCCGAAACGGCGCAACAGGCTCGGTTCGCCGCACCAAGGCACGGGTAGAGGGTGACACTGTCCTGCGACGTCCTGCTATTCTGACAGTGTGCGGGCTCTACGAGCGCAAGGGCGTGCGCGCGTTGATAGACGCCTTTGCATCGCTTGCAGAGCGACGCCCTTCGGCCATGCTTTACATCGCGGGCGATGGGCCGGACGCGCAAGCCTTCCGTTCCCACGCCTCAGCCACACCCTTCGCAGATCGCATCCACTTTCTTGGTTTCCAGCCAAGACCACACCTCCTGATGGCGCAAGCCGACATCTTTGTGCTCGCATCCCGCAGTGAACCCTTTGGCCTTGTCCTGGCAGAGGCCCGCGAGGCAAAAGCCGCCATTGTCGGTACAAATGTTGGCGGCATACCTGAGGTGCTCGAAGACGGTGCAGCAGGCATTCTCGTCCCGCCCAATGATCCTGCTGCGCTCGCTTTGGCCCTGACGCGCCTGCTTGACGATCCTGCGGAGCAGGCAATGTGGAGCGAGCGGGCAAGCGCCAATCTGGGATGGCTTTCAGTTCGCCGCATGGCCGAGGAGACGCTGAACATTTATCGAGAGGTGCTCGCCCATGAGCCCGGCGGAAGCACAGCTTTGGCGAGCGGCAGCCATGCAGGGTAGGTTCGTTCGCAATTCCATTTTCAGCGCGGTCGCAGGTATAACGACAGCCCTCGGCGGTTTCATTTCGATGGTGCTCGTGGCGCGGCTGGTTGGCGTCGAGGGAACCGGGATCGTATCCTATGCCCTCTGGATCGCACTTGTTTCAGTCACGATTGCGGAGCTTGGATTCTTTGCGACACTCACACGCTATCTTCCGGAGCTGAAAGCGCGCGGCGACAGCGCCGAGGCAGACCACCTTGTCCGACGCCTCCTGAACTACGCCGCTGCAGCGACAGCAACGCTCTGCCTTGCATTCACCGGCTTCGGTGGGTGGCTGTGGCTGCACCAGCCGTCGCAGCCCGCAACGGTGTGGCAAGCGGCTCCTGCCATCTGGGTGCTTGTTGCTGTGCTTGTGGCTCTGCAGGGCGCTGCCAATTTTGCGACCGGATATCTGCGCGGTATGCAGCAGTTTGACCATGTCGCGCGCCTTGCAGTCTTCGGCTCCGGGCTGCAGATCGCTGGTGTGATTACAGGATCTTTCGGCGGCTATCTTGGCGCGCTCGCCGGCTATGCGGCTGGAAGCGCGCTTCAGGCAGCGGCCCTTCTCTCCACGCGCAGGCTTCCGGCCGGACCGGTTGCTGACGCACTGGCGGCCCGCGTACGCCGCTTCGCTGGCTTCGCCTGGGTTGGCTCAATTGCATCCACGATCGTCTGGACACGCCTTGAGCTGTTCTTCCTTGAACGCTCCTTCGGGGCCGCTGCAGTTGGCCTCTATGCCGTGGCTCTCACCTTCGCAAATCTCGCGTCCCAGGGGCCCATGCTGCTGACGGGGGCGATGCTGCCATTCTTTTCAGAGCATTTCGGCCGTGACCACGATGCTGAAGCGCGCCTCCATGCGGAGAAGATTCTCGCCTCCGGAACACGGGTGATCGCCTTCCTGGCATTTCCCGCCTGCCTTGGCCTGGCGGCGATTACTCCGTCCCTCCTCCCGATGGTCTACGGAGCCGGTTTTGCAGGCGCTACACCCGCTGCAATCATTACACTTGTCGCGGCAGCTATCGGTGCTGCAGGCTCGGTTGGATCCCATCTGATCTACGGCAACGACCGCAGCGATGTGATCCTTTATGTGAATGCCATCGGAGCCGTGCTGTTGATTGTCGCCGGACTGACGGCGATCCCAGCCTTTGGTGTGGAAGGCGCTGCCTGGTCCCGCGCAGTGGTGCATACACTGCTTGTCGGGATGGGAATCTGGTTCATCACACAGCGGATCGGATTCAAGATGCCTGTTGCCGGTCTCTTCAGGCTTTTCACTGCCGCAGCCCTTGCAGCCCTTCCGGCAGCCTTCATCGCATATCATGTCGCCGGAGTGGTCGGGATATGCGTTGCTCTTGCGGCGACTGCGCTGACCTACCCGCTTGCGACACGCCTTCTTCGTGGTCTGGCACCGCAAGATGCAGAGTATCTGGCGGCAGTCGCGCGCAAGGCACCACCGTTTATGGCCCGCGCTGCCGAAGTGACAGTGCGATGGATCGCAAGGGCAGAACGGACATGAGCAGAGCGAAACAGGTGAAGGAAAAACCCGACAGGAGCAGCGCATGATTATCAGGCAGTCAGGGACCCTATACAAGAAGATCAATCGTGCCGCAGTCCTGATAGGACTGCTCGCAGTGTCTGCAGCTGGGGCTATATGGACCTATCAGACTTACGG
This sequence comes from Beijerinckiaceae bacterium, assembly GCA_051649305.1. Taxonomy (GTDB): domain Bacteria; phylum Pseudomonadota; class Alphaproteobacteria; order Rhizobiales; family Beijerinckiaceae; genus JADCCX01. The sequence goes on from JBOFGV010000048.1 coordinate 52,148, forward strand.
GCACGCCCAGGCAGAGGCAGCAGGCAACCAGCTGGATCTCTCAGGCTTCCGTCTTACCTTCAGCGAGGAGTTCAACGATCTGGACGTTTCAGCATGGGGTCCAGGCACACGCTGGATAGCGCATACGCCATGGTACGGCGACTTTGGCGACGCGCAATTCGCCGACCCTGTGCCTGGATTTCCGTTCGTGATCGAGGATGGAATCCTGCGGATCGAGGCGCGGAAGGGAGAGGACGGGAAATGGCGGACGGGGCTGCTGGCCTCGACTGACCCCAAAGGCGCTGGCTTCACACAACAGTACGGCTATTTCGAAATGAGCGCCAAACTGCCGTCAGGCGTTGGCGTCTGGCCGGCCTTCTGGCTGATCGCCAACAAGGAGCCCAATTCCTCTGCGGAGATCGACATACTCGAGCACTACGGTGTTGGCCCGCAGCATTACGAGTCGGTCGTGCACGTCTGGCCGAAAGAAGGGCGGGGCCGTCAGCATAAAGAGCGCATCGTTCACGACATTCCACTGGGGTCACTCTACGACCGCTTCAACACCTTTGGAGCACTGGTCGAAGCGGACTGGATCACCTTCTACTTCAATCGCAAACCAATGGGGCGGGTAGCGACCCCACCGGAGCATCATCATCCCATGTTCATCCTTCTCAACCTCGCTATTGGTGGCGGCTGGCCGATCGACAAAACGCCGAGCCCATCCTTCATGTATGTCGACTATGTCCGGGTTTGGGCCCGTAACTGAGATGTGGATGCCAGACCTCATCCGCCTGTATCGCGGCCTGCAGCGCCGCTACGCCCGCAGCTTCGGCAACCTTTCCGACAAGGTTGCCTATGACGCTTTCGACCGGCCGCAATTCGCCTATGGCATCTACCATGCGGCGCTGCAGGCGAAAGCGCTTGGCCTCAACGGTTTCTCGGTAATCGAGTTTGGTGTCGCCGGAGGCAGCGGCCTTGTCGCGATGGAAGCAATCGCCGAAACGATTGGTGCGGCGACAGACCTCACGATCGACGTCTACGGCTTTGACACCGGTGAAGGTCAACCACCACCTGTCGACTACCGCGACGCTCCCTTCATCTGGACTTCGGGCCAGTTTCGCATGGATCAGAACAAGCTGAAGGCACAGCTGAAACGGGCAACGCTCGTCATTGGCGACGTGAAGCATTCGGCAAAGACCTTCATGGAAATCTACAACCCGAAACCAATCGGCTTTATCTCTTTCGACATGGACTACTATTCATCCACAGTGGACGCGTTCCATCTGTTCAACGCCGGTCACGCTGCATTCCTGCCGCGTGCCTTTTGCTACTTTGACGACCTCGTTGGCGACGACCACGAGCTGCATTGCGAGTGGACAGGCGAATTGCTGGCGATCAACGAGTTCAATGCAGCCCATCCGATGATGAAGCTTGCGCCTGTTCACGGCCTGGCGCTGAAGCGAGCCATCCCGGACCACTGGCACATCAAGACCTATGTGCTGCACCGGTTTGAACATCCAAGCTATTCGACTTTCATCAATCCCAAAGGTGACTGGCAGCTCCCCCTTGTGACAAGGCAAGGCCAATGACTATCAGCATGGTGCGAGGCCTGACAGGGGTACGGTTCCTTCAGCACCCAACGAGTCACGGCATTACAAGTGAAGCCCGGTGCCCGGCTTTCAATGCAAAAACACTTTCATGGTGCAGAGCACAGGATTGTTGTCAAAGGGGCGGCTGAAGTCACAGTCGGCGAGACCATTGAGCTCAGTCATGAGAACGAAGGCATCTACGTTCTGATTGGGTCAGTGCACAGGCCTCACAATCCTGGAAAAATTGCCCTCGAAATGATCGAGGTTCAGGTAGGCAGCCATACCGGGGAGGACGATATCATCCGGATAGAGGACATTTATGCACGCAGTTGATGTTGCGTTGAAGAAACGGCCGCTTATCATAACGGCGTATATCCATACATTAACACATTAATCGCCGTCATCATCCTGCTCATTCCACGTCCCATAATGTTGCCTTATCGGGCGTTTTCGAGAAGTCATGGCAGCGCGTCCGACACAAGCCTTTTTCACGCTGGAAAAGCCCTCTGGTCGCGCTCTGTGGCACCAGTCAGCGCAATCCGATCGCAGCACGACGATACAGCTGTCGCGAAAAACGTCTTGGCGGCATTGCCCTGCTATGGATAGCATAGCCGCGATCCGCCTTATACATCGACAGGATTACCGTTGTTTTCTCCCTACCACGGCGCTTTGATACAACCTATGTCCAGGACGACTGATCAACAGGCAAGCGCCCGTCAGGATCATGAACCCGAACACATTTCGGGTCGCCAAGATTGGCATTGAATATGACCAGGTTGGTTCCTCCCGCATGTTGCAGCGAAGGGAACAGCAGGCCGTTGTATCCTGCGATGATGAGACTGTCTGACAGACGCCAGGATGGAGGGATTTTCTTTTCAAGGCGATTGATCTTGCGCCAGTTGCAGTCCCATTCAGCCCATTCGGGCAACCATACTGTGGGATCAAAGCCTGCCGACAGATCGGCCACGCGATCAAGCGATACGAGATAAGCGGCAAGAGTGGCAGGAGGCGCGATAGAGGCACCCTGTCGATATTCATCGAGCGCTGTCTGTGGTGCCCGCGAAAGGTACAGCGCTTCAACGCCGGGACGATTGAAACGACCGCCGTCTGCGGCTGCCCCTGCACCACTCAATGGAATGAAAGCCCACTTTGGTGTGAGACAGCGATAAAAAACCTCGTCTGGCCCAAGCCGGACAAGCTTCATCCTCGCGCTCCATTCTCCAGATCCCGGAGGTAGCTCAATACCGCTTCAACATGGCCTTCGGCCACAAGTTCGGCCGCTGTCTTTTGATCGTAATCAGCAATAGGCTCATTACGAAACCAGTAGATCGCCTGGGTTATGTCCCCTGCGAGAGACGCTGCAGCAGTGATCACCTTGACCATCTCCCGCATCTTGATCTGTAGTCGCTCCGACGATGGATTGCGCAGTGTGTTGCGATGAACACCGGTCAGGTCAGCAAGGCTGGCAACCTGAACACCCAGCGCTGCGGAGAAGCGCTTGGGCGAGATAAAGGGAGTTTTTGGCTCTTGCAGACTCTGCACAAACCCTGACATCATTGACATGCGTGCCGCCTCAGCTTGTATCATAAACTTTCTCCACACTGTTATTGCACATAATATGCACATTTTGCAAAGAGTTCAAGGCCTGCGGCGACGAGGTAATGAGCAGAGGCAACCGCAGTCACAATCTAACGTGGAAGCCAATCTGGAGTGGCTTTGATGCCAGCCTTCAGCAATTCTTCCAGTTCAACAACCGCTGACGCTTGTTCACCTGGTTCTTCAAGGGCAGCCAGCTGGCAAAGCTCATCCTCATAAGCAACACCGATAATGTCATGGGTTGCTGGACTGACCAGCAATAATCTCCGGACATAACGATGATGAACCACGTCTTCCAATACACGAAAAAACAACGAGGCGCTGCCTGAGAACAAACCGGCTTCACAAAAACTCCTCCAGATCCAGCTGTGGCTCAGCTGTCTCCCCTTGTGGCGCGTGTCAGCCAACAGTTCAAAATGGGGTTTACTGGTTTGACGCGACCTCCCTTTGATCTCCGTAAAAACAAGCATTCCATCCGAACGACGGGTCACAAGATCAAAGCCTGTTTTCATTCTAGCCAAATCATTGACGTACAAAAGGACTTCACCGGCATCCTGCACCATCCTGAAGACTATCGCAGTCGCATTGCGTTCGAGCATCATTGTAGCAGTCTCATGCCCGGCCGAAGCATTCGGATTACCGTTGGTCCATATCTCGTAAGCGTCTCCCAATGCTATCGGGCTGTCGTCTGCGACGCCACACTCGTTAAGTTGCTGAAGATGGAATTGCGCCAGTATCTCGGCAACCAGCATGCGGCCATGCAATACATTGACGACAGTGATTTCGCCAAAACCATCAAACACCGCAGTACCCACGGGTATCTTGCCCGTGTAGCGTCGGTATTGAAGCTCGCTGATGTCCATCAGGAAAACTCTCCAACTTTCCCTGTCGCCCTTCTCACCTTCGCCCTCTGCCCAATCAGCGCCATCAGCATTGGCCCCGGAGTGAACTCCCCTGCCCTCGCCTTGTCGGTCAGCACACGGCAGGCCTCATGCCATGCGTCGGGACTGATCCCGATCATCGGCCGCACCGCTTCAGCCGCCCGCTGGAAACCGGACCATGTGGTGACCTTTCCACCGCCGTAGTTGTACTCCGTCACATCAGGGCACGCCTCAATTACGAGAGCAAGAGGAAGATCAGTCTGGATGTTGGCGGCTTTCTGTTCCAGTGGAGGCTCGGCATTTTCCGATAACACGCGATCATCAGCCCCATCTCCATCGGATGAGGGTTCAAGATTCTGGAAATCATTTGTTTTGGAATTAGATATGTGCCGCTTGTTCTGAGCGTCATTGCCGTTGATATTTTGAGCATTGATATTGGAATTCAGTGTGTTGGTGATATCAGCCAGCAAAGTAGCCAAATCAGCATGAATCTGCTCGATGGCAGCAAGCCCCTTGAGCTGGCGCAATGGCATCACAAGCCCCATGAACCACCGCCGGTAGTCCTCCCAGGGTCCTGCAAGACCCTCATCCAGCCCCAGCGCAATCAGCACCGCCAGAGCCCGGTCCGAGACGCCCAGGCGCTCGCGCAACGCTGTCAATGTCCGGAAAAGGTGCCATTTGTTGACCGCCGCGGGCACATTGGCGCCGGGCTGGCCGGCTTCTTCGATTGCTTTCGCAACCATAGCCTGCGTTGCCAATTGGCCAAGCGATGCCGCCCGCCGACCAAAGGGCGTCGCTGAGAGTTGTGTTCCCATGATCTTTGCCTTCATCAGGCAAAAGAATTTTGCTCACCAAAACGACGCCGACTCTTGACTAAATTTTGCGGAAGTGTGATTCTCTAGTCACCAAACTTAGAGAGGGCTTCCAGACGGAGACGTTGGAGGCTTTTTTTGCAGGTTATACTCCTGGTTTTGATTCATTCTTCTGCGCTTTGAATGCGCGATACAACTCATCAAGTTGGTTTGATATAAAGTCGCCGAATGCTCTAGCGTTGGTCGCACCGAGCGTCAGGCTGAAACCCTTACCTGAACGACGGATCTCAGCTTTTACAGAGGCGTCCTTTGGTTCCCACTTATTAGGACTGGATGTCGGATGCGGCGGACGTCTTCCAGAAAATTTTACCGCTGCCATCAAATGATCAAAGCGCGCAGAAGGTTCTTTATCTAAAAACTCTGCGGTTGTGATCGTAAGTTGTGCTTGATGAAAGGCTTGCGGTCGCAGAAAGAGTTTTTTTAAACTCTCCCAACGGTCACGCCCAACGTTCTTTAAAGGGCCCAACGCTTCAATCACTGAGACCGGAATAACCTCTACCACTGAAAGCATACGTGAAAGCAAAGTATCGTCGACAGACAAAGCAGCCTTGATTACATCTTTTGTCTGCCCGGAATCCTGGAGCTTGCGCGCGAACAAAGCACGCTCGATAAAGGAAAGATTAGCTCTTGCGGAGTTTTCTTGTCCTTGCATGATCACATGCGAGATTGCTTCTATATCTTTGACAATGGCCCGAACTGGAACGCCAAGTTCACGAGCAACCTTCAAGCGTCGATGACCAAATACGGTCATGTAACGTCCATCTAGGTCCGGGTGAGGGCGAACCAGAATTGGGCTCGATTGCCCCTGGGATCGAATAGCATCTTTCAGCGCATTGAAGTCTTCTGCATTGTCACCAAGCCGATCTTGAACAAAGGAACCGTCAATTGAGGCAGGGTCAAGCTCAACGACAGCTTCACCGGAAGCCATACGCTTTGCGTTTTCTGCAAGCTCATCAATTGACATCATCATGGACCGTGACGCGCCGCGCCGCGCATATTCAGAACGAGCCTCGGTTGAGCCTTGTGGGGAAGGCGCGTTCGTTATGCTAGCGAGTAAATTTTTGCGCATCATCAACACTCCTTGCGAGATAAACATCGGGAAACACTCTCGAATTTCCCAATCTGCACGGCTGTCAAAAAACTCATGGTTTGCGCCCCCATGCCTGGTGCACCAAATGCGTGATCTCTTCGTTCACAGCATTCAGCGAACCCATTGCTCGTTCATAAGTTGAGCGCACAAACATCGAAGCATCAATCTCGTAAAGCGTCTGATTGGTAATGCCAGCATCAGCAATTGCCGTCGATTTCAGCATAGTATGTTGCAGCATTTGCCCTGGAAAAAGAGCTTGCATAAAACCTACCATCTGGCTCTGAGGTCCGTCGGTTGGCTCGTAACGCGTCACAAGATAACGAAACCACTTGAGGCGCACGATGGCACCGGCGGAATGGATCGACTGAAGGATGCCACCTAACATAAGCAAGAATTGACTCATGGACATCACATCGAGCATCTGCGGGTGGATGGTGATCACCACGGAAGTCGATGCTGTAAGAGCAGTGAGGGTAAGATATCCGAGTTGCGGCGGGCAATCGATCACCACGACGTCGTACTGATCATCAACCTCACGCAGGGCATCCGTGATCCTTGTGAAAAATGTCCGCCCGTCGCCACTCGCCTTATTCTGCATCGCCAGCGGTGTGTCGTATTCGTATTCTTGGAGCTCTAGGTTGGCCGGGATGATGTCGAGCCCTGGGAAGTTCGTCGGCCGAATAACATCGCGGATGGACTTCTTCTCCTCATCATAGCGCAACGCTTCGTAGAGCGATGGATTCTTGTCGAGTTCCGGTTGAATGCCGTGAAGAGCAGAGAGCGATGCTTGGGGGTCGAGGTCAATCGCGAGCACTCGATGGCCAGTCAGGGCAAGATGTTGAGCAAGGTGGGCTGCGCTTGTGGTCTTTCCACTGCCGCCTTTGAAATTAACGACAGCCAGAACCTGTAGTTGTTCGCCGTTGCGCCGATGAGGAACATAGTTCTTAACATCCGTACGCCCGTGTTTGTCGAGATAGTGACGCAGCTCTAACATCTGTGTCGCGCTGTATGTCCGGCGGCCAGACGGCGATGTGACTGGAGTAGGGCCTTTTCCTTCGAGATGGAGCTTCTTGATGTTTGACGGCGTCACACCCAAGAAATAGGCAACCTCTGCAAGCGAGAAATGCCGCAGCCCTTTCGTGGCATCCGGGGGATAGTGCTCAACTCGAAGCATGTTGAGCTTGTCAGAGATCATTTCTCCTTGATGAAGAATTATCTCATGAAAGCTCAACGATCCAGCGTCCTGTGTTTGCATCAATGGCTTCATCGATCACTTTCGTGGAATAACGCTTTTCGGACGCCATTCTCTCCTAAAGTGTGAATTATGCCCGATTCTGCAAAACCGACAACAAATTTTTAGTTAACAAGAAGTTAACCGTCAAATCGCCAAAAAATGGGCCTGAGCAGTGTCGCAACTCAAATGGGTGTTAGGCCCGAAAACAGGCGACGATCAAAGCCGACTCGCTACTGATCTGACCTGAGAACTGATCATCCGTTCCGGAATAAAGTACACCCGGCATAGGGAGACCTTTGCCAGAAGGGTGGGGGAGGGCGGTCTCACATGACCCTATCTCGTGTGAGGCTTGCGGATGGAAGCATGTGAGAGGGGAGGGATGTTTGTTGCCGGTTCTGGCCGAGACCAAGTATGGTCCAAAATTCTCATGCCATTTAATGCAAAGGATGAAGCGGACATTGCCTCATTCCACCGCACCGACGAGAACATACCGAAGCTATAGCCCATCGACGATGCATCCAAGTCACAAGCTTTGATGACGCAGAACATTGCTGCGCCAAGGTCCAGCTCGCCTTTCCATTATAAAGCATATCCGCCCAGCCAAGGGTCGCGTTGCTGATGAACTTGCTGCCATTGTCGCTGACGATCATCCTGGGCTTGCCGCGCATGATCGTCGAGTTCACGCGCCACCCGGATCCCGCCAAGGGAGGTGTCCGCCAGCAGCGCCATGCATTCGCGCGTACAATCATGTACGATGGTCAGGATGCGAAACCGGCGGCCATCGGTGAGCTGGTCAGACACGAAGTCCAGGCTCGAGCGCTCGTTCGACCTGAGCGGGATCAGCATGGGCGCCGCATCCCGATAGCCCGTTTCCGGCCACCGCGGCGGCGCACGGTGAGTTTCTCCTCCCAATAGAGCCGGAACAGCTTCTTGTGGTTCACGATGTGGCCCTCATCCGTTCGTGCAGGGCGACATCATCAGAACGGATCATTTCATAGCGCATTGTCATCCGGCACATGCCAATGGTTTTACACGTCCGCCGTTCGCTCATGCCGTGGCTTGCCGCCAGATGCGCCACAGCTTTCCGCTCACAGCCAGCGGGCGTCACCATTTCTTTCCCAGCAAGTCCTTCAGCGCCGCGTTGTCGAGCACGGCATCCGCCAGCATCCGCTTGAGCTTGCCGTTCTCATCCTCCAGTGCCTTCAGCCGCTTTGCCTCGGATACATCCACACCGCCGAACTTGTGTTAACGGCGGAGCAAAATTGTGCCACTTGGCGGCGTAAAAGTGTACCAGTCTGGTTGAGAGAAAAGGGCCATTCAGCCCCGGTTTGATAGTTTGCGTAGAGGTGTGTGAGGAGCCGCCCGGAGCGAAGCGCAGGGTGGGCTCTCACACACCTTCGCATCATTGTTTGACAGTTCCTGTCCCTCCTTGTGACTGGTGTGCGGGCCGAGGCGCGGACTGTTCTGCCCTGCGCTGGGCCTTTTTACTGGTGGCCAGAGGGAAGCTGTCACCGTTCATCTCCAGAATGTGGACGTGATGTGTCCGCCGCTCTGATCCGAAGACGGATTTCCACTCGTCAAAGGGCAGGTTGCTGGTGACCAGTATGGCCCCACGTTCATATCGCTGGCTGAAGACCTCAAAGAGCAGTTCTGAGCCAACTGCGGTGAAGGGTACATATCCAAGCTCATCGACGATCAGCAGCCTGACGGTATTGAGGTGCATTTGCAGGGCACGCAATCTTCGCTCATCACGTGCTTCCATCAGCTCATCCACGAGCGCGGCTGCGGTGGTGAAGGCGACAGAATATCCCTTCTGGCAAGCTGCGAGGCCAAGGGCGAGAGCGGCATGGGTCTTGCCCGTCCTAGACGGCCCAAGCACGATACAGTTCTACCGCTTCCCGATCCACTCGCAACGCATCAGTTCCAGCACCAACGCCTTGTTGAGCAAGGGCTGAGCCACGAAGTCGAACGTGTCGAGGCTCTTGGTCTGGGGGAAGCGGGCCACCAGGACCCTGCGCTCGATGTTACGGCGTTCGCGGTCGATGCGTTCCAGTTCGCATAGGCGCAGGAGATAGCGCGGATAATCCGCCCGGTCCTGAGCTGATTCCATCGCCACCTTCTCATACTCGCGCGCGAAGGTGGGAAGCTTCAGCGCCTTGAAGTGGTTGGTCAACAGAACCGCCGGAGCCACAGAGGTCGAGGTTGTGGTCACAGTCCGCAAGTGGTCGTTCTTGTCACCATCGTTCTGGGCGTCAAGATGCGGTGTCATGCTGTGACTCCTTCGGGAATGGTCAGTAGTTTTGCCCATCAAGCTTTATCGTGTCAGACATTCTGCCCTTCAATCAACCCAACGGTGTTCACTTGCCCGTCAGCTGGACGTGTGTAGGCCGCTTTTTACGATCGCATGGGCAACGCCATGGTAGAGCGCGGTTGGGACCGGCGCTCCAATCTTACCAAGGCGGGCGAGCTGCACGGCCAGTTCCTCATTCGCAACAATCGGAACACCCTTGCCGATCGCCTCCAGGCGCTTACGCGCGAATTCCTCCCCTGTGAGTTTTGACACAAGCATCGGCGTATCGATACTCCCGCGCTCGTAGGCGATGCCGACGCCGCCGAAGGTTGCTTCGATGATGAGCGTGGCGCGCCCAAGTCCGCGAACCCTTGGACTTTGCGCACTTTCGTTGCGCAGACGCCGGCGTTCCCGTCGCAGCTCCGGTGAGCCAAATTGGTCCTTCTGCTCCTTCTTCAGTTCTTCATTAGTCATGCGATGCTGTCGCTTGAACAGCGCCCGCGACACGAAAATATCAACAAAGCCCATAGTGAGCACGATGAGCAATGCGGCGAATATCACAGCGAGGATCTCGTAAATCGCAACATTGCTGACACAGCTTACGCCGCAAGTTGGCGACCAAAACAGGCTGTTAAGGTTTTGTCTCGACATGAAGAAAACGAAAGCAGCGAACAAGGTGGCTTTTGTTAGTGTCTTTGCAAGTTGGCTCCACGCCTGCAGTCCAAAGACATTTTTGACATTCGAAGCAGGATTGAGCCGGTTTAGATCAGGTGCAATGCGCTTTGGTGAAAGCACAAAGCCGCGAGAGTCCAATAACGATGCAAGCAAATACGCCAAGGCGGCGACGACCGAGACGGGTGCCGCAACCCTAAGCAGAAGGTCGAACCCTGAAGAGATTGTCGCACTCGCGGTGAATGCAAAGTTACTATTGTACCGGGTGTCAAAAACAGAAAAGATCTTGTGAAACTGATCGACTTCACTACGCCATGTCCCCAAGAGCGTTGCGAAGGCTGCAATGAGGCTCACAGCCGCTGGGAAGTCCCTGCTCTGGGCGATCTGTCCATCGCGCGTGCGAAGTCGTTGCAGTTTCGTTTGCGTGGCTGGATGCTTTTTCTCGCCCTGATCGCCCGACATTGTGGTTCAACCCGGCCATAGAAAACGGTTGGCGACCGAGCCAATCGCTTTGAATTGCGGTAGAATGTAACTGTTCATGAAAAGCATTAAAATCGGTAGAAGCGCGACGACCAGCAGGTTCTTGAAGCTGGAGCTCAGCTCCGTGATCTGTAGCTGCTGGGCGAACCGGCCGAGGAAACCCACAGCGAGATCGATGATGAACAGGCCCAACAGCAGCGGTGCGCCAAGTACAAAACCAAGGCGTACGACCTCCGCCAGGAATGCGCCAAGACCCTGAGCAGTGTTCAGTGATGGCGGTGGGACGAAGCTCAAAACTGGCCACGCCTGATAAGAGTCATGAACGGCGCGAAGCACGATCATCAGGCCATCGCTGGTGGCGAAAAAGAGTAGAGCGACAATCATGAGAAACTGTCCCGTCACCGTTGTTTCGCTGGCGTTCACAGGATCCGATACGTTGGCTTGGCTAGCCCCCCGCGACTGATCAATCAGGTCCCCCGCTGCTTGGAGCGCCCAGAAAGGCAAGCCGAGCACCACGCCGAGCAGAAGTCCGACGACAACTTCCTTAAATGAAAGAAGCAACAGCTGAACAGGATTGAAGGATGCGCCCGTGCGCAATTCGAAGTGGGTAGCGAGCACGACAGGAAGGGAAAGCGCGACAGCGACGCAAAAACGGATCAGCCCCTCGACCTGTGCTTGCGTAAATGCTGGAAAGGCCATCATGACACCAAAGAGCCGGGCAGATCCAAGAATGAGTGCGGCCAGTAACGCCTGTTGATCGGCGCTTTCGGAGAAGGGAAGCCCCGCGAACATTCCGTCACCGGACAATGCGGTGGAAGTTCATGAAGAGATCGCGTGTGAACGCCACCAGCGGCTCCGACAACCAGAACCCCATGAGCAAAAGGACGGCGGTCACGGCGACCGCCTTGGCGATCTGGGGAAATGTCTGATCCTGTATCTGGGTGACCGCCTGCAGCACGCCCATGCAAAGCCCAACTATGGCGGCCACGGCGAGCACCGGCCCGGCAAAGACAAGCATCGCCATGGCGCCCTGGTAGAGATAGGTCGAAAGCGTCATGCTCATGAGTCAGGTCACATAAGTCAGGATAAGGCCCTGGAAGAGCCGGGTCCAACCCTCAACGGCAACGAAGAGCAGCAGTTTCAGTGGAGTTGAAACAACAGTCGGTGACAACATCTGCATGCCCAAGGCGATGATGATCACACCGACAACCAAATCGATAAATACAAAGGGCAGATAAAGCAAAAAGCCTATCTGAAAAGCTTTTGTGAGTTCCGAAGCGAGGAATGCTGGAACCAGTATTGAGATGTCATCGGGCCCCGGCTTAACCTTGGCGTTTGGCCAGATACGCGCCTGCGCCTCGACGAAAAACATCCGGCTGTTCTCATCCACGAAGCGTTTCAGGAACCCACGCACGGGTTCGATGGCTGCAACATACATGCGTTCGTAAGCAGCGATGGAATCAGCTTTCGGCAGTTGTTCAATGATAATCGTGGATATATCATGAATAACAGGCCCCATTACATATGCGGAAAGAATGAGCGCTACTGAGTATATTATGAGGTTCGCGGGAGTCTGTTGAATGCCAAGAGCATTTCGGACTATCATCAGAACTACTGTAATCAGCGTGAATGATGAGACCGCGACAGCCAGAAACGGAATAGCCGAGACAAGCACCGAGACAACAATAAAACTCGGGAGGGCAGATAGAATATCCATGAAGCTAACCCACCTTCATATGTTGTCGAGCGGCTGCACGAGCCTGTTGATGCGGACGCCGAATTCGGTGCCAAACCGCATCAGCTCACCGTATCCAACCAGCCGTTCGCCAATCCAGACATCGACGCTTCCAGGCTGACTCGGTGGCAGCACCACATTTCCATTCGCTAGCGACATCTCGAAGAATTGCGGGTCAGCCGTTATCCGGCCAACCTCGAACCTCAGCCGTTGCGCACCATGCGGAAGTGTCGCATCATTCCAAACACTGTCTTGTAGCTGGAGATCGATCGGTCCGACCTGACCTTCGACAACCATTTTCCCACCTTGCAGGCGGCAGATCGCGACAAGCTTGCCATCGCGTTGAATCAGCACCTTGCCCTGTCTTTGCAGATCATCATCAAGGATAACGCCGTAGCCTTCGGCAATCTGAGTGATATCCTCGGCGGAAACGATCGCTGTTCCAGCAATAATCGCATGTTTAGCGGACTTTGGCTCGTGCAATGCTTCAAACTGTAGTCTTCCTGCACATGCGTGCTGCAACGCCGCAGCAGCTCCAGTGTCGGCATGAATGCCCAGTGTGAACGGGATTGTATCCAGTTTCACCGTCAGCTCGCAGAACAATGGCCGCGAGGACATGCGGCCTTTCGCCCAAACCTCGATGACCCTCAAGCTCCGCAACGGATGAGCCGCATTGTCCAGTGATACCTCTGAGAGGATTTGTTCGACAAGCATCGCCTGAAGCTCGGGCCAGGCCATCCAGATATCAGTTCCAGGCGCAAGCAGGTCAACGAGCATGGCGAGCGTTTCATCATCGACCGTTGCTTCGATCCGGTGATCGCCCCATGCGATCTCCACGGCGGCTTTATCGCCGGATGTAGCGGTTGTCTGCTCGCTAGGGTTCTGTTGTCGATCGGGTGAGGCCGTTGAAAGCTCGCCCTGCAACACACCACAGACAAAGCGCAAAGGCGTCAGCGACGATGTAGCTTCGTGGGGTCCTGGATGATGGATGCGAACGGCCGCCGCAGGAGGCTGTTTCTGATGGATCATTTGAACACCTCTCCAGCGCTTGGAGACCGCAAGACGCTGTCTTCCGATTCTTCCTTCCTCAGTGCGCTTTCGCGTCGCTCTCCAGCAAGGACGTCACACAGGCTGTTCCAGCTGTCGATCATTCGCTGTTTAGCCCGCAATGCCTTCTTCACTGAGGTCTGCTCAGCAACGAGCAGGTTTTTTTGATGGTCCATCGTGACCACCTGGTTCTCGCACTCAATGCGGTGTGTGGCGGCATCCTCGACCGCTTCCGAGGCGCGGACGAGATCCATCACGCCTACGGGCCTGAGAAGAGTGAAAGCCATTTTCGCCGCAGCTTCGCTCTGGAAAGCCTCGCTGCGCGAATTTTCGGCCACCTCTAACCTATGCGCACTCTGTCGGACCTCATCGCTCTTGCGAGCCAGTTCTTGAGCCGTGCGATCGCGACGGATGCGACGCAGCTCCGCTATGCGCAAGATGTTGTCGTAGGTGTTGCGTTCATCCCGGTTCATCGCATACCTGCGAGTTCTTGGAGTCGGTGAACGCACTCCTTCAATGTCTGCTGGTCACCAAGCGGCTGCCTCAGAAAGCTGTCTATCGCGGGCTTCATCCGAATTGCCCGGTCGACCTCGAGATCGTGACCTTGCTTATACTCACCGACCCTGATGAGAAGCTCGACCTCACGGTGGCGCGCCATCGCTTCACGAACGGCGTTGGCTGCATCCTTATGTGCGGGGGGCACGATGTGGTCCATCAGTCTGCTGCGACTGTCCATGACGTCGATCGCTGGGAAATGGCCGGTTGAAGCCAGTTTTTCTGAAAGAATAATGTGACCGTCGAGCAGCGATTTGGTTTCTTCGGCAATCGGGTCCAACGAAATGTCTCCTTCCACCAGCACCGTGTAGAGTGCTGTGATCGATCCATCCCGCGATGTCCCGCTTCTTTCGAACAGTTGTGGCAGAGCACTGAAGACAGACGGTGGATAGCCGCGACGGGCCGGCACCTCTCCAGCCGATAGGCCAATTTCGCGCAATGCCCGCGCAAACCGGGTTACCGAATCCAACACGAGCAAGACAGAATTGCCGTTGTCGCGGTAGTGTTCAGCGATCGTCGTCGCAAGCTGCGCGGCCTTTGTCCTCTCGACCGGCGGCCGGTCGGATGTCGACGCGACGATGATAGTTCGCGAGCGACTCTCATCGTTAAGCACCCGGCGCAGAAAATCGCCAACCTCACGGCCTCGCTCGCCAATCAGTGCGACGACAACAATATCCGCGTCCGTTCCAGCGACAATTTCGGAAATCAGTGTGGACTTTCCCACGCCCGCGTTACCGAAGATTCCGATCCTTTGTCCACGCCCGCAGGTGTTCAAGGCATCGATGGCGCGAATACCGAGCGCGATCGGCTCATCGATTGAAGGTCGCTGCAATGGCGAAGGCGGTGGAGCAAACAGTGAGCGCTGTTTCGGAGCCGAGGCGCGGGCTGGGACTACTGGCCTGGAAGGTGCGTCTATGACATTGCCATACCCATCCAAGACGCATCCCAGAAGCGCATCCGAGACGCCAACCGAGGCCGTTCGGTTCAGGCCAATCACCTCGGTGCGCTGCGACATGCCTGTCATGTTGCCGTAAGGGGCTAGGTAGGCCACATCGCCGTCAATGCCGATCACCTCTGCGATGCGCACCTGGCTCCGCTCGCTGTCCTTCAGTTCGCATACTTCGCCGACCTGAACCCGCGGCAGCCGCGCCTTGACGAGCGTGCCAGAAACGGCGAGCACCTCACCAGCGACAACGCGGGTCTCGACGGATTGGACGGCCGCAAGCATACGCCGGAGGATGTCCGGTGATAAAGAGCTGTCAGCAGTGGTTCCCAGGCCGCGCTCAGTCATGACTGTTTCGTCGTCAGTTGATGCAGCGCGGCTTCAAGGCGGCCCAGCTGCCGATCTGAGCCAATGTGCATTGATCCCCGCGGCGTGAGCAGCTGGATCTCACCGGGCTGAAGAAGGGCGTCACTTGTGACGGTGAAGCGGACAGAGTTTTCCTCCTTGGCCACAAGTTCGGATATCGCTTCGTTTACGTCAGCGAGGTCTTCTGGAGGCGCCTTTATCGTGACGTCTGATAGAAGAACGTAGTCCTGCAACGCCCGCTTGATCAGAAGCCCGACGCGGAAGCTGTCAGGAGTTTCATCGACAATCTGGCGAACCGCCTGCAGGACCACATCGACCAGCAGGACTTCCCGTTCTGCGAGCGAGGCTTCAAAGGCAGAAACCGCCCGTTCCACCCGCTTCAATGCTTCCGCTCGGCCTTCATTGAAGCCCTTCGTGAAACCAGCTTTCTCCGAAGACGCATGGGCAGTCGCGATATCTGCTTGAGCCGACGCCTTAAGCGAAAGCAACTCCGCATAGGTCGCACCAGATGCGATTTTTTCGGGTAGCTCCGCGGGGAGAACAATCCGTCCCAAATCTCAACTCCTATCGTGCTTTACGTTCTGCGCGTGGTTTCTGAGGCCGTCTCCAGAAGCCGCCAGCAGTTCAAAGGCGGCGTTCCGGATTCCCGCGGAGGCGGGAGGCTTGGTGTCCACCCAGTCGCGCCACCAATGCGGTTTATCCGCCATAACGGACGCAAGCGCATCCTTCGCCACCACCAAAGCATCATGCCCAGCGGTCGCCATAACGCTTGCTTCATCAATATGGGTCTGCGCCAGCAACCATGCCTTTGAAACAAGAACATCCCCGTATTTCTTCGCGAGTTCCCGCACATCGCTGCGACCAATCACCGGGCCTCGCCGAGCGATCTGCAGCGCGACCTCAAGGATGGAAACAGCCTCCGTCGGGATTGCCGGACGACACAAAAAAGCTAGGATTTCTTCTGCCGGCAGCGATGTGGGCGGCGTACAACCAGCATGGCGAACCGCCGCCCTCATCAATCTGCCATGGAATTGAGGGTTCGCAATCAGTCGACTGATGCACTGCTCGCCAAGGCCATGAAAGAGCTTTTCGCTGACGTCAGCTGAAAGCGTTTGCAACACCGATGCGGCTATCAATGCCTGCAGTACAACCGGGCTCATATCAGTTACTCGGTCCATTACAAGACTATGAGGTTTTGCGGTTTGGGAACCAAAGCAATCCAGCGCCGATGAGTACAAAGAGCGCCGCGACACCAAATAATAGATGGTTGGATCTCCGGAGCTCACCCTCGCCCTGGAGCTTCGGCAACTCCATCTCTGATCGTGAGCCAGGACTTGCGTCTCGCGGACGAGCGGCATCGGCAACAGGCGAGAACAATGAGATCGAAACATCCTTCAGCGTAAGGCCGGGAACGCCGTTCGCGACAATCAGCCTTGTCTTCTGGGACATTTCCGAACCGTCGACATCCTTGCGAAGATTGACGACGACAGATGCGGAGCCTTTTGTCACCACGCGATCCCTGAGGTCTGTTTCGGGGAGGACGAGATGGACGCGCGCGCTCGTCACGCCATCGATCATCGAGATTGTCCGCGACAACTCCTGGCTGAGCGCGAACGCTAGCCGGGTCTTTTGCTCAAAGGGCGTGCTGATCAGGCCATCCGCAGGAAAGACCTCAGCAATCGATCGGTAGCTCTCTTTGGGGTAGCCCGCGCTTTTCAGGATTATGAGTGCACGGCCAACGTCCGAACTGCTCACAGTCACCCGGAATGTCGCCCCGTCGGCCACCCTGCGGGCTGCTAGATTGTTTGCGGCCAGTACCGCTACGATATCGTTGGCGTCGCGTTGGGCGAGCCCCCGGTGAAGGTCTTCCTGACAACCCGCCAAGAGGAATGCCGCGACAAAGACCGCTGCCTGCTTATGTTTCCATCCACGACTCATATTAAGCACCTGTCCTGGTCGAGATTATCAGGACGCAGCCGAAGGCTTGAAACCTATCGCCAATACCGCTTCTTTTCAGTGAGTTGTCAGTCTCTGATCGGCCAAAGCCTAGGTTGTCCAACATAAAATCGGCGAACGGCATCCCATTTTCGCCTAAACCTTCACGCAACCCCAGCATGATGCATTCCCTCTACCTTGACTCGATACGCAACACCATTAACTGCCGCATCTGCTCCTATAACACTTTCTGGCAAGCAGTATTTGCATCGCTGACGTTGCCGGAGTCGTTAGAACATGTTGATAGCTGAGGGCTTCGGGATGTCAAAGCCCATCTCTAAAGAGGGTTACTGGCGGCGGCGCTCAGTCCAGAACGAGACTGAGGCAGGTTTCAAAAACCAGCAACTTGCTCCCGACACTGCGGATTATCATCCAGGTTCCGGATCATACTGCCTGCCTCGCGGCTTCCGATAGAGCAGATGTAGCGTGACTGGCGGAGTAGACAGAGTTGAGGTGCCAAACGGGATACACTACGCCGAGAAGTGCGGTATGCCCCCCGGCTAAGTGCCTAGTCCAAGCATTTGATGGATCGGATTTAGGCTGAAGTGTTTTGGCTCGTTTGTCCAGCATTTGCAGATATCTTCGTAGGGCGTGAGGCCGCGCAGGGTCTTCAATCGTCGACCGAAATTGTAGGCGTTGATGAAGTATTTGAGGTGTGCGGTCAGTTGGGCATGACTGTCGTAGTGAAAGCGCTTGACCGTCGCTTCCTTGATGGTTCGGTTCATCCTCTCGACCTGGCCATTGGTCTAGGGATGTTTGATCTTGGTCAGCCGCTGCTCAAACTCATGCTCATCGCAGACCCGGTCGAAGATATGGTGGAAGGCGTATTTGTGATGCGCCATGTTGGTAAATTGGATGCCGTTATCGGTCAGCACGGTGTGAATGGCATAAGGCACGGCAGCGATCAGATGACGCAGGAACTGGGCTGCGATCCTCTTACCGGCCTCCCGATGCAGCTCGACGAAGGTGAATTTGCTGGTCCGATCAATTGCCACGAACAACCGCAGCTTGCCTTAGGCGGTCTGTACCTCGGCGATCTCGACGTGGAAGTAGCCGATCGGATAGGTCTTGAACTTGCGCTTCGGTTCCTTATCACCCGTCACCTCGGGCAACTAGCTGACGCCATGGCGTTGCAGGCAGCGGTGAAGCGATGAGCGTGTTAGGTGCGGGATTGTCGCCTGCAAGGTATAGAGGCAGTCATCCAGCGGCAGCAGGGAGTATTTGCGGAAGGCGACAATGATTGCCTCCTCTTCGATGCCCAGAACCGTCGAATTGGCACCCTTCGGACCGGTTGGCAGATCAATGACCGCCGTGCGCTTCTTCCAGTTGGCGACGGTCGTCTGGTTGATCCCGTATCCTGGACAGGGCCCTCAGGCTCTCTTGACGATGTTGTATCGCTCGACGGATCGCCTCTGTTGTAGTGGCGCTCACGTGTAGAAGCTGGCCCACAATGCATCTTCCCATTCATGCATGGATTGTGCCCATTAAATGTTGGGACGAAACACTTTTTTAGACCACGTCGTGCGCCAGCGTGAGATCCGTGTGGAACTGTCAAAAAACCCGTTTAGGCTGGAACCTCGCCGCCAACGGAGCCGAGGGACCGCATGGCGATCGCTGGGTCGACGTCGTTCATCGCAACGACCGGAATGCCGATATCGGCGACACGCAAAAGCGCGCGCGCGAGGCGCCTGACTTCCGCCTGGCAGACAAGAACCGGTCGATCACCCGCGCTCATGGCGGGTTTGAGCTTCTCCCGCAATTGCGCAAGTCCGGAGGCGAGAAACGGGTCGCGCGCAACGATCAACGGAGCTTCCGCGAGACGTTGGGCTTGCTGCCGCAAGGCCATTTCCATCGCTGGCTCCAGAAAAAATGTAGGCAGTTTGCCGTCCTTCGCCACATGTGTGCGAACAAGGCCATACCGCAGCTGGCTACGGGCCATCTCGGCAACGGCGGGAGCTGACATGCCGACGTCCTTCGCACGCATTAGCGCCTCGAGAATGGGGCGTGGCTGTGAGAGCGTATGACCGTCCTCCAGCAGGTCGCGAATGACATCAACGACAAAAAGCGCCCGCACCGATTGATCGATATCCGCGATTGCGCGCGGAAACATGTCCTTCGTGCTCGTCATCCAATCAACCGCGATCTCGGCGTCGAACATGCGAGAAATGTATGGTTGCATGGCCTCCCAGATATCCTGCGCCACAACTTCACCGTCGCGATCGAAGGGATCATCGATCGTTGCAACCGACCGCCCCTCCATCAGGACGTGGAGGCCTTCCAGATCGTTTCTGATGCGGAACCCTAATCTGCGCATAGGAAAGCCATAAACAAATGCCTGATGGCCCAGCTCGGTTTCCATGGCTTTCGCCAGTGCTGCGCCCTTGGAATTCATCAACTCATGGAGGGCCAACGGGCCGCTAAGCGAAAAGACTGCGCCGATCGGCGCATCCGAGAACTCGATTGGTTTTTCAGGAACTGGCTCCGCATCGCGAAGGGCCTTTGCCGCCGCCTCAGATGTTGCGGTCGCGTTCCGACGCAATAACAGCCATGCAAGTGCGCCGAGCAGAACGCCTAGTGCGAGGAAGACCGCGGTCGGGAACCCCGGAACAAGCGCCAGCGCCACCGAGATGACGGCCGCGATTGCCAACGATTTCGGTTCCGCGGTAAGCTGCCGGCCAATATCCTGTCCAAGGTCAACCGATTCCTCCGTTACGACGCGCGTGACAACTGCTCCGGCGGCCACCGCGATGAGCATCGAAGGAATCTGCGCCACGAGGCCATCCCCAACCGTGAGGAGGGAATAGAGCTTCATCGCGTCGCGGAACGGCATACCGTTCTGCAAGGTGCCGATGAGGATGCCGCCAAACAGGTTCACGAAGACGATGATAAGGCTCGCGATGGCGTCGCCTTTGACGAAGCGCATGGCGCCATCCATGGAACCGAAAAACTGGCTTTCCTTGTCGAGCCGGAAACGTTGTTTCTTCGCATCTGCTTGCGTTATTTCGCCAGAGCGGAGGTCGGCGTCGATGGCCATCTGCTTGCCCGGCAAGGCGTCGAGAGTAAAGCGGGCTGAAACTTCGGCGATGCGCTCAGCCCCCTTCGTCACAACCATGAACTGCACGATCGCGACGATAAGAAAGACCGTTAGGCCGACGACAAGGTTGCCGCCGACGACAAAATCGCCGAAGGCAGCGATAATCTTGCCGGCATCACCCTGAGCTAGTATCAGCCGCGTCGTTGAAACCGTGAGAGCGAGGCGGAAGATTGTCGATACGAGAATAATGGATGGAAACGTAGATAATTCCAGAACATTTCTGAGATATATTGCAACAAGAAGAATGATAATGCTGAGCAGTATGTTGATTGCAAGCAGCACATCAACAAAAATAGTTGGTAATGGCACGACCAACATCGCTACAACCAGCGCAAAGAGCAGTACGAAAACGAGATCCTGTCTCGCGCTTACCTTGGTAAGCAAGCGGTTCACGGCTTCCATGGCGACTTTATCCTATCGACGGATGCTATTAAGCGGCAGCGAAAAGGTTTGCTTGATACCATCGCGAGCCAAGTCGACCTCAGACCGTCTGATCAGATCGACACGCCAGCCGCTTGGAAGTACCTCGCCTTCGGCAATTCGTTCGCCGGTTCGGGCGATGACATAGCGTTTCTCGCCAAAGACAATGCCGCCAATCATCGGTTCGGCCTCTGCGCTGGCGAAGACCACCCTGTTCTCTATAGGGCTTCCACCCTGCATTTGTGAATTCACACTCGCAAGAACCTCACGCAGCCTGAGGTTTTCTTGCGCGTTCACCGTCCCTGAGATAAATACGCTTGCCGCGTTTTTTGAAATCTTGATGCTCGGGAGAAGATCGGCCGCCCGCAGCTGCCGCTCAAGGTTAGCGGAGACCTCAGCGGGCGCCCGGTGGTTTGGAGCACTGGCCTGAACGGGCGATGCGCCAGCGGCCGCAAGCTCCTTTTCCGGATGCGACAATCGTGTTGCCGCGCCATACACGCCGAAAAAGCCTGCGATGGCGAACGCGATGGACGCAACTGCCAATCTTCTCCGATCGGATGTCAGTCCCTTAGAGAGTGACGGCTTAAGGGTCTTTGTACGCAGCGCAACGTCTGCAACCGCGGCTCTGCGACGCGATCTAAGGTCACGAACACCCCTAGGCTGACCGCCGCCAGCGTCAGTCGACCGCCCGACCTCGAAAACAAAGTCGCCGAGCTGAACATGCGCATTATGCAGTTTGTCAGAACTGCTATCTGGCCCAAGCACTTGGCCGTTGACCAGAATACCCGGCACTAGCGCCATAAGTTCGAAGGATTGTAGATCCGCCGCTACCTTCAACATGAAAGCTTCGACGGGCGGAAGTCCGGCCACAACCACATCAGATGTCAGTGATCCGCCAAAACTATGACTTCCGGCCGGTAGCTCGCGCAATATTTTTGCGGCCCTGCCAGGAACCCGAATGCCAACCGGAACAGAAAATATCTCATTAAACCCAGCCAACGCCGAAGCATGCTGCTTAACCATCAGGGTACGCCTTACGCCTACAAAAAACGCCACTGTATAACCATAGCGGGATTGATCTGCGTTGAAAACAGTTATAATGGATTTCGTAAGACTTTTTTTACGTCGTCGTTAGTTGCGTCATGCGGAGGTGTGTGTTGCGTGGGAAGTTGCATATCGGCTTACGGCCTCTCTGTATCTTGCTGTGTCTCTCGCCCGGTTACGGTCAGGCGTTCGATCCGACGGGAGCGCCCGCCAGCAAGTTGGTCCAAACGGCTTCGGACTATAAACTCACACATCGCATAGTAAGCATTCCGTCAGCTACAGTGGCTGTCGGCGCCCTTGGCGTTCGCACCAAACGTGACGCTATTGAAAGTCGGCGCTTCAGCTACACACTGGTAATGCAAGACCTGAAGGGGCTTGCCGAGGGACTTAGCATTGCCGCCGGGGTCAGCGTGACGGCAGAAGGCAATGGCGAGCGGCCGTTGGAGAACCTTCTGCTGGAGGGAACACTGCCGGATATACTTAACAAGCTCGCCTCCGAGCATGATCTCGGTTGGTGGTACGACGGAATGCGCTATCGGATTGCGAGCGCGCGTTCGAACGAAAGCCGCAGGATTCCACTTGGTGACTGGTCGGCCTCGGAAATGGAAGAAATCATAAAGAGAGCCTATCCGGGTCAATCACGGGGCCTCATAACAATTGATGAGTTGAGCCGAAGCATATTGGTTCGCGGGCCGCGCGCTCTGTCGGACGAAGTATTGGCCATCGCTAAAAGTGCGCGGGCGAAGCAGATCGCCTCCACACCCGCGTCGCCCGCCGTCCCCGCGCATCCCTCTGCAAAAACATCGGAAAAGCGCATCATCGTAATTCGCTATGGAAAGAATAGCGACTGACGGACACCCGCCCCAATATTCCATGCTGCTATGAGCAGCAGTTGCTGATTTTGTTCATGTCGCAAAGCACAACCCCTGCCTAAGTTGCTTTTTCATAGGTCTGTCAGGCTAAGGCCTGTTGAGATTCAGGATTCCCAAATCATTGAGGTTCTGATTCAAGCTTTGGATGGATAGCTTTGTTTTGACAGATGCCCAATAGGCGAAGATTGAACCGCATTTTCTAGGCAAGCCCATTGGTTCCGGGCGCAGCGGTGCAAGCAACCGCCTCTTTTTGTAAGCCATTTTGTGGATCGTGCTCACAGGCAGTCTCTGGCGTGACCTGCCTGCCGAGTTTGGCAAATGGAATACGGTCTTCAGCCGCTATCGCGATTGGGTCAAAGCTGATGTTTTCATTCGGCTTTTTGCCGCGTGCTCCGAAGAGCAGGACATGGAATACGGCATGGTTGACGCAACCATCGTCAAGGTCCACCGCCACGGACAGGGCTCAAAAGGGGGGCTCAAAGCCAGGCCATAGGGCGCTCGAAGGGCGGCATGACCAGGAAAATCCTCGCTCTGACCGACGCGCTGGGTAATCTGGTAAGGTTAGTACTCATGCCCGGACACCGCTTCGACACCGTTGGCGTTCCGCCTCTGATCGATGGACTGTCATTTGGCGGATTGATCGCTGACAAAGCCTTCGACAGCAACACCATCATCGCCGAGCTCAACGAGCGAGACGCGAAGATCGTCATTTCCCAGCATCCACGGCATGCACAGCCGCTGCCCCTTGACAAGGAACTATACAAATGGTGGCATCTGATCGAGAACTTCTTCTGCAAACTCAAGGAGTTCAAGCGCATCGCCATGCGAGCCGACAAAACAGACCAAAGCTTCGCGGCCGCTATCTATCTGGCCGCTGCCGTCATAAACTCACGATGAATCTCAACAGGCCTTAGCCGGATTCTGAAAAACTCTCCCTAGATTTTTATTTTTGTGATTCAGTCCATTTGCGGATTTGGAGTGATTTGCGATGCGCGGACTGGATGATCGGTGTGAGGGAATATTCAGCTATATCCGGCTGGAGGAGCGTGTTTCAGCTGACCTTCCCTTGCGTGCGATCCGTGCCTTGGCGGATGAGGCGCTCTATTCTGGGATGGGGCGGCCTTCGATCCCGCCGGAGATGCTGCTTCGGGCAACACTGCTGCAGGCGTTCTTTTCGGTGCGCTCGGAGCGTCAACTGATGGAGCAGATCGATTACAACCTGCTGTTCCGCTGGTTTGTGGGCGTACCGCTGGATGCGGCCGTCTGGCATCCGACAGTGTTCACGCACAACCGCGACCGTCTGATGGCGGCGAATGTGGCGCGGGAGTTCCTGGGCGCGCTGATGGGGCTGGCCAAGGTGAAGCGGCTTCTGTCCTCGGACCACTTCTCGCTGGATGGCACGCTGATCGATGCCTGGGCGAGCATGAAGAGCTTCCGGCCCAAGGATGGCTCGGGCGAACCGCCCGGCCTTGGGCGCAACGGCGAGCGTGACTTCCACAAGGAGAAACGCTCGAACGAGACCCATGCCTCGGCCACCGATCCGGATGCACGGCTTTACCGCAAGGCCGATGGCCGGGAGAGCCGGTTATCACCGCCGTAAGCCTCTGTGGTCGCATCCATAATCCGATCCCACACACCGGCTGTTGTCCAGCGGCGGAAGCGGCTCAATGACGCGCCATTCAAAGTCCGTGAGATCATAGCGGCCCATGGCAAAGCTCCCGTTTCGGAAGCTTGAATCAGATTTGCCGCAAAAAGGGAATCCCGCAGCCCGTTTATGAGTTCACGGCCTAATCTCTTCCACCCAGAAGAGTGCAAAAAACGACTTCTAGGCTGCTGGATATGATACGTATTGTTCGGAGAATGCTATAATAATTAAATAAATATACTATACTTTTCAACTTTAATTCTTAATTGTTATAATCAGCAAAGCGAACAACGCTTTTCACCCTCCAGGCTTGATCAGCGTGTTGAGTGTATCGCGTGCAGCCGTTACAACTTTCCCTCCCGCAGAGAATAGGATCATACTTTCGGCCTGCGCAAGTTGATTGTTCGCGTCCTCAGCTTTCCGCGCATATAGATCAAGTACCGCTTGGAACCCATTGGGAGCTGTATCGGACTGTGTAGTAGCAGTTAAGTTTATCTTATCGATGCCAAGGCGTTCGATAAGATCACTTGCAAGGGATTTACCAATTCCATTGATACCTTTAAGGGCTTCAGTCACTGTACGATCCTCACGATACTCTTACAACACAATCGTATGCTTACAGCGCATCTCTCGACTTTTTGTTACTCCGACGGGCGGCCGTGGCTTCGGACACTCCGTCGGAGCTGTTTTTTTCCGACCTCTTTCAAGGCCGAAAGATGTTAAAACCGAAGGCAAGCTCTTCATTGAGGTTGTCAAGCACCGGCTTTGTTGGATTGAGCTCCGGGATGGAAGCTTCGATCAACGAATCTATGTAAACTGAGTCGAGCGCAAGCTCTGCAACCAAATTGTTAACAGCGCCGACCACCTGCTCAAAAGTCGGATCGCCCGACGGAGGAGGAGGTGGAGGCACAATGACAACAGGTCCTTGCGGATCGATCGGCATCTGTGGAATGTCCATCGGAAACCTTCCTATTCAGGACGGCAAGAACCGATCAACGCGACGCAACCTGCTGCGCCTGGACCATCTGCTGCTTGTTGAAGTCGTTGATCGCAAAATCCGCAGCCTTATCGCCGACAGTAGAAGCAGCGTTGAGCTGGGCATTGGTGTCTGCGATCTTGCGATCGTAGAGCGCCGTGACGGAACTGGTATCAATTGCTGGAGGCATAGTAGGAACTCCTTCGATTTTTCTGACTGCTGTTAGAACTTGCACTGAACACAAGCCTAGCCTTACATTGAGCTTGATTTTTATATCAAGCGTAGCAATATTTCAGCTAAAAAATTTTAACATATTTTTCCTCTCTCGCAAGTAAATAATTTAAAATTCCAGATTTTTTTTCATTCAAAAATTATCATGTGCGAATGCACGCGACCTCAGCATTACCAACACAGGTGCATAAGTCACTCATTCGGATGAAATAAAAAAAATTTACTTAATAAACACTGGAAAGATCTACAGCCTTCTTCATCTAGCGTTTCTGCATCGCAGTTAAGAATCACAGGTACCAGTATTTCCAAGCGGAGCGACTTGCACTGGCAGAGAGCTATCTTATGCTAGAAGTAAAGGTTGGCCATGCTGACATTAATACATGCGTTGATATTGTAATTTTGACTGTTCGAGGAGCACTACATCTTGAAAATGAGTGCTCCTCTTACAATTTGTCATTATCTACTGCGTTCTCTCAATATCTCCTGACCATACTTACCTCAAGTTCGACAGAGGCACCTGTATCCAATTGCACAACAGGCAGAATTTTCGGCAGCTTGTTGTTTAAAGCCCAGGACGACCATTCCGACCACCAACTGAAGACCAAAGGGCAGCTCCACCCCTGCTGTCATAGACGACGAGATTGCCATCGTTTTGCATCACAAGGGTCATAGGACGATTCACCCCGCTGGTATGTGTCGCTGACGACCACCGCGCCTTGCCGTCTGGCCTGTACACAACCAAGTTACCGTCTGACTGCATTTGAACGCTACCGCCATTGGCTTTTTTGTTGGTACCCGACGCCCATATGGCTCCCTGGTTTGACGTCGGCGTCCCGCGATAGACAACAAAGTTGCCGTCGGCCTGGAACACAGCGAAGAACTTTTCATTGGCAGACTGGATGTACTGGTTGGTGCCAATGCCAGCGCTGGTTACGCGATCGCCGAGGTGGGTGTATCCAGCTTGCGCCGCCAGTTGCACCGATATCGGAGTTGTCGGCTCCTGCACCACAATTGGGGGTGGCGCTTTCGGAGCATCGGGAATCACAACCGGAGCCTCCAGGGGTGCAGTTGGGACATTCGGAGTGATCGCAGATGTGGCTTGCCCAATTGGAGTGGTCTCAGGTGTCGTTATGGCCGGAACTTCTATATTGAGCGGAACAGCAACACCCTCGACGTAGCGATACGCAAACGTCTCGCCATTGTCGTTCCTGCCGTACTTCGCAACAACAGTCTGACCATTGGCTGAATAGTCATACGTAAATGTTTCCCAGAGATCAGATGCCCCTGTATCTGTATACGTTGAGCTTTTCCGGATACCATTCTCAAATTTCTCGTTGAATGTATTTCCGTCTGCATCAACGGCTATCCTTCCGACCATCTTGTTATCGGAATTGACCATCACTTGCTCCTCGAGAACGCCGGGAGAACTGTACCTGACAGACCATCTGTTGCCGTTGTCAGCGACCCCGGTCTGAGATAGGTTCCTTCCCGAAGCGTCAACTTCAGCAACCCAATTGGTCCAGTCCTGCGTATTGTCGGGATCCGTCGCCGTGATCCACGCCATGGCTCCCGCCGTGTAGCCATGATCATAGACGGTGCGATCATCATTGATGCTCGTCATGCCGATGATCGTACGGCCGTCCAAGCCGTAGGAAACTGTACGGGTCTGCCAGCTCTCGGCCACACCCGTATCCGTGATCGTCTTCTTGTCCAGCACGCCATTCGTGTAGGTCTCAACATACCTGTTGCCATCGGCATCTACGCCGAATGCGCTTACAACCTTACCAGCCGCATCAGAGACAACCTGCCTCTGGAAAACACCCGGGGCACTATACGTGTTCACCCAGGTTTTTCCATCATCAAACACGCCGGTTTGTGACGTTGCGCGACCGGCTTCGTCGACTTGTGCACTCACACTCTTCCAGTTGTGCTTGTCTTCGACATCCATGCCGACACTTGATGTCAGCGTTCCATTCGAATAACCGTAGTCGTATATCACGCCGTCATCGTTCAAGACGCGCTGGCTCGCAATCGTCGCACCTCCCTGAGCATAGTTGGTGGTTACCGACGACCATGCATCAGTTGTCCCGGTGTCCGTCCGGACTACCCTCTCAAGCACACCATTTCTGCTCAGCTGGGTTGAAGAGTTACCATCCGCGTCGAGACCTCTGGTGGAACTCAATCCAAGGTCGACAAGAGGCGGCACATTCCGCCCATCGACCGTCCGCCGTTCACGATTGCCGTGCAACGCATAGTGCATCGTTCCCAAGATCGACAGGCCATTGGAGTAGGCTGCAACGTCTGGGTTGGCGTTAAGATAGCTGTCGGTGTTGAACCCCATCTTGAGTTGGGTGTTCAAGGCGATGATTTTCGCGAAGGTGTCGGGCTTGATTTCACCATTCGCCATTTCAGTGATCATCTGGATCTCGCTTGCAGCCAAAGCCTGCATCGCCGGAATCAACCCCTTTGAAGAAGCAAGCTGATACAACCGCTCGGTGGTAATATTGGGCGCTGCACCATTACGCACGTCTGCAATTGGCTGGTCGCCAATCAGGAATTGAAGATCACTCGATTTCTGCAGCACATCAAGGTTC
The DNA here is from genome assembly GCA_051649305.1 of Beijerinckiaceae bacterium. GTDB lineage: Bacteria > Pseudomonadota > Alphaproteobacteria > Rhizobiales > Beijerinckiaceae > JADCCX01. The sequence goes on from JBOFGV010000048.1 coordinate 80,348, forward strand.
GACGCAAGCCACTCCCACAATTGCTTCGTCACACCCGCAATATTCAGCGCCTCCTGCTCACTATTTGCAGAGATCGAAAACATTTCTCTGCGATCATTGCCCCGGAAATCGACTGTGGTGAAGCCAATATTCTTATGATAATTCTTCTTGATATCAACAACAGTGGAAACTTCATCGGGTTTGAAATCGCCATTGAAGTCCACAAAGTAGTGGAAGATGTTAGCCTTGTTCGCGCCGATGAACTTGACGTCAAGGTTGCGCAGGCTGTTTCCAAGATCGGTACCTGCCGCGAAAAGGCCGCCCGTGGAGATCAGTGGCTTGGAAGAGCCGAGCCTTGCGCTGCCACCGCCAATCGCAGCCATGATTTCCTGTGCGCGGGCTGCTGACACAACGAAGCTGTCGGATCCGATCCAATCCCGATCCGTCCTGATGCTGGAATTGATCGCATCATAGGATGCCGAGATGGAAACAGTGTACTGATCGGAGGGCGCACCTTCAATTCGCCCAACCGCCACATCTTTCCATCCCGTAGCTGGCGTAACATCTCCTGCAATCTTGAAGGTTCCGTCTTGGGTCTTAAAATAAACGGCCCTTTCCGGAGGATTCCAATAATCGTTCCCGTCTGCAGTTTCGAATGGATTAGTCTTTCTGCCATTTACGTCGAGGAATTGGCCTGTCTTTCCATTCAGTAAATACGTAATTGAAGGAATTCCCTTTCCAACAGTACGATAACGACGAACGATCTCAGCTCCTTGAGTCAAGATGGGCGTCACAGACACATCTACATGTTTCAGAAGTTCAGGATCGATATCCGTCACGTCATAGTTGATGCGGGCTTTCCCCTGCTTGATCTCGGCGAAGATCGACCGGTTGAACGTGCTGGCGACCAGCGCCGTGTCGAAGAACTTGCCATTGCCGTCGGCATCTATGCCGGAGCGAAGGACACGCTCCGTCGTGAAGGTTCCAGCGCTGAACACGTTCATCAGGAAGCCGCCGACGAAGGCCGCGATCGCCCACGGACCAGAGAAGGCTGCGATAACGCCATTCATCAGCGATCGGGCCGGAGCCGGGATTTTCACGCCAACAAGATCAAGGACTTGCATGGCGGCCTGCCCCCAGAGCCCCGTCGCGCCGCCTGGAACACGGTTGCCCATGATTTGCAGCACGCTGCTGCTGAGTCCACCGAGCTGCGAGAACTGCGGGATATTCGTGATCTGGGTGAGAAGACCTCCCACCAACGAAGCGACTGCCGCGGAGCCGTCATTGATGCCCGAAGTGATGTTTCCCGCCGAATCCCGGACGAGGTTGTTGAACGAGCCTGAATTTGTGAACAGGTCACGCAGCACTGGCACGCCCGAAATCACGCTGCCCGCAATATCCAGCGCCTGATTGTTCCCCGTCGAGCCAAGGAAATTCGCCAGGCTGCCAGCAAACCGCAATCCTGCGTCCTGCGCAGAACCAGCAATGCCGTCGTTCAAACCAACGATCAGATCGCCCGCACCCGACATGATAACACCTGCGGCGACCAACGTGTTGTCGCCGCGCTGCCGTCCTGCCTGGCTGAGCAGACCACCAAGCGAACTCATCGCCCGCCCCATCGTAACGTTTTCGGCGTTATGGCTGAACCGAACCCGCTCTTCCGTCACGGGAGAGGGAGCTTCCGTAGAGGTTGCCGGCGGCGTGGCGGTAGTCTGCGGCGCGCCAGAGCTGTTGGCCGCAACCGCTAGCCTATACAGGTGATAGGCATCACTCTGGCTCGCACCATTGCGAAGGGCATCCGCGAAGATCGCCGTCGGAGTACCGGAAGCAAAAGCCGAGGTCCTGACGAACAACTCAGGAAATGTCGTGCGGATTTGCGCATCGCTCAGGGGGCCACCCGGGGCCGTCGTCGTGTAACCTGTGCTCCTGTCAAATGCGCGCAGTTCGGCAAAGGAGATCGGCCGATTGGGGTTCAGATTCGATGTTCCAACACCATTTTGTCCTTCCAGAAGCAGCTGATTGATCTGCGTCGACGACAAATTGCCGTTCGGGGCCGTTGGGAAGTAGAACTCACGAGAGATAGTAATCTTACCGTCTGCGTCACGCACAAGGCCCTTGGGCAGCGCGCCAAGGACCGTTCCGGACGGGAACACTCCTGTCGTCGACACGTCACCCGGGTAAGGCGCAAAAATCGATGGGTTTGAGTCCGTGTTGGTGGTGATTGGAGGGTTAGGGCCGGGAGCAGGAGGACTTTTTCCCAAACCGCCGGTGGCTACATTCACAAGCAGAACATCAAGCTTGTCCAGCTGATCCCCGGTTAATCTGGAACCGTCCTTAAGCTTCGGCAAAACATCTCTCTGGAAGACTTCCAGCTGCTGCCGAAGCGGACTCCCAGCCGGCAAAGTTGCGATTTTATCACGAATGAACGTCTTCAGAGCGTCAACGCCACCTACTGGCAGCGTGATAGCAGCACCATTTGATGCACCGGTCGGCGCGACACCCGCTGGCGAAGCGCGCTCCATATAGATCGACAGCCACTTGGGAATTTCACCCTCATAGACCATCCCTCCTACATCAACCGAGAATGTCGTGAGCTCGTTTGAGGCGACCAGCGGAGCAGGAGTGTTGCCCGCTTTCAAGACCTGGGCGATCGCCTCAGGCTTCGCCGAGAAAAATCTAATTGTAGCAACGCCGAGGTTGATCTCCCCCTCGGGAAGAACTCTGGCAGTAACGCCGACACGCGTCCGGGTCTTGGACGTATTAATATCCTGCGGAACAAGCGTATCATATACACTGGGGAAGTCCTTGGGGAACAGGTCACGAAGTTCCATGTTTCCGGTCAATGTTGCCTGCAAGCGCAACTCTTCGCTGATGCGGAAATCAAACCTGTTCGCGTCTTCAGCTGTCATTGCAGTACCAGGAACGCCAGATGATCGTTGAGTTAGCGGAAAGAATGGTGTGTCTGTTCCAATCTTGTACTTAAGATCAGAGCCCGGAGCACTTGCCACTGCCGCGATCGCATTCCTAGCGTCCACGATGTTCATTTGTCCGCCAGGCAGTTGAGATGCCCCGGGTGCAACTGCGCCAGAGGCGCTGATCGTCATCGGAAGTTGCTTCATCCTGTTGTTGAGTGACTCAACAAACCAGGCGGGAAGAATCGCACCAGCTGGAATTTCTGTCTTTGTTTTTGAGTTGGGCTCGCTGCGCAGTTCGAGACCACCTGACAATCTGGGCACTCCGGGCATCAAATCCTGCAGGGCAGCAGGAGCGTCCACCCCCATATAGGTTTCCTGGAGCGGCTTTGTCGACATAGCCGTATTCAAGACATAGTACGGCTTTGAAGTATCAATGGGCTGCCCGAAGAAATCCAGTTGTCCAGAACCGGATGTCAAGCGAGGATTAGTGCCAGCGGACGAAAGCGGGTCAGCAAGTTTTGTTACGTCAACTTGCAATACACCACGAACATCAACAGTACCATTACTTGATCGTGTAGCTTGATTCGATCTAAAAACGAATCCACCACCGCCTGCATCTACTGTAGCGGATCTTGCAATTGGATTGTTTGCCCAGGCATCCAACGCTTTCTTAAAATCAGAGTTCTTGAATGAAAGAATATCAGCATCACCGTATCCTAAAAAGTTCGGAACTTTCGTGTTTCTAATCAGTTGTGGATCGGTTCCCAGAACATCAGTACGAACGCTTAGTCCGGTCGATTTCGCCAACTGGGTTCCAGCTGCGGCAAGCGGATCTGAAGAGTTCAAAATATTAAAGCGATTGGCCCAAAGCGAACCCAGAATGCGGTTTCCAACGGGAAGGACGGCGATCGAGGCCGCTTGATAGCTTGTTCCAAGAGAGAGTTCTCCCCCCGTCCACGGGTTCGTCAGGGGTTGGCCAGTCGCCGGATTTGTCAGAGTCACAGAGAAGCCGGGCGTGATCTTGACCCCTGCTCCAAGTCGGAACTCCGTTTCTGGGACATATTTTGCATCAAGGTAAGGATTCGCAGCGAGAGAGAACGGCTCCTTAAAGTAATTGTCAGCGATCAGCGGACTATCCCAGATCTGTTGCCGGGAAATAAAGCCGGAAGCCAGATCTCCAAGGAACCCCTCAGCGCCCACTCCGGCAATCGGCACCTCATCCAATGATCCAAGAAGCATACCCAGCGCTTGAGGATCATCACCCAACTCGGCAAATGCCAACTGGCGCATGGTGTCCCCATCGAGATTGCTTTGCAAACTCGTCTGGATCGAGGCGCGCGCACGATCGACGAGATCGCTGGTCTGCTGAAAACTAGTCTTGAACTGCGACTGTTGTCCAGATGTTGGTGACGGCTGGGCCTTCAGAGCTTCCGTAGTGACAATACTATCCAGACTTGGCCGATCAATTGTACCCACAAGAAAGTCACTATAGCCGACCTTGCCAAGTGCTACCGTCAGCGGAACCTTGTCCACAATGCTCTGCTGAAGAAGTTTATAGCTCTGTGAGTTCGCACCCAGAGAGGTCTGGGCTTTAGCAAGAGCGTCCTGCAAGTTCATTCCACCCTTCATGTCGGTGGCGATCTGCGCGCGGGCCGTGTCTGCATCACCAATCGCGCGGTCTATCAGGAGCTTGTTTGTTCTGTCCCAGCCACCCTGCCTTGCAGTGAACATTGGCCCGAAATCGCTACGATTCTGCAGGATGCCTGGTCCGATGTCGCGCTCGAATAGCTTAAGAGCTCCCGGAACCCCGGAAAGCCCCCGACGGCCAATATCCATCGCCTGTTCGACGCTAACACCACCCTGGCGGAGAGCGTTCACGCTCGCTTCGACGGCCGCGTCGACGTCAGCCTGATACTGTCGCGGGCTATACGTTCCTGACTGGATGAAGCTTTCGCCCGGTGCCGGCGGATTCCAGGATCCGTTGGGCGGATAGATCTTCTTGCCGTATTCATCGACGAGCGTCAAACCATCTCGGCCGATAGCATCAATGAACTTTCCTTGGCTGTCGTAAACCAGCCTGACATCATTTGGGTAAGAATAGATGACTTCGCCCGGTATCAACATAGGCTGCGCAGCGGGCGTCATCAACGGAAGATCACCACCGACAGTCGTTGGCGGTTTAATGCCAAGCGGGCCGCCAATAAGCGTCCTACCTGCGCCGTCCTTAAGTTCTTGACCATTCCGACCGATTGCTTTTACAAAATTTCCGTTCAGATCGTAGATCAGACTTATACCACTGGCATATGGAACGATCTGCTCATTCTGCCCCGCAAGCCGAGCGATAGCGCCGACCGGCCCATTCTGTGACGGGCTGGTTGGGGGCTGGTTTGGAGTCAGCCCTCCGCCTGAGTTTCCGGTGCCGCCCGGCGGGTTCTGGCTGACAAAGTTCACCTGGCCCTGATCTATGACCGACTGATTGTTCAGTGTGCCGTCTGGATTGACCGATATGCTGAAACGACGCCCGGAAGCGTCAGTCGCCTCAATGAATGATTGCCCCCCCACACGGACTGAGCGAGGCGAAGTCGCTCCGAATATACCGGCGGACTGAAGCTGATCCAGCATAGCATTCTGGATAGCGGTTAGAGGGCTTGTCGTTACAGTAGGTACGATCGGCGTGCCAGTAGAACCCGGATTCGTTCCAGTGTTTCCACCAACACCGGTACTGAGCTGTGACGGTTGCGGCGCGAGAGAAATGACCGCGCCCTGTGTCGAAGGATAGACGACAACGCCGTCAGGCGTAACGCCGAGTGCAATCTCACCGACAGGAGTTTGCAACTTCACGCCGTTCGACATGCGCTCGAGAACTGCATCACCTATTCTGACAACAGTGCCGACCGGTTGCTGCGACACCGCATCCACTGTTTGGTTAAGCCGGGTTGTGAGGGCAGCTTGACCCAACCCCTGCAACGCCGCTCCGCCGAAGCTCAGCGTAAGAATGGCCGCTGTTTCTTCAGCAGATGGCGGGCGTCCCAATGTAAACGCACTGCCAGCCCAGTTGATTGTCGATCCACTCACGCCTTGGAATATAAACGTCTGCAGGGGCGTGCCTAAATTAATGCCCCCAAGGCCGCCGGTAAGAAAGTTTATCGGCGCCGAAACAGCCAAAGGCGGTTGACTTAATGAAATCAGTGTCGGGTCAATACCAAGTACATTACCCCCTACGATTGAATAAACTGGACGCGTGATGGCGTCGAGAGCAACTGCCGTGGCTCCGCCAGCGAAAAATCCACCAATCCCGCCAGTCAGTGAGCCAACGCCACCCGCAGCAATACCGATAACAAGGCCACGCGACAACTCCAGAGGCGCAAGAACTGTCGCTGTTGCATCTGACTTCACTTCGTTAAACCGTGTCGCAGCCGCCTCCGCGTTATTTACGACCAACTGCAATTGCGATCGAACCTCATTGTAAGCAGTTGTTATCTTTGCAGCATCTCCAGAATTTAGAGCTTGGGCAAGGTTATTTCTTGCCAATACGAGATTATTCCATGAATTGCTATATGTTGATATTGTTGTATTCAAACTTGCGCGCGGGTCTGGGCCAAACAGTAAATTATTTGCGCCAGTACCGATTGCAAAACCTAGCGAAGGATCGTTGGTTTCTTTGTTAATGAGATTTAGGAAACGCAGAGTTTCATTTATGGCACTGTCTAGAGATCCCAAAGACACTCCTTGACTTTGCAATTGTGGACTCAAATCCACATACAAAGTATTCAACGGCCTATTGGGTGCCACGTAGCCACGATTGAGCTCGGTGGTGACATTGACGATATTTCCAGACGCGTCGCGCACGGGGGTGATAAGCAGGCGCCCGTCTGGTGACGTGTATGGGCGAGGGAGGCTCGGGTCTGGTGCAGCGGAGGAAACGGACTCCGCAGGAGCCGCCACCATGTCCAGACGCGCAACATCGCCTGCAATCTGGCTGGCAATCGACCTTCCGGGCTGGCTTTGGAGTGTGTCAGCAACAGATGTATATCGGCTCAACAAATCCATCTTCGACCAGTTGGAATTTGGATCCGCGTTTGCAATTACGTTCGCAGCATAGGCTGTATACGCCCTGCCAAGAGCGCGGGAATCGGCATTTGGGCTCACAAGGTAAGCAAGGTTTTCCATCCGCATACCGATCGCGCGGTTGCTGATCGCTTGGCGTCTTGAGGCTCCACTTGGATCATATTGCCCTGCAGCATTCACCGTCGCAGCCTGATTGATCCAGCGCTCGACATCTGCGCCGTTAGGTGAAGACAATACGCCTCGATTGACCTCTTCCTGCAGAGTTGACTGAATTGCCGCCTTGAGGAAAGGCCGCGCTGATGGATGGATAGAGTTGAACCAAGTCGTCTTTGAGATAATGTTATTTACGAAATTTACTTGCTGATCTGTACTAAGGCGCGGAAAATCAGATTGGCTGGGCACGCCACCAGCTACCAGGGTAGGGCTGGGCGGCGGCGTGGTGGTGGACGTTACGCCGACTTCCGTCAAAACATCCGTGAATAAACTTACAGGCGTTGTGCTGACATTGTTAATGGGGAGGGTGCTGTTAATTGGCCCAGTCATTTTCGACATCCTGATTATTTGGCGGTGAAGTGCTTGGTCGGGTTAAGCGTCGCAAAAGCTCCCTGGAGCGCTTGCTCCCAGAAACTTTATAGCTGTTACGGTGAGAAAGGAGCTTGACGTGCAGCCGTGCATCAGACTTGTCCGGCGCGATGCATCGCGAGCTTCTGAGTTATCCGATACCGGCGCGCTCTTGGCGCGTCCATTGCGGACCATTAGTATTGCTGGAGTGGCGAGGCATGCTGTGCCTGTCAACGGCACGTTGCTCTTTAAAAACAGAGAACACATAACGCTAACCTTTAACGTGCCCGAACAGTTAACGTTCCTACCGCTTTTTGCCCCTGCGGTTGGCCTGTTCCTAGATCGGAAACGCCACGAGAAAGACTGCCACATCTTTTCAATCGTGAGACTATTGCTATCACCACCGATGTCAAAGAGTAAAGTGTTTGTTAAGAAAAAACTTTGCCGACTTTGGATAAATTGCATTGCAAAGCGCACACTGTCAAAAGCGCTGATTGGTCGCTTCACTTTATGCCCTTCAAGAGTGCTGTGCAGCATTGATCATATCCCTCGTTTGAAACGGTTTCTGTCCCTTCGGCCTACGTCCCGGCATGAGCGACCCGCACGACATTCGTTGCGCCCGGCGTGCCGAATGGCATGCCAGCCACCACCACAATGCGCTGGCCTGCGGTCGCGAACCCTTCTCGCAAAGCGAATTTTCCGGCCCTACCAGCCATGTCATCGATGTTATCGGCATCCTTTGTAACGAGCGCATGGACGCCCCAGCTGAGCGAAAGGCGGCGGGCGACGACGCGATTGGGCGTCAGCGCAAGAACTGTGGCATCCGGTCTTTCCCGCGCGATGCGGAAGGCGGTTGCTCCCGATGCTGTCCAGGCCGCGATCACGCCGATGTCGAGCGTTGTCGCGATATCATGGGCAGCGCTGGCCAGTGCATCAGCGCCAGTCCGTTCCGGTGCCGCCCGCGATGCGTCTATGATGGCGCGGTAGAGATCATCTCCTTCGACCTCTTCGGCGATCCGGTTCATCATTTCGACAGCGTCGATCGGGAACTGCCCCGAAGCTGTTTCGGCGGACAGCATGATGGCATCCGCGCCTTCGAAGATCGCTGTCGCAACATCCGAAACCTCTGCCCGTGTGGGCACAGGAAGGGTAATCATGCTTTCAAGCATCTGAGTGGCAACAACCACGGGCTTGCCCATGCGGCGTGCGAGTCGCACTAACCGTTTCTGGGTGCCCGGCAATTTTTCGATAGGCATTTCAACGCCCAGATCTCCGCGCGCCACCATGATGGCATCCGCCGCCTCTATGATCTCTTCCATGCGCTGTACGGCTTGCGGTTTCTCAATCTTGGCGAGGATCGCGGCGCGCCCGCGCGCGATTTTGCGCACTTCAGCAATATCATCGGGCCGTTGCACGAACGAAAGCGCGATCCAGTCAACGCCGGTTTCAGCCGCAAGTTCAGCATCGCCCCGGTCTTTTTCAGTCAAGGCCGAAACGGCAATGGCCGTATCGGGCAAACTGACCCCTTTGCGTGATGACAGCTTTCCGCCCACCTCGACCCGGGTCACCGCCCTTCCGGGTGCAACCTCCTCTGCGATGAGCCGCAGGTTGCCGTCATCCAAGATGAGGACATGACCCGGCTCAAGGGCTGACAGGATTTCAGGATGGGGGAGATGCACGCGCGAGGCGTCTCCAGGGGCGGGATCATTATCCAGAATGAAGTGCTGGCCCTTCTCCAGGATAATCCGCCCATCGCCACCAAAAGCGCCAACGCGCAGCTTTGGTCCTTGCAGGTCAACGAGGATGCAGACCGGCCGCTTGAATTGTTCTTCGAGCGTGCGGAGCATGGCCACAGTTTCAGGCAACCGGGTGCGGGGTAGATGGCTCATGTTCAGACGGAAAACATCGACGCCTGCTGCAAACAGCTTGGCTGCCATCTCCGCTGTCGAGGTTGCTGGACCAAGCGTTGCCACGATCTTGACGCGCCGCTTGCGGCGCATCGATGGATTGCCAGGGGAGAGGTCAGACATCACGCGTCCAGCCAAAGAATGCGTGACTGGTCGAGATGCACGGCGGCAGCAGCACCAACAGCCAGACCGTCATCGCCACCCTTGTGCGGAATATCAACGAGGCATTCAGTGCCATCGACATTGACACCGTAGCGAATGGTCGCGCCAAGGAATTCGCGATGACTGATAACGCCAGGCAGGCGTATCATACCAGCATCTGCGGTCAGCGCTGGTCCAGCAACGATGGCATTCTGGGGCCGGAACACAAGTCTGGAGCCGACCTTGGCAGGTGCTGCGACAAGCGACCCACCAGGCAACTGCACTTGGCCAGCATTGGCCACTGAAGAGCTGATGATATTGGCCGTACCGAGAAAGTTGGCGACGAAGAGATTGGCTGGCCTGTCATAGAGCTCCATCGGGCTGCCGACTTGCTGCACCGCGCCCTCGCTCATCACTGCGATACGATCGCAAACGGTGTTGGCTTCTTCCTGATCATGCGTGACGAAGATGGTGGTGAGCTTCAGCTCCTGCTGCAAATCGCGCAATTCCCGGCGTACCTGCACCCTCATCTTGGCATCAAGGTTGGAGAGAGGCTCATCAAGCAGCAGGACCTTTGGCCGAATGGCGATCGTGCGGGCAAGTGCCACACGCTGCTGCTGGCCGCCCGAAAGCTGGGATGGCTTGCGCTCCTTCAAATGCTTGAGATTGACCATGTCGAGTGCAGCATCGACCCGCGTTGCAATCTCATCTTTTGACAGCTTGCGTTCTTCCAGGCCAAAGGCCACGTTCTTCGCAACACTCATATGCGGCCAGAGCGCATAGCTCTGGAACACCATGCCTACATCACGCTTCCAGGGAGGCAACACGGAAACATCCTGACCACCTACGAGCACGCGGCCTTTCTGACATATGTTGAAGCCCGCGATGAGCCTGAGCAACGTGGTCTTGCCGCAACCGGAAGGCCCGAGGAAGGCGAAGAATTCACCCGCCCGAATATCGAGATTCACATTCTTCAAGACATGCGTGGACCCGAAGGACAGATCGACGCCTTCTACACGGATGTCGGCGGCCTCGATGGCGAGCGCTTTGGTTGCAGTATTGGCCATGGTAGTGGTGCTCCAGATCAGAAATGAACGAATGCCGCGTTATCAGCTGCCGACTTTGGCGGCGCGATCACGCTCTACGATGCGGTTTGAGATGTAGGTTGATATGCCAACGATCACGACGGCGATGATGCCAAGCGCAGCACCCGCCCCACGCCCTGCAGGCGATTGCATGAAGACATAGAGACCATAGGCAAGCGGCGCGTCCGAGCTGGTCTGTACCAGCATCAGCGTGGCCGACAGCTCAACTGCTGCAGTTGCAAAGCTCGTCACAAAGCCAGCCGCGATACCGCCCGTCATGAGAGGTACAACGATTCGGCGGATCGTTCGCATCTTGGTGGCACCAAGATTTTCAGCCGCTTCTTCCAGCGAAGCCGATACCTGCTGCAAGGCTGCTGTGCAGGCGCGCAATGCATAGGGCAAGCGCCGAACTGCAAGCGCAATCACGATAATGCCCCAGAAGGCGGCCAGTGACTGGCCATTGGGAAGAGTAACGCCGAAGTAGGCCCGGAGATAGCCGATACCGATAACAACACCCGGGACCGCCAATGCCGCTGATGCTGTGTAGTCCAGCCATTTCGCGCCTGGTGTCTTGGTACGAAGCACGAGATAGGCAATAGCTGTTCCCAGCACAACATCGATCAGAGCTGCGATGCCAGCATAGATCAAGGTGTTGGTAATATATTGTGCACTTTCCGCGAACACACGGGTGTAATGGCTCAGTGTGTAACCGTCTGGCAGTGGTGCGAACGACCAGATCGTCGCGATGGACAACATGAACAGGCCAAAATGCGGTGCCAGTACCAGAAGCAGCACAAGCCCAATAGTTGTGTAGGCGATAAACGCGTCAAAGGTCGTCATGCTACGCTTGGACAGACCACCGCCACCTCGCTGGGTGGTGGCATAGTCCTTGCCACGAATAGCGAGTGTCGACACATACATCGCGATCAACGAAACTACGATCAAAACCACAGAGATGACATAACCTGTTGGATCAGAGAGCCCAATCGATGTGATGCGCAGGTAGGCCTGTGGCGCCAGCATGTCCTTGACATTCAACAGCAAAGGCGTTGCCAGATCATCAAAAACCTTGATGAAGACAAGGCTTGCGCCTGCAACATAGCCCGGCATGGCCAGCGGAAAGACAATACGACGAAACAAGCGGAAACCCGAGCAGCCAAGGTTCTGTGCAGCCTCTTCCATCGCCCTGTCGATGTTGCGCAGAGCTGCAGAGAGATTGAGCAGGATGAAGGGGAAATAATGCACGGCCTGTACAAAGATCACGCCATTCAGTCCCTCCATAAAATCAATCTTGAAGCCAAAGAGATCGTCGAGCACGAGATTGATGCTGCCATTGCGCCCGAACAAAAGCTGCATGGCCACAGCACCCGCGAAGGGCGGCATGATGAGTGGAATGACGCCCAAAGTCTGAACCGCCAGTGCGCCCTTGAAGTCAAATCGCGTTGTGAAATAGGCAAGGGGCAACGCCAAAATCGAAGCAACGACCACCGACATCCCTGCAACATAAAACGAGTTCCAGAACGATCGGCGGAACAGATCATTGGCAAAGAAGTCGTAGAAATTGATCAAGGTAAAGCCACCACCTCCTTTAGGCTGGAAAGCAACCCAAATCACCATTAGCACCGGGATAACAAGGAACATCATGAGGAATGTCGCAATGGCGGCGGCCACCAGCAATGGTCCGGGTTGTGCCAAGAGCCGGGTGACGGCATTGGGCGCCGAAGCAGAGGCTTGCGTCGTCAGGGCAGCGTCAGTCATGGGATCATCCTGCGGAGAAAAAACGATGGGGGTTTAAAGCGGGCCAAGACGCGCGCGCCTGGCCCGTGCAATGGATCAGCGTGCGAGTTTCAATGCGGCCTCAGCCTTGGCGAGTGCGGCTGCATATTTTTCCTTGGCGAATGTCGCCCAGCCCTGTTCCAGCTCTGCCTGACGTGGCGCTTTGGCGTTGCCGGAACCGCCGCGGAAGGCTGCGACCAGTTGTGGGCTTTCTGCCTCAGACTCACTGACAGGCATTTGATCAATCAAGACACGCGCTTCCTCAATCAGCTTGGCTGCTTCGGCATTTGGCTTTTTCGAGAGTGCAGTTTCGGCATCATGGATCGCCTTCGTTACCTTCTTGAGCGCATCAAGCTGGAACGTGATGAGTTGGTCATACAACGCATCGACGATCTGATAGCGCTGCTCCGAGACTTCGACATTGAACTTGGTCGAACCCTTTTCAAGCCAGGCGAATTGATAGGGGTTAGGCAGGCCCGTAGGTGCCTTGGCATAGGCTTCCTGGCGAACCGGAAGGCGGCGGATGGTCGGCAGGAAGAGAATTTCCTGCCCTTGCGGGGACAAGATAAACTCAACAAAAGCTTTGGCACCATTAGCATTTGGCGCATTCTTGACGATGGCAATGTTGGCAGGAACGATAGTGCTCAGTGAGGGATAGACAAATTTGATAGGGAACCCAGCACCTTGAGCCGAGAATGCAAAGAAGTCGATGACAACGCCATAGCCGACCTGTCCCGAATTCACTGCATCAGGCACACCAAAAGACCGCTCCGTGATGCTCCTGAGATTGCCCGAAAACCCTTTGATGATACCCCAGCCAGCGCTCCAGCCGCCGGTTTGCAGCAGCGCTTCAATGGTCAGATGAGTGGTACCGGAACGCGACGGTGCCGCAAAAGCGATATGGTCATAGTATGGTGCCTTGGCGAGATCCTGCCACTCCTTGGGTTCTGGCAGCTTGTTGGCACTCACGTAGCGCGTGTTCCACATGATGCCGTAGCCCGATGCAGCAAAGCCCGAGTAAAATCCTTGCGGATCATGAATCGGAAACTGCCCGATTTTTTCGGGTATGCCTGTTGCCTGCGGGCGGTATGCCTCCAACAGCCCTTTGCCTTTCAACACTTCGAAAGCATCGGGCGCAGATGCCCAGAACAGATCGACCGTATTATTGGCCTTGGTTTCGTCGATGAATTTCACACCGGCATTGGTGTTACGGTTCTGAATTTCCACAGTTGTCCCAGGGAAGGCTTTTTCAAAGGCTGATTTGAACGGATCTGTAACGTCTTTGGAATATGATGTTACAATCGTTAGCTTCCCCGCTGG
>JBOFGV010000049.1:0-43186 GCA_051649305.1 Beijerinckiaceae bacterium
TCAAACATTGGAAAAGAAAAAAGTGTGGATTCCCTTCCCTCGCTGCGCTCGCCGGGAATGACACCCCCCTTTCCAACACAACCGCGCCGTGCAACATTCTATCCATTGGTTTATGCTTTTGAGGGGGAAATCATGTTCAAACGTTCTTTTGCAACTGCGGCCATTCTCGCCGCCATTTCAACAACGCCACTCCAAGCCCAAACCGCCGCGATCCCGGACGTTGATCTCAAACTGTTCGAGAAGAGCGAGGTTGATCTCTCCAAGGGCTGTTCCGTCTCGCTTTGGCAGGCGAACCGCGATCCGGAGACGGACAAGTTCGCCTATATCTTTCTGGAAACACTGACGGGCAAGAACCACACCCGCGCGCCTGCCCGCATTAAGATTGGGGGCGCAGTGGTCACGGCCACACGGGTTGCTGTGGGCGGCAAGACGCCCGGTTACGGGCTTTATCCCTACCAGCTCTACAAACTGCCGGGCGCCGATGAGTTCGTGATCCTTGATCTGAAGCTCGCCGAAGAGATGGGCGAGGCTGTCGAGATTGAGAGCGGCACCATGAGCATTGTCATGAAGGGCAAGCAGGTGTTTCGCGCCAATGTCAAAGGTGGTTCCGGCTGCATGACGCCACCGGCACCCGATACCCCTGCCAAGGCAGCCCCGCCTGCCAAACGCACAGAAGCGCCGCCCCAGACCAACAACGATATGGCAGGCATGTTCCAGCGCTATGATGTTCGCGCCAATCAGGTGCCGCGCGTCATGACGCAAGAGGCTGCCAAGAAGTTTGGCTGCGAGGCGGCTGTGCTGCGTGGCAAGGTGATCGGCTATCAGATGTCTGAGGAATCCGCGATCTGGCAATTGCCTTGCGGGGATTATGGCAAGACAAAATCAGCCGTGTTCGCGCTGGTGTATCTCACAGACCCTGCCTCTCAATATACATTCATCCCCTTCAAGCACCCCAAGGGCAAAGACCGGAATCTCGGCGAATATAACATGATGGAACCGAGATGGGACATCAAGGCACGCACAGTCACCAGCGCCTATACTGAAGGCAACGGCAAGGATTGCGGCTCCTGGGAACGCCATCGTGTGAACGCAGAAGGCGGCTTTGAGCTGGTTGAGCTCCGCTCCCGGGACATGTGTGACGGCAAGAACGTTGGCGTGGAAAATTTCCCCGTTGTTTTCAAGGCTAAAAACTAGCCAAAGATCCTTGGAACTCTGCAAAGATTGCCGTGGACCCAATGCCCATTTAAAAATTTAAACAAGTTATCTGTTTGAACTTGCATAAATAAAAAAATGTCCGATTATAAAGCCCGCAAAACTGGCCGGTCGGTCGTTGTTAGCATGAATTTTGACAGTGAACTTGCTTGGTAGCCTCTGAAACAGGTTGTCGAGTTTGTTCTGGGGCTGACGAACCGTGCCAAACTCTGATTTTGCCTTTGACATCGATATTCTCGACCGCACTGCAGTGGACAGCCTTATCAGGTCTTTCTGGTCCATGCGCCTGGAGAATGCCGAAAGAGCTATTCAAACGTACTGCACGGAGAGTATCGAGTTTTCCATTGCCGGGGATACAGGCGCTTCTCAGTCCTCGCTCAGATTCTGCGGTATGGATGCAGTCATAGAAGCTGTTCGAAATCTCGATACCAATCTCAAGTTTACACACTTCAGCATAGTTGATCTTCTGATAGATGGGCATGAAGCAGCCTTGCGTTGGCTTGGATGCTTTGAGCACCGAGGCACTGGAGCTGTTGGCTGTTTTTCAGTGTTTGACCACATTGTTATAAAAGACGGCAAGATTGATAGCTATTTTGAGTTTCTTGATACTGAAGGTTTTAACAAGCTGATGGCCGGGCATCCGCAGCCTTTGCTGGGCCTGAAGTCCAACGGCCTGCCGGTTCAAACACCCGCCAATGATGACAGTGTTTATTCTGAAAGGGCGTATCCGACGGATATGATCATGCGCAACAACCGTGTGCGCCAGTTAAGGAATTACTGGGCTCAAAGGCTCCTGCGTGGTGGCAATGCCATGACGGATTTTTTCACCGATGATTGCGAACTGCATTTTGTCGGTGATGCAGCAGCCATCCCCTTTGCGCGCTTTCACAAAGGATTGGACGCAGCTCGCAATCTTTCCAATCTCATCGATGTCGAGTTTGAGTATCTCGGCTTTGATATTCACCGTATCCTTGTTGATGGTGACCGTGCAGCTGTCCGATGGTGCGCTTACGTCCGTCATCGTGGGACCAGCGCCGGGGGCGTGATCCAGGCGTTGGATCATGTGATTTTTAGGAAAGACAGGATTTTTTTCAGTCACAAGGTTTTTCGATACAGCAGGCACTGTTCGCTGGATCGAAGGATAAAGCTGAGGACAGTTCAAGCTGGCTGTTACTTCATCCCCGCAAGCACCGCAGATATCCGCCCGCCAGCGCTGAACTGTGGATTGGACGGGCGCTCGCCATCAGCCCGCTCCCATGCATACACTGGCATGTCATGTTTTCGCTGCTAGAGTAGCCCAGCTGAAAATGCAGTCAGCAAAGGACAATGCCATGCCCAGCTTTCGCCTTGCGACTTTCAACGTGGAAAATCTGTTTTCCCGTCCCCCAGATGTGCAGGAGGGGCGTGCTTCAGACCGTCGGTTTGGCATGTTCGTGTTTGATGACCCGGCAGAGGCCCGCAATGTGCGTCGGGCTGTCGAAGCCGCTCTGTCAGATGACGAGCGCCAGCTGACGGCGCAGGCCATCATCGATACGAATGCGGACTTCATCTGCCTGCAGGAAGTGGAGAACGAGGCTTCGCTGCGCCTGTTTCGTGATGAATATCTGCACAGGACGCTCAATGCCCGTGTCGCGCGGGATATCAAGGCGGCACTGCCAGCGCTGAGCGCCGAAGCCGCCCTGAAGGGCGAGAACGGCCCCAAATGGTTGCGCAACCAGCTGGAGCTTGTGCGCAGCCAGAGCGAGGGCAGGCATTTCTATCGCTCTTACCGTGTGGTGGATGGCAACGACGGGCGTGGAATTGATGTGGGGTTTCTGTCAAAGCTGCCCGTCATTTCTGTCACGTCCCATGCCCATCTCACCTTTGCCGATGTGCCCGGCACCTGGAGTGACAGGATCGAGAAACTGTTGACCCATGAGTGGGAGGACCGTGGAAGGGCCAAAGGCCTGCCGCGCCCTTCGCCGCAGGACCGTATTTTCCGGCGGGATTGTCTTGAGGTGCTGATCGATGTTGAAGGCACGCCCTTCACGGTCTTCATCTGCCATCTCAAGGCTAATCCGCCTTACCGTGAGCTGACCTATCCCATGCGGCGCGCCGAGGTGCTGGCCGTGAAGCAGATCATCAACACGCGGTTTGCTGATAAGGCCGCAACCGCCAACTGGGCGATCTGTGGCGATCTGAACGATTTCACCGAGGTTGATGGATCACCGCTCATGCCCGACCTGGTGTCAGGCCAATCGGCCAAAAGCGCGCTATCGGAATTGTTGGATGGAGCAAGGCCATTTGGCTTTGATGTGAACCAGTGGATTGCTGATGCTGAGGATCGCTGGACCAGCTATTTCGGACGCGATGACGTCTATTCCCAGCTTGATCACATCATTGTCTCGCCCGGAGTTGCCGAGCGCAATCCCGCTATGAAAACCACAGTTGTCCGCACTGGCCAGCCTTATCGCGCCGAGCGTTACAAAGGACCGCGCTATCCTCGCGTAGGTTGGGACAGACCAAAAGCTTCGGATCACTGTCCAATAGTTGTTGAGCTGTTGGTAAGTTGAAAAGTAGAATTTTGCCTCTTGAACTCTGTATTGGTGTGATACAAATGTGGGTGCGAAAACGCTGAGGGGCGAAATGAAGACTTTGAAACTGGCAGGCATCATTGCTTGCGTCGTCGGCGTTGCTGCCTGTGCCACTGTTACACGCGGAACAACAAACAAGGTGCAAATCCTGTCTGAGCCTTCAGGAGCGGAGGTGCGCACGTCGCTGAACACAACCTGCGTTACGCCGTGCACATTCACTGTTCCCCGCAAGGATGAGTTCTCTGTGACCATCAGCCTGCCGGGCTACAAGAGCGAGACTGTCGAGATCAGGACACGGGTCGCTGGCGAAGGTGTTGCAGGTCTTGCCGGCAATGTCATTATTGGCGGCGTTATTGGCCTTGGAACCGATGCTATTACAGGTGCGGCTCTTGAGCATTACCCTAACCCTGTGGAAGTTAAGTTGCAGAGGCTTGGACCTGCTCCCGCAACGGCTCCAAAGCGTCGCTGACAGCGACATTGTTTGCCGCGTATTTTTGAACTGGACAACACGGGAAGCGGGTGCTAACTGCACGCCTCGTTGACGGGCTTTCAGCCCGCACAACCCTTTTGAAAACAGTTCGCCTGTTCTCAACGGTCGGGTGATTAGCTCAGTCGGTAGAGCGAGAGACTCTTAATCTCCAGGTCGAAGGTTCGAATCCTTCATCACCCACCAATCTTTTCAATGTCTTAGATGTGATTTGGTGAGAGCAAAATAGTCTCACGCAAGACTGTTCATGCAGCATCAATTGCCCGCGCAACTGTTTCCGGCTCACGCTCAATAACCTTCAGCAACGTTCGTGCTGCCTGATCAGGATTGCGCCGTTTCTGCTCCCAGTCCCGTACAATACCTAGATTGAGGCCAAAGCGATTGGCAAAAGCCTGTTGCGACAGGCCAAGCTGCTTACGAATGGCAGCCACTTCCACTGCAGCTGGCTTAAATGTGCGTGCTGCCTGCTTCTCGCTTTTCGCGATAGCCAGCGCCTCGTGGGCGCTTTCGATCAATTCCTTGCCGAATGTGCTCATTCCACTTTCCCTTCCACAGCAAGCTTTGCAGCATTGTTTTTGTATGCCTGCGCGATTTTGGGCAGTATTCTTGCGAGTTCATTGCGTTCGGCTTGTGAAATATTCGCCCGCTGGCCTTTGCTCAGCAAGGCGAGGCAGAACACCGGAACATCGTGACCGCCAAAGTAATGGATTGTGCGATATCCACCGCTCTTGCCACCACCTTTTTTCGCAAACCGCAGTTTTCGTGCGCCGCCCGAACCGGGAATGACGTCGCCTGAAAGCGGGTTATCTGCAATCCACATTGCAATATGCTCAAGTTCAGCTTCTGTCACACCAGCCTGTTGTGCCTGTCGCTCAAAGGTCGATGTGAAGAGGACGCCGTGCATTTCTTAAATGGTACGGCAATGCTGTAGAGAATGCAAGCAATAATACGGCATAGCCGTAGTCTCCTGCAGCCTCTAGGTCAGCATCACAGTCACAATCTCTGCCGCCACAAGCGTCGCAATAACCTCAGGTCGCTTGTCTTTCACAGTCGAACCGCCAATGGGGCAGACGACGCGTGCAATGCACTCCGCCGGAATGCCAATCTCGCGGAAGGCCTTGCGGAAGCTGTTGCGCTTGGTGCGTGAGCCGATGATGCCAAGATAGCCAAACTGATTTTGCTCCAGCACGGCGGCAGCAATCAGGCTGTCCAGCGCATGGCTGTGTGTCATGACAACATGGGCGGACCCTGCAGGTGCATTTTCGGCAATGGACAGCGGCTTGTCCGTCAAACAGCAATGGATGCCTGCACCATCAAACAGCGCCATTTCATCGGCGCGGCTGTCAACCAGTGAAACTGCAAAGGGCAGGGGAGCCATCGCCGTTGCAAGCGCCCGCCCGACATGCCCGGCACCGTAAATGAAAACAGCGGGTCGTTTGACGGCCTCTTCAGAGGCGATAAGCGCCGCAGCAGCCTCTGGCGAAAGCCGTTCCAAGCGCAGCTTCACCCTGCCTCCGCAACACTGCCCAATAGCGGGGCCAAGCACCACGTCCAATTCGCGCAAATTTTCTCCACTTTTTAGCATTGCGCGCGCCTCGGCAATGGCATCCCATTCCAGTCTGCCGCCGCCAATTGTTCCTGCAAATTGGCTTGATGTAACGATCATCACTGTGCCTGCATCGCGCGGCGCAGAACCCTCAACTGCAACAATGGTGATGCTGGCGACAGCTTCACCCTGCAATTCTGCCGCATTGAGGGCCGAAGCAAGCGCTTGGGATTGTTTCATGGTTGCCGCGTCCGGAGCATCGTTGGCGTGTTCTGTTGCCCATTTTCACCATAAAGTGAATTATGAACGAATTTTAATATTCCGGGAACATATGCTACTCGACTCGTCATATGAACCAGATAGAACAATTTTAAACAGCTCCCAAAGGGACAAGGAACTTTCAATGCGTTGGTATGGTCAGCTAGCAGTTGCCGGTGTCCTTGGTCTGGGAGCATATTTCACATCCCAAAACTGGCCAACAGTGCAGGGATATCTTCCCGCACCTGTTTTAAAGGCCATCAGCCCGCTGTTGCCAAAATCAGCCCAGCCTCAGCAAACCGCAGGTGCTCCCGGAGCTGGCGCGCCAGGTGGCGCTGGCAGGCCGGGTGGAGGCGGTCCAGGTGGCCCAGGTGGTGGACAAGCGCCAACTGTTGAGGTTCTCCCGGTCTCCGCCGGCGTAATCACAGAAATTGCCGAAGCTGTTGGCAGCACGCGCGCTTTCGAGTCCGTTGTCATCAACGCCAAGATCAGCGGAATTGTGGAAGCTGTCTCTTTTGAAGAAGGCTCCACGGTCAAGGCCGGTCAGGAACTGATCCGTATCGACAGCGCAGAGCGCAAGGCTGATCTTGAGGCGGCCAAGGCGACCATTGCGCAGGAAGAAGCCAAGCGCAATGAACTGCGCACCAAGCTTGATCGCGCCCAGCAGTTGCGCCGTTCGGGGTCTGGAACGGAAGCCTTGGTGGATGACCTGACTGCGCAGGTGAAAACCAGCGATAGTGCTATCCAGAGCGCATTGGCCCGCGAGCGTGCTTCGCAGGCCCGCATGAACGATGTCGTCATCCGTGCTCCTTTTGCCGGTCGTGTCGGCATCCGCCAGATCAGTGTGGGCACATTCCTTGATTCAAAAACAAGCATCACCACACTGGATGATATCTCGCGTGTGCGGCTTGATTTCCAGATCCCGGAAAACTTGCTGGCCCGCATCAAGACAGGCGCAGCTATCAAGGCGTCATCGTCTGCTTTCGGCTCTCGCAAGTTCGACGGCATCGTCGCTGTCATTGACACCCGCATCGATACTGTCACCCGCAGCGTCAAGCTAACGGCCATTGTCGATAACAAGGACCTTTCGCTACGCCCCGGCATGTTCATGAATGCCTGGCTGGAAGTCACCAAGCGTGAGAACGCGCTGCTGGTGCCTGAGGAAGCACTGGTTGGCGAGGGCCCATTGCAGATAGCCTTTGCCGTGAAGGACAACAAGATCGAACGCCGCGTGGTGAAGATTGGCCAGCGCGAAGACGGCAAGGTTGAAATCACCGAAGGTCTGGCGCTGGGCGAGCAGATTGTTGTGCGTGGCCTGCAGCGCGTGCGTGGCGGCATGACCGTGAACGCAAGACCGCTTGGCTCAGCGCCTCCGGCTGGCCCAGGTGGTGGGGGTGGCGGTCAGCGTCCGCCACAGCAATCCAGTGCACCGGGTGCATCAGTCGGCACGGCCCAGGCTGCACCTGCTGGGGCTGCTCCACGTCCCGCACCTGTCCAGTAAGGGGAAGCTGCCATGCAACTCTCTGATATCTCCATTCAGCGCCCGGTCTTCGCCACGGTTCTCAGCCTCCTGCTTCTTGTCGGAGGCTTTGCAGCATTGAGCGGCCTTCCCGTTCGTGAGTATCCCGCGATCGATCCACCCATCGTTTCGGTCAACACGGTTTACCGCGGTGCAGCCAACGAGGTGATCGAGAACCGCATCACCGAAATTGTGGAAGGTGCTATCGCCGGCATCGAAGGCATCAAGCAGATTTCTTCACAGAGCCAGAACGGGCGTTCGTCTGTTTCCATCGAATTCAATGTTGGCCGCGATCCTGATGCCGCTGCCGCTGACGTGCGTGACCGCGTGGGACGTATTCTCTCCCGCCTGCCGGAAGGCGTGCAGACGCCTGTGGTGCAGCGCGTGGATGCCAACGCATTTTCCATGATGTGGATCGGCGTCACCTCGTCCGAGATGTCACCACTTGAAATCACGGACTATCTGCGCCGCAATGTGATTGACCGGCTTTCAACAGTGCCAGGTGTGGCCAACGCCACCATCAACGGTGAGCGCCGCTATTCCATGCGCGTTTATCTGGACCGCACAGCGCTGGCCGCCCGCAATCTGACAGCACTCGATGTGGAAACCGCCATCAAGCGCCAGAACGTGGAACTGCCCAGCGGCATCCTCACGTCACAGCAGCGCGAAGCCACCATCAAGCTTGAATCCCGCATCTCCAGCCGTGAAGAGTTTGAAGCCCTCGTTGTCAGCAACCGCAATGGCTATCCCATCCGTCTGGGCGAGGTCGCCCGTGTCGAGATCGGCGCGCAGGATGACCGCTTCGAGTTCTTCAGCCAGGGCCGTCAAGGCCTCGGCGTCGGCATCATCCGGCAGGGTACAGCCAACACGCTGTCCGTGGCGGAAGGTGTGCTCAAGGAACTGGAAAACCTGAAGCCGACATTGCCAAGCGGCATGACAATGGATGTGCTTTATAACGAAGGCGTTTTCATCCGCGCCTCCATCAACGGCGTGCTGACAACCCTGATTGAAGGTGTGGCACTGGTGGTGCTGGTCATCCTGCTGTTCCTGCGCGACTGGCGCTCCACGCTGGTGGCCGTTGTCGCCATCCCATTCTCGGTTATTCCCACCTTTATGGTGCTCTGGGCGCTTGGCTTCTCCATCAACACATTGACCCTGCTGGCGATCGTGCTGGCCATCGGCATTGTGGTGGATGATGCGATTGTTGAGGTGGAGAATATCCACCGGCGCATTGAGGAAGGCGAGAAACCGTTGCTTGCCTCATCCATCGGTGCACGCGAAATCGCCTTCGCGGTTATCGCCACCACAATCACATTGATGTCGGTGTTTCTGCCCATCGCCTTCATGGATGGCCAGACAGGTAAACTTTTCCGCGAGTTCGGCATCACGCTGGCGGCGGCTATCGGCTTCTCTGGCCTTGTGGCCCGCACACTCACACCGATGATGTGCTCCAAGATGCTCTCGGCCCATCACAGCTTTATCCACCGCTGGACCGAGCCATTCTTCACCGGAATGAACCGGTTCTACAGATTGCTGTTGCGCGGCTCACTCGGCGCGCCGTTTGTTGTGCTTGTTGTCGGCGCTATCATCAGCTTCATGGCTTATGGCTTCTTCAACAACATCCAGAAGGAATTTGCGCCAACCGAAGACCGCTCGACGATCTTCGTGCCTATCACAGCGCCTGAAGGATCAAGCCTTTCCTACACGCGTGACCGCGTGAAGGAAGTTGAGGCCATCCTCAAGACCTATCAGGACCGTGGCATTGTGGCTTCAACCCTCTCGATCGTCGCTCCCGGCTTCCAGCGCCCGGCCCCTGTCAACGCCGGCCTGCTGATTGTGCGCATGAAACCATGGGATGAGCGCAGCATGGGACAGATTCAGCTGCAACGCGAATTGCTGGGTCGCCTGCAAGCCGTCACTGGTGCGCGCGTGTTTGCCGTCAATCCGCCGTCCCTTGGACAGCGTGGTGCCACCAACCAACCAGTGCAGTTCGTGCTGGGCGGACCTGACTATGAGACCATCAAGGGCTGGCGCAATGCGCTTATCCAGAGGGCACAGCAAACAGGCAAGATCCTGAATCTCGACAGTGACTTCCGCGAGGCGCAACCAGATCTGCGTGTGCGGATTGACCGTGCGCGCGCGGCGGATCTCGGTGTCTCGGTTGAAGCCATTGGCCGCACGCTGGAACTGATGTTTGGCGAGCGTGAAGTGTCGCAATATGTCGACCGTGGTGTGGAATACGCCATCATCATGCAGGCCCGGGCGGAGGATCGCAACGGACCTTCAGACCTGAAGAACGTCTTTGTTCGCACAGGCTCTGGCACAACCGTTGGCAACTTCGGTGCCAACAGCGAAATGGTGCCTTTGTCGAACTTTGTTTCGCTCACGGAAGTGGCGGGACCGCAGGGCTTGAACCGTCTGGATCGCATCCGTTCGATCACCATTCAGGGCACGCCAGCACCCGGCGTCTCGCTGGGTGAAGCGCTGACCGTGCTGGAGCAGGCTGCAAAAGAGGTGCTGCCACCCGATGTGAAGATTGGCTACAACGGCCAGTCGAAGGAGTTCAAGCAGACCTCCAGCTCCATCTATGTCACCTTCGGTGTTGCACTCCTCGTGGTGTTTCTGGTT
This sequence comes from Beijerinckiaceae bacterium, assembly GCA_051649305.1. GTDB lineage: Bacteria > Pseudomonadota > Alphaproteobacteria > Rhizobiales > Beijerinckiaceae > JADCCX01. The sequence goes on from JBOFGV010000049.1 coordinate 10,224, forward strand.
CTCGCTGCGCAGTTTGAAAGCTGGGTTGCACCCATCACTATCATGCTCGCCGTGCCGTTGGCGCTGACGGGTGGTCTTGCTGCTCTTTTGATGACTGGCCAGACGCTTAACGTCTACAGCCAGATCGGCATGATCCTGCTCATCGGCATCATGACGAAGAACGGCATTCTGATCGTCGAGTTCACCAACCAGTTGCGGGAAGAGGGCAAGGGCCTGCACGAAGCGGTACTGGAAGCCTCGGTCACACGCCTGCGTCCGATCCTGATGACATCCATCGCCACGGTGCTGGGTGCTGTGCCGTTGATGATCTCAACCGGTGCGGGTGCAGAATCCCGTCAGGCCATCGGAACCGTGATTGTGGGCGGCGTGTCGCTCTCCACCATCTTCACGCTGTTCATCGTGCCCTGTCTCTATCTGCTGATCGGCGGCTTCACCAAGCCGCGCAACTTCATTGCAGAAGAGCTGGAGCGGCAGGAGCAGGAAGTGGCAGGGGCAGGAAATATAGGCCATGGCAAGCCGGTGCAACATCCAGCTGAGTGAAGTTAGTTCAGGCAGCAGGTGGCCTGCTGCCTACTTTCTTGCATGCGCGATGTACAATTCGCGGAAGCGCCGTGCCACTGGCCCCACCTGACCACCGCCGATCTTGCGGTTGTCGATCTCAGTCACCGGCATCACGAAGCTTGTGGCTGAGGTGATGAAGGCTTCCGTCGCGTTGTAGGCCTCCTCCACCGTGAAGGCGCGCTCCTCAATCGGCATACCGGTTTCAGCCAGCAGGTCCAGCAACGCGCGCCTTGTGCAGCCCGGCAAAATCTTGCGGCTGTTCTCGCGGGTGATGATCTTGGCATTCGCGCCTTCGCCCACCACGATATAGGCCGTGGATGAGCCGCCTTCGGTCACCACACCATCTTCATGCATCCAGGCTTCCTGACAGTTGTCAGCAGCTGCCGCTTGCTTTGCCAGCACCTGTGCCAACAAGGCGACGCTCTTGATGTCGCGGCGTGCCCAGCGGATGTCCTCAACGGTTTTGACGCGAATGCCTGTTTTGGCGGTCGGCGTATCCAGATAGGTCTTGAAATCACAGAACATCACGAGTGAGGGCTTTGTCTCTTTAGGAAAAGCAAAGTTGCGGCTGGCCTCAGCGCCGCGCGTTACCTGCAGATAAACCAGCCCTTCCATCAGCTTGTTCTTGGCAACCAGCTCTTTCATCAATTCTGAAATCCGCGCTGAGGTTTCAGGCAGCGGCAAACCAATCTCGCCGACGGACCGCTCAAGCCGCGCCATGTGCAGATCATTGTCCACCAGTTTGCCATCAATGACAGCAGACACTTCATAGATGCCGTCTGCAAACAGAAAGCCGCGATCCATGATCGAGATTTTAGCTTCAGACTGGGGAACGAATGTTCCGTTGACATAGGCAATAGCGGTCATGGCAGTGGCCCTGAAAGTGGAAGATCGATTTCCATGCATGACCCGTTGAATTGAGTCCGTCAAACCTTATGCTATTCGAAATCCATTGAATCGATGCATTGGATTGATAGGCTGAACGGATATATGTCCGGAATCGCGAGGAGAATGAAGCGTTATGGTTCAGCCAAGCATTGTGCATCTCGATCTTGCAACCGTGAAATCAGGCCTTGCCGATGACAGCATGCTGGTGATCGATGTGCGTGAGCCGCATGAATATGCCGCCGGTCATATCCCTGGGGCCGTGCTGATGGCGCTGTCGCAGTTTGATCCCCGGCTGATTCCGCAGGATACCGGCAAGCGCATCGTGTTTTCCTGTGCAGCTGGGGTTCGGTCGCAGCATGCGCTCGCCATGGCGCAAGCGGCAGGCCTGCCGCTGCACGAGCACTATGTCGGTGGCTTCAAGGAATGGTACGGCATGGGAGAGCCGGTCGAGACCTGAGATTTCAGGAACCAGCGCTTGCAAGACTCGGATTGCGCGCTACTCTGTTATCATCAAACCAGAGGCACGCTGCATGACCGTTCATCCCGGCAATATGAAGAAGTTTGGCATTGGCCAGCCCGTCCGCCGATTGGAGGACGCAAAGTTCATCACCGGCGCAGGACAATACACCGATGATATCAGCCCCACAGGCGTTGTGCATGCCTTCGTGCTGCGCAGCCCGCACGCTCACGCGACCTTCACACTGGGGGAACTGAAAACAGCACGCGGCATGAAAGGCGTGCGTGCGGTTTACACCGCCGCTGATCTCAAGGGCATGACCGGCGTGGCCTGTCAGGCCCCCATGAAGATGGCCGATGGCAAGACCATGAAAACACCGGAGTGGCCACTTCTGTGCCGCGACAAGGTCATGCATCTGGGTGATGCGGTGGCGTTGGTTGTGGCTGACACGCTGGCGCAGGCGCGTGATGCGGCTGAGGCGATCGAGGTGGATTACAAGCCTTTACCGGTCGTCACCACCATTTCACAGGCCATCAAGCCGGGTGTACCTATGGTCTGGAGTCAAGCCCCGGGCAACGTCGCTTTTGACCAGACACTGGGCAAAGAGGAAAAAACGAATGCGGCCTTTGCCAAGGCTGCCCACGTCGTGAAGCTGACTGTGGACAACAACCGGCTCGTGACCAACTACATGGAAACCCGCGCCTGCATCGGCACGTTTGATGCGAAAGCTGACCGTTATACCCTGACTCTCGGATCGCAGGGCGTGCACGGCATTCAGGGCGCAGTGGGTGCTGTCATGGGTATCAAGCCAGAGCAGCTGCGCGTCATCACGCCGGATGTTGGCGGTGGCTTCGGCACCAAGAGCTTCAATTATCGCGAATATCCGCTGGTGTTGTTTGCAGCCAAGGCGCTTGGGCGTCCGGTGAAATGGACGCAGGAGCGCACGGAGCATTTCCTCTCCTGTGCGCAGGGGCGCGACAACCTCACGTCAGTCGAACTGGCGCTTGATGCGCGTGGCAAGTTCCTCGCTCTTCGCGTTCACATCCGCGGCAATCTCGGGGCCTATGCCTCGCAATACGGGCCGTATATTCCATGGCTGGGCGCAACAATGGCAACCGGACCTTACGATATCCGCACCATGTTCGTGCGCTGTCAGGGCATTTACACACACACTGTGCCGGTGGATGCCTATCGCGGAGCAGGGCGGCCAGAGGCAGCCTATGTGCTGGAGCGTCTGGTGGACAAGGCAGCGCGCCAGCTTGGGCTGAAGCCAGAGGTTCTGCGCGCCCGCAATTTCGTCAAGTCTTCTGCGATGCCCTACAAGACGCAGACGGCCCGCACCTACGATGTCGGCGAGTTTGAAGGCCACATGACAGCAGCCCTCGAAAAGGCTGACCAGAAGGGCTTCAAGGAGCGCATGAGAGCCTCGAAAAAGGCAGGTAAGCTGCGTGGCTTTGGCTTTGCCAGCTACATCGAATGCACAGCCTGGGGATCAGGCGAGGATGTGGAGGTCACGCTCGGCAAGGATGGCGGGCTTACGCTCACCATCGGCACGCAGTCCAACGGGCAGGGCCATATGACAGCCTATGCGCAAGCGGTCAGTCAGGCGCTGGACGTGCCCCTCGACAAGATCAAGGTCATTCAGGGTGATACAGACACTGTGAAAACCGGCCACGGAACCGGCGGCTCTCGCTCCATTCCGGTGGGCGCTGTTTCAGCCTACCGCGCTTCAGAGAGTCTTGGCGACAAGCTGAAGGAACTGGCGGCAGAAAAGCTGGAAGCCTCTGTTGCTGATATGGTGCTGGGCGGTGGCCGCATCACGGTTGTGGGCACGGACAAGAGCATGAGCTTTGCCGACATCGCCGTTTTGCCCGCTGCCACGCCTGATATGCTCGCGGCCTCCAACGAGTTTGTGCCGCCCGATGCAACCTACCCCAACGGCACGCATGTGGCCGAGGTTGAGGTGGACGCGCAGACCGGCGTCACCAAGGTGGTGAAATACACCATCGTTGATGACTTCGGCCTCACCGTAAACCCGTTGCTGCTGGGTGGACAGGTGCATGGCGGCATTGTGCAGGGCATTGGTCAGGCGCTGTTGGAGCGCACGGTTTATGACAGCGAAGGCCAACTGCTGACGGCATCTTTCATGGATTACACCATGCCAAGAGCGGACGATGCGCCGTACTTCGATTTCACAACGCGCAACGTGCCTTCAACCACCAACCCGCTGGGCATCAAGGGCGCTGGCGAGGCGGGGTCCATCGGTTCCTGTCCCGCAGTGATGAATGCGCTGGTTGATGCGCTCTTCCGTGAGAAGGGCACCACACATATCGACATGCCAGCGACGCCAGAACGGGTTTGGCAGGCCTTGTCAGGAAAAGGCGTTGCGACATAAGTTTGCAATGTTGCAAAACTAATTGTGAAGAGCCGCAAGCTTTTAGGGCATTGCGGCTTTTCTGAAATGCGTCAAACTACACATCACTTCTGTTTTATGAACCTGGAGAAGATCATGAAATTTGCACTTGTAGCGGCTGCCCTGTTGATTGGTGGCGTTGGCGTGGCTTCTGCCCAGGGGGATGCCGTGGCGCAACGTCAGGCAATCTTCAAATCCTTTGGTGCTGGCGTCCGCGAACCCGGTGCCATGCTGCGCGGTGAGGCGGCTTTTGATCTCGCAAAAGCCAAAGCCGCTCTCGCAACCTTCAAGACTGAAGTGCCAAAGCTTGCTGCCATGTTCCCCGATGCATCTCTCACTGCCACTGGCACAAAAGCCTTGCCGTTGATTGCTACAGAGCGTGACAAGTTCAATGCTATCTTCACCAAGCTTGCTGCTGATGCCACTGCTGCCGATGCAGCCATCACCAACGAAGCCACCTTCAAGACAGAGTTCCCGAAGGTTCTTGCCAACTGCGGCGCATGCCACCGCGTTTACCGCGCACCACAATAAGGGCGGGTAGCCACTCTTGGCTTCCGGCTCCGCTTCAAAGATCAGTTCCTCGGTTAAAGCTTGGGATTGGCCAACACGGGCGTTCCACTGGACGCTCGTGTTTTGCGTTATATCAGCCTGGGCCAGTTTCAAACTGGCTGACAGGATTGGCGATCCCACACTCGTCTGGCACCGCTGGAATGGTTACGCCATTCTGGTGCTGGTTGTGTTTCGGATCATCTGGGGTTTTGCAGGCTCCTCAACATCCCGGTTCACTGCTTTCGTGACATGGCCCTGGACAGCCCTGCGCTATGGTCTTGATCTGTTTTCAGACAAGAAACGTCATTTCCTTGGCCATAATCCCATGGGCAGCTGGATGATCCTGATGCTGCTTTCCGCGCTGCTGATTCAGGGCGGATTGGGTCTGTTTTCACTGGAGCATAATGAGCTTGTGGCAGGCCCGCTGAAGCGGTTGATTGCCCATGAAACATCGGAAAAAGTCACGAAACTTCATGTCCAGGGCATCAATGTCATCTTTGCGCTGGTCGCCATGCACATCACGGCCAATGTGCTTTACGGCTGGCTGAAGAAGGACAAGCTTATCAAAGCCATGGTGACGGGTGAAAAACCGGCAGAAGCCTATGAGGATGCGCCTGAAATGACGCCGGTTTCAAACGTGACATTGCGTGCTGCGGTTTGTCTTGGTGCAGCCATTGTCATTGTTTTTGGCGGGATAACGCTGCTTGGTGGCCGGATTTTGTAAGCCCTCAGCAAGCCGGTCCTCACTCCATCACAGCGGCTTTGAGAATGCACACCATGGTCGCATGGGCAGGCTCTTTGCCGATGTTGCGGATGACATGCGGGCGGTCACAGCGGTAGCGCAGGGTTTCGCCCGCTTTCGCCGTCTCGATTGTGCCAGCAACCTCCACTTCAAGCTCACCTGAAAGCACCGAGAGACACTCGATAGAGCCGCGCTGGTGCGCATCGCTTTCCAGCACACCGCCGGGTTCTGCCTGAAAATCATACCACTGCAACCATTCCACAGTCTTGATCCAGCCTGTAATCGTCAGACGGCATTTGCCGTCGTCCGACGTCAGGATTGGCGTGTCGTTGCGCGAAGTCTTTTCAACGAAAGGCTCTTCTTCGCTTTGCACCAGAAAGCGGTCAATCGAGATATCCAGCGCCTGGCTAAGCCGCCAGATGGTCGCCAGCGTCGGGTTGGTCTCGTTCCGTTCGATCTGGCTGATGATGGATTTGGCAACGCCTGACTGTTCCGAGAGGTCAGACAGCGACATGCTGTAGGCCTTGCGCAACCGCTGAATGGTGCGACCGAGGTGACCGGAAAGCGCTTGCGCGCCCGCGTCCATGGTTTTGGAGCGCTCCTTGCCCTCAATACCCATTGCTGCTCGTTCCTCTTGCAGAACAGAACTGTTCATCAATCAGAACGCTATGCCGCAGTGCAGCGAAACTGGCAAGAGGGAAGCAAGCGGGATTTAAATCGCCCGGCCCGGACCACTGGCTTTCTGGCTTGTGCGATCCAGTCCAAGGCGATGCTCGCGCCAGATGACAAAGATTCCTGCGGCAACCACAATGCTTGCACCCCAGAGAACAGCCGCTTTGGGCAACTCGCCAAACAGGAACCAGCCGACAATCACGGCCCAGACCATGCTGATGTAGTCAAAGGGCGCGATGACGGAGGCATCCGCATAACGAAAGCTCTGTGTCAGCGTAATCTGGCCGATACCCCCGGTAACGCCCATCAGGACAAGAAAAACAGCATCGTATGCATTGGGCCATTTCCAGACAAACAGCGGTCCAAAAGGGCCAAGCAAAATGCTGGCAAAACCAATGATTGTGGTGAGCAGCATGAAATAGGAAACGATTGCGCCTGTGCTTTCGGTCGTTGTCAATTTTCGTGTTTCGATCGTTGCAAACCCGGCACAAACAGCGCCAAGCATGCCAAACATCGCGCCATAGGTGTTAAACCCGCTCGAGCTTGCTGATTGGCCAAAATAGGGCATCAGCATAACGATAACACCGATTAAGCCGAAGAAAACAGCGCCCCAGCGATAAAAACGCACGCGTTCCTTCAGGACAAGGGCCGCCAGTATGACTGTAAAAAGAGGGGCTGCATAACTGATAGCTGTCGCATCAGCGAGTGGAAGCAGCAGCAGTGCGGTAAAGCCCGAGAACATACCAACGGAGCCAAAAAAGCCACGCCTTGCATGGTCCCTGATGTGCGACTCCCGGAATGACCTGATGAGATCACCACGCCAGGCAAGCCAGAGAAAAACCGGGATCAAGGCAAACAGCGATCGGCAGAACACTGTCTGTCCAACTGGATAATAAAGCGGGTCGCCGGGGTGCGCAAAACCGATCACCTTCACGCTGGCAGCCATGAAAGTGAAGGCAATGGTTGAAAGCAGTTTAAGGCCAATGCCTTTGAGCATGGGGGATGATCAGGTGAGCGGCGGGACTCACGTTATCGCTGTCCTGCCCGGCAACTGCAACCGTCATTGTTTGCTTAAGAGTTGCAATCAGCTGAAGAGGCGTGTCCGTTCCTCGACAGACATCTTTTTCAAGGCATCCATGGCCTGCGCAGCTTCTTCGGCCGTAAGGCCTTCGCCGCTCCGGGCTTTGGTGATGGCATCAAGACTGTTGATGGGGGGAGATACCAGCTTGAGATGGTCTGCCGGCGGCAGTGCTGCAACTGGCGCACTGTTTACCAGTGCATCCTGCGGGCTGAAGAGGATGTCGTCAATCTCGTCAATGGGCTCCAGACGGTTGCGAATTGGCTGTTGTTCTGCATCGGCCTGCAACTCTTCAGCAGCCTGCAAACCCACAACAGGCTTCAGGTCGTGTGTTTCAATGCCACGCGTTTCAAGATCATCTGCTGCAAATCCATCGACGTGTGAAAGGGCAATGACCTTGTCAATTGCTGTCGACATATCAAGTTCATGCGGGTTTTGATCTTGCACCAACAACGCAACCTCAGGCGCATCGTTTGCAAGTTTCAAAGCGGTATTGGCAGCCAGTCTGTCAATCTGTGTCTCTTCGGCAAATGATACATCCGATGAATAGATAAATGCCGGGCCTGCGTTCACATCTGCGGTAGTCTTTGACGGCGCGACAGCCTCAATTGGGGCGGATGCTTTCGTCTGTACGCCTGTTTCTTCCACCAGCACGAAATCAACATCGGCCTGAGACATGCTCGGATCACGCACAAGACCGGCATTGGCATCAACCTGCTTGATGTTTTCCTCTTCAGCGTCCTCCGCGAATTCCCAGATGTCGATCATGGTATTGACGCGCTTTTCGAGGAAACCAAGGGCATCAATGACTTTGCGAATGCGTTGGGCGGTCAAATCCTGAAACGAGCAGGATGTGTAGATCTCGGTTGCACGCTCATCGAGCATATCGCAGAACCCAGGATCACCTCCAGCCTCGCGCATGGTCCAGGCAGCTTCCTGCACTTTCTCGGCCGATGCCAGAATATCTGAAGTTGCGGACTCCGTTGCTGCAACAATCGAGTCAAGCTCTCCAGAAGCCTCGACAATGCGCCCGCCACCAGCCTCGTTTTCAGGTTTGATCGAAGAAATTTCGGCGCGCGTGCGCGAAATGGCACGCGACATTTCCAGAACATCGAGGCGGAACTTGTCGATTTCTGTCGGCTCGCGATGGATGGCAATCGATTTTTCGATGCGCGACAGCGCCGAGAGCAGAACCTGTGTATCAGCGTGGCGGTTTCGTCTGGCGTATTCCTGCAGGAAATTACGGCCACGGTCGGTTTCCATGACAGCAAGCTCAATGGCCTCGTAGTCGGCGTGCGAGCTTTCCTGAGGTGCCAGATATCCAGACATTCAAATCATCCATCGACAATAGGTACACAAACCACCGAAATCCTGAGATTTTCGGGAACGCTGAACATAGAGAAGCCATGCTTGTGCTAATGAATGGTTACGGGCACGCGCAAAGATGTTGTATTCTGGCCTCGGAAGCCTCTATTGCTGCAGATAAAGTGACCAAGAGGCAGTTTTGAGAAGGCATTCCACCCAGTCAGACCGCACTGAGCCGCCGAGGGCGAATATCACCCAAGGTGCGGGCGGCAAGTTCATCGCGTTGTCCGGTGCATGGACCATGCAACATGGCCGCGCATTGGAAGCTGTTCTCGCAGCAACCAGCACGCTGGAAAAATCCCGGATCACAATCAATTTTGCCAATGTGACGGCTTTCGACACGCTGGGTGCCCTTGTGACAGCGCGCATACGCCAGGCGTTGGAAAAAGCTGGCTCCGAAGTCAGTTTGGACGGGATATCCCCCGAACAGACCTTGCTGCTCTCTGAGGTGACACTCAGTCATCTGGGCACCAAACCACACAAACCGATCAATGGCATTGACGTTCTTGAGGACGTTGGTCGCGGCATGGCTGGTATCGGGCGTGATCTGATCAGCGGCGTCAGCTTTCTGGGGGGTGTTATGTCCGCCTTCGGGCGCATCATATTGCGCCCCCGCACCTTTCGCGGTGCAGCGTTCGTCCGTCAGCTGGAGGCTTTCGGCTTCCGCTCGGTGCCCATTATTGCGCTGATCTCGTTTCTTGTTGGCGGGATCATTGCGCAGCAATCCGTTTTTCAGCTGCGCACCTTTGGCACCGCTTCCTTTGTGGCTGATCTGCTAGGCATTCTCGTTTTGCGCGAACTGGCGGTTCTGCTCACCGCCATCATGATTGCGGGACGCTCCGGCTCTGCCATCACGGCTGAACTTGGCTCCATGAAGATGCGCGAGGAGATTGACGCGCTGCGGACCATGGGGCTTGACCCGATGGAGGTGCTGATTGTGCCGCGCATACTCGCGCTGGTCGTGGCGATGCCAATCCTCACCTTCATCGCGGCGATGTCCGGCATATTTGGCGGCGGTCTGGTGGCCTGGGTTTACGGCGACGTCAGCCCGGATGTTTTCCTGAACCGCCTGCAGAACGCCATCAAGTTCAACACCTTCATGGTGGGCATGATCAAGGCGCCGGTGATGGCGCTGGTGATTGGCCTGATTGCCAGCATCGAGGGCATGGCAGTAAAAGGATCGGCAGAATCGCTCGGTCGGCAAACCACAGCATCCGTGGTGAAGGCAATTTTCATGGTGATTGTGGTCGATGGCCTTTTCGCGATGTTCTTTGCCGCGATCAGGTATTGAGGTGATAATGCCACCTGTCAAAACCGCCAGCGCTGCAGAAACCGTCATTGAGGTGCGGGACCTCGCTGTTGGCTTCGGCGATCGCCTGATCAACGACGGCTTGTCGCTCGATGTGTATCGTGGCGAAATTCTCGGCGTTGTCGGAGCGTCAGGCACGGGCAAATCCGTGCTGATGCGCACGATTGTCGGGCTGATCCCGAAGAAACGCGGCAAGATCACGGTCTTTGGGCAGGATATGAGCACGCTGAATGATCGCGAGCGCCAGGCCATCGAGCAGCGCTGGGGCATTCTGTTTCAGCAAGGTGCGCTGTTTTCATCGCTGACAGTCAAACAAAACCTGCAACTGCCGATGCGGGAATACCTCGATTTGTCAGAATCCATGCTGGATGATCTGGCCATCATGAAAATCGAGATGGTCGGGCTGAAACCCGATGCGGCGGACAAATACCCTTCAGAGCTCTCTGGCGGCATGATCAAGCGGGCAGCCCTTGCCCGCGCATTGGCGCTTGACCCTGAAATTGTCTTTCTGGACGAGCCGACCTCCGGCCTTGATCCCATCGGCGCCGGAGAATTTGATGAGCTAACCGCTACTTTGCAAAAGACACTGGGCCTCACCGTGTTTATGGTGACCCACGATCTCGACAGCCTCAATACTATCTGTGATCGAATCGTGGCATTGGGTGAAGGCAAAGTGCTGGCGGCCGGTGATATGGATGCGATGCGCAAAACATCTCATCCCTGGTTGAAAGCATATTTCAGTGGACCGCGGGCTCATCTTGCGGTTGGTAAAAGCGGGTAAAGAGTACAGTCTTTTCTATGGAAACACGGGCTAACTACGCTTTGATAGGGTTGTTCACGCTGGCAGTTTTTGCCGGCATGCTCGGCTTTGTCTATTGGTTCGCCTCTGGCCGCTCCAATGGGCAGAAGACGTCCTACCGTGTCGTGTTTACAGGATCAGTGTCCGGCCTCAACCGTGGTTCACTCGTGCGTTTCAACGGTTTGCGCGTGGGCGAAGTAACCGTTATCGATCTTGTTCCGAGCGATCCCAGCCGTGTGATGGCCATTATCGAGGTTGATCAAAAAACCCCTGTCAAAACGGATACACGCGCGCGACTCGAGTATCAGGGCCTGACTGGTCAGGCCTCTGTGCAGCTATCCGGGGGCACGGCAGAGGCGGCAGCTCTGACAGCGCCGGATGGTGGCCGGGCCGTGATCTTTGCCGATCGATCCGATTTTCAGGATATTCTCGAAACAGCCCAGCGCCTTTCGCAGCGGGCAGACTCCATTCTGGCGCGCGCCGAAAAACTGGTGGAGGACAACGAAGGATCCATCACCAACACATTTCGCAGTGTGGAAACCTTCGCCAAGGCATTGGCAGATAACTCTGCAGGCGTTGGCGCGTTCCTCGCATCAGTGGGCGATACATCGCAGCGCATTTCCGCGCTGTCCGGGCGGCTTGAGGCGCTTTCCATCACGGCTGATGATCTGTTGAAGAAGGTGGATGCGACCAGCGTCAACCGCGCTATTGGCAACATCGAGACCTTCACGCAGGTTCTCGCCGACAACCGGCGTAACATCGATGGCATTCTTGGCGACGGAGCCGTGCTCGCCAAACGCCTCTCAGACAGCTCTGCCAAGCTTGATGGTGCACTCGCCGAGATCGAGCGGCTGACCAAGGCGGTCGACAGCACCAAGATTGGCCGCACGGTTGATAACATCGATAAGTTTGCGTCAGCCATCGGTAACAATGCCGCGCAGGCTGACCGCGCGATGAAGGATATCGCCGAGATCACATCTACGTTGCGTGCAGCTTCCACCAAAGTTGACAGTGTGCTGACAGCCGCCTCCAGCTTTCTTGGCAGCAATGAGGGAGAAGGGAAGGGCGCTTTTTCCGAAATTGCAGAAACCGCCAAGTCCTTCCGCGCGCTGGCTGATAACCTGCAGACCCGCACCGGTGATTTCAGCGATATGGCAAAAAGCATCGAGCGCCTTGCCCGCAATCTGGATCGTCGAACAGCGGAGATAACGGCAGGCATCAACAAGCTCACCAGTTCCGGCGGGCGTGATATCGAGGGACTGGCTTCTGATGCCCGCAAGGCTGTCAACGAAGTCAACCGCGCTGTCCGCAATCTGGGGCGGGATCCTTCCCAGTTGATTACGGGCGGTCGCCCGCCCATCCCTGAATACTCCGGTGCACGCTAGATGACGCAGCCCGTGTCGCAACTCTCCCGTCGCCATCTCCTCGTTGGCCTTGCTGCCATGCCTCTGGCCGCTTGCGGCGGCGGGCCTGCACCCTCCACCTATGATCTCACAGCCCCGCGTGATGGCCTGCGCCGTTCCGCAGGGCGTCGTGTGATTGTAGTGGCGGAACCAACCGCCGTCTTCGCGCTCGACAGCGAGCGGATCGTGGTGCGTGCAGCGACCGGAGAGCTCACCTATTTGCCCAAGGCCCAATGGGCGGACCGCCTGCCGCGTCTGGTGCAGTCCCGCCTCATCCAGACCTTCGAGAACACAGGCCGCGCTGCTGTTGGCAGGCCGGGAGATCGCCTGTCTGGCACCTACTCCCTCATCACCGATATCCGGGCCTTTGAGGTGCGCGAAGCCACGCGCGATGCCTATGTCGAGATGGCCTGCAAACTGGTGAGTGCAGGATCAGGCAATCTTGTCACCGCACGCCAGTTCAGTGCCGGTGTGCCCGTTGGCGCAATCGAAGGGGCAGGGGCCACGCAGGCGCTCGACCAGGCCCTGTCACGCGTGATGGCCGATATCACCGGATGGGCGCAGGTTTAGTTTTCCCTCCTCCCAAACCCGCTTTTTGATTAACCCTACCAATCCATTTAAACCGTAAATCATTGAAATTATTCAATATAAAATCAAAAAACTGCAATCCGAACCCGTTTTAACCCCTTCTTCATGATTAATATTTCCCCGCCGGTAAGCCTACCCGGTTCGTAACCATATTTCCTAACGTCCGTTTACGATTGGCCTGTCAATTTCCGTTTCGTCAAACCGGCGCAGAACGCTCCGGTGCCCCAGAAGGGGCCACCACGAAACAGGAGTTTCACAATGTCTATCGCTCTTACAATGGGTATGCGCACTTCCTTGACCGCACTTACCGGTCTTGACAGTTCGATCAACCTTACCAACAAGCGCATCGCCACAGGCAAGCGCGTCAACGACGTTCTCGACAGCCCATCAGTGTTTTTCCAGGCTCAGGCTTTCAACAAGACCGCTCGCGATATGAGCGCCAACCTTGATAACCAGGGCATCGGTTCAAAAGCACTTGAGAAGGCCATCAAGACAACCGAAGCTGGCGCCAAGTTGCTTGAAACTGCGCAGGGTCTTGCACGTCAGGCCATCACTGCAACAGGTACGGCCCGTACGGACCTTCTGGCCCAGATCGGCACAATCCTGACTGCAACAACTGGCGAATTCGACAAGCTGACCAACGACGGTGGCTTCAACGGCAAGAACTTGCTTCGCACAGCTGCTACCAACAACCTGACAATCGATTTTGACCCAACATCAGGTTCAAACTTGACTGTTACTGCTGCTGACCTGAAAATTGGCGGTGGTGTGACTGTCACTGCTGCTGGTTATGCCCCTGCTGCGACAGACGTCCAGATCAACACGCTGATCGGCGAATTGACCACTGGTATCAATGCAACACGTACTCGTGCCCAGACATTGGGTTCGACACTGAGCATCGTTCAGGTTCGTCAGCAGTTCACGAAAGACTCATCGTCTATTCTGAACCAGGCTGCGGAGTCGCTCACAGCTGCTGATATGAACGAAGAAGGTGCAAACCTGACATCGCTTCAGACACGTCAGCAGATGGCTGTTACAGCTCTCTCGCTTGCATCACGTTCTGACCAGGCCATCCTGCGTCTGTTCTGATATCGAATGCGTCAAACAAGAAAAGCGCCGGGGCGAAAGCTCCGGCGTTTTCGTTTATGCGGATGCTTCTATAACGATCTCGTAGCGATCTGTGCTTCGCGCAAGATGTGTTACAACCCTGTAAGATGCTGTATCGTTTCTTGTGCCCAGGTATTGCTCCCCATCAGGCAAAAGAAGCATCTTTTTATCACCGACAAAGATAACGATAAAACGGCTCGATGGTAGCCAATTCGCGGCCAGCTTTTTGAAATGGCTGTAATACGGTTCCCGGCGATAGGCGACCGGTTGGGTATGATCAACTGTTACAAAAAGTTGTTTCTCGTCTGCCCAGTTCATGACAAACTTTGAGACACTTGGCTGCCACTCCGGACCAAAGCTTGTATCTTGAATCCATGTGCAGTGGAAATCCCTGCAGAACTGAGGGCGATCTTCCCAAATGCTGCAACCCTGTCCCGGCTTGCAGTGTTTGCACCATTGATCCCTGGGTTTGCTGACAGGCGGCACTTCATACACCTTGCAGCACAAGGTGCATGTTCCGCAGGTGCGTCCGGGGAAGGTTGGAGATGTCTCGGTCATGGTGTTTCGCAATGGTTTTGCTGCGGTCACCTTGGCGAAACATGGTTAACAGACGGTTGCTACCTGGAGACAGTCTCCCCTTGCCCTCACGCACATTCCCGGTCAAAAGCCTCGCTATGTCCGATACCCCATCCATCACCTACACCCACCGTGCCAAGCCCTATGGCGGCGGGGCGATTTTTGAACTGACTGCTGACCGGTTGATCATCACGCAAGGGGTAATCCAAAGCGAGATGCTGCTTGCGGATATCAACCGCATCGAGCTGGTGTATCGCCCGCGCAATTCCACCAGCGAGGGCTACCGCGCCCGTATTGAGGGCAAGAACCGGCATACGGTGTTCATCACCAATCTCACCTTCCGCAATGCCATGAGCATTGACCGGCAGGATGAGGACTACCGCCGGTTCATAACCGCGCTCATTGCTGCCGTTGGCAAGGCGAACCCGGCCCTTCAACTGGTGGCTGGTGTGCCGCTCTGGATGAACATCATCTCCGGTGTGGCAGGTGGCACCACTGTGGTGGCGCTCATGCTGATGGCAGGCAATGCGCTTTATGACCGCAACTTTCCAATCGCGATGCTGATCGTTTTCATGGGTGTCTATTTTGGCTGGTGGGTGTGGCGCTACGTGATGCACAACCGGCCACGGACCTTCACGCCAGACAGCATTCCGCCGGAAGTCATGCCGCCGTTGGCAAGACCATCATCAAAGCCATCAGCGAAAGCGATTTGACGTCTTTGTCATGAAGATCGATAGAGGGAATGCGGACCTGGGTTCGCAGGAGCCATCGGTATGTCTGCGGAAAGCCTGAAGAAAAGCCTCTTTGAAAACCCGACAGCCTTTCTGATGTCGATCAACTTCGTGAACTTTCTGGCTTTCGCCAGCTGGTCCGCGCTGATCAATAACTTTTCGGTTGAGAACGCCGGTTTCACCTTCAAAGACAATGGTTTGATGCAGTCCATCCGGGAAATTCCGGGATTTCTGGCTTTCACTGCCATTTTCTTCATTCTGTTCCTGCGCGAACAGACCTTCGCCTATCTCAGCATGATTGCGTTGTGTTTTGGCGTGCTGGTGGCGGGATATTTCCCGTCTTTCACTGGCATCGTGATGACGACCTTCATCATGTCGGTTGGCTTCCACTATCTTGAAACAATGCAGCAATCGCTGGCGCTGCAACTCCTGCCCAAGGAAACGGCTGCCGCTGAAATGGGCAAGATTTCGGGTGCAGGCTCCGCCGCGCAGTTCGTGGCCTACGGTGGGCTGACAGTGCTGGCCTATGCCGGCATCACGAATTTCCAGAGCCTGTATCTGATCGCAGGCGGCGCTTCGATGCTGCTGGCGATTGGTGTTGCGCTGCTGTTTCGCCGCTTTGATGGCCCCGTTCCCCAGCGCAAAACAATCGTGCTGCGCAAGCGCTACTGGCTCTATTACGCGCTGACATTCATGAGCGGTGCGCGCCGCCAGATTTTCATGGCTTTTGCCGCGTTTCTGCTGGTCAAGACCTTCGGCTACTCGATCAGCCACATCGCGCTGCTTATGTTGGTTACGTCTGCCACCAACACCTTCCTTGCACCGCGCATGGGGGCCTTTATATCAAAATACGGCGAGCGCCCCTCGATCATGTTCGAGAATATCTCGCTGATCCTGATTTTTGCTGGCTATGCGCTGGCAGCCAGCGGTATGCTTGGGGCCTCAGGTGCCTGGGTCGCTGCGGGCCTGTTCATTGCCGACGGCATTTTCACGACATTCTATATCGCGCAGAAGACCTATTTCCAGAAAATCGGCGATGCGGCCGATATGGCACCCACTGCCGCGGTGGCCTTCACCATCAACCACATCATGGCCGTCATCATTCCGGTGGTTTTTGGCATTCTGGCCTATCAGCGGCCTGATCCATCGATCATCTTCTGGCTTGGCTGCGCCATAGCCACGACATCGCTCAGCCTGGCATTTCTCGTGCCAAGGCATCCTGCGAACGGGCTGGAGACAGTGTTCAAGCTGAAAGCTGCCAAACCACTGGCAGCCGAATAACGCCTTAGCCTTGCTTGGCAGGCGTTGTTACGGTCAGGCCATCAAGCTCTGCCTTCACCTTGATCTGGCAGCAAAGGCGCGAATTGGCACGCACATCAAAGGCAAAATCCAGCATATCGTCTTCCATCGGCTGGGGCTTGCCCACCTTCGCGGTCCAGTCATCAGCCACATACACATGGCAAGTGGCACAGGCGCAGGCGCCGCCGCATTCCGCCTCAATGCCGGGAATATTGTTGCGAATAGCGGTTTCCATAACCGTTGCGCCGTTGTCAGCATCAACAGTGCGGGCGGTTCCGGAGGCGTCAATAAACGTAATTTTTGGCATTGCAGTGTCCTTGTCCGGCGCGCTTCTAGCGAAACGGGAAGCATCTGGCGAGGGGAGAAGCGGCTTATTCCTGTAAAAGTTGCGCTATCACCTGCATTGTCTTGTCGCAGGCGATCTGAACAGCCTGCAGAGCCTCAGCGCTGGCGGGCGCGCGCTCCAGAGCGTCGGCAGCGTCGGCCAGCGGCATAGCGCCAATGGCAAGGGCAGAGCCTTTCAATCGATGCGCTGTTTCACCACGCACAGCGCCGCTTTGTGCATCTATGGCCATCAGCAATGCCGGAACCTGCATGCGAAACATCTCCAGAATCTCACGTTTCAGCTCTGAATCGTCAAAAGTCTGTTGGTTGAGATGGTCGAGATCGATCATGAATGGCATGGCTTTTCTGATGGCGTCTTTCTGAGCATGCGCGGACTTGTTTACAAACGCGTTAACGAAGTTTGCGAAAAGATTAACGAGTCGTTTGCACGATACCCCCAATCCCGGTTAAAGATGGTGTTGGTCTGTCATGTGCGGAGAGTTTTGCGCATGCAGACTGGGTTTGTTGACCCGTTGCGTAAGCCTCGAGCCACCCGATCGGGTGAGGTTATGCGTCAGCGGTCAACGGATCGTGAAGTGGCGTACTAAGGCGAGGCGAAAACATGGCCAAGGCAAACAAGACACCGGACGCGGCAGATGCTGCATTCTCGGCGATCGAGGAAGCACTGAACGGCAAGGGTACAGTTGCAGCAACCGGCACAGAAAGTGCTGTGATGCGGCCGAAGCTGCCCAAAGCCAAATTGCCTTCGGCAAAGTCTCCAGTTGAAGAGAGCGTCGCTCTTCAGGCGGCAGTGGCTGAGCCTGTTGTTGTCAAAGAGCCTGATGGCATGCCACAGGCCCCGGTTCTCACCCCTCCGCCTGCTGCCAATGCGCCTTCTGCGCCAGCTGTCGCGCCAACACGTCCGGCAGCGAATGACGACAGGCGCAATTCTTCCATGCTTCTCACGGCCCTGCAGGAGCGCCCTTCGCGCGCGCCACTCTGGGTTGCTGGGTTGCTGTCACTGCTCTGGCTCGGACTTGTTGGCTACTATGCCTTCAACACTTACGCGGCCCAGATTGAACTGACAGGTGGCTATCTTGCCGCGGCCAATCTGCCGCTGGTTGTATCGATTGCCGTTGCTGCTTTGCTGCCGGTGATCTTCATGTTTGCTGTTGCGAGCATGGTGCGCCGCGCGCAGGAAATGCGCATTGCAGCACGCGCCATGACAGAGGCGGCGCTTCGTTTGGCACAGCCGGAAGCCATGGCATCTGAATCCGTCTTTACACTGGGGCAGGCCATTCGCCGCGAGGTCGCTTCCATGGGCGATGGTATCGAGCGGGCTGTGGCCCGCGCCAGCGAACTTGAGGCGCTTGTGCACAGCGAAGTGTCTCAGCTTGAGCGTTCCTACACCGACAACGAGTTGAAAATCCGCATGCTGCTTGATGAATTGGCAAGCCAGCGTGATGCGATCAACAACAATGCAGCCTCGGTCCGCACCGCGATCATGGGCGCGCATGATTCACTGTCGAATGACATGCAGACTGTTTCGCAGCGCATCACAGACTCAGTTACCGAGGCGGGAAGCCGCGTCACCAACGCGCTGGATGAGCGTCGCGACCAGATTGCGATGTCGCTTGCACGCAGCGGTGACCAGATGATCGACCAGATCACCCTGCGCTCATCGGAACTGATTGATCGTCTTGTGACAACCGGTGAAAGCGTCAATGACAAGATTGCTGCAACAAGTGCTGATGTTACCCAGACCATCACACAGAGCGGTGCGCAGCTGGTTGCCGAAATTGCCGAGCGTGGCCATGTCGTCACCCAGCAGATCGAGCAGACAGGCACATCCGTCACCACGCGCTTCAGTGAGAGCGCGGAAGTCGTCAACACATCGCTCAACACCACCGGCAACAACCTGGTTACGGCTATTGCCGAACAGTCGTCACAGGTCACACAGACCCTTGATGAAACAGGCCGCTCGTTGATTTCATCGATTTCTGAGCGCTCCAACCAGGTGACCCAGACCTTGGACGAGACAGGCCGCGCCTTGATCACATCGATCTCCGAGCGTTCCAATCAGGTTACATCAACCCTTGATCACACTGGCCGTTCGCTGATTGATGCCATCGGCGAAAGTGCTGATCGCATGAACACGTCTTTGAACGACACCGGCAACAACCTTCTCAGCTCCATCAGCGAGCGTTCAGGGGAGGTTACACAGACATTGGATGCGACAGGCAAGTCACTCATCAGTGCCATCGCCGAGCGTGGCAACGAAGTGAACAGCACAATGCGCTCAACCGGCGACGCTCTCGTGATCGAGTTTGGTATTCGCGGTGCAGAAGTAACCCAGCGCCTCGAAGAAACAGGCACACGCATTGCTGAAACCGTGACATCACGCGGTGACAGCCTTGCAGCGCGCCTTGTTGAAACCAGCGACCGGATCAACAACTCGATCACCGTTCACGGTAAATCTCTGGAAGAGAGCATTGCTGCCACAGGTGAACAGGCTGCAACACTGATTTCCGAGCAAGTGGTGCATGCCCGTGGTGCCTTTGAAGGCGCAGGACAGGTTGTGGCGACAGCCATCGACGGCCGCACGAAAGTGGCGGAATCCTTGCTGAAGGCCCATGCTGGCGAAATTGAAACCCGCCTTGGCAGCCATGCTGATCAGGTTTCCGTTCGTCTGGCACAGACCGGCAAGGACATTGTGCTGGCCATTGCCACACAGGGCAACCGTGTGAACGAGGCACTTGCTGACAATGCACGCGGCCTTTCAAACACGCTTGAACAGCATGCCGTTGGTGTTACCAACCAGTTGCGCAATTTTGATGAAACAGTGGGCACGCGCCTGCAGAACGTGGAATCCATGGTCACAGTCCATGGCGATGCGCTTGTGGACCGTTTGAGTGCCCGCACTGATGAAACCACCAGCCTGCTGGAAGCGCAGCTCAATGCCTTCGACAGTCGCGCTGTGGCGCGCACATCCGCCATCAGCGGTGCGTTCGAAGAGCTCATCAACCGCGTTGATACAGGCCTTGAGCGCCGTGGCCAGCAGTTGAACGAGACACTGTCCCAGCGCACGATTGATCTTGCCAAACTGATGGGCGAGGGCAGCCGTGACATCACCCGTGCCCTCGAAGAGAAAGCGGGCGAAATCGACCGCACAATCAACGAGCGTTCTTTGGCGATGGCCGATCAGCTTGGTGCCCGTGCCGAGCAGATCAACACCATTCTCACACTCAAGAGCGAACAGATCGCCGGTGTTCTTGCGGACAAGACAAGCGAGATCAACGATACGCTTGGCAACCGCGCAACAGAGATTGCTGACACGCTTGATACCCGCGTTACCCATTTTGAAGAGCGCGTCGTGCGCCGTCTTGATGGCGTATCCGAAGTCATCGACCAGAAGGGCAATCTGATTTCAGCCTCGCTGGTTCAGCGCACTGATGAGCTCAACAAGCTGTTTGCCGAGCGCGGAGCCAATCTTGTTGGTGAGATGGGCGCGCGCGGCGAGGCGATTGCCCGCGAAGTGGCGGATGTGGGTGAAGCCGTTGTCCGCACAATCGAGGCACGTGGATCTGCTATCGCTGACACAATCGAGCGCAATGGCTCGGTTGTTGCCAATCTCGTGGAAACACGCGGCAGCGACATGACGAACCGCATCAACGCTTCGACCGAAGCCTTCCGCCACGCTATTTCGGAAGGTGCCGAGAAATCTGTGTCCGGCCTTTCAACGGCTCACAAGCTGCTGAGCGGCGAGATGAGTGCTGTTCTGAAGCAGCTCAACGATGCCAATGTCATTCTCAACAACATCCTCTCTTCTGCCACCAATAATCTGGAAGCGGTGGAAACAGGCCTTACCAGCCGCGTGACAGAGCTTGGCGCGACGATGAGCCAGATTGTCGCTGATACGGCGAAGACGTCCGAACGCGTTGAGGTGCAGATCGATGTGCTGAAAGATGTGTCGGGCGGTGTGCTGCGTGAGGCAGCCAATCTGTCAGAACAGATTCAGGATCGTGGCGCGGCGCTGGCCAGTGCGGCTGAAGAGCTCGCTTCTGCCCAGTTGCGAGTCAACAAGGCGCTTGGCAGCAAGCAGGCTGATATCGAGCAGCTCATCGCCAACATCGAACAACGTGGCGGTGAGGTGGAGTCTGTCATGCAGACCTTCAACAGCCTGCTGAACGACAGCCTGAATGCGGCCGAACAGCGTGCCCGTGATGTCAGCACGACATTGCTGGGCAGCAGCGAATCCGCCTCTGCGGCCATCAAGGAGCAGTATGAGCTCATCCGCTCGATGTCTGCCAAGGAGCGTGAGCGCACAGCCAGCGCATTGCGCGCCTCCCATGAGCAAACCATGGGTGAGATGCAGCAGGTGATGGCTGACTCTGCCGAGCGCTTCCGCGATACGGCAGATCAACTGCGCGGTGTGACTGCCGAGATTGCCCAGGAGCTTGAGGCTACACGGACTGAAGTCAGCCGCAGTGCTGCTATGATGCCGCGTGATCTCAAGTCTCAGACCGGTGCCATCAAGCGTGCAGTGGGCGACCAAATCAAGGCTCTTGATGAGCTGAATGCACTGGTTGACCGCTCTGGTATGGACGTCGTGGCTGCAACTTCGGCACCGCGTGCGGCACCGGTTCGTGCTGCACCTGTTCTGCCAGTGCGCCAACCTGCACCACGCAGGCAGGAGACAGTCCGTCAGGAGCCTGCGCGCGTTGCACCGGCGGCTCCCCGTGGCAACGGTGGCTGGTTGTCTGATCTCCTGAGCAAGGCCTCCGAAGATGACGCCCAGAAGGTCAGCAAGTCTGCGAGATCCCGCCCGACAGAGCAGGGTCTTGAAGCCCTCGATGTGATCTCGTCGGACATAGCACGCCTTGTCGACAGCGATGCACTGTCTGATGCCTGGGATCGTGTAACCTCCGGTGACGGCAATGCTTTCACCCGCAGGCTTTACACCCTGCAGGGCCAGCAGACCTTTGACGAGGTGCGCCGTCGCTATCGCCGCGAAGCGGATTTCCGCGAAACCGTTGATCGTTACGTTGAAGAGTTCGAGCGTCTCCTGAAAGAGGTGGCGAACGAAGACCGTGATGGTGCTCTTGCACGTTCTTATCTCACATCGGATACCGGCAAGGTTTACACCCTTCTGGCCCATGCTGCAGATCGGTTTCAATAACCGTCATCAGCTGCAATAATACCAGAGGCATGCTGTGCAATCGCAGCATGCCTCTTTTGCGTTCAGGATGGTCATAGCGCCGCATAACGCAGGCTTGCCGAACCGGTGCGGCAATGCCAAGAAACAGATATGAATGGCCGTTCGATCAAACTCTCCCCATCGCGTGTTTTCATCGCGGATCTCTGTCAACAGACTCTGAAAACCCCGCAAGGGGTTGTTGCGCGGCGCATTGATTTGTCGCTAGCAATCAAGGCGCGCGCCGAATTTGCAGCACAGACATCAGGGCAAAAACCACTCTGGACAGCCGTCTTCATCAAGGCTTGGGGCGAGGTGGCTGCCGAGTTGCCGGAGTTGCGGCGCAGCTATGTCACCCTCCCGTGGCCACGCCTTTATGAGCACGCCACCAGTGTGGCCAGCGTCATGGTGGAGCGTGATATCAACGGGGAGGCCGTGCTGTTTCCGGTACGCATCAAATCGCCTGCCGAGCGCTCGCTGGCAGAGATCACTGCTGACATCGAGACGGGCCGTTCGGCTCCCGTCACCAGCATCAGCCGCAACCGCATGATCCTGGCTATCTCCCGCCTGCCGCGCCCTTTGCGGCGACTGGCATGGTGGGTAGCCTTCAATGTGCCGCGTCACCGCGCGCATTATGTCGGCACGTTCGGTGTTTCGGTTGTGGGGCATCTGGGAGCCAGCATCTTGTATCCCGTCTCGCCGATGACCACCTTTCTGGGCTACGGGCCTTTTACTGAAGATGGAACAGTGGATGTGACTTTGGGGTTTGACCACCGCGTAATGGACGGGGCCGTGATCGCGCGCGGACTTGCCTTGCTTGAAACAAAACTTGCCGCGGTCATTGTGGCTGAGGCCGTGTCTTGAGCTTTGCTGATGACGCATGGATGGCGCTGAAAAGCCTGACGCAGTTTGCCAGCGGCATGGTCAACCCCACAGTGCGCCTTGGGGTTACGGGCCTGTCCCGCTCCGGAAAAACCGTGTTCATCACGGCCTTTGTACACGCCTTGATTGCTGGTGGAAAACTGCCCCTCTTTGGCGCGCAGGCTGAAGGCCGTATCCGCAGAGCCTATCTTGCGCCGCAGCCAGACGACACAGTGCCGCGCTTTCCCTACGAGGATCATCTTGCATCGCTGACCGGCACGGATCGTCATTGGCCGGAATCCACCCGGCGCATTTCAGAGCTTCGCCTGATGGTGGAGTATGAAAGCAAGGCAGGCTGGACCGGTGGGGTCTCTACCCTCGCCATCGACATTGTGGACTACCCCGGTGAATGGCTGCTTGATCTGCCGCTGCTGGAAAAATCTTATGCGGAATGGTCCCGTGAAACCATTGCCCTTGCCCGCCAGAACCCGCGCGCGCCACTGGCGGCCGGCTATCTTGCTCTGCTGGAAACTACACAGGCAACAGAAGAAGCAGTGGAGCAGAACGCGCGTGCTTTGGCCGAAAGTTTCACCAGTTTTCTGCGCAGTTGCCGCGATGAGCGGGTGTCGCTGTCCTCGCTTCCGCCGGGGCGCTTTCTGTTGCCGGGTGATCTCGAAGGTTCGCCTGCACTCACCTTTGCGCCGTTGGATGCGCCTGCGGAAAAGCCGTCATCATCTTCACTCTATGCCATGATGGAGCGGCGCTACGAGTCTTACAAATCACACATTATACGGCCCTTCTTCCGGGATCATTTCGCCCGGCTTGATCGCCAGATCGTGTTGGTGGATGCGCTTGCTGCGCTCAACGCGGGCCCTGCCGCAGTGGCTGATCTGGAAGCAGCGATGTCTGATGTGCTGAAGGCTTTCAATGCGGGCCGCAACAGCCTGCTGGCGCAGATGTTTGCACCGCGCATTGACCGCGTACTCTTTGCAGCCACCAAAGCAGATCATCTGCACCACACCAACCATGATGCTCTTGAGGTGATTGTGCGCGGGTTGGTGGAGCGGGCAGCTGCCAAGGCAGAAAACGCAGGCGCCAATGTCGATGTTGCTGCCATTGCAGCGGTTCGTGCAACGCGTGAGGTGATCGCGAAGGAAGGCCGCCGCACTGTGCCATGTATTGCCGGTGTTCCGCTGAAAGGCGAGGCGCTTGGCTCTGAAATCTTTGATGGTGTCGCGGAGGCAGCTCTCTTCCCCGGTGATCTGCCAGCAGATTTATCGAGCTCGATCGACGCACTGCTTGATCCCGCTGGCAAGCCGCTGGACTTGCGCTTCCTGCGCTTTCGCCCACCCGTACCAGAGCGCAGCGCCGATGGTCGCCTGAAGCCCTTGCCGCATATCAGGCTGGATCGCACAATCGAGTTTCTGCTGGGCGACAAGGTGAAGTGAGGCAGCTTCTATGACCACGAACCGATCCCCCAAGGTTTTCCGCATCGAGAGTGAGCAGACGGACAACACTGCCGAGCCTGCCATCAAGCCGGTGTCGAAGTCTGTTACTATCACACCCGAAGTGGATGTCTTTGCCGCACCTGCAGTTGTGGAACAGGATGAAGCCCTGTCTACCAAACCCTCACGCGGTTCCTTCTGGGGCAAGCTGTTCTGGTCAGCTTTGGGTGGGTTGGTCTCGCTCGCCATTGGCCTCTGGTTCTGGCGGTTGGTGGATGAGCTTTACCGCGCCAATCCTGTTATGGGCTGGATCGGGTTTGCGCTTCTGGGCCTTGCCGTGCTCGCATTGCTTGTCATCCTGGTGCGCGAAATGCGCGGTCTCATGCGTCTGGGTGCTGCCACCGATATGCGCGACAAGGCTGCCGTTGCCTTTGCAGCCGACGACGGCATAGCGGCTAAGGATGTGGTGCGCAGACTGATCGAACATCAAAAGTCTGATACCGCTACCGCACAGCAGCGCGCCGCCATGGGCAATCACCTGGGGGAGATCATCGACGGCAAGGGACTGCTGACACTGGCAGAACGCACGCTGGTGCAACCACAGGATGAATTGGCCAAACAGGCGATTGCATCAGCCGCCAAGCGTGTCTCGATGGTCACGGCCATCTCGCCGCGCGCATTGGTGGATGTGCTGTTTGTTGCCGCACAATCCGTGATGCTGACCCGTAGGATTGCCGAAATTTATGGCGCGCGCCCCGGAGCGCTCGGCTTCTGGCGGCTGGGACGGCGCATCCTTTCGCATCTCGCCATCACAGGCGGCGTGGCGCTCACAGACAGCGTACTGTCCCAGCTCGTCGGCCACGGCATGGCGGCACGTCTTTCCGCCAAACTAGGGGAGGGCGTGCTGAACGGCCTGCTGACAGCGCGCGTGGGTTTGGCCTGCATTGCCGCCTGTCGTCCCTTGCCGTTTCTGGCGACTGATGAGCCCAAGCTGCAGGATGTGGCAGGCGAGATTCTCAGCAATCCGTTTGGCAAGAAGGAATAGGGCAGGGCGCTCTTTCCTTCCCCTGTCATTCCCGGCCGTAGCGAAGCGGAGGGGAAGGGAATCCATCTTTCAATTTCTGGATAGCAAGGAAGAATGGATTCCCTTCCCTCGCTACGCTCGCCGGGAATGACAAGACAGAACCAACCCGGCAAAAACTGCCGCACCATCACACCATGCCGGTCCAAAACTGCCGGAGTGCTATGGTAAACACATCTTTACCCATTGAAATCACTCATGAAAAATCTTGGCACGACCCTTGCGATATAACCAGCATCGGGGCGTGTTTCAGGTGCCTGCGTACGCGCCCCGTATCCTGCCATTGCAGGATCAAGGTGTTGCAGGCGTAGAGGGAAGCGTATCATGGGTATTTTCGGAGCGATGACCACGGCGGTTTCGGGCCTGAAGTCGCAGTCCTATGCGATGGAGAACATCTCGGGCAACATCGCCAACTCGCGCACCACAGGCTTCAAGCGTGTGGACACAAGCTTTGTCGATCTCATTCCTGATACGCCGCGCAAACGCGAACTCGCGGGTTCCGTGGCAGCCTTCAGCCAGTCCACCAACACCATTCAGGGTGACCTGAACACAACCGGTGTCGGTACTAACATTGCCATCAACGGTGAAGGCTTCTTCGTTGTGCAGGAGCGTACAGGATATGCCGGCAACCAGCCAACCTTCGCCGGCATCGATCTTTACACCCGCCGCGGTGACTTTGAACTCGATCGCTCTGGTTACATGGTCAACGGCGCAGGCTTCTTCCTCAAGGGTATCCGCATGGACCCAGTGACCCAAGATTTGATTGGTTCCCAGCCTGGCGTCATCAGGGTTGATGGCGATAACATCCCGGCTCGCCCAACAGGAGAGCTGGAGTACCGTGCTAACTTGCCTGAAAAGCCACAGACCAATGCTTCAAATACAAACCCTGGACCTGGTGGATGGTTGCTTGCCGGTGGTCCGTGGGGTGCCGGTGCGCCAGCTGCTGTGTCTGCAACTGATGAAACAGCGTTTCTGAACCAGACGATCAGCGGTGGCTCAACGACAACTTACAACGTTCAGGGCGCCCCTGTTAACGTGCAGATGCGCTGGGGTAAGACAAGCAATACAACCGGTGCAGAAACGTGGAACTTGTACTATCAGTCGGATGCAGCGGCTACAGGCGCTGCAACCAAATGGTCACAGATTCCTGGCGGTACTTTTACTTTTGATATTTCTGGCCAGCCAACTACACCTGCAACGTTGGCAGGACTGAGCTTGACCGTCAACGGTACAGCTATCGGTCCATTTTCTTTGGCAACAGCCCTTACACAGTATGCAGATTCAGATGTTGAATCAAAGGGCAGTGTGCGCGTTACAAAGCTGTCGCAGGATGGTTATCCATCGGGCGAACTGACATCAATCACGATTGGTGATGGTGGCCGCGTGCAGGGCAACTACACCAACGGTCAGGTCGTAGGCCTCTATCAGCTCTCCATCGCACAGTTCTCCGCCGACAATGGCCTGAAGCGCCGTGATGGTGGTGTTTTTGAGCAGACTATCGATTCTGGTCCGCCTGTTATTACAGATGCTGGCCGTGCGATTGTCGGTGGCGCTGTTGAAAACTCCAACACCGACATCGCTGATGAATTCGCCAAGATGATCGTGACCCAGCAGGCTTATTCAGCCAATACACGCGTCATCTCCACCTCGTCCGACATGCTGCGGGAAGCCATCAACATCGTGCGTTGATGGTTGAATTCAGCTTTGGCTGAGAGGAGTTTGTCATGGGTTTGATGGGAGCAATGAATTCGTCCCTATCTGGATTGCGCGTCATGCAATCCCAGATGGAGGTCGTCTCCAACAACATCGCCAATGTGGACTCCGTTGGCTATTCCCGCCGCCAGCTTGATGTCCGCCAGCGTGTCACAGGAGACCGCACCAGCGGTGCGCTCTCGCTGGGTATCCAGCGTCAGCTTGATGTACTGGTGCAAAAGCAACTCCGCATGGAAACTGCCGGTGCCGCCTACACAGATGTCCGGGCAAGCTATGCCCAGCAGATTGACAGAATGTTCGGCACGCCGGGACAACTTGGTTCGCTGGACAGTGGCGTCAATGCCTTCGCTTCTTCGCTTCAGTCATTGACCAGTAATCCATCGGACTACACAGCCCGTGCGCAGGTGCT
The DNA here is from genome assembly GCA_051649305.1 of Beijerinckiaceae bacterium. Lineage (GTDB taxonomy): Bacteria > Pseudomonadota > Alphaproteobacteria > Rhizobiales > Beijerinckiaceae > JADCCX01. Next base: position 37,788 of record JBOFGV010000049.1, read on the forward strand.
TTCCAATGCGCAGGCGCTTGCATCGCAACTCAACGGTCTTTCGTCCGATATCCAGCGTTTGCGTGAAGGTGCTGAAGCCCGCATTGCTGATGGTGTGCAACGTGCCAATCAGGTTCTCTCCAACATTGCTGCCATCGACAGGAAACTTGTCGGCAATGGGGCCGTCAACGCAAGTTCTGCGGCACTGCTGGATGAGCGCGATCAGGCGATACAGGAGCTCGCCAGCCTCATCGACATTCGCGTCCTCGATCAGGACAATGGCAAGGTCAACATTTTCACAAACTCCGGTTTGCAACTCTACAGCGGCGAACCTGTTTCCCTGACGTTCGATGCACGGTCAGCGCTGACGGCCAACAGCCTTTTTACAACTGACCCGAACACGCGCGGCGTTGGCACCATACGTGTGGACAGCGCAGGCGGCGGCGGCATTGATGTGATTGCTGGCAACCTCTTCCGCTCGGGCTCTATCGCAGCTGAAATCAACATGCGCGACAAGGTGCTTGTGGAAGCGCAGGCACAGCTTGATGATCTCGCGGCTGGCCTTGCTGCAGCCCTTGGTGACCGTAACCCGACCACTCCTGCCACAACCGGTCTGAACTCCGGTTTTGATACAGCGCTGGCTGATGTGCTTGTTCCCGGAAACCTCGCCATGAAGGCGGGCAACACCCTAACTGTTGAGGTGAACACACCCACCGGCCCACGTCGTTTCCAGTTCATTGCCACGGATGGCGCCGCTCCCAACCCTATTCCTGTCACAGACGGTGAGGGTGGTGCCACGATCGTCCGTTTTGACCGTGCCGGTGGATTTGGTGGCTTGCAGGCCGCTGTCAGCGGTGCCCTTGGTTTTGGTTTCAGCGCAACTCTTCAGCCCGGCAACGTGCTGCGTGTGGTGGATGCAGGCGGTGGCAACAGCGTCACCAACATGCGTGCCAGCTTCTCGGTATCAGGCTTGACCGGCGAAGGCCCTGAGCTTCAGATGTTCATGGATACTGGTGCGGGCAACCTGCCATACACCGGCTCTCTGGACGGCGTGAACCCGCAGAAGCGCGGCTTTGCTGGTCGCATCGGTATTAACGCGGCACTGCTCGCCGATAATTCAAAGCTGGTTGTTTATAACACAACACCCGGTTCTGTGACGCCCCAAGGCGACAGCACGCGGCCACGCCTGTTGCTTGATCGCCTCACCAATGCGCAGCGCGGCTTTTCACCTGCATCAGGCATTGGCGATGGCGTCACCGGCTATCGCTCGTCAGTGGTCAATTTTGCCCGCCGCGTGGTGGAAGATCAGGGCGCGAAGTCTGCATCGGCCATCAACATCGATGAAGGCCAGAAGCTTGTGTTGCGCTCCGTGGAAGCCCGTTTCTCGGAAACTTCCGGTGTCACCATCGATCAGGAAATGTCTGATCTCGTACAGATCCAGAATGCCTATGCAGCCAATGCCCGCGTTGTTTCTGCGGTCAAGGAATTGTTTGACGTGCTCTTGAGAATTGGAGCCTAACCCATGCCCATCTCGCCTCTCGCACCCGGTGCTTTTCGTGCCACCAACTCCGCCCGTTTGCTGACAAACACGCGCCTGTCGCTGGATGATCTGCAGCGCCAGCTTGCCACGGGCAAGAAGTCCGAGACCTACGGTGGCCTTGGTGTCGCCCGCATTACATCGCTGGATATGCGCGCCAAGCTCTCTGAAGTGCGCGGTTTTCAGGCTACAATCACAAGCTTTCAAATCCGTGCCAAGCAGCTGGATCTCGGCCTCAACCAGCTTTCCAAGATTTCTGACGAGGTGCGCTCGGCTACCATCCTGCCGCAGTTCAATCCGGACTCCACGGGCAAGACCTCAATGCAGAAGTATGCCCGTACACGGTTTGATGAAGCCGTGGATGTGCTCAATACAGAAATCAACGGCGTGCGCCTGTTCTCTGGCCGCACATCGGATGTGCGCCCTGTTCTGGATGTCAACACGCTGTTGACCGGTGATGTCGCTGGTCGTGCAGGTGTGCAGCAGATGATTGCCGAGCGCAAAGCGGCCGACTTCGGCCTCCTCGCAAGCCCGGGCCGCGTTGTGCAGGGCGGCGGTGGTGCAACGGCTACTTTGACAGAGGATGGTGCTCATCCCTTTGGCTTCAAACTGACAGCGGCCTCATCCACTGCGGCAGGCATTGCCGCCACGCTCACTGCAGGACCACCGGCCAACATCAACTTCAACGTCGCTGTCAATCCGGCTGATGGAGAGGAAGTCCGCTTTGAACTCACCATGCCCGACGGCAGCAGGCAGGCCATTGCCCTCAAGGCGCGTGCTGCTACATCAATCCCGACTGGCGATGCCGGCAATTTCGACATTGGTGCAACGCCCGCCGCAACCGGTGCAAACTTGAGACTGGCCATTGCAGCTGTGATGAACCGCGAGGCGACAACAGCCTTGCCGTCGGCGTCTGCCAAAGAAGCAGCTGATGCATTCTTTGCAGGGTCCATCAACAGCCCGCCCATGCGTGTGTCCGGTCCTCCGGCCACAGCAACTGCGCTTGTGGCAGGCACAGCTGCCAACACCGTCATCTGGTACCAAGGTGATGACCAGTCTGCCTCGGCGCGCTTCACCGCGCAGGCCAAGGTTGATACCAGCGTTACCGTTGGTCTGGGCGTACAGGCCAACGAAGAAGGCATCCGTCGCGTTCTGGCCAACCTCGCTGTCTTCGCCAACGAGACATTCAATGCGTCCAACCCGGCTGATCAGGGCCGCTATCAGGCGATGTCAGACCGCATGCGGGCAGACCTTGGCCAGACAACCGGTGTGCAGCGCGTGCAGGATATCCAGGTGGAAATTGCTCTCTCGGCCACAACCATGAAGTTGGCTGATGAGCGGCACAGAACAAAAGTCGGTTTTGTTGAATCCATCATTGGTGATGTGGAAGACGTCAATCAGGAAGAGACAGCCGCAAAGCTCCTGACCCTGCAGACGAAGCTTCAGGCTGCGTACCAGACGACGGCGATCATCAGCCGGTTGAACCTGACGGATTATTTGCGTTAAGGTCTTAGTGGCAAGTTTTGGGTTTTCGAACTTGTTGCTTCCTGCACTTTCAGTGCGGGCAAGATATCCGAAAACAGAACAGATATCTGGGCGAGAAGGCTTTACGCCGCCTGTGTTGCGCCGCCATCACCGCGCAGACCAGCGGCAATATTACGGTTGATATCAATCAGAACGGTCAGTTGCTGAGGCTTGGCATCGATTGCCATCTGGATGGTGCGCTGAAAAACAAACATGCCAAGGTTGATCATGTTAGCACGCAAGGCGCTGGGAAGCTGGCAGTCGTCAGCTGACATCGATGAGACAAAGATTGTCCAGATCTTGCGGTTGGCCAGCAGAGCCTCTTCAAGCTCTCCCTGGCGCTTTTCCCAGTTGTCCTGGATGCCCTGAAGTCTGGCTGCTGATTTTATGAGAACGTGGGCTTCAAGATCACGACCCTGAAGTGTCTGTTGCGCTGTCCTGGCGTAAGCCTGGGTCGGATTGTTCATTGGGCCCCACACTCATATTCATGCTGCTCATGAGCTTTTGCTCATAGGCAACCAGTTCTTTTGCTGCCTTCAATGCCTTGTAATAGTCACCGCTTAAGATGCGGTTATTAATTTCGGCAACAATGCCCGTAGAACTGGGAGCAGCCCTAACAAAGTCTTGCACGAACTGGAAATACAGATCGTGATGCTTCTCGATGGTGCCTTCAACATACATCAGCTGCACAGCAAAGTAGATGTGCCTGGCTGGCGTGTTGGCAGACTCAGCGTTGAGAATGTCCTTCTCGCGCAGGATCGGTGCCTGCCCTTCGATGAAGAAGCGTGCGCGCTGCTCGCCGTTGCGGATAGCCACCGTGCCGATGATGATCTTCTCACCGGGCTTGAGTTCAACCTTCAGCGCCATGACGCTCTCCTTAGCCGAAGAGCCGCAGGACGGTCTGGTCAGCCTGGTTGGCGAGGCTGAGCGCCTGTGTGGAAAGCTGCTGGCGGGTCTGCAGTGCCAGAAGCTTTGCGCCTTCCTCGTTCTGGTCAGCAAGCGTCAGGCCGTCAGCGCCAACGTTGAGGGTCAGCACGGAAGCCTTGGTGAACTCCTGGCGGTTCTGCAGAATGGTCAGGTTGATGCCGAAGTTGGCAGACTGACTGCGAATTTCTGAAATGTAACTTTGGAGGTACGCCAGATCACGCTGCATCGTTGCATCGCCAAGTGCGCCAGAATCATAGTCTGTTGCACCAGCGCGGGCGGGAAAGCCCGGGGTCAAAGCGTCAGGTGCAACGCCTGTAACCGGCGCAGGGTCAGTACCACCCACAGCACCGGTTCCGGTCGCGCGCAGGTTAATGGCCTTTACATCGAGCTGTGTTGTCAGGTTTTCATTGAACGAAACGCGCATATCAAAGCGGCTGTCGTAAGCACCGGGCACACCACCGTTCAGCAAGTTGCGACCGTTAAAGTTGGCATCCTGCACCAGCTGGTTCATCTGGTTTTTGAGCTCCTCAAAAGAGGCGCGGGCCTGACTGCGCAGGTTGTTGTCTGTCGTGGCGGCTGCATTGCGCAGGATGCCGACAGCGGATTCAGCCAGACGCTGGATGCCTTCGATTGCCTTACCGGTAATCTTCAGTGTTTCAGTTGCAATGCCCATCTGGTCGAGCAGATTGGTCAGGTCCTTGCCGCGCTGGCGAAGGCCATCCGCCTGAAAGTAATTCAGCGGGTTGTCGAGCGCAGAATTGACGCGCTTTCCCGTCGCCAGTCTTTCCTGGCTGATTTCCAGATTGGCCGAATGGCCTTGCAGTGACAGGAGGTTGGTCCTGATGCCGCGTGAAAGAACAATATCTGAAGGCATGGTTATAGCCCTTGTCTGAAACCCACTTCTGGGCTCCGAACGGAATTCTCCCGCCGGATCAGTTAACGACCATGAAGAAATATGGTTAACGATAGGTTACGCAAATTCAGAAGAATCATATGTCCTCTTCAGTCCGGTTCAGAACAGCACAGGAAGCCGATGTTGCCCGGCTGATTGACCTCATGGTCATTTCAAGCTGGGGTGGCATCAAGAACGCCTGGTCTGGCAGCGCCAAAGCGGGTGAGACCTGGCGGGACCAGGCCCAGGCTGAACTCAGCGATCCGACTTGCGAAATCGGCTACAGCCGGTTTGTGCTTGCGGAATATGAAGGCGAGATTGCTGGCATGATGCTTCTGAATGCGATGGGAAGCACGGACATGCTGTCTGTGAATCAGGCATTGCCAGAGCATGTTGGCGCCATCTACCTGATGAAGGAAGCGCGCTATTCGCTCTTCATTCGAGAGATCGCCGTTTATGAATGGGCGAGGGGGCGGGGGCTGGCAAAAGAGTTTCTGGCTATAGCCGAAAGAGTGGCAAGCAAGCAGGATATCGACCGTA
>JBOFGV010000050.1:0-23023 GCA_051649305.1 Beijerinckiaceae bacterium
TCGAGCTTCTGAACATGCTTTGGAGCTTCAGCCTGAACCGAAGCAGCGCCGCCCTTGAGGTCGGCGAGTGAGTTGATAACCTCGGCCATTATGCGACCCTCGCGTTCTTGCGGTTGAGAGCGGCAATATCAAGTGCCACGGGCTGCTGGGCTTCATGCGGATGCGTGGAGCCCTTGTAAACGCGCAGGTTGCCGAACTGCTGGCGACCAAGCGTGCCGCGTGGCAGCATGCGCTCAACGGCCTTCTCCAGCACACGCTCGGGGAAGCGACCTTCAAGAATGAACTTCGCAGTCCGCTCCTTGATACCGCCGATGTAGCCGGTGTGGTGGAAGTAAACCTTCTGCTCGCGCTTGCGACCAGTGAACACCACCTTCTCGGCGTTGATGACGATGATGTTCTCGCCGGTATCAACGTGGGGGGTGTAGGTTGCGCGATGCTTGCCCTTGAGGCGCATGGCGATGATGGATGCAAGACGACCGACGACCAGACCTGTGCCGTCAATGACGACCCATTTCTTTTCGACGTCAGCCGGCTTCACCGAAACGGTGGAGTTGGTGAGCGCTGCTCTCATGGACGAGTGTTCCGTGATTGGCTTTAAAACAAAAGCGGCGTGCTGAAGTACACGCCGTTGGAGGGTGCTATGACGGAAAGGGCGTGCGGCGTCAAGCACGAAAAGAGTAATGAATGGGCGTCTGTTTCAATGATTTCAATGAGTTGATATATGCGGTATTATTTTACCGTAATGTAGAATGGATAGACGGCGATGCAGCCTTACTCCAGTGCAGCCACAAAACAAGGCGATCAACCCATATATAGCCGATTGAAGTAGGATTAAAATACGATTATAAAGAGATATAGGAGACTTCACCATGCTTCTCAAATCTGCGAACCAGGCCATTTCGGCCACTGACCTGCAAAAGAAAACCCGTGAATTGCTCGACCGCATTTCATCGGGCGCAGAAGATTATTTCGTGGTGATGCGCGACAACCGCCCGACTGCCGTGATGATGGCAACGGAACGCTATGAAGCGATGATGGATGAGTTGGCTGACCTGCGCATCGAGGCTATTGCCCGCGCACGTATGGAAACACCGCGCAAGGACTATATCAGCAGCAAGGATATGGACGCTTTCGTGGACAGCCTTTGAAATGGTGTGGACGGTTTTCTATCACCCTGACGTGCAGGATGACTTCCGGCGGCTGGGCCGTGTTGAAGCGCGCACCATTCAAAGCGTCATTGATGAGCGGCTTGTGCGTGGCGAGCCGGACAAGTCAGGCAAGCCTCTCCACGGCGCGCTGGCGGGCTATCGACGCCTGAGAACAGGTGCCACGCGGATCGTCTACCGTGTCGACAAGGGCAGGATCGAAATCCTGATTATTGCAGTGGGTATGAGACGGGATGATGAGGTTTATGTGAAGGCGGGGAAGAGGGTGGAGTGAGGTCAGAGATCTATTTATGGAATTGAGATCATGGCTCTATAATACCACAATACATTTCTTTATACTTCTCGTTGCTCAATAATATAAAATTGCAGCTTGCACAGTTGCGACACTCGCCCCGCCACCGAATCCCATTCCCCAATAGCCACCACCTGTCGCGTTGGCTATCGCGTAAGTTGTTCCGCTATATGAGTAAACATAAAGTGGATATGCTGATGGCATATAAATGCTGTCACCAACTGAGAAATCAGCAATAAAATCGAATTCACCGGATATAATGTCTTCAGCAGCTATGTTGAGATAGTCGGCTCCGCCACCAAGCGTTATCACATCCTGTCCCTTGCCCCCCGAAAGGGCATTTATACCGTCAGTACCGTAAATCCAGTCCACAAACTTTGATCCAATCACGCCTTCAAAGCCATTGACTATTGTTCCGTCTGGCAATGCAGCATTTCCAAGCAAGACAGTTTGGCCGGTGGCAAGCAGTTCTAAGTTGAGAATATCAAAACCGTCGCCACCATAAAGGCTGTCCATTCCGCTCTCGGCGTAGATAGTGTCATTGCCATCACCACCACTCAACGTGTCTTTTCCAGCCCCACCCGCAATGATGTCGTTCCCACCAAAACCATAAATACTGTTATCAGCTTCATCACCTGCAAGGGTATCGTTTGTCCAGGTTCCATGGATATCGCTGAAATTCAGGATTGTATCACCTTCACTTGTCACTCCAAGCCCGAGATGCGCATAGATGCCAACGATCGACGATGTAAACGACAGGATATTTTTGCCACCTCCGCCGTCTAGAATATCAGCACCTGCGCCACCATCAATCGTGTCATTGCTAGCTCCACCGCGAAGTGTATTGATTCCAAGTCCACCGAAAAGATAGCTATGGACAGTCGAACTGCTTGAATAAAACGATGAAAAACCTGAACTGCTACGCAGACTGCCCTCAGTTGTATCGGTGAACACTAACTCCAAACCGGCGCTAACAAGAGAAACTAATGATGCCTGAAAATTGGAAAATGTGCTCAATGAGCTGCTTCCGACAGACACACCGTGAGGCCCACCAGAACCACTTGCTTCACTCATTGATATTGAATTTACTTGCCCGCCGAGAAAAGTTCCTGGAACATAACCAAACCCGTAACCAGCATAATAGTGTGTAAAATAAAAATTCTCTCCTGTTATAGTTACTGTCGCAGTTGATCCCCCGCGAAAATTCAGTTCGCTGTAAATGAATTTTATTTGTGTAGATGACTGCTCAATTAACTTATATCTAGCAGAAATTCCCAAATCTGCAGAGCTAAAAACATTCGGAAGAAGATTGTAGTTTCGAAATACTGTTGGTATGCTTGCGCTCACAAAAATATCTCCCGATAAAGCCACTAAGTAGCGTTGCAAAGATAAAATATTTTGCATTTTTAAAAAAAATTATCAAGCAGTAAAATAAATAATGCAAAGGATAAAATACAGCAAATATGCACCATTGTTTTGATGCTCGACAGCCGCTGCAACAATTTCTCCGCATCTACGATCATAGGACAGTTTGCTTTTTCATTCATCTCAAGGGAAACCATACTATCACCGTTTTGATAAACCCAAAGTTGCCTACCCCCCTTCCCTTTTCGCGTCCCTTGTGTATAAGCACCCTCGACCTTCCTGGACGACATCCCGGAAAGGCCGTTTTTCCCTCATTTTGACAGGAGTTTACGATGTCGATTACCGCTGAGCGCAAAACCGCGCTTATTACAGAGAATGCCGTCAAGCCAAACGACACTGGCTCGCCCGAAGTGCAGGTTGCTATCCTCACCGAGCGCATCACCAACCTGACAGAGCATTTCAAATCCCACGTGAAGGACAACCATTCACGCCGGGGTCTGCTCAAGATGGTTTCCAACCGTCGTACATTGCTTGATTACCTCAAGCGCAAGGACGAGGGCCGCTACAAGGCGCTCATCGCCAAGCTCGGTATCCGCCGTTAAGCTTTACGCCCGGCTGCGCCGCATGCTGCGGCCAGCCCTTTATCCGAAGCGGCAGCAATGGGGCTGTCGCCTGCTGGCAGACACCAAATGATTTCAGCCATGGCAATTCAGCCGGATGTCGGGATGCGCAAGCGTCCAGGACCTTCGCTGGCTTGCGCATGGCTTTTTGTTTTGTGATCTCGCCAAAACCGCCTCTGCGGAAGGTCCGCACGCAGGCTTTGAAAGCACGCTATGTTTGATATCCAGAAAGTCTCGATCAACTGGGGCGGCCGTCCGCTCACACTCGAAACAGGGCGCATTGCACGCCAGGCCGATGGTGCCGTTCTTGCAACCTACGGCGAGACCGTTGTTCTTGCCACCGTCGTTTCCGCCAAGGAGCCAAAGGCTGGCATCGATTTCTTCCCGCTCACCGTCAACTATCAGGAAAAGACCTTCGCTGCAGGCCGCATTCCCGGCGGCTTCTTCAAGCGCGAAGGCCGCCCTTCCGAAAAGGAAACACTGCTCTCACGCCTGATCGACCGTCCGATCCGCCCGCTGTTCGCGGAAGGCTATCGCAACGACACACAGGTTGTTGTCACTGTTCTGCAGCATGACCTCGAGAACGACACAGACGTGTTGTCGATGGTTGCTGTTTCAGCAGCGCTCACACTCTCGGGCGTGCCTTTCATGGGCCCTATGGGTGCAGCCCGCGTTGCCTATATCAACAACGAATTCGTGCTGAACCCAACCATGGCGCAGTTTGCAGATTCAGCACTCGATCTCGTGGTTGCAGGAACAGAAGACGCCGTTCTGATGGTTGAATCGGAAGCCAAGGAACTCTCGGAAGAGGTTATGCTGGGCGCTGTTGTGTTTGGCCAGAAGGGCTGGCAGCCTGTGCTTGAAGCCATCATCAAGCTGGCTGAAAAGGCCGCCAAGGAGCCACGCGACTTCCAGCCTGCTGATCACTCAGACGTCGAGAAGGCCGTTCTCAAGATCGCTGAAAAGGATCTGCGCAAGGCTTACAAGATCACAGCCAAGGCAGAGCGTTACAAGGCTGTTGATGCTGTCAAGGCCAAGGTCATGGCAGAGCTCTGCCCTGAAGGCGGCGAAGCCAAGTTCGACAAGGAAGTGGTCAAGGGCCAGTTCAAGGAAGCCCAGGCCAAGATCGTGCGCTGGAACATCCTGGATGATGGCATCCGCATTGATGGCCGCGACGTGAAGACCGTTCGTCCTATCGTGTCGGAAGTCGGCGTGCTGCCACGCACCCATGGTTCAGCCCTGTTCACACGCGGCGAAACACAGGCACTGGTTGTCGCTACACTCGGCACCGGTGACGATGAGCAGTTCATCGACAGCCTGGAAGGCACCCGCAAGGAAACCTTCCTGCTGCACTACAACTTCCCTCCCTACTCGGTGGGTGAAACCGGCCGCATGGGCTCGCCCGGTCGCCGCGAAATCGGTCACGGCAAGCTCGCATGGCGCTCGATCCGCCCCATGCTGCCTGCGCATCATGAGTTCCCCTACACCTTGCGTGTGGTCTCGGAAATCACCGAGTCCAACGGCTCATCGTCGATGGCAACGGTTTGCGGCACTTCCCTCTCATTGATGGATGCTGGTGTTCCGTTGAAGGCACCAGTGGCTGGTATAGCCATGGGCCTGATTTTGGAAGGCAAGCGCTTTGCGGTTCTGTCCGATATCCTGGGTGATGAAGATCATCTGGGTGACATGGACTTCAAGGTGGCAGGCACAACCAACGGCATCACCTCGCTGCAGATGGACATCAAGATCGCCGGTATCACCGAAGAGATCATGAAGGTCGCCCTGCATCAGGCCAAGGGTGGTCGCGAGCACATCCTCGTGGAAATGTCGAAGGCTCTGACCGGCGCACGCGCCGAGCTTGGCGAACACGCACCACGCATCGAGACGATCAAGATCAATCCTGACAAGATCCGCGAAGTGATCGGTTCCGGCGGCAAGGTGATCCGCGAGATCACCGAGAAGACCGGCACCAAGATCGACATTCAGGACGACGGCACAATCCGCGTGGCCGCTTCCGATGGCAACGCCATCAAGGCAGCGATGAACTGGATCAAGGGTATCGCGTCTGATCCTGAAATCGGCCAGATCTACGAAGGAACCGTTGTGAAGGTCATGGAGTTTGGTGCCTTCATCAACTTCTTCGGCTCGAAGGACGGCCTCGTGCACATCTCGCAATTGGCCAACCACAAGGTTGCCCAGACCAAGGACGTCGTGAAAGAAGGCGACAAGGTCAAGGTCAAGCTCATGGGCTTTGATGACCGCGGCAAGACACGCCTCTCGATGAAGGTTGTTGACCAGGAGACTGGCGAAGACCTCGAAGCCAAGCAGAAAGCCGAGCGCGACGCCGGCAAGGGCGAATAAACACCGCCCAGCTTCTTTGCTGAAACAACCAAAAGCGTCCCTTCAAACGAAGGGACGCTTTTTTTGTTTGAAGCTAACCCGCCCATAGCTGGAGCAGCTCCTTGCATAAATGCAAGTTTTTAAACATCTTGTTAAGCATGTTCCCGTAGTGATGACGCAGGGTAATCCAAATAAAATTCTGGCAGTCAAAGCTCTCCAAGGTTCGTGAATGGCACGTCTCACACAGCGTCTTTCGTTTCAACAACAGCTGTGGATTGCGGGATGCCTGTCTTTCTTGCCAGCACTTGCCGCCACATGGATGTTTGTGTCGAGCAAACAGGAAGAAATTGCCTTCAGCCGGAAGGAACTTGTTGGCATAGAGTACAGCAAGTCCGTCTGGACGGTGCTGGATGCCCTCGCAAAGTTCAAAACCGATGGAAAAGTGAAGTCCACCGCAAATGATGATGTCAATCGTTTGGTGGAGATGAGCGACAGGCATGGCCCTGTATTGAATCTTGGCAATGACCATCCAACATTCATGGCAGGCCTTGCCGCGGCAAGCTGGCCAAAGCCGCATCCAGCTCAGGTTGGGGAAGTCAGCATTGCCATAACCCAAGCACGTGACTACATGCGCGATGTGGCGGATGGTTCAAATCTGACACTCGACCCGGATGTGGACAGCTTCTATCTGATGCATCTTGCAACAGTGCAGATTCCGATGGCCCTGCACTACACCACTGAACTTGGAAAAAAGGTCAGCCATCTGGCATCAGTGGCCAACAGAACCAGCACGGAACAGGGGCACCTGCTGCGCATAGTTGGCAACCTTGAAGAAGCCTTGGTTGAAATGGACCGAAGTCTCAACCGCGCATACCGCGGCAACAGCGACGATACAATCAAGACAACGGTTAGCCCGGCCTATGCAAAATTTAATGTCGGAATGGTCGAGGTGTTGCGGCTTGCTACGCAATTTTCAAAGGAAGTTGCCGAAAGCGAAAGTGAGATTGCAAGTACTGGCAAAGTGCTTGGTGCAGTCAATGGCCTTTCAGAACCATTCAACGGCTTCTGGCAAAAAACTGTTTTGGCGCTTGATCAGCAAATTGGCAAAAGACTTGACGGCCTGAATGCAAAAGTTCGCAACATTTTGATTTTTGTTGGCACTATTTTTCTGATCTGTCTGGCTATGGGAGTCGTGCTGTCGCGCTCCATCCTTATGGGAATGTTCAGCCTGAAGACAACGCTGGACACATTGTCAGCGGGCGACATCACAACAAAAGTACCGATGACAGAATTGCGCACAGAGATCGGCGCTGTTTCGCGTTCTATTGAGCGGCTCAAGATGTCTGTGGTTTCCCGCCTTGACGAAGAACATCTGAAAGACCAGAAAAAGGCGCTCACCTCGCAGAAATCCGAGGTTATCGAGAATATTTCACGTCAGATCAGCCAGAAAGTTGACACCCTGATTATCGACATGAACATCGCCTGCCAGTCACTCATCTCAACTGTGGAAATCGTCACCAACAATGCGCAGGATACGCAGATTCATATGGTGACAACTTCACAACGTCTGGATGGTTCGACTGACAACGTTCTGAGAGTGGCCAGCTCCATTACAGAACTCGCTGGCACAACCCGCGAGATCGCCAGCCAGTCAGCAACAGCTGCAGGAGTTGCCGACCGCGCGCGCGAAGGCACAAACCGTGTTCGCCAGAGCATGGTTCAGCTTGAAATGGCCATCCAGAAAATCGGCGATATGGGTGGGCTTATCTCAGGCATTGCCAGCCAGACAAACCTGCTGGCACTGAACGCAACAATCGAAGCGGCAAGAGCCGGTGATGCAGGGCGTGGCTTTGCTGTTGTTGCCAGCGAGGTGAAAAACCTCGCCGGACAGACAGCCCATGCAACATCAGAAATTGCAGGCCAGATTCAGGCGATCCGCGCTGCGACGGCTGACGTCAACACCATGATCAGCGAAGTTGTGCAGGTCATTGACGACATCACAACCGTGTCGGCCGCCATTGCCGCAGCGACAGAAGAGCAGTCTGTTACAACAGATGACATTCACTTCAACGTTGAGGAAACTGCTGTCGACTCCAAGGCTGTTTCTGATGTTCTGAAAGATGTGACCAATAAGTCCATCGACACAACCGAGAAGGCACAGGAACTGTCTGAACTGGCGCGCGATCTGTCAAAGAAAGCGGACGATATGGAGAGCACCATGGTGCGCCTCCTGTCAGACCTTAAGGCGGCCTGAGTTACCGGGTGGGAACAGGTTTTTCGCCACGGTAGTCATAAAACCCGCGCTTGGTCTTGCGGCCAAGCCAACCGGCCTCGACATACTTTACCAGCAACGGGCATGGACGGTATTTGGAATCCGCCAAGCCATCATGCAGCACCTGCATCACAGACAGGCAGGTATCCAATCCAATAAAGTCAGCCAGTTGCAACGGCCCCATCGGATGATTGGCTCCCAGCTTCATCGCGGTATCAATGGCATCAACCGAGCCGACGCCTTCGTAGAGCGTGTAAACAGCCTCATTGATCATCGGCAGCAGAATGCGGTTGACGATGAAGGCCGGGAAATCCTCTGACAGCGTGACGGTCTTGCCCAGCTTGGTCACGAAATCCCGCGAGGAATGATAGGTAGCATCGTCAGTGGCAATACCGCGAATGACCTCCACCAGCTGCATCACCGGCACCGGATTCATAAAATGGATGCCGATGAATTTTTCAGGCCTATTGGTGGAGGATGCAAGGCGTGTGATGGAGATGGACGAGGTGTTGGACGCCAGCAACGCATCGGGCTTCAGCACTTTGCAGACACCAGCAAATATCTTCTTCTTCAGCTCTTCGTTCTCGGTAGCCGCCTCGATCACCAGATCACAATCCGCCAGACCATCAACAACCGGCGCACTTGTGATGCGGGATAAAGCCGCCTGCCGGGCGGAATCATCAATCGTGCCCTTCTGGACCTGGCGGGACATGTTGCCGTTGATTGTGGCAAGGCCAGCCTCGATGCGATCGCTGTTCACATCATGCAGAACAACCTCATGGCCGCCCAGAGCAACGACATGGGCAATGCCATTGCCCATCTGACCAGCGCCAATGATGCCTACTTTGCGGATGTCAATCATGGTTCCTAAGAGCTTTCCGAACACGCATTCTGTCTATGTGCCGATCATCACCCGATGCGAAGCACGATGCAAGAGTTGCTTTGCCTGTCTCTCCAGAAAGATCAGACGGTGCGGATACACCAGACACAAGCTTGCTACGGCGACACTTGACGTTGCCAGCAAAGCCATCAATCCTTGGCACAACATAAGGGAGAAACGCTATGTTGAAAGTACTTGCCTCTGCCATGCTGATCAGCGGAGCACTTGTCGTCTCTGCCATTGCCCATCCGGGGCATGATTCAAAATCGAAGACAACGCAGTCAAAGGCAGGAGCTGAGAAGTTCAAGGTTGCGCAGGGAACAGCCCTTGCCGGCGCGCTGGCGCTTTATAAGGGCCTCGACAAGCCCGTTGGTGTGTCTGTTGTTGATGTCACGAACATTGACCTGGGTGCAGAAATCGGCGGCATGGGCAAGCGCCAGATGCGGGCACGCATGTTCACCATTGCACCCAATGGCTCCGTGCCCATCCATCCGCATGTGGATCGTCCTGGCCATGCCTATATCGTCTCCGGCGAAATCACGGAATATCGCAACGACAGCCCTGTGCCGATCATCCGCAAGGCTGGCGATGTCGCGGTTGAAAAGAACGATGTCCAACACGCCTGGATCAACCACACGAATGAACCTGTGAAGGTGCTGGTGGTTGATATTTTCAATCCGTGATCAAGTGAAAGGCTTGCGGCGGAAGACAAGGAAAGAGTGGTTTGCTAGACCAGTGTCATGACCAAGCCCTCTTCGAATCTTCCCCCCAATCCCACGCTCGCTGACATCCGCGCCGAGATCGACCGGCTTGACGCCGAGATGCACAGCCTGCTGATGCAGCGCAGCGAGGTGATCGAGACGCTGATTGGCGTCAAAAAGACAGCCGCCAGCGGCTCGGCTTTCCGCCCTGCCCGCGAGGCAGATGTGCTGCGCCGTCTGGTGGAGCGGCACAAGGGCCTGCTGCCGCTCGACACTGTTGAAAGCATTTGGCGCGTCATCATCTCCACCTTCACCTATGTGCAGGCCCCCCATTCGGTGCATGCGGATATCACGGGCGATGAGGCGGCCATCCGCGATTCAGCCCGGTTTCACTTCGGCTTCACAGTGCCTTTCGTCACGCATGGCGGAGCCAGCGAGGTGATTGCCGCTGTTGATTCATCCAAAGGGGATCTGGGCATTTTCCGCCTCGATCAGTCCATGGACGCTGGCCCATGGTGGCGCATGCTGGAAGGGCCGAACACGCCCAAGATCATTGCGCGCCTGCCCTTCGTTGACAGACCAGACCACCCTGCCGGTTTGCCGGTCTATGTCATTTCCAAGCCACTGGCGGATGCTGCCGTGCGCGAGGTGATTGTGGCCAGTATCAGTGTTGAGAAATGGAAACCGGACGCTCCGGCCAAGCTCGAGAAACTGGGCATGAAAGTGGTGATGAGCGGAGGCACGCATGCCGCCCTCTCGGTGCTGACAGCGCATCCAGAGTCTCTTTCACCGGAGTTTATCATCGCGACCCTCAGCGATATGGGCTGTGGCACTGTGCGCTATCACGAGATTGGTGGCCATACCGCCCCTTTCTCTGTTAAGGCGCTATAAAAGCATTCTTCTTTCAGGATACCCATCATGTCTACAACTCTGAACCGCCCTGTCCCACGCCCCGGTGTGATGCAGATTGAAGCCTATGTTCCCGGAAAATCCAGCGTTGGACCCGGCGTCACAAAAATCTACAAGCTCTCCTCCAATGAAACACCCCTTGGTGCCAGCCCCAAGGCAAAGACCGCCATGCAGGCTTTGGCCGCGAAGCTGGAGCTTTATCCCGATGGAAGTTCCACCGCCCTGCGCGATGCGATTGGCGCAAAGTTTGGTCTGGACCCTGCACGTCTGATCTGCGGGTCGGGTTCAGATGAGCTGCTGTCACTCATCACCAATGCCTACATGGGGCCAGGCGATGAGGGCATCTACACAGAGCATGGCTTTCTGGTCTACAAGATCGCCATTCTGGCCGCTGGTGGCACGCCGGTTGTGGTGAAGGAAAAGAACTTCACCACAGATGTCGACGCCATTCTGGCAGCTGTCACACCGCGCACCAAGATCATCTACCTTGCCAACCCCAACAACCCGACAGGCACTTATCTGCCGTTCGACGAGGTGAAGCGCCTGCACAGCGCCCTGCCCCCGCAGGTGTTGCTGGTGCTTGATGCGGCCTATGCAGAATATGTGCGCCGGAACGATTACGCCTCGGGCCTTGAGCTGGTTGCCACATCCGAGAATGTGGTGATGACACGCACCTTCTCGAAGATTTACGGCCTCGCGAACCTGCGCCTCGGCTGGCTCTATGGCACAGCGCATCTGGTGGATGCGCTGAACCGCATTCGTGGACCGTTCAACGTCAACGGCGCGGCCATTGCAGCGGGCGTTGAGGCCATACAGGATCAGGCCCATGTTGATGCAGCAGTCGCCCACAACGACGTCTGGCTGCCATGGCTGACAGATGGCATTACAAAGCTCGGCATTACAGTCACGCCAAGTGTGGGCAACTTTCTGCTGATGCACTTCCCCGCCACAAAGGGCAAAACCGCGAAGGAAGCTGATGCCTATCTCTCAAGCCGTGGGCTTATCCTGCGTGCGGTCGGCGCATACGGCCTGCCTGATGCGCTGCGCCTGACGATTGGGGACGAGGCCGCCAACCGCTTCTTCATGCAATGCCTGACAGACTTCATGCAGGGCAAGGCGGCATGAAACCTCTGTTTGAACGCCTGACCCTGATCGGCCTTGGGCTTATCGGGTCTTCCCTCGCGCGGGCTGCGCGAGAAAAGGGATTGGCCGGGCATATCACCTGCGTTGACCAGTCAGCACAGGTTTGCAGCCGCGCGCTGGAGCTGGGCATTGTCGACGAAGCGACATCTGATGTTGCTACAGGCGTCAAAGATGCTGATCTGGTGGTGCTCTGCGTGCCCGTTGGCGTTGCAGGCGCTGTTGCAGCTGCGATGGGGCCGCATCTCAAGTCCGGCGCAACTGTCTCGGATGTTGGCTCTGTCAAAGGGGCTGTGGTGAAGGCTGTGCAGCCTTACTTGCATGAAGCTGTGCATTTCGTGCCTGCCCATCCCGTTGCTGGAACGGAGAACTCAGGCCCCGATTCAGGCTTTGCCGCGCTCTTTGTGGGGCGCTGGTGTATCCTCACCCCGCCTGAAGGCACATCCGCAGAAGCAACTGCCCGCATGCGGCTTTTCTGGGAGCGTGCTGGCTCAATGGTGGAGATCATGACGCCGGAGCATCACGATCTGGTGCTGGCCGTCACGAGCCATGTGCCGCATCTGATCGCCTATAACATTGTGGGAACGGCAGACGATCTGGCAACCGTGACTGAATCTGAAGTCATCAAGTTCTCGGCCGGTGGCTTCCGCGATTTCACCCGCATTGCAGCCTCTGATCCCACGATGTGGCGGGATGTGTTTATGCACAACCGCGAGGCGGTGCTGGAAGTGCTCGGTCGCTTTCAGGAAGATCTGTTCTATCTCCAGCGTGCGATCCGCTGGGGTGAAGGCGAAAAGCTTTTCGATCTCTTTGAGCGTGCCCGCGATATCCGGCGTGGTATTGTCCAGACAGGTCAGGACAACCGTGACACTGTGCCCGAAAGTGGCCCTGCAAAATCCTGAAACGAATTGGTAAAATTCCTGCCACATTCCCCTGATCCAATTCCCATTGTTTGACGTAAATTAGATATGTCAGTCCACGGGAGGGTTTATTGACACAGTTGGCAGGAGTTCACCGCGGCTTCGTCAAGGCAGCCATGAATGCGCCTTTTCTGACGCGCGAAGATGAGAAAGCGCTCGCCGTCGCATGGCTTGAGCAAAAGGATGAGAAAGCCCTGCACAAGCTCGCGCAGGCCCATATGCGGCTCGTGATTGCCATTGCAGCCCGCTTCAAGAACTATGGCCTCGCCATGCCTGATCTTATTCAGGAAGGTCATATTGGCCTGCTGGAAGCGGCCGCCCGCTTTGAGCCGGACCGCGAGGTGCGGTTCTCGACTTACGCGACCTGGTGGATACGCGCCTCGATTCAGGATCATATCCTGCGCAACTGGTCGATTGTGCGCAGTGGAACAAGCTCTGCGCAAAAAGCCCTGTTCTTCAATCTGCGCCGCTTGCGGGCACGCATTACGCAGGCAGCAGGCTCCTCTGCCTCGCTCAATGATATCTACACAGAGATCGCAACAGCGATCGGTGTATCGAAAACCGATGTTGCCACGATGGCTGTGCGCCTTTCCGGCCCGGACGCATCGCTCAACGCACCACTGGCTGATCAGGACATTGAAGGGGGTGCTGACAGAATGGACTTTCTCATTGATCCCAAGCCATTGCAGGATCAGGTGATTGAAGAGTCCATGGACAGCGACCGCCGCGTGGGCTGGTTGCGAACAGCGATGAAGGTGCTGAGCGACCGTGAGGTGCGCATTATCAAGGAGCGTCGCCTGCGCGAGGAAGGTGCGACGCTGGAATCGCTAGGCGAGCTTCTGGGCATCTCCAAGGAGCGTGTCCGCCAGATCGAGAACCGCGCAATCGAGAAGCTGAAAGCCGCCTTGCTGGCGCGTCACCCGGAAGGGCGCGCTGTCTACGTCTAAAGCGTTTTATCCGACTGCCAGGGAACGCCTTGGCTTGACTTGGCGAGTTTGATGCCTGCTCATTGTGTTCTCACATAAGGGACAATGAGCAATGACCGCTTCCACGCAAAAAGATCGTATCGGCTTCATCGGCGTTGGCCTGATGGGCCATGGCATGGCGAAGAACCTGCTGGAGAAGGGCTATCCGCTTACTATTATGGGCAACAAGAACCGCGTGCCTGTGGATTCTCTGGTTTCCAAGGGCGCGAAGGAGGTTAAAACCCCTGCCGAATTGGCGAAAGCGTCGGATATCATCTTCCTTTGCGTGACAGACTCATCGGTTGTGGAGCGTGTCATCCGTGGTCCTGACGGGATCAAGGCCGGAGCCAGCAAAGGCCTGATCATTGTCGACACATCGACAGCAAACCCCGTTTCAACATTGGAACTTGCAGCGGAACTGAAACCGCTGGGTATTATGCTGGTTGATGCCCCTCTGGGTGGCACGCCAGCCAATGCAGAACAGGGCCAATTGGGTGCCATGATAGGCGCTGACGACGCGACATTTGCCCGGATCAAGCCAGTTGTGGAAGCCTGGGCCGCGCGCGTCGTGCACATCGGTGAGGTTGGTGTTGGTCACAAGATGAAGCTTCTCAACAACTTCATCGCCATGGGTTACGGCGCACTTTATGCCGAGGCGCTTACACTGGCCAACAAGGTGGGTATCACACCACAGGTCTTCGACAGCGTGCTGCGCGGCAGCCGCATGGACTGTGGTTTCTATCAGACGTTCTTCCAGTACGTGATTGATGGCAACCGCGATTCACACAAGTTCACACTCTCCAACGCTTTGAAGGACATGCGCTATCTCGAAGCGATGGCGGATTCGACCCTGATGACCAACCAGATGGGTAATGCGGTGAAGAACGCCTATGCCACCGCTGTAGCGCAGGGGCGTGGCGAAGAATACGTCCCGATGGTGACTGACGCTACGGCACAGTTGAATGGGGTCAAGCTGCCCTAATAACCCCGCAAAAGAACGTCCGCTTACTCAGCGGGCGTCCTTGCAGCCAGTGCTTCAAAGTCGATGTAATGACCTGCACGATCCCGCTTTGAAGCGAGATAACGCACGTTGTTGGGGTTTGGGCGTCCCAACACGCGCTTGCTTTCCGCCAGTTCAAGACCAGCATCACGCAGCGCCTGAATTTTCTCGGGGTTGTTGGTCATCAGGCTGACCTGCTTTACGCCGAGTTGGGTCAGCATCACGGCTGCAAAGTCAAAGCGGCGCTGATCGAGATCAAAGCCGAGCACTTCGTCAGCGTCGTAGGTGTCCCAGCCCTGCGACTGGAGCTTGTAGGCGCGCATCTTGTTCGAGATGCCATTGCCGCGTCCTTCCTGATCGAGATAGAGCAGCATGCCGCCCTCGTTCTCGGCCATCCATGTTACTGTTTCGCGCAGCTGGTCACCGCAGTCGCACTTCAGCGAACCGAAGAGATCTCCGGTGAGGCAGGCGGAGTGCATGCGCACATTCACGGGCTGTGTCATGTCAGGCTTGCCGACAATGATCGCCACCTGATCACGCAGGCCTTCACCGCCGCGGAAAACCACAAACTCGGTTTCAGGTGCGCCTTCGAGCGGCACAGGCGCGCGGCCCACAATCTTCATCGCCTTCACCTGCGACAGACGATAGGCGCGGACAGCATCAGCTGACACGCGCACGAAAAGCGCTTCCGGCAAAACAGAAAGATCAGCAGGCATGGTCACGATGGCAGGAATGGTCAGAGCCACACGTGCCAGCTCCAGCGCCACATCATCCAGCGGCAGAACAGGGCTGACAGGTGCATCAACCTTTGCCTCGATCTTCAGGGCCAATGTCTCGATGCGTGCCGCATCAACCGTCGGCAAGGCGACAGCACCGGGAAGCTTGCGATCAAGGCCGAGACGACGCAAGCGGGCAGCTGGCAGCACGAGACGGGCGCGGCCTTCCGCAAGGTTATCGAGATCAGACGCGAGGTGATCATCCAGTCCTTCAACACCACACATGAGAATGGCTTCTGAGCCATCGAAGATAACCACAGGACGCGAGGCGCGGAACTCAGCAAGGGCGCGTTCAACGGCAATTTCGTTCAGATCCATACGCGATCCGAAAATCTCTTGAGGATGTTTCATGACGACCTTTTTACCCTTCCCAACGGATATCCCTACCCGGACTTTGCCATTCAAGGCGCAGCGAAGATATTTCCCGCGTCCTACCTCGGCTCAGTGCGATAACCTTTGGCCTGCACGACATGAACGGAAGATGACTTAAAGTTCATTTATCGCTCAGGGTGCAAATCAAATGCAAAAAAAGACCGGCCACACAACCCTGTGACCGGTCTCTTGTCATATACTGGGCAGGCAGCGCTATGGATGCGTCTGTCCAGATAAATATTTCAGCAAAACAAAGGCTTGCTCAGTTTGCTTTGGGTTGTGCAGGCGTTGCAGGTGTTGGCGTCGCAGGGGCCAGATTGACCTTCACGCCGCGCAACAGATCAAGCGCGTAGTTCAGCTGCTTGTCGTCCTTCACATTTGGCGGGATGTAGGCAGACGAACCACCCTTTTCCTCGTTGCCCTGCCCGCTGGAAATATGGCCCTTCAAACCAGCCTCGCCCTTGGTCTCGTCCTTGCCCTTCAGCTCCTCAGGGATGTCCTGCTCGATCTTGAAATCAGGATCGATGCCTTTGGCCTGAATGGAGCGGCCAGACGGCGTATAGTAGCGGGCCGTTGTCAGCCGAACGGCCCCCTGCTCGCGCAGAGGAATGATCGTCTGGACAGAGCCCTTGCCGAAAGAACGTGTGCCAATCAGCGTCGCGCGTTTGTGATCCTGCAGGGCACCGGCAACGATTTCCGAAGCTGAAGCCGAGCCACCGTTGATGAGCACCATGACAGGCTTACCCTTGGTCAGGTCACCGGCTTTGGCAGTATAGCGCTGTGTGTCGGCAGCATCACGACCACGGGTAGAAACGATCTCGCCACGCTCAAGGAAGGCGTCTGAAACTGACACAGCCTGATCCAGCAAGCCACCAGGGTTGTTGCGCATGTCAACGATGAAGCCCTTGACCTTGTCAGCACCGATTTCTGTCACGACAGTCTCAATGCCGCGCTTGAGGTTCTCGAAGGTCTGCTCGCTGAAGGTGTTGACCTTCAGATAAACGATGTCATCGCCTTCCTTGCGCCAACGGACAGCACGCACCTGAATCTTGTCACGGATCAGGCGGATTTCCTCGACCTTCTTGTTGGAAGCGCGGATGATCTTGAGGCGCACCGGCGTGTTCACAAGACCACGCATCTTGTTGACGGCGTCATTGAGCGACAGGCCCTGAATCTGTTCATCATCGATGTGGGTGATGAGGTCACCTGCCAGAATACCGGCTTTGGCCGCCGGTGTGTCTTCAATCGGTGACACAACCTTGATCAGGCCGTCTTCCATGGTCACCTCGATGCCAAGACCACCGAACTCGCCGCGGGTGCTCTGGCGCATGTCGCTAAAGGACTTGGGGTCCATGTAGCTGGAATGCGGATCAAGCGATGTCAGCATGCCGTTGATGGCGCTTTCAATCAACTTGGCTTCATTGGGAGCTTCGACATAATCGGACCGCACCTTTTCGAAAATATCGCCGAAAAGGTTGAGTTTGCGATAGGTATCGGATGCCGCTGCAATGGCCCGGTTGCCAGTCAGCAAACCGGACTGTGTTGTCAGCATGGCACTGCCCGCGCCAATGGCGACACCGAGCATGAGATAGGACAGCTTGCGCATTATCCACGAACCTTTTCGCCGTCGGATTTTACCCACCATGGGCCGGGGTCGATCGGAACCCCGTCTTTTCTAAACTCAATATACAGCACAGGGTTGCTGTTGCCAGCTTCCGATGCAAGTGCTCCGGCGGACGTATTGCCCATGGAGGCAACCGGTTCACCGGCCAGAACAAACTGGCCAATGTCAACGTTGACACGGTCCAGTCCCGTCATCACAAGATGATAGCCGCCTCCGGCATTGATGATCAAGACTTGTCCGTAAGAACGATAGCTTCCCGCGAAAGAAACCCAGCCATCAGCCGGCGCCGTTACGAGAGAAAATTTGCCTGTCTCCACATATAAACCGTTTTCACGGCCGCCAAAACCATCGGTGCTGCCAAAGGCTTTCACCAAAGATCCTGTTGCAGGCAGGGAAAGTGTCCCTTTTGTGTCCTGAAAGGCGATTTTTGGCTGCAATCGCGCCATATCACGTAAGGCGCCGGGTGCAAGGGCTGCTGCCTGCGCCGGGTTTTGAGCCGGAAGCGGCATGGAACGCGCCGCAGCAGCCGCGCGGTTGGCCGAGGCGATTTCCGTTTCCATCCGCGTGATCAATTCTTTGAGAGTTTGCGACTGGCGCACCAGTTGCTGCACTTTCTGGCGCTCTTCCGTGAAGCGCGATTCGCTGGAAGCGAGTTGCACCTGTCTGGCGTCAATCAGCGCAGTCACCCGCTGGCGCTCATCTTGCAGGCGCTTGGTCTCGGCGGCTATCTGGTCACGCTCCCGGGCCATGGCTTCACGGGTAGCCACCAGAGTGGTCAGATCCTGAACGAGAATCTCCGCCTCGTGCCGCAATTCCGGCAACACCGTGCCCAGAAGCATGGACGTGCGGATGGCCTGCAGCATATCCTCCGGGCTGACGAGCACGGCAGGCGGCGGCTTGCGCCCGATGCGCTGCAACGAGGCCAGCACCTCAACAATGGTCGAGCGGCGTGTATCGAGCGAACGGCGAAGGGCCGCTTCTGTTGTGACGAGACCCTGCAAGCGTTGTTCGGCCTGCTGCATGCGCCCTTCCGCCTCGCGCACGCGGGTTGATGTGGCCACAAGCTCTGTGTTGAGCTTGACGCGGTCACCGCGGATACGAGCGATCTCGGCGGCGAGTTCCGCATTCTGGGCCTGACTGCGCTGCAACGCCTCTTCAAGGCGGCGCAACTCCTGCTCGCGTTCCAGTTTCTGTTCCGGTGTGATGGCTTCAGGCAAAGCGCGCGGAGGTGCCTGCTGCGCAAGAGCAGCGCCAGAGAAGACTCCAGCGACAACCACTCCCGCCATTAACGCGCGATTCACCATGAGTTCTGTCTGCCATGCAAAGGGCTGCAGGCATAGCGTTCAGACGCGGTGATAGGGGTGTCCGCTCATAATTGTCGCAACACGGTAAATTTGCTCGAGCAGCAACACACGGACGAGCTGGTGCGGCATGGTCATCTGGCCAAAGGACATGACATCGGGCGCACGCGCAGCAACCGCCTCGCCAAAGCCATCAGCGCCACCGATAGCGAACACCAAAGACTTGCGGCCCTCATCGCGCAAGGCGGTGATCCGTTGCGCAAAGGCTTCCGACGTGAAGGTTTTGCCGCGCTCATCAAGGCGCATGACCAAGGCATCAGGTGCAATAGCCGCCAGAATAGCCTGCGCTTCCTGCGTCTTGCGCTCGCCCACGCTCCGCGCCTGACTTTCGGCGAGTTCTGTGACCACCGGGCCGGACAGACCGAGGCCTCGTGCCAGAGCTTCAAACCGCTCGGCATAACGGGTGGCAAGCTCCCGTTCGGGACCGGCTTTCAACCGGCCCACCACAACCAGTCCGATTTTCATGTCAGGCCGCCAGATTCAGCGACGGACCGCTTCTTCCGGTCTGTCGCCACCCCACATCTTCTCGAGATTGTAGAAGGTGCGGACATCGGGCTTGAACACATGCACGATGATATCGCCAGCGTCGATCAGCACCCACTCGCAGAGCGGAACACCTTCAACCTTGGCATTGCCGTGGCCTTCATCCCTTAGACGGGAGACGATCTGATCCGCCACAGCGCCGACATGACGGTCTGACCGCCCTGAAGCGATGACCATGTGATCAGCGATGGAGGTTTTGCCCAGAAGATCGATCGTCGTGATCCCTTCAGCTTTGGAATCCTCGAGGACATCGAGAATAACCTGGAGTGCACCCGGCTTTGCCGGTTCAACCACAATGGCTTTGGGCTTGCGTGGCCCACGCGCGGGGGCTTTTACAGGAGATGTGGTAAGCAGTGGAGTCATCCTCTTTAGCCGGAAAACCGGCGGCTCAGTCACTTTATCCAAGCGAGTCGCGAGGCAGGCTCACAACCCACACCAAGAGACTAGGCGTGATTGGTTAACGGTTTCAATACACTTTTTATGGCGCATGGGCGAAATTTTATGACTGTTTTGTGTCTGGGCGGGACGGCGTGGCGCAATGGCAACAGTTGGCTCACTGTGCTGTCCAACCACCATCCATAGAGTAGGTGGAGCCTGTCATCGCCGCTGCCGAATCCGAGCAGAGGAACAGCATGAGACCTGCCAGCTGCTCCACAGTCACGAATTCCTTGGTGGGCTGGGCCGCCAGCAGCACGTCGCGCTTCACCTGCTCTTCTGTCATGCCGCGCGCTTTCATCGTGTCAGGAATCTGGTTGGCGACCAGCGGCGTCCAGACATAGCCGGGCGCAATGGCGTTCACGGTAATCTTCTGTGTCGCCACCTCCAGCGCCACAGTTTTGGTGAGGCCAGAGATGCCGTGCTTGGCCGCGACATAGGCCGATTTGAACGGCGAGGCCACCAGCGCATGGGCCGAGGAGAGATTGATGATCCGGCCCCAGCCCTTCGCCTTCATTGAAGGCAGTGCAGCCTTGATGCTGTAGAACGCTGAGGTCAGGTTGATGCGGATAATCGCCTCCCACTTGTCATCGGGGAAAGTATCAATGGGCGAAACATGCTGGATGCCCGCATTGTTGATGAGGATATCCACGCTGCCAAAGGCCTTCACGGCGGTTTCCACCATGGCGGTGATCTCTGGTCCGACCATCATGTTGGCTGGCGAATAAAGCACCTTCACGCCGTGCGCTTTCTCCATTCGCGCACGCGTCACCTCAATCGCAGCCGCATCGCCCAGACCATTGAGCATAATGTTGACGCCTTGCCCCGCCAGCGCCTCGGCAAAGGCAAGGCCGATGCCGGATGTGGAGCCGGTGATGAGGGCGGATTTTCCTTTGAGGGACATGGGGCATTCCTGCGGTGAGCGTTGAGGCTGAATCAGCTTTATGGGCTATTCTTGACAATAGGAAGTCGCTCTTGAACCGCATTCCAGATCGTTTCGACGATCCCTTCGGTGTTTTCAAACAACTCTGCGTTCCAGAAGCGTAAGGTGTAAAAGCCTTTTTCAACAAGAATTGCATCACGCTGCTGATCCCGCTGCAGTTCAATCGGCGTGCCGTGATGGCCCCCGTCAAGCTCAATAATCAGCTGAATGGATGGAGCTGCGAAATCCACAATAAACGGACCAAGGGGGTGTTGCCTGCGAAAAGAAACGCCGAGTTGGCTGTTTTTCAACCGTTCCCAGAGCTGGCGTTCGTAGCGGGTCATATCGCGGCGTAAGCGGCGGGCACGGGCTGTTTTGACTGGGGTGTGGTCGAATTCGGCCATAGCGTGAGTTAAAGCTGGTGGCTTTGGTGTGGTCAAGTCTGGTTGGACATCGTGCTGTCAACCCCCCCCCTGACCCTCCCCCTTTCTGGGGGAGGGAAGCGACAGAGCGGCAGAGTTTGAAGCAGCACGAGACATTGTGACGAGCGTTCCCTCCCCCAGAAAGGGGGAGGGTCAGGGTGGGGGTTGACCAGCGCCGAATTCAGAAAGCTATTAGATACCCAACGCCTTCTTCACTGCCTCAACCAAATCCCCACGCTTGACCGCATACTGAACCTCAGCCTGACGGGCGAGATACTCCTCACGGTCGGTGATCGTCTTCGCTACTTCCGCAAGCGCCGCCCCCTTCACAAGATCCTTGATCTGCACCTCGCCCTTGGCGGCTTCATCCGTTCCCTGAATGATCGCGAGCGGGCTGTTGCGGCGATTGCAGTATTTCATCTGCGCGCCAAAGCCTGCGCCGTCGCCCAGATAAAGCTCGGCGCGGATGCCCGCATTGCGCAGTTCTGTCGTCATTTTCTGGTATTCGCCGATACTGGTTTTATCCATCACCGTGACAACAACCGGGCCAACCGGCTTCTCGGTCTTCAACTTGCCCAGATGCGTGAGGGCTGCCTGCAGGCGCGAGACACCGATGGAAATGCCGGTGGCGGGCACATCCTCAGCCCGGAACCGCCCGACCAGACCATCGTAGCGCCCTCCCCCGCCGACCGAGCCGAAGCGCACAGCCTTGCCGTCATCGCCCGAGACTTCGAAGGTGAGTTCAACCTCGTAGACCGGGCCGGTGTAATATTCGAGGCCACGAATAACTGATGGGTCAATGCGGATGCGGTCAGGGCCATAACCGGAGGCGCGAACCAAGCGTTGTATCCTTAACAACTCCAACATGCCTTGTCGAAAACTTGCTGTAGTTATGGGATCGTTGTCTGAATGTGCATCAGAGAGAAAAATAGCTGGCGTGTACGATCTGAGTGAAATCATGCTGTCAGACATACCCTCGACCGTCCAATCGAACTGAAATTTTTCATTCGGCAGAATTTCAGCATCAAAATCGGCTTCAAGAGTAGCAAACAGCTTCTCAATTTGATCAGTCTCTAGCCCCGCACCCTTCGTAAAATCTCCACTTTCATCTAGCCTTCCCGGACCAAGCAGTTTCCTGATCTCCTCGACCGGAAACTTGTCCATCTTGTCAATCGCCCGCAGCACCGTCAGCCTTGTGCCCACATGCTCCGGCCCGCCAATGCCGATGGCCTCCATCACGCCGTCCAGCACCTTGCGGTTGTTGACCTTCACCACATAGCTGCCACGCGGAATGCCCAGCGCTTCCATGGCGTCGGCGAACATCATGCAGTTCTCGGCGTCAGCCGCCACAGAGCTTGCACCCACGGTATCAGCATCAAACTGCATGAACTGGCGGAAGCGGCCCGGGCCGGGCTTCTCGTTGCGGAACACTGGCCCCACCCGGTAGCTGCGATAGGGCTTGGGGAGTTTGTCGAAGTTTTCGGCCACATAGCGCGCGAGGGGCGCTGTCAGATCATAGCGCAGGCTCATCCACTGCTCGTCATCATCCTGCAGCGAGAACACGCCGGCGTTGGGGCGGTCCTGATCCGGCAGGAACTTGCCCAGCGCATCCGTGTATTCAAAGAACGGCGTTTCCACCGCCTCAAAGCCATAGCGCTCGTAAACCGCGCGGATCGTTTCCAGCATCTGGCGCTGCGCCGCGATATCAGCAGGGCCACGGTCCTCCAATCCGCGCGGACGGCGGGCCTCGGTGAGTTTGGCTTTAGGTGTGGAATTGCTTTGGGACATGGTGTCTTTCACGCAAGGCAGTGTTGGCAGAAGTTACATTAGGCTGTTAGGCAAGCAGATGAGTTTGGACAAGAGGATTCCCGCTTCTGCGCTGTCAACCCCCACCCTGACCCTCCCCCTTTCTGGGGGAGGGAACGCACATCACAGTGTTTAGTGTTGTTGCAATCTTGGCAATTCAAACACTTCCCTCCCCCAGAAAGGGGGAGGGTC
>JBOFGV010000051.1:0-23602 GCA_051649305.1 Beijerinckiaceae bacterium
CCCAACCCTCCCCACCGCAAGCGGGGGGAGGGAGTAGATCCAACGCAACAATTTACCTTCGTTCTGAACCAACTTCGGAAGAAAACTGACATGCTGAACAACCAGGGACGTCCCACACAACCCACCGCTGCGAACACAAACGCGCATCAGACCTTCACCGGCAACAAGGCGCTTATGGTGGAGGAAGCGCTGTCTTTCGAGACAGGCCGCTATGATCTGACAGGTGTTGATCTGCCTGCCCCCAGGAAGGTGAAATCCCGGCTTGGCAAATTGAAGCGCAAGTCCGCCATCGGCATTCCGGCCCTTTCAGAGCCTGAAACCATGCGGCACTTCGTGCGCCTCAGCCAAAAGAACTTCGGCATCGACACCGGCCTGTTCTCGCTTGGCTCCTGCACCATGAAGCACAACCCGCGCCTCAACGAGCGCATGGCCCGCCTGCCCGGCTTTTCTGACATTCACCCGCTGCAGCCAACATCCACCGTGCCCGGCGCGCTGGAACTGATCGACATGCTGGCGCATTGGCTGAAGACGCTGACCGGCATGGGTGCAGTTGCGATGTCCCCCAAGGCGGGTGCACACGGCGAACTCTGCGGAATGATGGCGATCAAGGCCGCCATTGAAGCCAAGGGCGAAGGCAAGACCCGCAACGTCGTGCTCTGCCCCATCTCGGCCCACGGCACCAACCCTGCAACAGCGGCCCTCATCGGTTTCACCGTGAAGGAAATTCCCGCTGATGCTGATGGCACCGTGCGCGTTGAAGAGGTGAAGAAATTGCTGGGGCCAGATGTGGCCGCCATCATGCTGACCAACCCAAACACCTGCGGCATCTTTGAAAAAGAGATCATCGCCATCGCCAAGGCGATGCATGATGCGGGTGCTTACTTCTACTGCGACGGCGCGAACTACAACGCCATCGCTGGCAAGGTGCGCCCCGGCGACCTGGGCATTGATGCCATGCACATCAACCTGCACAAGACCTTCTCCACCCCGCACGGCGGCGGCGGCCCCGGCTCCGGCCCGGTTGTGCTGTCAGAACGTCTGGCTCCTTTTGCGCCTGTGCCTTTCGTCCGCATGGTCGGCAAGAAAGCCGTTCTCATTGAGGATGCTAAAAAAGCTGGCAAGGGTGCAAAGCCGTTTGGCCGCATGACAGCCTTCCAGGGCCAGATGGGCATGTTCGTCCGTGCTCTCTCTTACATGCTCAGCCACGGGGCTGATGGCATCCGTCAGGCATCGGAAGATGCGGTGCTCAACGCCAACTACATCAAGGCGGGCCTGCGTGATCTGATGTCGCTTCCATTCGGCGATCAGCCCTGCATGCATGAAGCGCTGTTTGACGACGCATGGCTGAAAGACACCGGCGTCACCACGCTCGATTTTGCAAAAGCGATGATCGACGAGGGTTATCACCCCATGACCATGTACTTCCCGCTGGTGGTGCATGGCGCAATGCTGGTGGAGCCGACGGAAAGCGAGAGCAAGGCGTCGCTCGACCTCTTCATTGCCACCCTGCGTGATCTCGCGATCAGCGCGAAGAAGGGCGAGACCGAGCGGTTTGTTGGTGCACCGTATCATGCCCCGCGCCGTCGTCTGGATGAAACGCGTGCCGCCCGCGCGCCAATCCTCAAGTGGTCACCACCCGCTCCGATTGCCGAAGCAGCGGAGTGAGATAACTAACGCTGTGTCATCCCGGACCGCATTCGGCATAGCCGAATTGCGTGATCCGGGATCCAGCGCAATGGTTCGCCGAAGGCGTCTGAATATCTTTGATAGATGATTTTAATCTGGATTCCCGCCCGCCTGCGGCGTCGGGAATGACAGGGCACTCGTTCAGCAAGCTGGCTTGATACAGCGAAAGATCAAGCCACGTTCTTTTGCGTCAGCTTCGGCAGCTTTTCAGCAATGCCATACAGTCTTTCGCGACGATCCATCTCCTCGCGGATATCGTCTGGTGTCACGCCGCACTCAGCCCAGAGCACACAGAGCTGATACATCACATCAGCGCTTTCCTCGATGACCTCGCTGCGCTTGCCCTGCAGCGCGCCAATACCAACCTCGATTGCTTCTTCGCCCAGTTTCTTGGCCATTTTGCCGATACCGCCACGAAACAATTTGGCCGTGCGGGAAACAACGGGGTCGCTCTCACGCGAGAGCAACACAGCATCGTAAAGACGATCAATTGAATCGGACATTATGCCAGCCCAGTTCTATCAACGGTTTATGCCCAGAGGCACTTTCAGCTGATTTTGGTTTTCAATCGTTATAGATTTACTAATTCTTTTTAAAAAGCAACTGAAACACGGAAAATTCAACGCGAAACTGGGATTACCCGCCAAAAAAGCCCTTCATTTTCTTAAAAAAGCCATCGCTTTCCGGCTGTGTCTGGGCAGAACTTTCCTTTTCAAACTCAGCGAGCAACTCGCGCTGGCGGCGCGTGAGGTTCTGGGGTGTCTCCACCTGCGCCTGAATATAGAGATCACCCACATCCTTGGAGCGCAAAACCGGCATGCCCTTGGCCCGCAGACGGAACTGCTTGCCGGTCTGTGTCCCCTCAGGAATTTTCACCAGCGCTTCGCCGCCATCCAGCGTTGGCACCTTGAATTCACCACCCAGTGCTGCCTGAATCATCGAGATCGGGACGCGGCAAAAAAGGTCCGCCCCGTCCCGCTGATAGAAGGCATGCGGCTTGAGGCCGATGAAAATATAAAGATCACCCGAAGGCCCACCGCGTGATCCGGCCTCGCCTTCGTTGGAGAGGCGAATGCGCGTGCCATCCTCGACACCGGCGGGAATATTGACCGAAAGCTGACGCTCACGCGTCACGCGGCCAGCACCGCCGCAATGCGGGCAGCCCTCTTCAATCACCTCACCGCGACCCTGACAGGTGGGGCATGTGCGCTCAATGGCAAAGAAACCCTGGCTGGCACGCACACGACCCTGCCCCTTGCAGGTGGAGCAGGTCTTGGGCTTGGTGCCCGCTTTTGCACCCGTGCCGCTACAGGGTTCGCAGGCGATGGCTGTCGGCACCTTGATGGTGGCAGCCTTGCCCTTGAACGCTTCATCCAACGTGACTTCCATGTTGTAGCGCAGATCAGCCCCGCGATTCTGGCCACCGGGACCACGGCGTCCACCGCCGAAGACATCGCCAAAGAGATCCTCGAAGATATCGGACATGGAGCCAAAGCCTTGGCCGCCACCGAAACCACCGCCACCCCCGCCTTGCTCAAAAGCGGCGTGTCCCATGCGATCATAGGCGGAGCGCTTCTGCCCATCTGAGAGAACCTGATACGCCTCGTTCAATTCCTTGAAGCGGGCTTCCGCCTGCGCATCACCGGGGTTTTTATCCGGGTGGTCCTGCATCGCTTTCTTGCGAAAGGCTGACTTCAGCTCCGCCTCGGTTGCTGTCTTTGAAACACCAAGGATTTCGTAATAGTCGCGTTTTGACATCGCGCGTGTTGCCTGTCTCTTTGAACGGGATGGCGCAGTGCTGCGCTCTTTCCCCTCACATGGTTGTTTGATCCGGGAAATTCCAGATCATAAGCTTTGGAAAAGCCCCTACAGCGTCACAGGCGGGACAACAACTGCAACCAACGGCTTACTGACGTGTTTTTGCAACGCTTGCGACTGGAATTGGCGCATTAGGAATGGCTGCCGGAGGAACTGGCTTGCTGGCAACAGGCTTGTTCGCAACAGGTTTGGCTGAAGCCGCCTTGCCGGGCGATGGTTTGCCAGAAACAGTTTTTCTGGGCGTCACACTGCCGGTCGTCACGGGATCAGCAACGGGGCGGCCAGCCAACTGTTGCTGTGCTTTCGCCGGTTTCACGCGGGATGCCAGAGGCATGTTCTCAGGCTTCACCGGGCGGATTTTCTTCTTGCCGTCAAGCGTCGTCAGCGCAATGCCCTCGGGCGTATCAAGGCCGTAGATATCCTCGCGGAACTGCACGCGGCCCTGACTGTCAGCATAGGCCGTGAGGTAAACCCATGCGACAGGAACATGCTTCTTCAATTTGATCTCGGTGCGCAGGCCAGCGTCGATATCCCGGTCGATGGATGCCCGGTCAACACCCTGATCAGCCAGCAGCCAGGCGGCCAGATCACGCACATCGGAAACGCGCGCACAGCCGGAGGAGTGGAAGCGGATATCCTGCTTGAACAGTTCTTTCTTCGGCGTGTCATGCAGATAGACAGCCTCGGCGTTCGGCATGTCGATCTTCAACTGGCCGAGGGAGTTCTGCGGGCCGGGGTCCTGCCGCAACAGGAACTGTGGATCTTTCTTTGAGGTCCACTCAACCGTGTTGGGATCAACCTCTTCGCCTTTCCAGTTGACGGTGCGCAGGTTGTTCTTGTTGAGGTGCAACGGGTCTTTTCTCAGCGCTTTGACGATATCATTGCGGATGATCGAGTTCGGCACAGTCCAGTGCGGGTTCAGGTTCACCGATGAGATGCGGGCGGAAATGACAGGGGACTGACGCTCTTTCTTGCCTACAACCGCGAGATGACGGCGCTCGACCTTGCCATTGGCCACGGCTTCCACAACCGCGCCTGGAATGTTGACCACGACATAGCGCGGCGCAAACTTGAAGACGTTGTTGTTGAGGCGTTCAACCGAGGCTTTCAACTGTTTCAGGCGCACATCAGCGGGCACATTAAGGGCAGCAAAGGTCAGCTTGCCGATGGAGCCTGTTTCAGAAAGGCCATGGCGCGCCTGAAAGCGCTTCACTGCAGCGGTTGTTGCCGCGTCATACTGGCTGCTGGCTGCATTGGCATTATCAAGATCACCCGACACCGCCAGACGGGCCTTGAGCATGCCGACATGCGCGCTGTCCATGCCCTGCTTCAGGCCTCGCGCGCCATCAGGCAGTTTCTTCCAGCCGCCCTGCGCCACAATATCTTCATAGAAACGCAGGCCGCCCTGCGTGCGGGCGAGAGACTCCGGCCCAAAGGCAGGTTCGGATTCTGCACTGTCCTGCGGTTTGAAAGCATCCGTTGCAACAGCAGCTGGCAAAATCTTTGGCATGGGTTGCGCGGGCTGCGCAGGAGCAGATTGCGGGCGTGATGGCTCAGCTGTGGCTGCTGATGGCCAACCTGCCATCAAAGCCAACACCAACCCCATACCGAGGCGGTAATGCTGGGACATGCCCACTCCTACTGTTACGCAACACACATGCGCTGAAACCCATCAGCGCAAAGTTCAAATTAGACCAAACCTGCAAAAGAAGGGTTAACCATCAAGGCAGGGCCAACCTTTCTTTGCTGGCCTTTCTTTTCAGCGTGCATCCAGAGCAGACTGGCTGAGCTTCAAAGGTGCCTGACGGGGCGTGACGCTGGCGGTTGTGCCTGCAGGCGCGCGACGGGCAACCAGCGTTGATGCGGCGATTTCTTTCGTCGTGTCA
The DNA here is from genome assembly GCA_051649305.1 of Beijerinckiaceae bacterium. GTDB lineage: Bacteria > Pseudomonadota > Alphaproteobacteria > Rhizobiales > Beijerinckiaceae > JADCCX01. Next base: position 5,391 of record JBOFGV010000051.1, read on the forward strand.
TCGAGCCCGTAGATGTCCTCCCGGAACTGCACATTGCCCAACCCGTCACCCCAGGCTGTCAGATAAACCCAGGCGACAGCAACCGGCTTGGCGAGGCGCACTGTCTTGGTGTCGCCCTCCTCAACCGCCGCATCCAGCGCATCGCGGGTCAGGCCTGTGCCCTGTGCCAGCCAGATCGCGAGATCACGCACATTGGCGGTGCGGGCACAGCCGGAGGAGTGAAACCGCAGGTCAGAGCGGAACAGCTCTTTCTTGGGTGTGTCATGCATGTAGACGGCATGGCTGTTGGGCATATCGAGCCGCAGAACGCCCAGCGCATTGGTTGGGCCGGGGTCCTGCCGGATGGAAAAATTCACGCCTGTCTTGCCGGACCAGTCCACCGCCGAAACCGGCAGTTCCTCACCACCGGCACCGATGATGCGCATGTTGCTGGCGGCCAGAAAACCGGGGTTGGCGCGCACCTTGGGCATGATGTCGTTCTTCACGATGGAGAGCGGCGCTGTCCATGTGGGGTTGAGATTGACCGCCGTGATGCGCGTTTCCAGCACAGGCGACGGGCGATCCTTCCGGCCCACAACAGCCACATGCCGCCGCTCGACACGGCCATTGTTGATGGCTTCAACCGAGGCGGATGGAATGTTGACCACCACATAGCGCTGGGGAAACTGAAAACCGTTGTTGCGCATGCGCTCCATGGTGGCTTTCAGCTGCATCAACCGGGTTTTGGCCGGAACATTGAGTGCCTTCAGCGTCAATGTGCCCACAGAACCGGTTTCCGTGAGGCCGTGCCGCGCCTGAAACCGCTTGAGGCCCTGCACAAGGCTTGCATCAAACACATCACCCGAAAGCGCTTCGCGGCCAAGATCACCAGAGATGGCAAGCCGCATGCGAAGCGCGCCCACAAGCGGGCTGCTTGCGCCCTCTTTCAGATTGGCAGCAGCGGCAGGCAATGTGCCCCAGCCGCCACCGGCCACAATATCCTCGTAGAACTGCAGGCCACCGCGCGTGCGGTCATAGGTGCCGGGACCAAAAACCGGATCATCCGCTGAAGCATTGGCACTGCCAAGAGTTGCCAGCGACATCATGACAAAGCTGAAAAGTCCGGTCCGAATACGCATCAATGGCCCCCAATGGCTGGTTTGCAAATATGCATGCCACATGCATCTCAACATTCGGTTAACCATAGGGAATTGACACTTGCCGAACGCCTCAACCCGCGAGATGATGACACTCAGATGACAAAACGCGCTGCAGGAGGACATAAATGACAGAAGGCCTGACGCTGGACAGTCAGTCGCAAAAGACTCTGCGCTCCGGTGTGGATGTGCAGGTGACGCCCTTTCCACAGCGTAAAGTTGACACGATCATTGCTTTTGACCGGCATGAACTGCAGATCATCATGGGGCTTTATGGCCGCATGGTCGCTGCCGGTGAGTGGCGCGACTACGCCATGGATTTCAGCCGCGACAAGGCCGTGTTCTCGATCTATCGCCGCAGCTCCGAGATGCCGCTCTACCGCATCATCAAGGACCCTGAATTACGCCTGAAACAGGGCATGTACAGCGTGCTGGCTCCCGGGGGCCTTATCCTGAAGCGCGGGCAGGACCTTTCGCAGGTCATGCGTGTCATCGACAAGCCGTTGCAGGCTGTGCGGGCCTGACGGCTTTTCAGCCGAGCAATCCCTTGAGTTTGTAAAGCGCCGCAAGCGCATCCCGCGGGGTTAGTTCATCTGGCTGTATGTCCTTGAGTGCATCCCGCAAGAGATCGACTTTGGGCGCAGCAACTGGAGCCACTTGACGGACCGGCAGGCTGGCAAACAGTGGCAACTCTCCCAGCAGGCGATCAACCGGAGCCTGACGCTCACCTTTTTCAAGTTCGGCCAGAATCGACTTCGCCCGCTCGACAACAGCACCTGGCAGGCCAGCGAGCTTCGCCACCTGAATGCCATAGCTTCTGTCGGCTGAACCCGCCACCACTTCGTGCAGGAACACCACATCCCCGTCGTGATCCGTCACCCGCACCGTGACATTGGCCAAACGCTCCAGCTTCGTCGCCAGTGCCGTCAACTCATGATAATGCGTGGCAAACAGCGCGCGCGAGCGGTTGGTGGCATGCAGATGCTCAATCGATGCCCAGGCAATTGACAGACCATCGAATGTCGCCGTGCCTCGCCCTATCTCATCGAGAATGACAAGACTGCACTCTGTTGCCTGATTGAGGATGGCGGCGGTTTCCACCATCTCCACCATGAAAGTAGAGCGGCCACGCGCCAGATCATCCGCAGCGCCCACACGCGAGAACAGCCGGTCAATCACGCCGATATGCGCTGAAGCCGCCGGCACAAAACTGCCCATCTGCGCGAGAATGGCGATGACCGCATTCTGCCGCAGGAAGGTGGATTTACCCGCCATGTTGGGTCCGGTCACAAGCAGGATGCGTCCCGATTCTACTGCTGCGCCTGCTCTCTTTTCCGGCGGTGAAAGATCCGCATTATTGGCAATGAAGCTGTGCCCGTCCCGCCGCACTGATTCTTCTACCACGGGATGGCGGCCTGCCACGATGTTGAAAGTCAGCGACGCATCAACCTGCGGGCACACCCAGCTGCGCCGGTCAGCGAGTTCAGCCAGAGCCGAGGCGACGTCAATGACAGCCAGTGCATCAGCCGCCTTTTGGATGCCGGCTTGCAAACCAAGCACAAGTGTCTTCAGCTCTTCAAACACACCGAGCTCAATGGCCGCGGCGCGGTCCGCAGCACTGGCAATGCGGGATTCGAGATTGCCCAGTTCAGCGGTTGAAAAGCGCATCGCGCCCTGCATGGTCTGGCGGTGGATGAAGAGCGCGTTCTGGGGAGCCTGCAGAAAGCGCTCGCCATCTTTCTGAGGTACTTCCACGAAGTACCCCAGAAAATTGTTGTGCTTGATCCTGAGCGTCCGCGCTTCAGCCTCGTCAGCATAGCGCTGTTGCAAACCAATGATCACACGGCGGGAATCATCCCTGAGAGCGCGCATCTCCTCAAGCTCTGATACATATCCAGCCCGCACAAAACCGCCGTCGCGCTTCAGCAACGGCAGTTCATCGGCAAGAGCAGCCAGCAAGGTGCTGGCGAGCGCAGGGTCCAGCGAAGCAAGGCTGTTCAGCGCGGCCTGCAATGCAGGAGGCGCTGTATCCGGCATCGCAGCGGCAATCGCCTGCGCCCGCTGCGTGCCTTCTCTGATTGCTGCAAGATCACGCGGCCCAGCACGGTCCATTGCCAGTCTCGCCAGGGCGCGTTGCATATCCGGTGCGTTTTTGAGGGCAGCACGGATACGTTCCCGAAGCAGCGGGTCCTGATGAAAGAAAGCGACTGACTGCAACCGCTCTTGAATGTGCGATACATCACACAGCGGCCCGGCCAATCGCTCGGCCAGCAGGCGGCCACCAGCGGGCGTCACACTCATGTCGATACAATGCAGCAATGATCCCGCACGCTCTCCGCCAAGCGTGCGGGTGAGTTCAAGGTTGGCGCGGGTCGCTGCATCAATCTGCAAGGCATGGCCACTGCCTGTGCGGGACGGCGGGGCAAGCGGCGGGCGCACGCCCAGCTGCGTGCGCTCGACATAGGCCAGCGCAGTGGCGCAAGCGATCATCTCGGCACGCGAAAATTGCCCAAAACCTTCGGTGTCCGCCACACCAAAATACTCTGATACGCGCCGCGATGCGCTGGCGCTATCGATGCCATCACGCGCCACGCGTGCAATCACAGCACGCACCTCACGCCATAAACCACCGAGAGCGGGATCATCACGAATGGCATCAGGCAGCACAATCTCGCGCGGATCAATGCGGGCGATTTCAGCCGCCAGCGTATCGCCCTCGCAGTCCGTAACCACAAAGCGTCCTGTGGAGATATCCACCTCTGCCAGACCGTAGCTGAAGCCCGTATCTTCGCGGCGGATGCGGCCAATCGCCAGCAGGACAGAGGCGCGCGATGGGTCAAGCAGCGCTTCTTCCGTAATCGTGCCTGCTGTGACCAACCGCACGACATCGCGGCGCACAATCGACTTCGAACCGCGCTTGCGTGCCTCGGCCGGGTCTTCCAGTTGCTCGCAAACCGCCACGCGGTGACCGGCGGCAATCAACCTCTGGAGATATTCATCGGCCCGGATGACAGGAACACCGCACATCGGGATATCCTGTCCTGCATGCTTGCCGCGTCTGGTCAGAACGATACCTAATGTGCGCGAGGCTGCTTCGGCATCCTCGAAGAACAACTCGTAAAAATCGCCCATTCGGTAGAACAGCATGCTGTCCGGATTGGCGGCCTTGATCTCGATGTATTGCGCCATCGAAGGCGTGGTTTTGGCGTCAATTTCCAGCACAGCGGAATCCACGCGCGGCGCGGCAGCTCCCTCCGTATCATATCCCGCCTGTTCGTCCTGCTGATCAGTCATCGCACTATGCATGCTGCGTTGATAGCAAACATCGCCGTTATGGCGACTCTCGATTCACTGTTCTCGACAGGAAACGTTCGCTTCAGGCCGTTGCTTGCCGGGGTTTGCGCCGTCCCATCGGCAAGGCCGCAACACCGGCCACTGTGGCCCCGCCAAAAAAGCCGATCAGACCGAAGAACATGCCTTCAAGGCTAAGGGGAATGGCCGGACGGAAATCCTTCATCGCGTCCTCGGCAATCTTGCCGTCGTAATCCTTCACCATCGCTCCAACACGGGTGAGGACATCCGGTGCTTTCATGGCAGTCTGCTGGCGATCAAGCTGCGTAAAACGGTCGATGGTGAGGCGCATGCTTTCACTGCGGGCGGCAATAAAAGGATCGGTCGATTGCGCCAGACGGTCAAGCCCGCCGGAGCGGTTGATCCCGGCCTTGTTGGCATCCTTGTCAAACAAACTGACAACAGCGCGCAACTCTTCCACAGCACCGCCAAGCCTCTGGCTGTATTGCTGGGCAAATTCCGGAGCCTGTGAAGCGAGCGCTGCACAGATGCCGCCTGCAAACATGCTGATGCTGCGTCGGATCATCGGTGTCTCCTCTCTAAGGAGTGTACGCGAGCTGTTTCAGCGCGTCACGCACATCATCATCAGTCACATCGACCATGGCTTTCGAAACCTTGCAGGCCGCCGTCTTCTTCAGCGGGATCATCACCAGAATGACCGTCTCCTGCCCTGGACAACCGGGATCGGTGCAGACAATCTCGTTCACGCTGATGCCGATATCGGGATTGCTGCCAAGGGCATCAAACACAAGCGCCTTCACCCGCAGGTTTTGTGAGCGGTCAACCGGCTTTGGCTTGATTGTCATCTTCCACATGCATGAACAATATGGGGAATGATCACGTCAGGGCAATGTCAGAATGCCAGAATATCCATCAGCCGCCCCAATCGCGAGGCGTTTTCCTGCACTGTCCCACGCCAGTGCAGTGATGGCCTTGGCATCCTCAGCCATCTTTGGTGCGCGCACCAGAAGTTCGCTGGCGTCGGTGAGGCGCACCAGCATCACGAAACCATCGTCGTAGCCAATAGCGAGCACCAGTGCGCCGGGGTGGAACGCCACCTGGCTGACACGCACAGGCCGCACGCCGCACTCGCGCGGAGCCTTGCCCATGGGGCCATCCTTGCCGGCAAAGGGCCAGATGATCGCGGCTTCGGCACCCGATGTCGCCAACCAGTTGCCATCATGCGACCAGCTCATCGAGCGGGTTTTGGCAGGATAGCCGGTCATGCGCATGTGGGCCTTGTCGACAACCCGCCAGCCATGCAGCGCGTTTTCCTGCATGGATGTCACCACAAACCGGCCATCAGGCGACACCGCAGCATCGATATGCGAGCCTTTCCACACCAGTGGTTCAGGCTCGGTTTTCGTATTGGGGAACCAGAGGCTTGCCCCGTTGTAATGCGACAGCACCAGACGGTAGCCTTTGGGCAGAAAAGCTAGACCACGCGCCGTGGAAGGCGCTGACATCTGGCGGATCTCGCCCTTCGCACTGCGGGCTGTCACTGTCTTGCCAACAGACCATGCAACAGAACCATCCTCGGCTGCGGCCAGCGCATCAATCCACTGGCCTTTTTCATCGCCCAGAACTTCGCTCGAACAAGCAGCAGAGGTGCGGACAATCCGGCCATCCTCGCCGCCTGTGAGCATGCCTTGCTTTGAAAAGAGCGCGACCACCGTGCCATCGACATGGGCCGCCAGACTGCGTGTTTCAGGCCCGATGCTGTGCACCTGGCCCGTCGCAGACGCGAAGACAGCCGTTTCACCCGCAAACCCGCAGGCGAGCAAATGCCCGTCCAGCGTTTGCGCAACAACACGGGAGGAAAGTTCAGGAGGAGAAGCCATGACCGCTGGATACAAGAAATGGGCGGGAGATCAAACGGGAGAGTTTATAAAATTTGCTGTCAGAACTTATCCAGTTCCCGGCCTTTCACCTTGCTCAGGCCTTCCGCGTCCTTAACGCCATCAGGGGCATAATAACCAGCGGCTTTCTTGGCTTCCATCTCAACCGAGGCATCCTGCGGCACCATATCATCCGGGATAGGCACACGCTCGCCAATCTCGATGCCGGAATTGACCATGGCATCGTATTTCATGTTCGACATGGACATCAGTTTGTCGATGCGCTGAATGCCGAGCCAGTGCAGGATATCGGGCATCAACTGCTGGAACCGCGCATCCTGCACCCCGGCCACACATTCCGTGCGCTCAAAATAGGTGGATGCGCTGTCGCCGCCTTCCTGCCGCTTGCGGGCGTTATAGACCAGAAACTTCGTCACCTCGCCAAGAGCGCGGCCTTCCTTCCGGTTGTAGACAATGAGGCCAACACCGCCGTTCTGTGCCTCGCGGGTGCATTCCTCGATGCCGTGGATGAGGTATGGCCGACAGGTGCAGATGTCCGATCCAAACACATCCGAGCCGTTGCACTCATCGTGCACACGGCAGGAAATCCGGTGCTTGCCGGACGATAGCTTGGAGGCATCACCGAAGATATAGGCCGTCATGCCGCCGATGGGCGGGAAGAACACCTTGAGGTCTGGCCGCGTCACCAGCTCAGGGAACATGCCGCCGGTCTGCTCGAAGAGTTGACGGCGCAGATTGTCCTCGGATGTGCCAAAGCGTTCAGCAATACCCGGAAGATACCACACGGGATCAACCGCGATCTTGGTGACAGCGATATCACCGGATTCCTTCATGATATCGCCATCGGCCTTGATGTGGCCTGCCGCCATGCGCGTCTGGATTTCAGGCAATGTCACGCGCGCCTTGGTGATCGCGATAGTCGGGCGAATGTCCGTGCCTTCGGCAATCTCGCGGGCAAAAACTTCGGCGGGCATATGCCCCCATGGATCCAGCGAGACAATCCGTGCCGGGTCCAGCCATTGCGGATGCGGGCCGATTTTGACGGGCGGATGGGTGTTATGGAGATCAGGCCGCGCCAGCGGATTGAGTGCTCCGGAGGATACGGCCAGCGCGCGATAGAGCGAATAGGCTCCCCCCACAGCGCCAATGACATTGCGGTCAGCCGGACGCGTGACAGTGCCGATCAGCGGTCCGCGTTCCTTGGGCGTGGATCCGCCCCAGTTGATGGGGAAGCGCGCTTCGCCGGGCGCTGGATGCGAGGTGAGGCGGATATGGCCGGTGCGGTTGGCGCCTGACATGCTGTCTGGTTCCCTAAAACTGGGGTCTAGTGCTGCAGGCGCAGCCCAAAACGCGAGAAGCCCTCACGCATTCGGAGGGCCTCGGAGATCGGGCATACGCCTTCGATCTGGTTGAAGATGCTTGCGGAATTGGGTTTCGTCAAGGTCAATCAGCGGCGCGCCTGCGTCTGGGCTTTTCTGTCCATAGACTGCATCTGACGCCAGCTGTTGTTCTGCGCGGTCATGGAGCGAACAAAGTCCATGTTGGCGGCAGCATCGGCGGGGGAGAGATCCTTCGAGGCCATCTCCTCGGATTCACGGAATTTGCCCTGCAGAGCAAGCACCAGCGCCAGATTTCCGCGTGCACGGGGCAATGCACCAGGCCTGCCTACAGCCTGACGTAGCGTTGTTTCTGCCTCGCCGAGCCGGTTGGACAGGGCGTAGGACAGACCAAGATTGGAGAGGATGTTGGATTCTCCGGGCGCGAGTTGGAGGGCCGCCTGATAATACTGCTGGGCATCTGTGTGCTTACCCATCTGATCCGCAATTGCCCCTTGCGTGGAGAGCACGCGCCAGTCAGGTCTGTCCGGCGCATGGGCGCGCTGCAGCACCTCCTGCGCTTCGGCAAAACGACCACCATCAGCCAGCGCCTTGCCAAGGGCAGCCGCAACCTGCCGATCGCTGGCATTCTTCACGGCTGTTGCCTGCAACACAGCGATAGCCTGATTGATTTGCCCGATGTCACGCAGCATCTGGCCGTATGCCAGCGAGATGCGCTTGTCTCCGGGGTTCTTGTCGTATTGACGACCCAGCTGTTCGGCCGCCACGCGCTTTTCAGCCTCCGTCATGGTGACGGACGACCGTCCGATGGACCCGGTGATATCTGCGCTGTTGCGCTTCAGGCAGCCGCCAAGCGCGAGTGCCACAAAAGCCACCTGCACCAACAAGATCACTTTCGATCTTGAGGCAGGTTTTGCGTCTACATGGAATGTCATCATGCCAGCCCAAACACAGGAAATATCTCATGGTTGTAATTTGTTAACCCTAATGCATCGTTAAAAGCCAAAGCGGCCTTCGGGTTTTTCTGCCAATGCGCGCTGTCCGGGTTGTATTCGCGCGAAATGGCGAACGGGAGGCCTTGCAACTGTCACATATCTCGCCCACATTTGGCCCCAGTGTGGTCCCGAGAGGGATGAGGGAGACAAAACGATGGCCAATACAACCACTGCGACACCGGTCGTGATCAAGACACCGATGCAATATCTCGACAAGGCAGTGGGTGCCCTGCGTGATCTGGGCCTGCAGCCTTCCAAGGTTGAGGATGCGCCCATCAACGCGCTTCTCGAAAAGATCTCCGATCTCGACAAAGACAAGATCGCCGTCATCGCCCGCACATTGGGACAGGCCTCTATTTTTAACGATGTCGTGCGTGAGCAAACAGCCGCGATGGACATCGGCACGCGCTATCAGGATATCGCCCAGAGCTTCAATTCCATCCGTGATGATTCCAAAAAAATGGTCGATCAGATCTCTGATGGAAAGATCGATATTCTGGAGCGTGTCACCAACGTATGGATGAAAATCTCGCGCGGTGACATTGCTGACCGTTTTGACGGCATCAAGAAGAAGTATGTGGAAGTGACCGCCTCCACCAAGGACCAGATCAAGCGCGAAGGCATTATCCTCGATGCCTACCGCGATTTCCGCGGCGCATTGAAACAATCGGAAGTCATGGCGCTTGAGGTGCTGAAAACAGCGGAAGAAAAGCTGAACGCCGAAAAGAAGGCGCTTGAGAACGCTTCAAGCGCAGTATCAGGCTTTGCCGGAACCGAACCTGCTGATCGGGCCCGCCTCGAGATGATCCGCGACGAGCATCTGCGCCGCACACAGGATGAGGACAAGCGCTACCAGATCTCGAAGGATCTCTCCGACAACCTGACCATCTCCTACAACACCTCGGAAGTGGTGATGGCGCGCCTGATGCAGACCACCAACGCCAAGGAGCGTGTCTATGCACAGGCGGTGATGTTCTTCTCCACCAACGACAGCGTGCTGACTGCCCTCAAGGCATCTTTCACTGGCATGTTCGGCCTGCATGAATCCACGCAGACGCTGGAAGTGATGAAAGAAGGCATGTCAAAGAGCCTCGAAACTTTGGGCGAGATTGGCGACAAGGTGCAGGAATCGGCTGTGCGTGCCGGTTACGGTCCCACCATCCGTGCTGAAGCCGTGAAGAAGCTTGTTGACAGCGTCGTCGGCTTCCAGGAGCGCTCGATTGGCATCGTCGATGAAATGCGCAAGCTCTCCACCCAAAACGCTGCCGAGATCCGCGATGCGGTGGAAGATGGCAAAAAGCGCATTGCCAAGCTCGTGGCTGAAGGCAAGGCATTGGGGGTATGATGGTTTCTTCCTTCCCCCACGGGGGAAGGTGTCATGCAAAGCATGACGGATGAGGGAGAACCCCTGACCGTTGTGTTTCTCCCTCATCCGCCTGCCATCCGGCAGGCACCTTCTCCCGCAAGGGGAGAAGGAGGAGCCAAATGGAATGAGCACAGCAGTTCCCGTTTCTCTTCCCGCAACGGACGCCAAACCCCAGACCCTCGATGAGGTGATGCTGGCGATGGATGTTGTCGATACCCTGCGCCATCAGGACAAACTGGTGGAGCGCGAGCTGGACGACACACGCCGTGAGGCGGATCTGCTGGAGCGGCTGCGCTCCATCTACAAGAGCCAGGGCATCGAGGTGCCGGACTCCGTCATCCGGCAGGGCGTGGAAGCCATCAAGCAGGACCGCTTTGTCTACACCCCGCCCAAGCCAGGCATTGGTGTCAGCCTTGCCAAACTCTGGATAGCGCGCAAGAAAATCGGCAAGGTTGCCGGTGCCGCGATGGTGGCTCTCGGCCTTGGAACAGGTGGCTGGTGGTTTGGCGTTGAGGGACCAAAACGCGCCGAAGCCTCCCGCATTGAGCGTGAGATTGTCGAGATTATTCCCCGTGGCCTAACCCAAGGCCATCAGGAAGCCTTGGGCGAAGCAAGGGTGGAAGCCGCCCGCACCCGCGCCAACCAGTTGCTGGCCGATGGCCGCGCAGCCCTTGCACGCAAGGATGCCGCCGCTGGCCGCAAGGCGATTGATGATCTGGAAGCACTGCGCTCTACGCTCACCCGCGAATACGCCCTGCGCATTGTCTCGCGCCCCGGTGAGCAGACAGCCGTCTGGCGTGTGCCCCAACGCAACCCCAATGCCCGCAACTATTACGCCATTGTGGAAGCGGTTGATGCCAATGGCCGCGTGTTGCCTATGCCAATTCTCAGCGAGGAAGACGGCAAGACGCTGACTGTTACCAAGTTCGGCGTGCGCATTGCGCAGGATGTCTTCAACAGCATCGCCAGTGACAAGCGCGACGACGGCATTGTCCAGCGCAACCGCATGGGCGAGAAAAAACGCGGCGAACTCGACGTGACCTACACCATGCCCGTCATGGGCGGCTCAATTACTGCGTGGTGATACCAAAATGATTTCAGGTCGTGACGCCCTCGCCTCTATTGAACAGGTCATAGCCAAGGCCCGCAACTCCGAGACGGCGCTGGATTCCAGCCTGCGCTCTGCCGAGGAGCAAGCCGCGCGCCTGCGGGCTGAGCGCGCCTCTGCGTTTCAGCAACTGGCCCGCATCCGGCTTGATTCCTTTGCGCAGGACGGTGTTGTGCAGCAGCTTGACCATGCCGAGCGCCGGGCGCTGGATATGGTCAAAGACCACACAGCCCAGCTGAAGCAACTGGCCAGCACGCGCGCAACGCTGTTCAACGGCGTGCAGGCCAGCGAGACCAACCGCCATGGCAAGGCTGCTACATTGGAACAGGCTCTGGCTGGCCTCGAATCGGTCAAGCAGGCGGCCCAGCCCAAAATCCGCGCCTCAGCTGCATGGAAAGCGCAGGAAGGCCGCATTGCCGCTGCCCGCAAGGTGGTTGAGGAGGCTGACAAAAAAGCCAGCGTTTCGGAGGCCGACCGCGAGGAAAAGCGCAAGCCTTACGAGCAGGATCCGCTGTTCATGTATCTGTGGAAAGCGAAGTTTGCGCAGGCGGAATATGACGCCGGGTTCATGACGCGCTTCTTCGACCGGATGATTGCCAAGAAGGTGGGCTATCCTGATGCCCGCGCCAACTACGCCATGCTGAACGAAATTCCCTTGCGTCTGCGCGAGCATGCAGAGCGTTGCCGCGCGCTGGTCGAAAAAGAACAGCTTGGTCTCGTCAAGGCCGAGAGCGATGCGCTGAAGGAAATGGGTGCCGGTGATCTTGTGGCGAAGGTTGAAACGGCCCGTCAGGCTCTGATTGGCGCTGAGAAAGACCTTTCTGGCAAGAAGGAAGCGCTGGCCGAATTTGAAACCCGCACAGCAGTAGCGGCGGAAGACCCAGCCTACGTCAACGCCGTGGCCATTCTGGCGGAAGCTGACAGCCAGCAGGACATCCGCGAGCTTTACGCCGAGGCGGCCCGCACCCGCACCAAGGACGACGAGCGTGCCGTCAGCCAGATCGAAAAGATCGATGCGAAGCTGGCGCAGGCTGAAGGTGAGATTGAATCGATCCGCGCCGAAGCCCGCGATATGGCCCGCCGCAGGGCGGATGTAGAACGCGAGCGCGACCATTTCCGCAAGCGTGGCTATGACAACCCCTACGGCGGGTTCCGCAACGAGAGCATTCTGGGACAGGTGCTGGGCGGTATTCTGCAAGGCTCCATTCAGGGATCAATCCTGCGCGATACCTTGCGTGATGGCTACCGTCAGCGCGAGAATCCATGGGGCAGCGGACCGACCACGCCAGTGCCTGACTGGACCCATTCTCCACCACAGTCGAGCGGCAGCTGGGTTCCGCCATGGCTGGACAATAACTCCAGTGGCGGTGGCAGCTGGCTGCCGGGTGGTTCAGGCGGCGGGGATAGCGGCAGCTGGGGCGGTGACAGTGGCGGCGGCGGAGACGGTTTCTCCACCGGCGGTGATGTGTGAGCGGAACAGACGCGCCGCATAGGCCTTGATGCCAAGGGCGGTTGCTGTTCCAGCCAGTGCAAACACGCCCCAGACCCAGCCGTGCATGCTGCCTGAAACGATGCCCGAGAAGAAGGCACCGATGTTGCAGCCGACTGACAGGCGTGCACCAAAGCCCATGATCAGGCCGCCCACAAGCGACAGCACGAGATGCTTGAGCGGCAAACCACCCCGGATTGCAAAGCGGCCGGTGATGCCGGCAGCGAGCATGGCACCAGCCACGACGCCGAGATCAACCACCGAGGCAGCGTCTGCAAAGATGCTCTTTTCCAGAATATCAGGATTGGCCGCCCAGTGACCCCAGAAGCTGACATCCTCACCGGAAAAGGCCACCAGCTTGGAGCCCCAAAGCGCATAGGCGGAAATCAACGCCCATGGACGGCCTGAGAGCAGCACGATCAGAACAGCCGCAACGCCAAGGCCCACGGCACCCCAAAGCAGCGGCCAGCAGCCCAGCAATCCTGTGTTGGCAGAGCGATCCGACAACAGGCCTTCGAGATGACCACGGCGGCGGATTTCATACAGCGAGGCAAAAGCAATCATCACAGCGGACATGGCTAGATGGGCCGCCACTGCGCCGTAGCCACCAAGACTGTGGGTGAGCGAGACTGTTGGAATGATTGGCCAGAGCGACCACGTGTCAAAGGTCGCGGCGGCGGCTGTCACGCCAATGACAAAACCGATAATGGTCACCACCGAGCGCAGACTGCCGCTGGCAGCAGCAAACATGGAGCCGGAAGCGCAGGCTCCTGCGATCTGCATGCCGATACCGAAGAGGAATGCACCAAGGATTACGGCCACACCGACAGGAGCCAGCGCGCCGCGATAGGCCCCATCACCAAAGGCGATCAACGGCAGCACGATTGCGCCAACAACTGCAAACATCAGAAGCTGCACACGCAGGCCATGACTACGGCCCTCGAGCACAAGCGCCCGCCATGAAGCGGTGAATCCAAAGGAAGCCTGCAACAGTGAAACACCAGCCAGTGCGCCAGCGAGGGCCAGACCGCCAAAGGCGAGGCCGCCGTGGGTGTAGCCAGCGTAGGTGAGCGCAGCCAGTGCGACGGCGGCGAGAAGGGTCGTGATCGGCTGTGAGGTCAGGGTCATGATCAATTTCACATTTTTAAAGTGAATTTATGATCTTAATATACATATAAAATTGGATAATTCAAGGGTCATGTTATACAAACTAAATATGCTAATTACTTTGACGGGACATCAGTCTCTTTTGTCATCCCCGGCGAGCGCAGCGAGGGAAGGGGATCCACACTTTGCAGTCGTCGGAAAAGTTGCAAACATCGAAAAGAGCTGGATTCCCTTCCCGCAAGCCTTTGGCTTGCGCCGGGAATGACACACCATGCCTACCCGCCGTAATCCACACCGGTGAAAAACAACCCCCAGGCCGGAGCCTGCTGCCCGCTGCGCTGCCTGTCCCGCGCCTCAAGCGCAGCTGCCAGATCATCCGCTGACCACTTGCCCGCCCCGCACATCTCAAGCGATCCCACCATGCGGCGCACCTGATGGTGCAGGAAAGAACGCGCCGATGCCCGCACCTCGATGATCTCGCCCCGACGCACAACATCGAGCTGCTCCAGCGTTTTCATCGGTGTGTGCGACTGGCAGCCGGAGGCCCGAAAGGTCGTGAAATCATGGTGGCCTAGCAACCGCTTGGCAGCGACATCCATGGCCTCAGCATCAAGATCACGCGGAACATGCCAGGCGCGGCGATGCTCCAGAGGAGAAGGCTGACGCCGGTTGATGATGCGGTAGAGATAGTGCCGTTTGCGTGCACCCATGCGGGCGTTGAACGTGTCTGGCACAGCCGCAACATCCACAAGGCTGACCAGTTCATCCCTCTGGCGCAGGGCAGTGTTCACCCCGTCGCGCAGGCTGTCCGGTCGCCAGTCGCGCATGAGGTCCACATGCGCCACCTGCGCCATGGCATGCACACCGGCATCTGTACGCCCAGCGCAAATCAGGCGGATGCTCTCGCCGGTCATGCTCAGAATGGCAGCTTCCAGCGCGTTTTGCACGGCGTGGCCGTTTTTCTGCGCCTGCCAGCCGACATAGGGCGTGCCGTCATATTCAACCGTGAGCTTGAAACGCGGCATCAGGAAACCAGAACCGTGCCCGCAACAATGCCGCTGCCACGCAGGAACTCAGCCGCTGACATCGGGCCTTTTCCGGCGCGCTGCACCTCCAGCAACCGCAAGGCCCCCGCACCGCAGGCAATGGTGAGCGCATCATCGAGCAAAGTGCCGGGAGCGCCCTTCCCGGCGACAACCTCTGAGCGCAGCACCTTCACCCGTGTCAGGCCCTGACCCCAGTCCGCCTCCAGAAACGCACCCGGAAACGGTGTCAGGCCACGCACAAGATTGTGCAGCTCAGTTGCCGGTTTGGACCAATCAATGCGCGCCTCGGCTTTCTCGATCTTGCGTGCATAGGTCACGCCCTCACTCGCCTGCGGAGTGAAGCCAAGCGCGCCGCGCGACAGCGCCGCGAGCGCCCGCGCCATCAAATCAGCGCCCAGATGCATCAACCGGTCGTGCACTTCGCCCGATGTGGTGTCTGGGCCGATGGTCATCCGCTCCACCATGGCGACAGGGCCAGTATCCAAGCCCTCCTCCATCTGCATCACCATGACACCAGTTTCTGCATCTCCCGCCATCACAGCCCGCTGGATGGGGGCAGCACCCCGCCAGCGCGGCAGAATCGAGCCATGCAGGTTGAGACAGCCGAGGGCTGGTGCGTTGAGAATAGCCGGGGGCAACAACTTGCCATAGGCCACCACAACCGCCACATCTGCCTCGTGGCTGGCAAAAAGCGCCGCAGCTTCCTCGGTTTTCAGGGTTTTGGGCGTGTGAACCGGAATGCCGAAACGCTCTGCCATATCGTGCACCGGGCTTTTGCGCAACGCCATGCCGCGCCCGGCAGGGGCAGGCTCGCGGGTGTAGCAGGCCACAACCTCATGCCCCTGCCCAATGATTTCGGACAAAGTGGGCGTGGCAAAATCCGGCGTTCCCATGAAGACGACGCGCAATGTCATAAGAAAGACACCCTCAATTCAGACTCTGCTGATATGGTTTCTGATGGAAAGGGTTGAATGCCCGCCAATGAGTAGCTATTCAAGAACAAACTGGCTTTAGTGCAGACGAGCATGACCGAGATCAGAAAAAACGATTTGACGAGCATTGAGCGTTCGGGCTGTCCCGTGCATTCGCTGAAAGGGCGCCTGCGCGATGCTGGCCTTCGCCCCACACGCCAGCGCATTGCACTGGGCTGGATGCTGTTTGGCAAGGGCGACCGCCATGTCAGCGCAGAAGCGCTGCACGAGGAAGCCACCAAGGCCCGCGTGCCGGTTTCACTCGCCACCGTCTACAACACCCTGCACCAGTTCAAGGAAGCGGGTCTGCTGCGTCAGGTGGCGATGGACGGAGCCAAGACCTATTTTGATACCAACACATCGGATCACCATCACTTCTTCATCGAGGGTGAAGAGAAGATGATGGATATTCCCGGTCCCGGCCTTTCGGTTACCAATCTTCCCGATGTGCCCGAAGGTATGGAAATCGAGAAAATCGACGTAATCGTCCGCCTGCGTAAAAAGCGCTGAACTACGTCGCCCGCGCCTCTATCGCGAGAGCATGCAGTCCAGCCTCGAATTCCGCTGCAAGCGAAGCATTGACTGCACGGTGAATGCTAACCCGGGATTGTCCGGCAAAAGCCGCACTTTGCATCCTGATCCGCACATGGGTGGTCTGCCCCTCGCGCCAGCCGCCATGGCCTGCATGCTGGTCGCTTTCGTCAATGACCTCCAGAAAAGAGGGCGAAAAGGCGCTGACCAGCTTCGCGGTTATCGTTTCTTTCATGCCCATGTTCTATCGCTTCTCATTAAAATTATCGCTCTGCGACGTCGAGGTTCTTGCCGAAGCAGCTCTCCAGCGCCATACACCACAAACTCATGGATTTGAACTCGCCCCTCTTTGCCAGAATAAGAATCCGCACCGAAGAGGCGGAGGCAAAGGCGCGTGCGGCAGAGCGGACATGCCAGCATCCCGGATGCAACAACCCCGGCGACTACAAAGCACCCCTAGGGCGTAACCGCGAAGGACAGTATATTTTCCTCTGCCTTGCCCATGTGCAGTCCTACAACAAGGGCTACAACTATTTTCAGGGCATGACCGATGACGCGATTTCTGATTTCCAGAAAGACGCTCTGACTGGCCATCGCCCCACTTGGACCATCGGCGTGAAGGCCAAAAGCAACGGTTCAGGCACGAGCAGTGGCCCTACACCGCATGATCCATTGGGGATGTTCGGTCAGGCAACCCGGGCTGCAAAACCGGCAGAAGAAGCCAAAAAGCAATATGGCAAGCTCGCCCTGAAATCGCTCGATATCATGCATCTCGATGAGAATGCGACGCCTGAGCAGATTCGCGCCAAGTACAAGAGTTGGGTGAAGCAATTGCATCCGGACGCCAATAATGGTGATCGATCACGTGAAGAAAAATTGCGTGAAATTCTCAAGGCTTATAATACGTTGAAATCAGCCGGACACGTTTGACCACGGCGACTCTCTGGTATTCTCTGCTGGGGCCAGAGCGCGATTTCCGGATTTCACCGATCTGGTGTGGCAAAATGCGCGTAACGACAGGCCTGTCGGGCTTGAAACTTGTGCCTGCAACCGGCTAGGGATGCAGGACTGGAGAATGAATGATGACCGCTGTGACTGGTATGCCGGATACAAAGATTTCCGTTCGCAAGGTGTTTGGTATTGATTCCGACATGATGGTTCCCGCCTATTCCAAGGCGGAAGGCGCGGTGCCGGATGCTGATCCGGATTATCTTTTCGACAAGGACACCACACTGGCGATCCTCGCGGGCTTTGCTCACAACCGCCGCGTCATGGTCACGGGCTTCCACGGCACGGGCAAATCCACCCACATCGAGCAGGTAGCGGCGCGCCTCAACTGGCCTTGCGTGCGTATCAACCTCGACAGCCACGTCTCCCGCATCGATCTCATCGGCAAGGATGCGATTGTGCTGAAAGACGGCAAGCAGATCACCGAGTTCAAGGACGGTATCCTGCCTTGGGCCTACCAGAACAACGTGGCCCTCGTGTTCGATGAATACGACGCCGGCCGCCCGGATGTGATGTTCGTCATCCAGCGCGTGCTGGAAAGTGCTGGCCGCCTGACCCTGCTGGACCAGAGCCGCGTCATCCGCCCGCACGGCGCTTTCCGCCTGTTTGCGACGGCCAACACCATCGGTCTGGGCGATACATCGGGGCTTTACCATGGCACACAGCAGATCAACCAGGCACAGATGGACCGCTGGAACATTGTGGCCGTGCTGAACTACCTGCCCCATGATGCCGAGGTGAACATTGTGCTGGCCAAGGCCAAGCACTGCACCGGCAAGGAAGGCAAGGACACGGTCAACAAGATGGTGCGTGTGGCGGACCTCACCCGCAATGCTTTCATCAACGGCGATCTCTCCACCGTCATGTCACCGCGCACGGTCATCACCTGGGCCGAGAATGCCGAAATC
>JBOFGV010000052.1:0-155538 GCA_051649305.1 Beijerinckiaceae bacterium
GCAAGATCCTGTCGACAACACAGGAAGTCGAAGTGCAGGTTCTGGAAGTGGACGTTTCCAAGCGTCGCATTTCGCTCGGCCTCAAGCAGACCACCGGCAACCCATGGGAGAACTTCACCTCGAAGTATCCAATCGGCGCCCTCGTCGAAGGCGAAGTCAAGAACAAGACCGAGTTTGGTCTGTTCCTCGGCCTCGAAGGCGATGTGGACGGCATGGTGCACCTGTCCGACCTCGACTGGAACCGTCCAGGCGAGCAGGCCATCGAAGACTACAAGAAGGGCGACATGATCAAGGCTGTCGTTCTCGATGTGGACGTCGAGAAGGAGCGCATCTCGCTGGGCATCAAGCAGGTTGGCGGTGCTGATCCGTTTGCTTCAGCCGATGACATCAAGAAGAACCAGGTTGTCACCTGCGAGATCACAGCCGTTAACGACGGTGGTCTTGAAGTGAAGCTGGTTGGCACAGACCTCTCGACCTTCGTGCGCCGTGCGGATCTTTCCCGCGACCGCAACGAGCAGCGTCCAGAGCGTTTCGCAGTCGGCGAAAAGGTCGATGCCCGCGTCATCCTGTTCGACAAGAAGGCCCGCAAGGTCCAGGTGTCGATCAAGGCGCTGGAAATCGCTGAAGAGAAGGAAGCTGTGGCCCAGTACGGCTCACAGGATTCCGGCGCTTCGCTGGGCGATATCCTCGGTGCAGCTCTGAAGAACGCTGGTCCAAAGAAGTAATCAACATCAGCTTCGGCCCATACCTCATTGTGAGGAGCGGGCCGGAGTTCCAAAAATTCAAAAATCCGCATGGCGCGTGAGTGTCATGCGGATTTTATTTTCTCTCAATAACGGTTTTTGACATGAGCGGCATTGGCATCGATTTTGGCACCACAAACAGCGTCATTGCAGTGGCCGATGATGATGGAACTGTGCATTCGCTTTCTTGGCCAACTGTCAGCGGGCCAACGCAAACCTATCGCACTGCCCTCACCTTCCGTGTCAGCAACGCCGATGGCACACGCAAGACAGAGATTGGCGCAGGCCCAGATGCCATCGCATGGGCGCTGGACCCTGCTGACAACCAGCGCTTTGTGCAATCGATCAAAACGCATCTGGGGTCCCATGCTTTTCGTGAAACCCGCATCTTTGGGCAGCGCTACACACTGGAAGAACTGATTGCGCTGTTCCTGCGCAAGCTGGTGGCTGAAGGCGCGCTCCCAGAAGGACGAACGCTCGATCAGACTTTGCCCATCGCCGCAGGCCGCCCCGTCGTCTTTGCAGGCGAGCGCCCGGATGAACAGCTGGCCGTCACACGCCTCACCAATGCCTATGCACAGGCCGGGCTTTCAAAGCCGGAGCTTGTCTTCGAGCCGCTTGGAGCTGCCTACTGGTATGCCCGCAATCTGACGAAACCACAGACCGTGCTGGTGGCTGACTTTGGCGGCGGCACCAGCGATTTCTCAGTGATGCAGTTTGACCGCAAGGACGGACGCATCGTTTCAAAAGCGCTTGCCCATGACGGTGTGGGACTGGCTGGCGACACCTTCGACTACCGCATCATCGACAATGTCATCTCACCGCAATTGGGCAAGAACGCCACCTACCGTTCGCTGGAAAAGCAGTTACCCGTGCCGCAGCATTTCTTTGCCGCCTTCTCCAAATGGCACCAGCTTTCCTGGCTGAAAGATCCCAAGGTGCTGGCAGACCTTGAAGCCATCACCGATATGGCCAGTGAGCCTGACAGGCTTGAGGATTTGCGTGCCATTATCGACCACGATCTTGGCCTTGATCTCTATGCGGCCGTGACGGCGACAAAGATCCAGCTTTCACAGCTGGATGTCGCTGATTTCAGCTTTGACAAACTGGGTGTGCGCCTCAGCGCCCGCATCCAGCGCAATGATTTTGACCGCTGGATTGCGGAAGATATCACCGCCATCAATGCCGCGATGGAAAGCGCAATGCTGACAGCGGGAATGAAAGACGCCGACATCGACGCTGTGTTCATGACCGGCGGCACGTCCTATGTGCCTGCGGTGCGCCATCTCTTCACATCGCGCTTCGG
Source organism: Beijerinckiaceae bacterium (assembly GCA_051649305.1). Taxonomy (GTDB): domain Bacteria; phylum Pseudomonadota; class Alphaproteobacteria; order Rhizobiales; family Beijerinckiaceae; genus JADCCX01. Next base: position 2,050 of record JBOFGV010000052.1, read on the forward strand.
GGCGGATCGCATTCACCTCGGCAATGCCTTCCAGTCCGTGGCATCCGGTCTGGCACTGGTGGCGCGCGACAGGGCGATGGCGGCTTGAAAAGCCGTTATTGCATCCCTCAAAGCAAGCTGCGCACAACCCCGACGAACGCGCCAATCCAAAGCGCTCCAACGACCAGAAATTGAACCAGAAAGTACGGGCCACGCTTGTTGGCATCAGCGCTGTACGCCAATGTGTAGCCCAGCCTCGCCAATGCCCAGACAAACCCCAGAGCTGCGGCCCAACGATCACTCACAGCAAAGGCAAACAGCCACAATGCCGGCACAAACAGCGGCATCCACTCAAGCATATTCTGATGCGCCCTGAAGGCTCGATCAAACCCGGGTGGGCCCGTAACGGCAGGGGCTTTGACATCATACTGACCGCGCGCCTTGCCTACGAGCGCGCCTGCCAGGAAATAGACAGCAAGCGCTAGCAATGTTGCCAAAGTGGTCAAAGGATATTGTGAAATCATCGGAAATTCCTTTTATGCTTACAACGCAACATGATGTGATCGGGATACGCTGCAGATCACAGCTCACGCGAGAAAGTCAAACCAGAGGATGTACTGGTGCTATTTAACGGCCAGAATTGCTTCTCATGCGGCCTTGCCTTGAGCAGCCGGATAGAACCGTTTCTGAATGTCGCTTCCGTGTTATGCACTGCCCCCTTTTCAGCGAAATGTCCTTGCTCCAATCCCCATGCCTTCGTATCTCAGAGGCATGACCCAGAAACAAACCCTCGACCATATCAACACGCTTGATCTCGCAGCCTTCTCGACCCTGCTCGCAGATGTCTTCGAGCACGCACCATGGGTGGCGGAAGCCGCGTACCAGCAGCGACCCTTCGCGACAGTTACTGCCTTGCACGACGCCATGATGGCCGCCGTAAGAGCTGCGCCCGAAGCGACACAACTCGCCTTCCTGCGCGGACACCCGGAACTGGGCGGCAAAGTGGCGCGGGCTGGGGAGATGACGACGGACTCAATCGCGGAACAGGGCGGCCTTGGTCTCAACCGCTTGAGCGATGCAGAGTTTGATCGCTTCGAAAAGCTCAACGCGGATTACACCGCGAAGTTCGGCTTTCCCTTCATCATCTGTGTGCGCCGCCAAACACGCGATGCGATCCTCGCGCAATTCGCGCGCCGTGGTGCTCTCTCGCCTGCGGCGGAGCTGGCCACAGCACTTAGCGAAATCGGCCACATCACACGGTTGCGTCTGGTGGCCAAGGTGGATGGTCCCGGCATGCCCAAGACCGATGGTCGGCTGTCCACCCATGTGCTGGACACGCTTTCTGGCAAGCCCGCGCCGGGCGTTGCGATCAAACTCTTCGAGGTGGGCGAGAGCGCCCGCAGTTTGCTGGCACAAACCGTGACCAACAGCGACGGCAGGACGGATTCACCGCTGCTGTCAGGCGCGCCACTGCGGGCCGGAACTTACGAGCTTGAGTTTGCCATCGGGGACTATTTCCGCAGGAAAGATGTGCCAATGGCGGAACCCGCATTCCTGGATGTCGTACCCCTGCGCTTTGGCATTGCAGAGCCTGAAGGGCACTATCATGTGCCTCTGCTTGCTACACCCTGGAGTTATTCCACCTATCGCGGCAGCTGATCCTGTCTCGCTGACCGGTTGAACAGAGACAGCAGCATGGCCAAAGCAAGCCCTGCTGCCAATCCGGCAATCAGGTTGATGAAGATCGTCAGGACGAATGTTACCAAGAGCATCGCCGCTGATGCACGGTCAGATTTCAGGGTGGCAATGAAAGTCTTGTGGTCTGCCATGCCCCAGCAGACGACAGCCAGCATGGCGCCCAAAGCCGCGAGTGGGATATGGTTGGCGAGCGGAGCAGCCACCAGCATGAACACGAGTAGATAGACCGCGTGCAGCATGCCCGAAACCGGGCTGCGCCCGCCTGCCTTGATGTTGGTGGCTGTGCGCGCAATGGTGCCGGTGACCGTCATGCCGCCAAACAGCATGGTGGCGATATTGGCCACACCTTGCGCCATCAGCTCACCATTGGCACGGTGATGATCACCCGACATCGAATCCGCCACCACGGCCGAGAGAAGAGATTCGATGCAGCCCAACAGCGCAATAGCCATGGCTTCTGGCAACACAGCGATGATCTTTTCCCACGTCACGACAGGCACAGAAGGCGCTGGCAGGCCATGAGGAATGCTGCCGAAGCGGGAGCCGATGGTGGTGACATCAAGGTTGAGAAGCGCTGTGAGAACGGCGGCGACTGCGACCACAATGAGGAAAACCGGCCATGCAGGACGGGCTTTTCGCAACAAAACAATACCAGCAACACAGGCAACTGACATAACAAGCGTGACTGGCTTTAAGCTGCCGATGCTGCCCCAGAGTGCTGCAAGCTTGGGCAGAAGAGCTGCAGGCTCTTTCGCGATATCAAGGCCCAGAAGCTCCTTGATCTGGCTGGCGAAAATGATGATCGCGATGCCGGTCATGAAGCCTGCAATCACCGGAGGCGGGATCAGGCGGATAGCCGCACCAAGACGCAAAGCCCCCGCCAGCATCATTATGATGCCTGCCAGACAGGTTGCGAGCACCAATCCTTCGTAGCCGTGCTTTTCAACAGTAGCATAAATCAGCACAATGAAAGCGCCTGCGGGCCCACCGATCTGGAATTTGCTGCCGCCCAAAAGTGATATCAGAAAGCCGCCAACTATGGCCGCGAATAGGCCGCGCTCAGGCGACAGGCCTGATGCGATGGCAATGGCCATCGACAATGGCAGCGCGACGATGGCAACCGTCAGGCCAGCCAGCGCATCGGCGCGGGCATCAGCCGAGGAGTATCCCGCGCGGAAGGTTGTCACGATCTTAGGCAGAAAGCGGTCCAGCTCTGCTCTGGCTTCGGCGGTCATCTCCCGCGATGCCTTCATATCCCCCGCCATGTCAGCTCCTGCTCAACCCACATTAAAAGACTGCATGAAGCAGATTAATGCAAGGTTGCTGCTGATGCTTCGGTTGCCGCCGCAATGATTCAGCGCGGCACGACTCGTGGCTTGCCGCTGTCATCAATGGCGACAAAGATAAAGGTCGCTTCCGTCACCTTTTCCATCACTGTGGTCTGGAACCTTTGTGCCCAAGCCTCGATGTGGAGGGTGAGCGAGGTGTTTCCCAGCTTCTCAAGGTCCGTGTAGACGCAGAGCACATCGCCCACTTTCATGGGGCGGATGAAATGCATGGCATCCACCTTGACGGTGACAACGCGGCCCTGCGCCCGTTCCACAGCCGCAATGCCGCCGGCCTGATCCATGCGGGCCATGACCCAGCCACCGAAGATATCGCCGTTGGCGTTGGTGTCAGCGGGCATGGCTGAGATGCGCAGTGTCAATTCACCGCGCGGCTTTGAAGGATTGCTCGTGTCTGTGCTCATGACAAGAACGTATCCGAGCCATGGAGGTTCCTACAAGTGCGAAAGCTGCTTAGCCCCGCAATTCCTTGCGCACGAGGGCTGCTCCTTGGGCCAGCGCCGCAAGCTTGCCATAGGCAACGTCCATGGTCATGGGCGCGAGACCGCAGTTGGTGCAAGGAAAGAGCTTTTCAGGGGCCACGAATTTCATCGCAGCACGAATGGTGGCTGCTACCTGCTCCGGCGTTTCGATCGCATTGTCCGCCACATCAATGGCACCCACCAGAACATCCTTGCCCTTGAGCAGCTGGATCAATTCCAGCGGCACTTTCGAGTTGCGGCATTCCAGCGAAACCTGCTGGATCGAGCTGCGGCTGATCGCCGGGAAAGTGTCCTCATAATGACGCCAGCTGTCACCCAGTGTGGCCTTCCAGTCGATGTTCGCCTTGATGCCATAACCATAGCAGATATGGACAGCCGTGGTGCAGGTGAGGCCCTGTGCTGCACGTTCCAGCGCGGCGATGCCCCAGTCGGACACCTCTTTCATGTAGACGTTGAAAGCGGGCTCATCGAACTGCACGGTGTCGATGCCCAGAGCCTGCAACTCTTTTGCTTCCTCGTTGAGGACAGCCGCAAAAGCCATGGCGAGGTCTTCCCGGCGGCCATAATGCTCGTCGGCAATGGTATCGACGATGGTCATAGGGCCCGGCAGCGTGAACTTCAGCTTGCGGGTGGTGTTGGCGCGGGCAGCCATGGCTTCCGGTGTATGGACCGATCCCTTGCGGCGGATGGGGCCGACAACCGTTGGCACCTCTGCCTTGTAGCGGTTGTTGCGGATGCCCATCAGGGTCTTCTTGTTGAAATCAATGCCATCAAGGTTGGCGAGAAAACCATGCACAAAATGCACCCGCGCCTGTTCGCCGTCCCCCACGATATCAAGGCCAGCGGTTTCCTGCATCTTGATCGAGAGGATTGTCGCATCAAGCTTGGCCCGCGCGAGATCATCGCCTTCCAGCTTCCATGGGGCCCAGAGCTTTTCCGGTTCTGCCAGCCAGGTTGGTTTGGGCAATGAGCCTGCGATGGTTGTCTGCAGCATGGGAGCACCTTTTCTTGTTTGGTGCCCTGTGCGCCTCGCATCGCTTCCCGTCAAGCCAGTGCCTGCTCCAGATCAGCAATCAGATCAGCCGGATCTTCAATGCCGATCGACAGGCGCAAGGTGCCATCAGTGATGCCAAGCGCATCTCGGCTGGCCTGATCGACATTCCTGTGCGTTGTGGTGGCAGGATGCGCCACAAGCGAGCGCGCCTCGCCGACATTAACGAGATGCGAAAAATACTTCAGTTTCGCAGTGAAGCTGCGGGCCGCATCAAGCCCGCCTTTCAGCGTCACGGTCTGGATCGATCCCATGCCTTTGGGCAGCATGCTGGCCGCAAGGTTATGCCGGGGATGGTGCGGCAGGCCGGGGTGGCTGGCATTGGAAACAGCGGCGTGAGCATTCAGAAAGCGCTGCACCGCAAGCGCATTGCTGCTGTGGCGCTCCATCCGCAGCGGCAAGGTCTCGCAACCGGTGATCAGCATGAACGCATTGGTGGGCGAAAGGCAAGGGCCAAGCTCGCGCATGCCCACGAGACGGCAGGCGGCAGCAAAGGGCCAGCCAGGATATTTCTTCATGACCTCAATGCCATCATAGTCGGCAAAGGGCTGCACGATCAGCGGATAGCGCCCATCGATCCAGTGGGTGTTGCCGCTGTCAACAATTATACCGCCGATGGCTGTGCCATGGCCGGACATGAACTTGGAAGCGGAATGCCAGACGATATCAGCGCCGAGTTCCACCGGGCGCAACAAAGCGGGTGTGGCCAGCGTAGAATCCACCACCAGTGGCACGCGGGCCTCACGGGCCACTTTGGAAAGCCCGGCGATATCCACCACATCGCCAGTGGGATTGAGCAAGGCCTCGACAAAGATGGCGCGTGTTTTCTTTGAAACGGCAGAAGCAACTGAAGCCAGATCATGCGGATCGACATATTTCACGATCAGACCAAACTGGCTTTCAAAGCGCTTGAGCAAGCCGATGGTGCCGCCAAAAACGTGCTTGGCGGCAATGACCTCGTCACCGCTTCGACAAAGCGCCGTCAGAATCATCAGGAGGGCGGATTGCCCCGAGGCGCAGGCGATGGCCGAGGCGCCGCCTTCAAGGGCAGCAACGCGCCGCTCGAAAGCAGCCACCGTCGGGTTGCCGCTGCGGCCATAGGCATAGCCCACCTTGTCCAGTGCAAAGAGATCCGACCCATGGTTCAGATCATCGAACACATAGCCGTTGGAATGATAGATCGGCACAGTGCGCGCACCGGTTGCGGTGTCGGGTGCTGTGCCTGCATGGATGGCGAGGGTGGAGAGGTGGTGCATTGTCTTTACGTTTATCCTTCCCTGCACGGGCAGGGCAATCACATGCGGTTTGTCATTCCCGACCGTGTCCGGCGAAGCCGGATCACGTGATCGGGAATCCAGCACAAAAAGTCTTCTTCAAAAGATATTTTGACGCCTTCGGCGAACCACTGCGCTGGATCCTGGATCGGCGGATGCAGCTGCGCTGCACCTTGTCCGGGATGACATTGTGTGTGCCTTACGCCAGAGCCTGATTGAGATCTTCAATCAGATCATGCGCATCTTCCAGACCAATGGACAGACGCACCACCTCTGGCCCGGCACCGGCGACGCGCTTCTGCTCATCGGTTAATTGCTTGTGGGTTGTGGACGCGGGGTGGATGACCAAGCTGCGCGTGTCACCAATGTTGGCAAGATGCGAGAAGAGCTTGAGATTGGTAACAAGCTGCACGCCCGCCTCATAGCCGCCCTTCAGGCCGATGGTGAACACAGCACCCGATCCGTTGGGAGCGTATTGCTTGGCCAGCTTGTGGTATGGGTCTGTCGGCAGGCCGGCATAGTTGACCCAGTCGATTGCCTTGTGGCTTGCGAGATGCTTCGCCACTGTTAGTGCATTGTCACAATGGCGCTGCATGCGCAGGGGCAGTGTCTCGATACCCTGCAGGATCATGAAGGCATTGAAGGGCGACAGAGCTGGTCCAAGATCGCGCAGGCCAAGCACGCGGCAGGCGATGGCAAATGAGAATGTGCCAAAGGTTTCGCCCAGCACCATGCTGCCGTATTCCGGGCGCGGCTGCGAGAGCGATGGGTACTTGCCGGATTTAACCCAGTCGAACTTGCCGCCATCAACGATGATGCCGCCGATGGAATTGCCGTGGCCGCCCAGAAACTTCGTGAGTGAATGCACAACGATATGCGCGCCATGCTCGAATGGACGGATGAGATACGGCGTCGCCATCGTGTTGTCGACGATCAGCGGCACGCCTGCCTTGTCGGCAATTTTAGCAATGGCCGCGATATCCACAATCGCGCCGCTGGGGTTGGCGACGGATTCAATGAAAATGGCCTTGGTCTTGGGAGAAATGGCCTTCTCGAAAGTGGAGAGATCATCGCTGTCCGCCCAGACGACATTCCAGCCAAACTTCTTGTAGGCATGGTTGAACTGGTTAATCGAACCGCCGTAAAGTTTTTTGGCGGCAATGAACTCATCACCGGGTTCCAGCAAAGTGTGAAACACCAGATGTTCTGCCGCATGGCCCGAAGCCACGGCAAGCGCCGCTGTGCCGCCCTCAAGGGCCGCCACACGCTCTTCCAGAACCGCGCAGGTGGGGTTGCCGATGCGGCTGTAGATGTTGCCGAAGGCCTGCAGGCCAAACAATGAGGCGGCATGGTCGACGTCATCAAAAACGAAGGACGATGTCTGGTAGATCGGCGTGGCGCGCGCGCCGGTGGCGGGATCAGGCGTTGCACCGGCATGGATGGCAAGGGTGGAAAATCCGGGAAGTCGCGCACTCATGGAAAGCTCCTGTCGTCAGTGACAGAGGTTTAGAGCGCAATCGTCCGCTTTGTCAACCGTATCGTTCTATAAAAAGGACAGTCTATTCTCACCAATCTTTGACCTCGCGTGATTGGCATCGCAACGCGCAATCCACTACAGCATATGCATATGCGGGCTGAAACACACATATCGTCGACAAATCTGAAGCTGCCATGGAAGGACCGGGCGGGCCGGTTGTCATGGCTTAAGCTCGCGGTGTTTACAGCCTGTTTCGGGCCTGCACTCTGGCTTGTGCTGCAAGCGTTCAACGGCTGGCTTGGGTCCAAGCCTCTCACAGAGGCTATCCATCAGAGTGGCGACTGGGCTGTGCGGTTTTTGCTCATCTCACTTGCCATTACGCCGCTGCGCACATTGGCCGGGTGGCCGCAACTGATTGTGTTGCGCCGCATGCTGGGGTTAGCTTCACTTGCCTATGTGCTGCTGCATGTGGTGCTTTATACGGCACTTGAGGCTTTCGATCTCGGTAAGGTCGTCAGCGAGATTGTCCTGCGGATTTATCTGACCATCGGGTTTGTCGCGCTGCTTGGGCTGCTAGCGCTTGGCTTAACATCCACTGACGGGATGATCCGGCGTCTGGGCGTGGTCAGCTGGAACCGCCTGCACAGCATCGTCTATGCCATTGCCATCCTCAGCCTTGTGCATTTTGCCCTGCAACGAAAACTCGATGTCAGCCAGCCTATGCTGATGGCCGGGTTCTTCCTGTGGCTGATGGGATACCGCGCACTGCGAAACTACGGTCTGGATGCGCGCACGCTGGCCCTGATGGCGCTTGCGGTAGGTGTCGCCATCGGCACAGCACTGATTGAGGCCGCGTGGTATGCCACGATGACCGGCGCGATGGCTGAGCGGGTATTGCTCGCCAATCTCAATTTTGAATACACCATCCGCCCCGCATGGTGGGTGTTTGCTGCAGGCCTTGCCATGGTCGGGCTGCATCTCGCGCGGCGTCGGGCCAGCACAGGTCGCGGGCGCAACCGGGCCTCCCCCCTTGATCCAGCCGTTTCAAGCGCCACATCACAGTGACAGAGGGAGACACAACCCATGTTCAACTTTGGCAAAAAGGCAGAAGTCAAAATGTTTCCTGTGACGAAGACAGACGCGGAATGGCGGCACTTGCTGACAGCCGAACAGTATGACGTGCTGCGTGGCCATGGCACCGAGCGCCCGGGCAGTTGTGCCCTGAACTACGAAAAACGGGCGGGCACCTTCAGCTGCGTCGGCTGCCATCAGGATCTGTTTGTGGCAGGCAAGAAGTTTGAAAGCGGCACCGGATGGCCAAGCTTTGACCAGCCCCTGCCCGGCTCGGTGGGCACAACGGTGGACCGGAAGTTCGGCATGGTGCGCACGGAGGTGCATTGCAGCCAGTGCGGCGGCCATCTCGGTCATGTCTTTCCTGATGGCCCGCCACCCACCGGCCTGCGCTACTGCATCAACGGTGTGGCACTGGATTTCAAACCGGCGGAATAACCGTTAGTTCAGACGCCAGATTGCGATGTTGAGCAGCGATGCGAAGCTGACCCAGCCAAGATAGGGCAATTGCAGCCAGGCGGAGAGAGCATCCACCTTGCGGAAGCTCAGCACCATATAGACGATCGACAGCCACAGGCCTGCAATAACAACCAGACCGGCCAAGGGGCTTTGCGCTCCAAAAAACGCGAAGGACCATGCGGCATTGAACACGATCATGATGAGGAAGGCGAAGATCGCCGTCTTGCGGTCCCGGCCGCCATCCACCTGACGCAGCACGCGCCAGAAACCTAGGGCCATAAGCGAATAGAGAATGGGCCAGACAACCGGGAAGATCCAGTTGGGCGGATTGAACCAGGGTTTCTTGATGGTGCTGTACCAGGTTGCAATATTGGGACCAGTGGCGCTGGAGCCAGAGATGGCGGCAGCCACAACAATGAACACAGCGATGGCGAGGAACACCAGCGAGCGGGTCGAGAAAGCCGGAATCAGCTCTTTTGATATAATCTGCATAGCGCACGATACAATTCTGATCTCTGTGCTGTCAAAAAGAACTGTGCAGCACCAGCACATACTGCCCTGCAAGAACAGCATGGCACGGATAGCGCTTGACCTCGCGTCATGCCTCCGGCATCGCACTCTTAGAGCAGTGTTTTCGTGGTTGGACCCCTTTTGCGTTCTGTTATCGACTTTCTTGCACGTATCGTTGAAGTCATCACCATCGGCCTTGTGCAGGTGGTGTTCGGCTTTCTGCGCCTGCTTGGTCAGGAGCGGGCTTCCAACTTCGGCGGGACACTCCTGCGCTTTGCCGGGCCGTTTCTGCCTGCGCACAAAACCGCCCTCAACAACATCCGCGCTGCTTTCCCCGGCATTGCAGACGATGAAGTGAAGCGTATCGCACGCGGCGCATGGGAAAATCTTGGCCGGACCGGCGCCGAATACGCCCACCTTGGCCAGCTGTTTGATTTTGATCCTGAAAAGCCTGATGCAGGCAGAACTGTTGTCGAGGGAATCGCGCATTTCGATGCGCTCAGGGATGACGGCAAGGCGGGAATCATCTTTTCCGCCCACCTTGGCAATTGGGAACTGCCCGCCATCTGCGCTGCACGCTACGGCCTTGATGCGACAGCGGTTTTTCGTGCGCCCAACAATGCAGCCGCACGACGCATTGTCCATTCCATCCGCAGCGGAACCATGGGCGGACTGGCCGCCGCTGGCCCCGGAGCCTCCTTTGCCATGCGCGATGTGCTGGAAAAAGGTGGCCATCTCGGCATGCTGATTGACCAGCATTTCACCCGCGGCGTGTCGGTGGATTTTCTGGGAAGACCCGCTTTTACCAACCCGGTTCTGGGCAAGTTTGCCAAGTATTTTGATTGCCCCGTGCACGGCGTGCGCGTCATTCGCCTGCCGGGCTACCGCTTCAAACTAGAATTGACCCCGCCGCTGGATTTGCCCCGGGACGCAACAGGGGCCGTCGATGTCACCGCTGCCATGGCGGCCATGACCAAGGTGGTGGACGGCTGGGTGCGTGAATATCCCGAGCAATGGCTCTGGATGCACAGACGCTGGCGGCCGCCCTTGCAAAAACCGGTAGAGCCACGGGATCAAGCGAACGTGACTTCCCAGTGATGAAAGAAAGCGCTTTTTTAAGGCATTGAATTTACGCTACGTGAGCCATGAACCGTTTTAAACCAATCCTGCTGGCAACGCTAATGCTGGGGCCTCTCGTGCTCCCGGTCTCAACTGCTGTCGCGCAACCCGCCGCAGAGCCAAAACCACGTGCAGTGATTGAGCTATTCACAAGCCAGGGCTGCTCATCCTGCCCACCAGCTGACAAACTGATGGTGGAGCTTGCGAAGGACCCATCGCTGATTGTGCTGACACTGCCCGTTGATTACTGGGATTATCTGGGCTGGAAAGACACGCTGGCCCACAAGGCCTTCACTTATCGGCAGAAGGCCTATTCCGCCGTGCGCGGCGACCGGCAGGTGTACACGCCTCAGGCGGTCATCAACGGGGCGCATCACACCGTCGGGTCAGACCGCAATCTGATCGACAAAGCGATTGTCAAAACGAAGGCGCAGACTGACGTTCTGGCTGTCGAACTGACGATCGAGAAAACCGGATCACAGTTCCAGTTGCGCATTCCGGCAGGAGCTGCGGGCGCAACCGGACACATCTGGGTGCTGCCCATGGTAAAGGAGCGCCCGGTACAGATCGGTCGTGGCGAAAACTCCGGCCGCAGCATCACCTACGCCAATGTCGTGCGAGGTGTCACACATATCGGCAGCTGGAATGGTGAAGCCAAGGTGCTGGATATCCCGGCCACCAGTCTCGCGCCTGATGCTGACGGATTTGTTGTGCTGCTGCAGACCGGCTCTGACAAAAAGCCGGGGTCCATTCTGGGTGCAGCCCGGCGGATTGGATTATAACGTAAGATTACGCCGCCATGGCGGTTTCAGCGATCTTGACCCAATAGGACACGCCAACCGGAATAGCCTTGTCATCAAAGTCATAGGCTGGGTGATGCACACCCGCTGTGTCACCGTTGCCGAGGAAGATATAGGCACCGGGGCGCTCTTCCAGCATGTAGGAGAAGTCCTCTGCCCCCATCAACGGCTCGATGCTGCGATCCACCTTGCCCGGACCTGAAATGCTTCCGGCCACCTTGGCAGCAAAATCCGTTTGCTCCGGATGGTTCACAGTAACAGGATAGCCCTTGTGGTATTCAACCGTGATTTTGGCGCCTGAGGCAATCGCAATGCCTTCTGCAATTTCCTTGATGCGACGTTCCGCCATAATCCGGGTTTCACCCTTCAATGTGCGTACAGTGCCGCGCAAATGCGCTGTCTGGGGAATGACATTGTAGGCGTCACCGGATTTGACGTCACAGGTAGAAACAACAACCGATTCCAGCGGATCGGCGTTACGCGAGGCAATGGTTTGCAAAGCCATGATGAGTTGGCTGGCAGTCACCACAGGATCGATGCACTCATGCGGACGGGCGGCATGTCCGCCCTTGCCTTCGATGTTAATGTCAAAACGATCAGCCGCTGCCATGGCAGGGCCAGTGCGGATGGCGAATTCGCCAAGAGGAATTCCGGGCATGTTGTGCATGCCGTAAACTTCCTGAATGCCGAAGCGCTCCATCAAGCCGTCCTGACACATGGCAAGGCCACCGCCGCCGCCTTCTTCAGCAGGCTGGAAAATCATGATGGCGGTGCCATCAAAATTGCGGGTTTCTGCCAGATATTTCGCCGCGCCCAGCAGCATGGCCGTATGGCCGTCATGCCCGCAGGCATGCATCTTGCCGGGTACTTTTGACTTATAAGGCACATCTGTTGCCTCATGGATCGGCAGCGCATCCATATCGGCGCGCATGCCAACCACCTTGCCCGAGGTGTTCTTGCGGCCCTTGATCACGGCGACAACGCCTGTCTTGCCCATGCCGGTGACGATTTCATCGACACCGAAGGACTTGAGGGTGGCGGCCACAAAAGCGGATGTCTGGTGCTCCTCATAGCCCAGTTCCGGATTCTCGTGAATATGGCGACGCCAGCCCGCGATTTCCTCTGAAAATTCAGCAACACGGTTGATAACAGGCATGGATTTTTCCAGTTCAGGGGTTTGGGGCGCTACAAACAGACCGCGCCGTTGATGTCTCAACAAACACCCGCAGCTGGGATGGGTCAAGCACCATAAGCACGCGCGAAGTGAGATGTGATCTCGGCACCTCAACCTGATAGCCTTGCGTCTTGGCAGCACCCGGTGCAAAAGCCAGCCAATCGGAGCCTGAGATCGTGAACGTTCGCGCAAGAGCAAAACCTGAAGCGACAAAACCTGCCAAAACTGACAGGATTGGCATTGAACACAGCCTCGCCGCTCTTTCGCCGGACCTGTCCGTTGAAAAGCTGAAGCTTGCGGCAAGCGCTGCCTGCAAGACCTTCCTGAAAGAGGAAAGTGCTCTGGCGCAGTCAGCACTGGAAGCTGGCGGCAGCGGCTTTGCCTGTGCGGAAGCCTTGTCGCAAGCTCAGGATGCTGTGGTCCGGGCGCTTTATGACCTGACAGTCAACCGCATCTACCCTGCAGGCAACCGCACGTCGGGAGAACGGCTCGCGGTCTGCGCAACTGGCGGCTACGGGCGCGGAACCATGGCACCGGGATCGGATGTCGATATCCTCTTCCTGTTTCCCTTCAAGCAATCCGCCTGGAATGAAAGCGTGGCTGAAACCATGCTCTATTTCCTTTGGGACCTAGGCCTGAAGGTGGGTCATGCAACGCGCTCCGTAGAGGAGTGTATCCGTGAATCACTGAAAGATCTCACCATCCGGACAGCGCTGCTTGAAGCGCGGCTTGTGACAGGCGACATCGGCCTCTTTCATGAACTGACGGGCCGTTTTGACAAGGAGATCGTCCGCGGCAGTGGCGCTGATTTCGCCCATGGCAAACTGGAAGAGCGGGAAATGCGCCTGCGCAAGGCGGGCTCTTCGCGCTATCTGGTTGAGCCAAACGTGAAAGAAAGCAAGGGCGGCTTGCGCGATCTGAACACGCTGTTCTGGATATCGAAATATGTCTACCGCGTGCAGGATGCCTCCGAACTGGTGTCCGAGGGCGTCTTCACCCCGTCCGAATTCGCTATGTTCCGCCGCTGCGAGGATTTTTTGTGGCGCGTGCGGTGCATGATGCATTTCATCTCTGGCCGCGCCGAGGAGCGCCTGTCTTTTGATATGCAGCGGCTTGTGGCGGCAAAGTTCAGCTATCGCCCCCGCGGCGGCCTGTCCGCCGTCGAGCGCTTCATGAAGCACTACTTTCTGGTGGCCAAAGACGTTGGTGACCTCACCGCCATTGTCTGCACTGCGCTTGAAGCCAAGGAACAAAAACCCCGCGCCATGCTGGACCGTATGCTTGGCACCTTCCGGCGGCGGCGGCGTGCGCTTTCAGGCACACAGGACTTCCTGATTGATCATGACCGCATCACCGTTGCGGCAGATGATGTGTTTGCGCGCGACCCGGTCAATCTGATCCGCATGTTCTGGTTCGCTGCGCAGAATCAGCTGGAAATCCACCCTGACACCAAGCGGCTGGTGACGCTCTCGTTGCGCCGGATCGACCTCAAGCTGCGCAATGACCCTGAAGCCAACCGGCTTTTTCTGGAAATCCTGACATCGCGCAGCGCAACTGAAATCATCCTGAGGCGCATGCATGAAACAGGCGTTCTGGGCCGCTTTATCCCGGATTTCGGGCGTATTCTGGCGATGATGCAGTTTTCGTCCTATCACCACTATACCGTTGACGAGCACACACTGCGGGCGGTCGGTGTTCTGGCTGAGATTGATGCGGGACGCCTCAAGGACGAGCACCCGGTTGCCAACGAGATTTTTCCGACACTGAAAAACCGCCGTGCGCTTTATGTCGCCCTTTTCCTGCATGACATCGGCAAGGGGCGCGATGAGGACCACAGCATTGTTGGTGGGCGCATTGCGCGCGAGCTTTGCCCCAGACTGGGTCTGACAGAGGCAGAAACAGACACTGTCTGCTGGCTGATTGAGCAGCATTTGCTCATGTCAAACATCGCCCAGCATCGGGATATCACTGACCCCAAGACGATTGAGAGCTTCGCCGCCACCGTGCAGACGCTGGAGCGCCTGAAGCTGCTTCTCGTCCTGACTGTCTGCGACATCAAGGCTGTCGGCCCCGGTGTGTGGAACGGCTGGAAAGGGCAGTTGCTGCGCGCGCTTTACTGGGAAGCGGAGGTCATCCTTGCGGGCGGACATTCCGCCGTGAACCGGCGCGAGCGCGTGGTTGCTGCGCAGGCTGTGCTCAGGAGCCATCTGCCAGATCTGACGGACGAGCAATTTGCGGCCTATGCCCAGCGTCATTTTCCGGCCTATTGGCTGAAGGTGGATGCGCCACGCAAGTTGAAGCACGCGAAGCTGCTGTTTGAGGCAGAAGCCACCGGCGAGATGTTGCTGACAACAACTGAAACCAACGCCTTTCAGGGTGTTACAGAACTGACGGTGCTGGCACTCGACCACCCACGTCTGCTGGCCATCGTCACCGGAGCCTGTGCAGCTGCCGGTGCCAACATTGTCGAGGCGCAGATTTTCACCACGACAGATGGACTGGCACTTGATTCCATCTTCATCTCCCGTGCCTTTGAGCGGGATGAGGATGAAATGCGCCGGGCGGAAAAGATCGCCCGCCATATCGTCCAGACGCTCAAGGGCGAAATGAAACTGCCCGAGGAAATTGCCTCGCGTGAAGCCTCCCGCGACCGGCAGGAGGCTTTCAGCCTTGCGCCCGAGGTGGTGATCGACAACACCTTGTCGGACAAGAGCACCGTCATCGAGATCACGGGTCTTGACCGGCAAGGCCTGCTCTATGAACTCACCACCGCCATCGGCAAGCTGAACCTCAACATCAACTCGGCCCGCATTGTCACCTTTGGCGAAAAGGCCGTCGACGTTTTCTATGTGACGGACCTGACAGGCGGGAAGTTGTTGCAGCCTGCGCGGCAGAACACTCTGCGAAAAGCCCTGCTTGGTGTTTTTGACAAGGCCGAATAGGCCATCAACTCCGCTTTGAACGTTATTCTCCATTTGAGCATCACTCAGTGCTGGACATTTCTATTTTTGTATATTGTATTATAAACTATCATTTGATGGAGGTAGGCCAATGAAAACTGTCAACCGTCGTTTTGTTTTAGGCTGTGGCAGTGCTGCTGCCATCTCCGCAATCGCCAAGCCTGCCCTCGCGCAAGCATGGCCTTCCCAAATCGTCAGGATTGTGGTGCCATTCGCTCCTGGTGGGACCACGGATATTCAGGCGCGGTTGATAGCTGACGCCTGTTCAAAAACACTGGGGCAGCAATTCATTGTTGAAAATCGCCCCGGTAACTCGGGAAATCTTGGTGCGCAGGGCGTCGCCCGCGCTGCAAAAGATGGCTACACTTTCCTGATGGGAGGCTCGACCCATACCACCAACCAGACCATGTTTCGCGCTCCGGGTTACGATCTGACGAAAGATCTTGAGCCGGTCGTCATTGGTGCGTCAGGCGGCAACATTCTCATCGTCAATCCTGATGTACCAGTCCGAACCGTGGCCGAATGGATCGCATGGGCAAAAGCCAAGGAATACACATTTGCAAACCCCGGTGTTGGCACGTCCAATCACCTTGCCATGGAGCTTCTCAAGGCAATGGCTGGCGTGACAATGCCGGGCGTTTCCTATCGGGGAGCAGGACCGGCGCTGAATGATGTTATCGCCGGTCATGTTCCAACCATGTTCATCAACGTGGAACTGGCAGTAGAACTCGCAAAAGCAGGAAAAGTCCGGGTGATCGCTATCAGCACTGGCACGCGTTCCCCCGCGCTGCCAGATGTGCCAACCTTCAAGGAATCAGGTTTTGCCAAATACGATACAGGGAATTTTTCGGCCCTTTGGGCTCCTGCCGGTACACCGCGTGACATTCTTGAAAAGGTGAATGCGGCAGGCATTGCAGCGTTTCAGGACAGCGCAACAGCCAAGCGCCTGTCAGATCAGGGTATGACTTTCAAGCCCATGAATCTGACCGAAGCAAAGCAGTTTGTGGCTGCCGAAATCGAACGGGCCGCCGATTATGTAAAGACCGCCAATCTTGAAATTCAGTAGGGGCAAGCCTCTCCGATAGAAGCCCTCACTGCTATAAAAGAGATGGCGGAAGCCTATTCGGAATCTGCATGATCAACAGGACAATGACTCTCGATTGCCATGTACACGCCTGGAGCGGCGCATCCATTGTCAATGTGCCAACAGGACAACCCGCAAGGCCAGTGCCACTACCAGAGTTGATGAACGTATGGAAAAGCCACGGCATTGATGGCGGGGTTCTGGTACAACCCAGTTGGCTTGGAACAGACAACAGCGAACTGCTGCAGTCCCTGATTTCATATCCCGATAGCTTGCGGGGTGTTGTCGTGCTGGATCCACAATCGACAACCAGTGAAGACATTGCCAGCATGAGACGCATGGGTGTGCGGGCTATCCGGTTCAACACAACCAGCTCTGGTCCGTTGCCTGACTTTCAGCATGCTGGCTGGAAGCGATTGCTCAGACAGCTTCAGGACGCAGGTTTCCATATCGAGGCGTTGTCTCCAGCCGGTGCATTCCCTGCCATGGCCGAAAAACTTGGCTCCCTGGGCCTGCCGCTTGTCTTTGATCATTTTGCCATGCCAGAACAAGGCACGAGTGGGGTATCGGAACGGGTAAAGCTTCTGGCAAAACTGGCGAGAACAACGCCGGTTTCGGTAAAACTTTCGGCGGCCTACAACACGCCGCTTGTCGATCATGTCGCGATGACGAAAGCCCTTGCGGATGCAATCGGAGCCCACAATCTGGTGCTCGGCAGCAACTTCCCCTTTCCGCGCCACGAAAGCTCGCGTTCTTTTGCTCCTGAGTGGTCCGGTGTCCTTTCGATTGCAGCAAAGGCTGGTTTGGATGCACGCCTGCTCGCAGCCAATGCGGCAAGATTGTACGGTTTTTAGGCAAGGCTGCGGCCAAATCCATCAAAGGCTTGATTTTTAGACCGCTGGCCCTGATATCCGCCCTAGATTCTTCAAGTACAATATGGACGCAGTGATGACAGACCCAAACAACGGCGCAAAACCAGAGGCAGCAGATGCGGCAACCGACGCAACGGTTGAAACCGCCGCCCCTGCCGTTGAAGCACCGCTTGACCCCATGGTTGTGCTCGAGGCTGAAAAGGCAGAACTGAAAGACAAATTGCTGCGCACTCTGGCTGACATGGAAAACCTGCGCCGACGCACTGAAAAAGACCTCGCCGACGCCCGCATTTACGGCGTGACGCGCTTTGCCCGCGATATGCTGGATGTGGCGGACAACCTGCGCCGTGGCATCGAGAGCGTTCCGGCAGCGGAGCGTGAGGCAGCCGAAGGATCTCTTAAAGCTCTTCTCGAAGGCGTTGACCTGACTGAGCGTGATCTGTTGAAGAAGCTTGAAACCCACGGCGTGAAAAAGCTGTCGCCGGAAGGCCAGAAATTCGATCCCAATTTCCATCAGGCGATGTTTGAAGTGCCAGATGAAACGAAGCCCAACGGCACTGTTCTGCAGGTCATCCAGACAGGTTATTCCATCGGCGACCGTGTGTTGCGCCCCGCCATGGTGGGCGTTTCCAAGGGTGGCCCAAAGGTCGCGCCGGGTGAGACCATCAATCGCACGGCGTAAGCATGCTGCAAGCCTGAAATTGGTTGCATCTGCAACTGATTTTTAGCAAGATTTGGCGCATGTCTGAATCTGCACAAGAGCGCAAGACGATCTTCTCCTTTCCCTATCAGCGCTCGGCTGACCAGGACGCGGCATCACCTGCCCATCATCCCGTTGTGATTGTGGGCGCTGGGCCGGTGGGCCTGACACTCGGCATCGATCTCGCACAACGCGGCATTCCCGTTGTTCTGCTGGATGATGCTGACCGCATTGGCGAAGGCAGCCGCGCGATTTGTTTTGCCAAGAAGACACTCGAAATCTTTGACCGTCTGGGTTGCGCAGACCCGATGCTGGAGAAAGGCGTCAGGTGGTCTGTTGGCAAGGTCTTTCAGGGGGAAGACCTGCTCTACAGCTTCGATCTCCTGCCGGAAGACGGGCACAAAATGCCCGCCTTCATCAACCTCCAGCAGTATTATGTCGAGAAGCACCTTGTTGATCGCGCCAACGGGCTGCCGCTGATTGACCTGCGCTGGCGCAACCGCGTGCAGGACATGCGGCAAGGCGATGGTCAGGTTGAGATTACAATCGAGACGCCGGATGGGCCGTATTCCATCACAGCGGATTGGCTGGTGGCCTGCGACGGCGCGCGCTCCCCCTTACGCAGCATGTTGGGGCTCGATTTTGACGGCGCGGTTTTCGAGGATCAGTTCCTGATTGCCGATGTCCGCATGACAGCGGCTTTTCCGGTTGAGCGCTGGTTCTGGTTTGATCCGCCTTTTCACAATGGCCAGTCCGCCCTGCTGCACAAGCAGCCTGACGATATCTGGCGCATTGATCTCCAGCTTGGGCGGGACGCTGATCCCGAGATCGAGAAAAAGCCGGAGAATGTCCTGCCACGCATCAAGCGCATGCTTGGGCATGATGATTTCACATTGGAGTGGGTTTCCATCTACAAATTCCAGTGCCGCAAGCTTGCGCGCTTCATGCACAACCGTGTCATCTTTGCAGGCGACAGCGCTCATCAGGTTAGCCCCTTTGGTGCACGCGGTGCCAACTCCGGTGTGCAGGATGCGCAGAACCTTGGCTGGAAACTGGCGGCCCATCTCAATGGCAAGGCGGGACCAGCGCTTCTGACAAGCTATGATTCAGAGCGCTCCGAAGCGGCGGATGAAAACATCCTCAACTCCACCCGTGCCACAGATTTTCTGGCTCCGCATTCCCATGCAGAAAAGCAGCTGCGCAACGCAGCGCTGTCCCTTGCCAGACATTCGGGCTTTGCCAAGCGCATGGTGAATTCCGGGCGGTTGTCCACGCCGACCGCCTATGCCGACAGCGCACTCAGCAGCCCTGATTCTGATGTCTGGCCGGAAGGTGTGCTGCCCGGTGCGCCGGTGCCTGATGCCAAGCTGCAACGGGCGGATGGCGCTTCGGTCTATCTCTCTGAATTGCTAGGGCCAGAGTTTACGCTGTTGAGCACTGCGTCTGTTGCAAATCTGAATTATGCCTCAAGGACAATCAAAACTGTTGTCATTGCGGACGATGGTGATGCCAGCGACATCCACGGTTTCTTCAAAACAAGATTTGCCCTGCAACCTTCGGGGGCGATGCTCATCCGCCCGGATGGGCATGTTGCTTCACGGACAAGACAGTTTTCGCAGGCATGGCTGGATACTGCCATAGCGAAAGCGTTGGGACATCAAAAGGCGGGCGGCTGAATGAGCACAAAAACAGTCCTTCAAACCGACAACCAGCTGGCTGACCCTGACCGCGCCTTCCGCATGATTGTGGAAGCGCACCGTGGTCTCAGCCGCGAAGAAAGCGAGAGCCTGAACGCAAAACTGGTGCTGATTCTCGCCAATCATACCGGTGATTTGGCCGTGCTGCGCGAAGCAATTGCTCTCGCCAAAAAAGGATAAGCCACACTCCATTGGCAGGAAGACTTAGGCGGCCGAATCCTCTAGGACACGGGCATGACCCCTGTGATCTTCGAATGGATTGGCGGCCTCGCCGCGTTTCTCACCACGCTTTCCTGGTTGCCTCAGGCGGTCAGAACCATCCGCACAAAACAAACACGGGACCTGTCGCTTTGGGCGCAGATCCTGCTGTTTATCGGCATCATCCTGTGGCTGGTCTACGGCATCTACATCGTCTCATGGCCGTTGATTGGCGGCAATGTTGTCACGCTGGTTCTTGTAAGCATCATCCTTGCCATGAAGCTGAAGCACGGCTGAAACTGCGCTTCAAGCCTCCGTATGCCGTTGGGGCTTGCTCTTGCGTTTCAGCGTCTCAAGATCATCGCGCTCGCGCGGCGTGTTGCGCATCAACTGGTCTTTGCCCGGCTGGTATTGCGGCGGAACCGGCACATCAACACCGTACCAGGCAGCAGCACGCAGCGTGAAGCCGGGGTCCACAAGATGCGGCCTTGCCAGCGCCACAAGATCGGCACGGCCCGCCGCCACCAGTGTATTAATCTGATCAGCTGTCGTGATGTTGCCAACGCACATCGTGGCCACATGCGCCTCGTTGCGGATCTGGTCCGAAAACGGAGTCTGATACATGCGGCCATAGGTGGGGCGCGAGCGCGTGGTGGTCTGCCCTGTCGAGACATCAATCAGGTCGCAACCCTCAGCCGCAAAGGCGCGGGAGATGGCCACCGCGTCATCGCCGGTGATGCCGCCCTCTGCCCAATCCGTGGCTGAAATGCGCACCGACATCGGCTTGGTGGCTGGCCAAGCGGCGCGCATGGCAGCGAAGACCTCCAGCGGGAAACGCAGGCGGTTTTCCAGACTGCCGCCCCATTCGTCGTCGCGCTGGTTGGTGAGCGGAGACAGGAACGAGGCCAGCAGATAGCCATGGGCGGCATGCATCTCGATCATGTCAAACCCTGCCCGTACCGCGCGCTCGACGGTTGCCACAAAATCCGTTTTCACAGCCAGCATGTCAGCGCGGGTCATAGCGTGCGGTGTCTGGCTGTTGGGGTAATAGGGCAAGGGTGACGCAGAGATGATGGGCCAAGCGCCCTCCTCCAGCGGCCTGTCCATGCCTTCCCACATCAATTTGCTCGCACCTTTGCGACCGGCATGGCCGATCTGCAGGCAGATCTTGGCGCTTGAGCGGGCGTGAACGAAGTCCACAATCCGCGTCCAGGCGGCTTCCTGCTCATCGTTATAGAGGCCAGTGCATCCCGGTGTAATACGGGCGTCTTTCGAGACGCAGGTCATCTCGGTAAAGATAAGACCTGCACCACCAACAGCGCGAGAGCCGTAGTGCATGATGTGGAAGTCATTCGGCAGGCCGTCTGTTGCCGAATAAAGACACATGGGCGAGAGCACGGCGCGGTTTTCCAATCGCATGTCCCTCAATTGGAAAGGCTGAAACATAGGGACGGCAGGCTTGCCATTCTTCACATGTGTCGCCTCACCCGCCAGTTCATCAGCCACAACCCGGTCGATATCCGCCACAAACTCCGGCGCACGCAAGGCAAGGTTATCATAGGTGATGGCCTTGGAGCGGGTCATCAGACCAAAGGCAAAACGGGTGGGGTGGAAATCCCAGAAGCGCTCGAGATGCTCGAACCAGACAAGGCTGACATCGGCGGCATGCTGGGTTTTTTCCACCTCTTCCCGGCGGGTGGATTCAAAGTGCTCCAGTGCAGCAGCGACATCGAGGCCCTTGGCTTTGAATGCGCCATGCAGATGAATGGCGTCTTCCATCGCCAGTTTCGTGCCTGAGCCAATGGAGAAATGCGCCGTCGCCTTGGCATCACCAATGAGGACAATGTTTTCCTTCACCCAACGCTCGCAGCGGACCATGGGAAACTGTCGCCAGAGCGAGCGGTTGGTGACGAGCCGATGGCCCTGCAACTCCTCGGCAAAGACCTCTTCCATGAAAGCGGCGGATTCCGCCTCGCTCATCGTCTCAAGGCCCGCGCGCGCGAAAGTCTCGGGATCGGTTTCCAGCACCCAGGTGGAGAGGCCGGGCTCATACTGGTAGCAATGCGCGATGAAGACGCCCTCTTCGCGCTTCTTGAAAAAGAACGTGAAGGCATCAAACCCACGGGTTGATCCCATCCAGACAAAACGGTTGGGCCTGAGGTCCACTGATGGCTTGAAATGGTCTTTGTGCGTGTCGCGGATCTGGCTGTTGATGCCATCGGCGGCCACCACGAGATCATAACCTCTCGACAGGGCGGCGATATCAGAGAATGTGTTTTCAAACACCAGATTGACGCCTAGGGCAGACGCCCGCGCCTGAAGCAGCATCAGCAGGGTGCGCCGCGAGCAGCCGCAGAAGCCGTTACCACCGACGCGGTGCACAGCATCCTTGAAATGGATTTCAACGTCGTCCCAGTAAGCGAAGTTGGCGCGGATCGCCTCGTAGCTGGGCTTGTCAGCCGCTTTGAACATATCCAGAGTCTGGTCGGAGAAGACCACACCAAAGCCGAATGTATCATCCGCCTTGTTACGCTCAATCACGGTGACATCAAGTGCCGGCCAGTCGCGCTTCATCTGCAGGGCAAAATACAATCCGGCTGGTCCGCCTCCGGCCACTGCAATGCGCATGCTCATCTCCCGTTTTGCCTATATATTTTAGGCTTAAAATAATTTGTGGCAACGGGGGTAAGACATCTTGCCGCGATAATATTTCAAACCTAAACTAAAATCCGCAACACAGGAGATGGGATGGCTTCTGGCGCTAACATTATTCTCGCTGGCAGGCACGCCCTGGTGACAGGCGGAGGCCGTGGCATTGGCCGCGCCGTAGCCCGTGCGCTGGTGGATGCAGGCGCGACAGTCACTGTTGCGGGACGCACTGAAAGCCATTTGCAGGATGCTGTCGCCAAGGGCGATGCGCATGGGTATCTCATTCTGGATGTCACGGAAGAAACCGCTGTGCTCCACGCCGTGCGCAAGGCGGCGGCAGCACGCGGTCCGATTGATATTCTGGTCGCCAATGCCGGTGCTGCAGAAAGCGGTCCGTTTCTGAAAACCGACAGCACGGTGTTTCACCGCATGCTGAACCTCAACCTGATGGGTGTGGTGCACGCCTGCCACGCCGTATTGCCGGACATGGTCACCCGTGGCCATGGCCGCATCATTGCCATTGCCTCCACTGCAGGCCTCAAGGGCTATGCCTATGTATCCGCCTACACAGCGGCGAAGCATGCAGTGGTTGGGTTCACCAAGGCGCTGGCGCTGGAAACAGCAGCATCGGGCGTGACTGTGAATGCTGTCTGCCCCGGCTACACGCAGACGGATCTCGTCGATGAAAGCCTGACGCGCATTGCCGAGAAAACCGGCCGCAGCCGTGACGCAGCGCTGAATGACATCCTGAAGGACAAGCCCCTGAAACGGCTGATCAAGCCGGAGGAAGTCGCTGCCGCCTGTGTTTGGTTGGCCTGTGATGCCGCAGCTGCTGTGACAGGCACAAGCCTCGTGGTTGCGGGAGGCGAGATCTAATGGATGATCTTGCGCTGCCACTGGACAGGGAATCAGCTGCTGCCCTCCCCAGCAGTGATCATAAAGCCGAGCTTAGGCTTTGGCTGCGCCTTTTGACCTGCAGCACATTGATTGAAAACGGCATCCGCAAGCGCCTGCGGGAAGCCTTTGATGTCACCCTGCCGCGCTTTGACCTGATGGCACAGCTTGACAAGGCGAAGGACGGCATGACGCTCGGAGAGTTGTCCAAACGTATGATGGTTTCCAACGGCAACATCACGGCCATTGTCGATGTGCTGGTGGCGCAAGGCCTGCTCGATAGACAGGCTGCGGTGCATGACCGGCGCGCGCAGATCGTCTCTCTTACGCCGCTGGGCAGGGAAACATTCAGCGCCATGGCCGCCGCACACGAGGACTGGATTGCCGAGGCTTTTGGCGATCTGACCACTGCAGAACTTGACCAGCTGATGGGCTTGCTGGCGCGGGCAAAACGATCGGCTGCGACGGCCTTTGCCGAAGGAGAGAATTGATGGCGAGCGATCAAACACGCAAGCCTGCCAGTCAGGTGACGTTGCCACTCAAAGGCTTTCAGCCGCAGCACTTTGCCCTGTCGGTTTCCGATAAGGTAGCAACGGTCACGCTCAACCGGCCCGAGAAGAAGAACCCGCTGACCTTCGAAAGCTACCGGGAACTCACCGATTTTTTCCATGCCTCTGCCCATGACGAGGACATCAAGGCCATTGTCATCACGGGCGCAGGCGGCAACTTCTGCTCCGGTGGTGATGTCTTTGAAATCATCGGCCCGCTGATTGCCATGGACACAGTTGGTCTGCTGAAATTCACCCGCATGACCGGCGAGCTGGTGAAAGCCATGCGCGCCGCACCCCAACCCATCATCGCAGCTGTTGATGGCATTTGCGCAGGCGCAGGCGCGATTGTCGCCATGGCGTCTGACATGAGACTGGGCACGGAAAAGGCGAAGACCGCCTTTCTCTTCAACCGTGTCGGACTGGCAGGCTGCGACATGGGTGCCTGCGCTATCCTTCCCCGCATTATCGGACAGGGACGGGCCGCAGAATTGCTCTACACAGGCCGCGCCATGACCGGAGCGGAGGGCGAGCGCTGGGGTTTTTTCAACCGGCTTGTTTCGTCTGAGGCACTTCTGGATGAAGCGCAGACACTGGCGGCTGAACTCGCTGCGGGACCCACTTTCGCCAATGCCATGACCAAGCGGATGCTGGAAATGGAATGGGCCATGTCTGTCAACGAGGCGATCGAGGCGGAAGCGGTGGCGCAGGCGCTGTGCATGAAAACAGAGGATTTCTCCCGCGCCTACCATGCCTTCGCCGCCAAGCAGAAACCTGTATTTCAGGGCAACTGAGCGATCATGAGCATTGAACCAACCCTGCACTGGCCGTTCTTCGAGGCGCATCACCGCGCCCATGCGACAGCGCTGGAAGCATGGGCTGCGCAGACACTGCCATCGCTGCCGCATGATCTGGCGACGACTGAAGGGTTGGATGCCGCATGCCGGGCGCGCGTGGCGGCCCTTGGCAAGGCAGGCTTCCTGAGGGCTTGCGTGCCCGCTGCCTATGGCGGCCTGCACAAGACGCTGGATGTCCGCACGCTCTGCCTGAC
This sequence comes from Beijerinckiaceae bacterium, assembly GCA_051649305.1. Lineage (GTDB taxonomy): Bacteria > Pseudomonadota > Alphaproteobacteria > Rhizobiales > Beijerinckiaceae > JADCCX01. The sequence goes on from JBOFGV010000052.1 coordinate 27,143, forward strand.
CCGCGAAATTCTGGGCTGGCATGATGGTCTTGCTGATTTTGCCTTTGCGATGCAGGGGCTCGGCACAGGCTCGATTTCGTTATTTGGCAGCGAGGCCGTGAAGCAGCGTTATCTTCCACATGTTGCCGCAGGAAAGGCCATTGCTGCCTTTGCTCTTTCTGAAAAAGAGGCTGGCTCGGATGTGGCCGCCATGAGCACAACGGCTACCGCTGATGGCAATGACCATATCCGGATATCGGGCGAAAAAACCTGGATTTCCAACGGCGGTATTGCCGATCACTACGTGGTTTTTGCCCGCACGGGTGAAGCACCCGGCGCACGCGGCCTCTCGGCCTTCGTGGTGGATGCTGACACACCGGGCCTCCGTGTAACCGAGCGCATCGACGTGATTGCGCCCCACCCGCTGGCCACGCTTCAGTTTGATTCAGTGCGCGTGCCTGTCGCCAACTGGTTGGGGCAGGCAGGCGATGGCTTCAAAGTGGCAATGGCCACGCTCGATATTTTCCGCTCAACAGTAGGTGCCGCCGCCCTTGGCTTTGCCCGCCGCGCGCAGCACGAAGCACTGGAGCGCGCCACCTCCCGCAAGCTCTTTGGCGCTCCAATGGCGGACCTGCCGCTGGCGCAGGCAGCCCTTGCCGAGAACGAAGCGGAGATCGATGCGTCGGCTCTGCTGATCTACCGCGCGGCATGGATGAAAGATCAGGGTGCGGCGCGCATCACGCGAGAAGCGGCCATGGCGAAGATGGTGGCGACAGAATCCGCCCAGCGCGTCATTGACCGTTCGCTCCAGCTCTTTGGTGGTCTTGGCGTCACCAAGGGCGTGAAGGTTGAGGAACTCTACCGTGAGATCCGTGCGCTCCGCATCTATGAGGGTGCGACCGATGTGCAGAAAATCGTCATCGCCCGCGAAGCAATAAAATCCCATGGCAAGGGGATATCCTGATGTTTCGCTCGGCGCATCACGATACTTTTACACGGGATAATCTTCCCCCGCCGGAGCAGCAACCGGACTTTGTTTTCACGCTGCCTGCCTTGCAATATCCCGAGCGATTGAACGCCGCCGTTGCGCTGATTGACGACCATGTTTCAGCCGGACGGGGTGCTGCGCCCTGCCTCATCTCGGCGGGGGCAAGCTGGAGCTACGCTCAGCTGCAAGAACAGGTGAATCGCATCGCCAATGTGCTGACCCGCGATCTTGGCATGGTGACGGGAAACCGGGTGCTGCTGCGTGCGGCCAACACGCCCATGCTGGTCGCCTGCATTTTTGCGGTTATCAAAGCAGGCGGTGTTGCCGTTGTCACCATGCCGATGCTGCGGGCAAAGGAGATATCCTATCCGCTTGCCAAGGCATGCATTGCGCTGGCCCTGTGTGATCAGCGCCTGTCCGAGGAAATGCTGAAGGCGCAAGCGGGCCTTGGTGAGCCCTTGCGGGTTGTGCTCTGGGGCTGTGCAGAGGCAGGCAGTCTCGAACAGCTGATGCATCAACCCGGCTATGAGCAATTCGAGGCGGTTGATACAGCGCAGGACGATGTCTGCCTGATCGGCTTCACCTCCGGCACCACCGGCGAGCCGAAGGGAACGATGCATTTCCACAGAGACATTCTGGCGATCTGCGACACGTATTGCCGCGAGGTGCTGAAGCCGACAGCAGCCGACCGTTTCATCGGATCACCGCCGCTGGCCTTCACCTTCGGGCTTGGCGGGTTGGTGCTCTTTCCACTGCGTGTCGGCGCATCAGCCGTGTTGCTGGAATCTGCTCCACCAGACCAGCTGCTGGCTGCCATCACCGCGTTCAAGCCGACGATCTGCTTCACGGCCCCGACCGCCTACCGCGCCATGATACCGCATGTTCCAGCAAACGATATCAGCAGCCTGAGGGTCTGCGTATCAGCGGGTGAAGCCTTGCCGGTTAGCACCTTTGAAGCATGGAAGGCAGCCACCGGCCTGCCGCTGATGGATGGTATTGGTGCCACTGAAATGCTGCACATCTTCATAGCCTCGCCGGAAGGGGCCATTCGCCCTGGCAGCACGGGCAAGCCTGTTCCGGGCTTTGAAGCCAAGGTTGTGGATCAGCACGGACAAACCGTACCCGATGGCACTGTGGGTCGACTCGCCGTGCGTGGCCCGACCGGTTGCCGCTATCTCGCTGACGAGCGGCAGAAGAGCTATGTGTCAGACGGCTGGAACCTGACTGGAGACAGCTATCTGCGCGGTGCTGACGGCTACTTCTGGTATCAGGCGCGGTCCGACGACATGATTGTGTCCTCCGGCTACAACATCGCCGGCCCGGAGGTGGAGAGTTGCCTTCTGACCCACCCGGCTGTTGCCGAATGCGGCGTGGTTGGCCAGCCGGACCAACAGCGTGGCATGATTGTCAAAGCCTATGTGGTTTTGCGGGCAGGCCACGAGGCATCATCCGATTTGACCAAGGCCTTGCAGGACTTTGTCAAAGCCGAGATAGCCCCCTACAAGTACCCTCGCGCCATTGCATACCTGCCAAACCTGCCGCGTACACAGACCGGCAAGTTGCAACGCTTTGCCCTGCGACAGATGGCAAAAGACGATGCTAACAGCACAGAAGGAATGCGCTCATGAAATCCCCTTCTGACGCCCATACCCACCGCCGTTTGCAGCCGGAAGGCTGGCCTGCCCCCAAGGGCTATGCCAATGGCATCATCGCCAGGGGGCAATGGATTGTCACCGGCGGCGTTGTTGGCTGGGATGAGCACGGTGTCTTCGCGACAGGCCTTGTGGCACAGGTGAAACAGGTTCTGCAGAACATCCACGCCATTCTGACGGAAGCCGGTGCAGGGCCGGAACATCTCCTGCGATTGACTTGGTATGTCACGGATATGGATGCCTACCGCAATTCCCTGCGTGAGATCGGCGGGGTCTACCGCGAGGTTTTTGGAAAAAACTTTCCTGCTATGGCGCTTGTGCAGGTGGTATCGCTTGTAGAACCGGCTGCAATGGTGGAAATCGAAGCCACTGCTGTTTTGCCAGAATGATACCACCATGAACTTCACCCTTTTCCTGATCCAGCTTCTGAACGGCCTGCAGCTCGGCGTGCTGCTGTTTCTGGTCGCTGCCGGTTTGACCCTCGTGTTCGGCGTCATGGACTTCATCAACCTCGCCCACGGCGTGCAGTATATGCTGGGGGCCTATCTCGCCGTCACATTTACGGCGCTGACAGGCAATTTGTTTCTGGCCATTCCGCTCGCCTTGCTGGCGGCACTGGTTCTGGGGTTGTTGCTGGAAGTCGTGGTGTTTCGACATCTCTATGACAGGGACCATCTCGAGCAGGTTCTTGCGACCTTTGGCATCATCCTGTTTCTCAATCAGGGTGTGAAAATTGTCTGGGGGGCCGCTCCGCTCAGCGTGCCAGTGCCAGAGATTCTGCAAGGTTCCATCGCTATCGCGCAGGGCGTGCTTTATCCCGTGTACCGGCTTTTCATCATCGGTGCTGGCCTTGGCGTGGCACTTGGTCTGCATCTCGTGGTCAACCATACCCGTGTCGGCATGCTGATCCGGGCAGGCTCCACCAATGCGCCGATGGTGTCAGCGCTCGGCGTGGATATCCGTCGCCTTTTCTCCATCGTCTTTGGCTTCGGCGCGATGCTCGCTGGCTTTGCAGGCATCATGATTGCGCCCATTCTTTCGGTGGAGCCTGGCATGGGAGACACCATCCTGATCCTCGCCTTTGTCGTGATCGTGATCGGCGGCATCGGCTCCATTCGCGGTGCTTTCATTGCTGCCATTCTCATCGGTGTTGTCGATACGCTAGGGCGCTCTTTCACAGTTGATATCCTGCGCATGACCGGCATGGCGCCTTCCAACGCGCGCACCATTGGCCCGGCGCTTTCATCCATGATGATCTATGTGCTGATGGCGGCTGTGCTGTTCTTCCGCCCCTCCGGGCTCTTCCCTGCGAAGGGACGCTAGATCGTGACGCAAAGCCGCAATATCCTGCTGCCTGTTCTGCTTTTCGTGGCGCTCGCCTCTGTGCCCCTGCTTGGCTACGTCATGCGTGATGGCTTCATCCTCAGCCTTGTCAGCCGGGTGATGATCTTCGCCATTGCGGCCATTGCCCTCGATCTGATCCTCGGGTTCGGTGCGCTTGTCTCTTTCGGCCACGCCGCCTTCATCGGCATCGGGGCCTATGGCATGGGCATCATGCATGCGCATGGGCAGACTGACCTCTTCACCGGCCTGCTTGTTGCGCTGCTCGCCTCAGCCCTGTTCGCGCTTGTCACAGGCGCGATATCGCTGCGCACCAAGGGCGTCTACTTCATCATGATCACATTGGCCTTTGGCCAGATGGCATTCTACACCGCCGCCTCTCTTCGAGCATACGGCGGGGACGATGGCCTGACGATTGCCTCGCGCTCGCTGGTGGCAGGTGCGAATCTCTTCAAGAGTGATCGCGCCTTCTATTATCTGGTCCTTATCTTTCTTATAGCAAGCTATGTGTTGTGCCGGGCCATCGTGCAGTCACGTTTCGGGCGTGTGCTGCAAGGTGCAAAACAGAACCCGCAGCGCATGCAGGCCATTGGTTTCAACCCCTACCCCTATCAGCTCGCGGCCTATGTGATTGCGGGCACGATCGCAGGCCTTGCGGGTTTTCTGCTGGCCAACCTTACCGAGTTTGTCAGCCCGGCTTTTATGTCCTGGCAGCGCTCTGGCGAGCTGATTGTCATGGTGGTGATGGGCGGCATGGGCTCGCTGCACGGCGCAATCATTGGTGCGGCCCTCTTTCTGCTGCTGGAAGAATGGCTATCCGGCTTTACCGAACACTGGAAGGTAATCTTCGGCCCCCTGCTGGTGCTGATGGTGCTCTTCATGAAGGGCGGCGTCATGGGCCTGATCAACCGCATTTCGGGAGGCAAAACCGTTGCGTGATCCTGTCCTTTCATTGCATCATCTCACCAAGAATTTCGGCGGCCTGCGCGTGACGGATGATGTTTCTCTGGACCTGAGAGAGGGCGAGATTCATGCTATCATCGGCCCCAACGGCGCTGGCAAGACAACATTGATCCAGCAAATTTCCGGTTTTCTGGCACCGGACTCTGGCACCATCAGCATGGCAGGCAAGGACATCACAGCGATGTCACCCCACCAGCGGGCCCAGGCCGGACTGGCGCGCTCCTTCCAGATCACATCGATCCTTCCCGCCTTTTCAGTGCTGGAGAATGTCAGCGTCGCCATTCAGGCACGGTCCGGCAGCAGCTTCCGGTTTTTCAAACCTGTCGCCAGCGAGGACGCGCTGAACAACGAGGCCAAAACCATTCTTCAGGATGTTGGCCTTGGCGAGAGACAGGATGTGCAGGCCGCTCTTCTCTCCCACGGCGAAAAGCGCACACTGGAGTTTGCCATCGCGCTGGCCATGCAACCAAAGCTGATGCTGCTGGATGAACCCATGGCCGGTGCGGGCCACGAGGAAGGCGAGCGCTTGGTGACCCTGATGCAGAGCCTCAGGGGCCGTATCCCCATGCTGCTGGTGGAACATGATATGGACGCGGTTTTCAAACTTGCTGACCGCATCTCGGTGCTTGTCTATGGCCGCATTATCGCCACCGGCACTCCGGATGAAATCCGTGCCAACAAGGATGTGCGCAGCGCCTATCTCGGTGATGAGGTGACCCATGCTTGAGGTGGTGGCGCTGGAAGCAGGTTACGGCCCCGCGCAGGTGTTGTTTGGCATGTCGCTCAAGGTGGCGAAAGGCGAGGTTGTCAGCCTGCTCGGCCGCAACGGCATGGGCAAGACGACGACAATCAAGACGATCATGGGATTGCTGCCCAGCCGCGCAGGCACCATTCAATTCAATGGTGCCTCCATGACGGGTGCCCCGCCCTACCGCCTTGCGCAAGCTGGCATTGGGCTTGTGCCTGAGGGACGACAGGTTTTCCCGACCCTGACGGTTGAGGAGAACCTCCTTGCCACTGCTGCCAACAGAAGCGGGCGCGGGCGGTTTAATCTTGCGGCTGTCTACAATTTCTTCCCGCGCCTGAAAGAACGGCGCGGCAATTTCGGCAACCAGCTCTCCGGCGGTGAACAGCAGATGCTCGCCATTGGTCGCGCCCTCATGACTAACCCTGAACTGCTGATCCTCGATGAAGCGACAGAGGGGCTTGCCCCGCTAATCCGTACAGAAATCTGGGCCACGCTCGGGCAACTGCGCGATGATGGCCAGAGCATACTGGTCGTCGACAAGCACCTTGACGCGCTACTGCCATTGGCCAACCGCCATATCGTCATCGAGAAGGGCCGTGTGGTCTGGGAAGGCACGTCCGCAGAGTTGCGTGCGTCACGCGATCATGTCGATCGCTTTTTGCACGTTTGAAATCAAACCCGCTCGATAACCATCGCCACGCCCTGCCCCACGCCGACACACATCGTTGCCAAACCATAACGCCCGCCGGAAGCCTGCAATTGACGCGCTAGCGTGCCGACAATACGCGTGCCCGACATACCAAGCGGATGGCCCAGCGCAATCGCCCCGCCGTTGACATTCACATGAGCAGCATCTTCCGCGATGCCGAGCTGACGCAGACAGGCAATGCCCTGGCTGGCGAAGGCCTCGTTGAGTTCAATGACATCGATCTGCGAAAGACCAAGCCCCAGACGCGCCAACAATTTTTCGACAGCTGGCACCGGCCCCATGCCCATAATGCGCGGTGGCACACCTGCCGAAGCCATGCCCAGCACCCGTGCGATCGGCGTCAACCCATGGCGGATGGCGGCTTCCTTTGAAGCCAGAACCATGGCGGCGGCCCCGTCGTTGACGCCGGAGGCATTACCCGCTGTCACTGTGCCGGGATCACGCACAAAGTTCTTCAGTTTCGCCAGACTTTCAAGGGTTGTATCGCCACGCGGATGCTCATCCTTGCTGACAGTTACAGGCACCTTGCCTGCAGTGACTACTGGGGTGATTTCGCCCGCCAGAAAGCCGCTTGCAACCGCCGCCGCCGCGCGCTGCTGCGAGCGCAGGGCAAAAGCATCCTGATCCTCGCGTGATATCGAAAACTCCGATGCCACGTTTTCCGCCGTTTCCGGCATTGAATCGATGCCGTACTGCGCCTTCATCAACGGGTTGATGAAGCGCCAGCCGATGGTTGTATCGTGGATGTCAGCACTGCGCTGAAAAGCCTCTGTGGCCTTGCCCATCACGAGCGGCGCGCGCGTCATGCTTTCCACGCCACCGGCAAGCGCCAATTCGATATCTCCGGCACGGATGGCACGGGCAGCGGCAGCCACCGCATCCATACCAGATGCACAAAGCCGGTTAAGCGTCAGGCCCGGTACAGTGTCCGGCAAGCCCGCCAAAAGGCTGGCCATGCGCGCCACATTGCGGTTGTCTTCGCCTGCCTGGTTGGCGCAACCCAGAAACACCTCATCGACATGAGGCATGATCTGCGGATGGCGCGCGATGAGCGCTCGCAAAGGAATGGCAGCGAGATCATCAGCCCGCACTTTCGCCAGGGTTCCGCCATAGCGACCAATCGGCGTGCGGGTAAAATCACAAATGTAGGCACTGTTCATGGCATGCTCCTGCACGCAGGTATGACATGAACACATGCGCCTTTTCCATGACGGATGCTTGTCGTTTAACAACAAAGTTCATGACAGGAGTTGCCACACAAACGTCATGGTATCGTCAGCACACCGTTACGCAGGAGCGATAGGCAGGGATGTCATTGTGACAAGGAGAACTCCGATGCCTGCGAAAAAAACCAAGGATGCTTTTGAAGTTGGTTCAACCGTTCAGTTGAAGTCCGGCGGTCCAGCGCTGACCGTTCTCGGTCAAGCCGGTGACCGCGTGCATTGCGTCTTCTTCTCTGACGAGATCGGCGAATTCCGCGAAACCAACCTGCATGAAATCGCCCTCATCGCCATCGATATGGTTGAAGAAGACGAGGAAAACGAAGAGGAAGATGAGGAAGAAGGCGACGAGGACGAAGACAAGGCTGCCTGAAATTAGCTGCCTGAACCTGAAGCTTCCCACGCAGATGTGAAGCAGCCCCAATCGACAAACCGCCCGGGCTGCTGCCATAACAGCAGACCGCTTTGGCGGATCAACACCGATCAGGAGGAGGTATTCGCCTGGAAATGAAAAAATTCTTCGCGCTTGTGTTCGCTGTGTTTGCGTTTCTGGCCGCTCCGGCCATAGCGCAGCAGGTTGAATTCGACATTTACGACAAGTCGGATTTCGACAAGCAGCTTGCCAGCAAAAAGCCAGTGGTTGTCCACGTTAACACAACGTGGTGACCCGTGTGCAAACGCCAGGTCCTGGCGTTGGACGAACTCCGGAAAAAGCCGGAACATAAAAACACTGCCTTCCTGCGTCTGAATTTCGATACAGAAGCAGACTTCAAGAAGGCCTACAATGTGCCTGTCCGCTCCGTCATCATCCTGTTCAAGGATGGCAAGGAACTGGATCGTGTTACCGCCAACGGTGACAAGGCCGCGATTGAGGCCCTGTTGAAAAAGGCGTTGTGAAAGCAAACTCTCCCTCCCAAAAGGAGGGAGAGTTTTTCATTTAGCACCAACCTTGCCCAATGTCCGCCGCACCGCATCTTTCCACCCGGCATAGGCCGTGTTGCGGGCTTCGCTTGCCATAACCGGCACAAAGCGCTTCTGGCGTTTCCAGCGTTTGGCGAAGCTATCGGGCGCGCCATAAACACCCGCTTTCCAGCCTGCGAGATAAGCGGCACCCAGCGCTGTGGTTTCCAGCACCACCGGACGATCGACCGGCGCGCCCAGCATATCTGACAGGCGCTGCATGGCCCAGTCGCTCGCCGTCATGCCGCCATCAACGCGCAGCACCGTTTCGCTGCCTGCCGCCTGTTTCCAGTCCGCCTGCATGGCCTCAATCAGATCGCGGGTCTGGTATCCCACGCTTTCAAGCGCAGCCTTCGCCATTTCAGCCGGACCAGTGTTACGCGTGAGGCCAAAGACAGCGCCACGGCATTCGGCATCCCAGTAGGGCGCGCCAAGGCCCACAAAAGCCGGCACGAGAATGACCTGCTGCTGCGGATCGGCCTTCTTCGCCAAAGCGCCGGTTTCTGCGGCTGACTTGATGATCTTCAATCCATCCCGCAGCCATTGCACGGCGGCCCCTGCCACAAAGATGGAGCCTTCCAGCGCATAAGTGCGTTTGCCGTCGAACTGATAGGCGATGGTTGTCAGCAGACGGTGCTTGGACGGTACGGCCTTGGTGCCTATGTTAAGCAGGGCAAAGCAGCCTGTGCCGTAGGTGGATTTCATCATGCCGGGCTGGAAGCACGCCTGCCCGATGGTAGCAGCCTGCTGGTCGCCCGCAACACCCAGAATGGGGATTTCTGCACCGAACCATTCGGCATCCGCCATGCCGTAATCCGTCGCGCAGTCCTTCACCTCAGGCAGGATGGCAGCAGGCACATTGATGATGCTCAGGAGTTCCGCGTCCCATTGCCCGGTGTGGATATCGAGCAGCAAGGTGCGCGAGGCGTTGGTGGCATCGGTTGCATGGACACGGCCCTTGGTGAGGCGGTTGATGAGGAAGCTGTCCACTGTGCCGAAGGCCAACTGGTCTTTGTTCGCCTTGGTGCGCGCGCCTTTCACATGATCCAGAATCCAGGCGATTTTGGTGCCTGAGAAATACGGATCGAGCCTCAAGCCGGTCTTTTTGGCCATCACCTTCTCATGGCCCGCTGCTTTGAGTGTCTGGCAGATATCCGCCGTGCGCCTGTCCTGCCAGACGATGGCGTTGTGGATGGCTGCCCCTGTTGCGCGGTCCCAGATGACTGTTGTCTCGCGCTGGTTGGTGATGCCGATGCCTGCGATATCGTTTGCCTTGAGCTTCGCCTTCTTCAAGGCAGAGCGCGCAGTGGCCAGGGTGGTGCGCCAAAGATCTTCCGGATCATGCTCCACCCAGCCAGACGCGGGATAGTGCTGGGGAAACTCCTGCTGCGCCGAGGCGACCACCGCCATATCCGGCCCAAAGATCATGGTGCGGGTTGAGGTTGTGCCCTGATCAATCGCCATGATGTGGCGCGGTTTGGTGACAGTGTTCTTTTTCATGAGTGATCTCTCCCAACCAAATCAACACGCTATCATTGCCCATCTTCGTGCAATCAGGCAAATGCAGGTTATGTGGGAACTGGCGGGACTGTTCTGGGCGGCATTTCTATCAGCCACGATCCTGCCGGGATCGTCCGAGGCTGCCCTTCTGGCCTTGATGGCGCTGGGATCATGGCCTGTCATGACTCTTGTGATGGTTGCCACCATCGGCAACACGCTCGGCTCGGTGGTCAACTGGGTGCTTGGGCTATTTGTCGAACGCTGGCGCAACCACAAGCGCTTTCCCGTGAAGCCTGAGGAATTTGCAAAGTATAAGCTCTGGTACCAGAAATGGGGGGTGTGGTCGCTGCTGCTCGCCTGGGTGCCGGTGATCGGCGACCCGCTGACGGTGATGGCAGGCGTGATGCGCACGCCGCTGTGGCTGTTCATTCTTGTTACCGGCGTTGGGAAGCTGGCGCGGTATGTGGTGGTGGCGGGGGCGGTGAAGCTGGTAATGTGACGGCTATCGCCTGTAGCGATGCCCAATCAACTGCGGCACATCGACGCCATCCCTTATTGAGCAACCTACCCCCCGATTTCGCAAGTTGGTTACCAGGCTGACATCGAGCTTTGATGGTTCCTTGACATCCTGAAAAATTCTGACGCTAAAAGTGCGCGTGACGCGTCCCGCCCAGCCTTCAATAGCCGGGTTCTGTGTCTCGATCATCAAACAATAGAAAGCCAGGCCATCTCTCTCCGCTACGTTAAACCACGACGCAGGCTTGCCGAACTGGGCGGCAGTTACCACAATCTCTTTGGGTTGCGAGAGGAGATAATCTCGTAACATGTCGTATTTAAGCGCAACCTCGACTGTCCGTTTCATATAAAGCGGCCGTAGTGCCACATCATCCTTCGCTGGCTCGTATTTGGGTCCAGATGTCGTCACACACCCTGCGAGTAGAAGTGTTGACATTACAATAAATAAGCTTTGCATCATTCGGGAGCCACTATCCTAGATAGTCCGAAATCGCAATCACCCAATCGTTTTCATAAACGGCCTTTGATGAAAATGATGAGATTGATTTTACAATGGCGGCAGCAGTCAATCACACCGCCATTGTATGAAGCTCTTCCCGGCTTTGTTGGAACTGTGCGGATTTTTAAAGGCCGCTTGTCAATGGGCCATCATACCAATCGCGGCCATTGCCGCTTTCTGGCGGATGGATGGACGCTGCGGATTGTGGGCTGACGCCACGATCTGATAGCGGGTGTAGGCCTGGCTGCGGCTGCCTTCCGAGCGCTGCTTCCAGACGATGTTGGCCTCTTCGTAGCTGAAGAATGGCCCGTAGGTGCGGTGTGATCCTTCTTCGATCTCGTTGAAGTCAGCGTCCTTGTATTCGCCGCCGATAACCCAGAATTGCTTTGTCATGGTGGTTTCTCCGTTGGTTGCGATTGCTGAAAGTTGGTTGACTCCCTCTCCCCGTTCACGGGGGGAGGGCAAGGAACAAGTAGTTGGTGAGGGGCGAAGTGAATGCACGCAGGGCCTCCCCTCTGCACTCAAATCCCCTGGCCCCTCATCCGGCGCTGCGCGCCACCTTCTCCCCGCAGGCGGGGAGAAGAATTAACATCACTCCGCTGCAATGCCTTTTGCTGCCGGTGTGTTCTGGTTGCCGTGAAACTGCTCTGTTTCTGTCGAGCCAGCCATCGCGGTGGTGGATGACTTGCCGCCCGAGATGGCGACAGAAACCGCATCGAAGTAGCCGGTGCCAACCTCGCGCTGGTGGCGCACGGCTGTGAAACCGATGTCCTGAGCCGCAAACTCGCGCTGCTGCATTTCGGAATAGGCACCCATGCCGCGGGTGGAATAGCCCTTGGCCAATTCGAACATCGAAAGGTTGAGCGAGTGGAAGCCTGCGAGTGTGACGAACTGGAACTTGTAGCCCATCTCGCCGATCTTCTCCTGATAGCGGGTGGCTTCCTCAATGCTCATCTTCTTCAGCCAGTTGAAGGACGGCGAGCAGTTGTAGGCCAGCATCTTGCCGGGGTGATGGCGGTGCATCTCTTCGGCAAACTCGCGCGCTTCACCCAGATCAGGCTCCGAGGTCTCCCACCAGATCAGATCAGCATAGGGCGCATAGGCAAGGCCGCGTGAAATGGCGTGACCGACGGAATGCGTCTTGCCCTGCTTCAGGTGGAAGAAGCCTTCATCCGTGCGGCTGTCGCGGTCGATCCATGGGTGATCGTAATCATCCACATCCGAAGTGATGAGGTTGGCCGCATGGGCATCTGTGCGGGCGAGAACCAGTGTCGGGACATCGAGCACGTCAGCCGCAAGACGCGCTGCGTTGAGGGTGCGCTGGAAGGTCTTGGTAGGGACCAGAACCTTGCCGCCGAGGTGGCCGCACTTCTTTTCAGACGCCAGTTGATCCTCGAAGTGAACACCGGCAGCACCCGCTTCGATCATTGCTTTCATCAGTTCAAAGGCATTGAGAGGGCCACCAAAACCAGCTTCGGCATCGGCGATGATCGGCGCGAACCAATGCGTGGACTTGTCACCTTCCATGGTGGCGATCTGGTCAGCGCGGCGCAGTGTGTTATTGATGCGCTTGACGACATCAGGAACCGACGAAGCAGGGTAAAGCGACTGGTCAGGATACATCTGACCGGCGTTGTTGGCATCAGCAGCCACCTGCCAGCCCGAGAGGTAGATAGCCTCAAGACCGGCCTTCACCTGCTGCATCGCCTGATTGCCTGTCATGGCACCAAGGGTGCGCACAAAAGGCCGGTTGTGCAGAAGTTCCCACAGGCGGTTGGCACCCATGCGGGCCAATGTGTATTCAATCTTGATGGAACCGCGCAGCTTTTCGACATCGGCTGTCGTGTAGTCGCGCTTGATGCCCTTGAAGCGATCGGTTGGAGTTGCGAGTGTCATGGCGTGTCCTCTTTCACATAAATTGACAGTGAGAGGAGGATAACGCTGCACCGCAGCATCGACAATACTGAAAGAACATAGCGAAATTCAGCCTGTAAATTGTAATTTAATTGACAATTGACAAAAAATTATTTGTAAATTATATGGAATTCTTCTTATAGAGGTCAACTGATGAAATCCGTTCGCATCGGCGGCAAACTGCGGAGACTCCGTCAGGATCGCCGCCTCACACAGATCCAGATGGCGGAAGCGCTGGATATTTCGCCCAGTTATCTCAACCTGCTGGAGAGCAACCAGCGGCCCGTCACCGTGCGCGTGCTGCTGAAGCTAGCGGAAAAGTTCCAGATAGATCTCAACACATTGGCGGGCGATGACGACGAGCGTTTGGGCTCTGCCCTCATGGAAGCCTTTTCTGACCCGATGTTTGATGCCGCAGATGTGAAGGCCAGCGATATTCGCGACATGGCGTCGACTATACCGGCTCTCGGCCGAGCCGTGCTTGATCTCTACAACGCCTTCAAGCGTGGCTCGGGCAGTGTGCGATCAACCAGCGAGGGCGATGATGCTGACGGGGCTTCACTGGCCATACCGTCTGAGGAAGTGACTGAATTCCTGCAAAAGCGACTGAACCATTTTCCCGATCTCGAAGAAGCCGCAGAGCAGCTCTGGGTGGAGAATGGTCTGTCCATCAACACGTTGCAGCGTGATCTCATCCAGCTGCTGGCAACACGCTACGCCGTGGATGTTGACATTGCACCAACCGAATCCATGGATGGCATGCTCAGGCGCTACAACCCGCTGACGCGCAGACTGGAGCTATCAGAAATGCTGCCGCTCCCTTCGCGCACCTTTCAGCTCGCTTTCCAGATCGCGCTGCTGGGTTATCGCAAGGAAATCGAAAGTCTGATCGGTGGCGGGAAGTTCTCGACACCGGAGGCTGACTCTCTCGCACGTTCGGCTCTTGCCAGCTACTTCGCTTCAGCTGTCATGACGCCCTATCCGCGTTTTCTGGAGGCCGCGCGCTCCACCCGCTATGATCTCAACGTGCTGCAGCACCGCTTCGGCATGTCTTTCGAGCAAGTGTGCCATCGCCTGACCACCCTGCGCCGCAAGGGACAGGAGGGCATTCCGTTCCATCTCATCCGGGTGGATATTGCCGGCAACATCTCGAAGCGCTTCTCGGCCTCCGGAATCCAGATGGCGCGTTTTGGGGCTGCCTGCCCGCGCTGGAATGTCTACGATGCCTTTGCCACGCCGGGCCTTCTGCGTGTGCAGGTGTCAGAAATGCCGGACGGTACGCGGTTCTTCTGTGTCGCCAGCACCATCCGCCCTTCTGGGCGGGGTGTGGGCCGCAACGGGTTGATGCAGACAGGCGGGCAGCTTGCTATTGGCCTTGGCACCAGCATCCAGCATGCGGATCAGATGATTTATGCCGACGGCCTGAACCTGGACGACACACAGATCATCACACCCATCGGCGTTTCCTGCCGCACCTGCATCCGCAACGATTGTGCGGATCGTGCCGTGCCATCAATGCACCAGCGGCTGGAGCTGGATGAAAACCGCAGGGGTCTCAGCGCTTATGCAAGAGTGGGGTGATTGGCCACGCAAGTTTGAAGTCCCCCTCAGTTGCAACTTCCCGCGTGACATCCTAGTTGAAACGCTATGACGGATGCTCTCTACACCCTCGCCAATCCGCAGCGGTTTACCCGCCTGACGGACCGGCTGCTGCCATGGCTTGCTCTGGCCACTGTTGGCGCATTGCTGGTTGGCCTTTACGGCGCGTGGTTTGTGGCCCCGCCGGATTATCAGCAGGGTGAAACCATCCGCATCAAATATGTGCATGTGCCTGCCGCATGGATGGCTATGTTTGGCTGGACCATGATGTCGCTTTCAGCACTTGGCACGCTGGTGTTTCGCCATCCCCTCGCGGATGTTGCGCAGAAGGCTGCCGCCCCCATTGGAGCCGCGTTTTGCGCAATCTGTCTCATCACAGGTTCGCTCTGGGGCAAGCCAATGTGGGGCACCTACTGGGTGTGGGATGCGCGGCTGACCTCGATGCTGGTGCTGCTCCTGATGTATCTCGGCGTGATCGCCCTGTGGCGTGCGATTGAAGAGCCTGCCATGGCCGCCAAGGCTGTCGCCATCGTCACGCTTGTGGGTGCTATCAACCTGCCGATCATCAAGTTTTCTGTCGACTGGTGGAACACATTGCATCAACCAGCCTCTGTGTTGCGGATGGACGGACCAACCATCCATTCCTCCATGCTCTGGCCCCTGCTGGTGATGGGGCTTGCCGCTGGCCTTGGCTTTGGCACATTGATGGTGATGCGGATGCGCACGGAACTCATGACCCGGCGCTCGCGCCGCCTCATGCTCACGGCTGCCAGAGAGACTGCCTGATGCTGGACCTTGGACGCCACGGCGGGTTCATTCTCGCAAGCTACGCAGCGACTGTTGTGATTGTCGGCGGGCTTGTCTGGCAAACCGTTGCAGCTTACCGGGCCGCCAAACGCAAGACGGCTGAACACGGCGAACGGACCGATGGCTGAAACTGTAAAGCCGCGCCGGTCCTTTCTGGCCCTTCTGCCACTGCTCGCCTTTGGCGCGCTGGCGCTGCTGTTTCTGGGTGGCTTGTTTGGTGGAGACAAGAACCGCCTGCCCTCAGCCCTCATTGGAAGCGCTGTGCCCGCAGTCACACTGCCTGCGCTCGATGGCCTTGGAATGCCGGGTTTCTCACAAGCTGACCTCACCAAGGGTAGCGTGACGCTGGTCAATGTCTTTGCCTCATGGTGTGCACCCTGCCATGCGGAACATCCGTTTCTGCTGGAACTGGCGAAGGACAAGCGCCTGCGCATTTTCGGCATCAACCAGAAGGATAGCACCGAGAACGCCCGGAGGTTTCTCGCCAGCAAGGGAAACCCCTATGCATCTGTCGGTGTTGATCCCAATGGCCGTGCCTCAATTGAATGGGGTGTCTACGGCGTGCCGGAGACCTTCATCATCCGCGGGGATGGCACCATCGCCCACAAGCTGGTTGGGCCAATCACCGAGTCCAATCTCGCTGCCTTTCGACAGGAGATCGAAAGGGCAATGAAGTGAAGTCCCAGCAGGAGCGTTTCCGCTGGAGTCTCTGGCCCATCATTGTTGGTTGGCTGCTTGCTCTGTGGCTTGGCTGGCACGGCATGTCTGACCTCGGAAACCTCGTGAACAACCGTTTCCCGATCCGGGGCTTTGTCTTCGGCTTTTTGTCCACATGGCCGCGAGAGTTTCAGCTGGCGCTGGCTGTGGCACAGATCGCACTGGTGCCCCTCGCGCTGCCATCTTTCCTTGGCTGGATGACGGGCCGTGTGCTGTTCATCATTGGCGAAACGGGCATTACGCTCAACCGGCTTATGGGCTGGCGACGGATTGCCTGGGCGGACATCGTGAAACTGGAGTTCTCGTTTGGCGATGCGGTGTTTCACCTGCGCGAAACAGGCAAGCTCTCAACCCTGCGATTCAGCCCCTGGACGATCGGTCTCGACAGCGATGAATTCCGTGCTCTGGTGGAGCGGCATCAGCCGCGTCTCACACCGGATGAAGACGAGGGTCAGCCCTGGGGGCGTTCTTCCTCGTTCAATGCGTGACGCTGCAACAGGCCCATCTGTGACATGGCAAAAATGATGGTGATGGGCATGACACCCCAGACCTTGAAGTTGACCCAGAAGTCGGTGGAGAAGCTGCGCCATACCACCTCGTTGATGGCGGCCAGCACAAAGAAAAACACACCCCAGCGCAGGGTGAGCTGCTTCCAGCCTTCATGTGTGAGTTTGAACACGCTGTCGAGCACATAGGGCAGCAGCGGCTTGCCAAAAGCCAGACCACCCAGCAGCACCGCGCCAAACATGGAATTGACGATGGTGGGCTTCAGTTTGATGAAGAGATCATCCTTGAGGTAAAGCGTCAGACCGCCGAAAACCAGCACAACAACGCCTGATACCAGCGGCATAATCGGCAATTTTTTCAACAGCCATTTTGTCAGGATCAGCGATACCGTCATCGCAATCATAAAGGCGGCTGTGGCCACAAAGATGTTGCTCTGCGGGCCTTCCAGCAAGGTCGCAGGCAGCAGGGGACGCAGGAGAGGCCGCACCAGCTCCGGCCGGGAATTCGACAGGAAGAAAACCATCAGCGGCCCCATCTCAAGGGCAAGCTTGAGCAGGGGATTTTCCTGTGCGGGTTCTGTGGTTGTCGCTGTCATAGAGAGCCTATACAGCGGCCTATGGTTAACGTGAAGACGGAAAGCGTTGCGGAAGATGCGCTATTCACCCCTGAATAACTGCCGCGCCAATCGGTTATGCCGCTCGACATGCACCGGTACATCAAGCCTGCTCAATTGCCCTTCGCGCACCACAACCTTGCCATTGATGATGGACCAGTTGACCTCCGCCGGTGTGCAGAAAACAAGGGCAGCAACGGGATCATGCATGCCGCCTGCAAAGGAGAGCCTGCGCATGTCAAAGGCGATAATATCCGCCATCATGCCGGGCTTGAGAGCGCCGACATCCGTGCGGTTCAGAACCTTTGCGCCACCCAGTGTTGCAATCTCAAGAGCGTCCCTTGCGGACATCGCATCCGGCCCAAAGCCAACACGCGCCAGCAGCATGGCCTGACGCGCTTCAGCCAGAAGATGACCTGCATCCGTGGAGGCCGAACCATCAACGCCAAGCCCTACCGGCACGCCCTCGCAACGCATGCGCTTGATGGGGGCAATGCCGGAGGCCAGCCGCATGTTGGAGCAGGGACAATGCGCGATGCCGGTTCCCGTGCGGCCAAAAAGCTTGATGCCTGCGTCATCCAGTTTGACACAATGGGCGTGCCACACATCCGGCCCCACCCATTCGAGATCCTCGACATACTGCGTCGGCGTCTTGCCATAACGCTCCAGACTGTAAGCGATATCGTTGTCGTTCTCGGCCAGATGCGTGTGGAGCGACACGCCATAGGACCGCGCCAGATCCCGCGATTCCCGCATCAGGTCATCGCTCACCGTAAAGGGCGAGCACGGAGCCAGCACCACACGCAGCATGGAGCCAGGCCTGGGATCATGGAAGCGCTCGATCAGCCGCTGCATTTCTTTCAGAACAGCAGGCTCTTTTTCCACGATGCCATCGGGTGGCAGGCCACCCGCACTTTCGCCAACGCTCATCGCGCCGCGTGCTGCATGAAAGCGTACACCCAAATCATCTGCCGCCTCGATCGCCTGCTCAAGGGTGGCACCGTTGACGTAGAGATACTGGTGATCGCTCGATGTGGTGCAGCCAGACAGGATGAGTTCCGCCATCGCGGTTTTCGCCGCAACATGGAACATCTCCGGCGTGATGCGCGCCCAGATGGGATAATGCGCTTTCAGCCAGCCGAAGAGTTCCGCATCCTGCCCGCCGGGTGTTGCCCGCGTGAGCGACTGGAACATGTGATGATGCGTGTTGATGAGGCCGGGCAAGACCACATGCCCCTTGAGATCAATCACCTCGTCGGCGGTCTGCGACAAGTCGTCTGCTGACCCAATCGCCTCGATCGTATTGCCTTCAATGAAGATGCTGCCCTGCGCAATTTCACGCCGCTGGTCATCCATCGTCACGACGATATCCGCATTCTTCAAAAGCAATGTACGGGGCTTCGATCCGGTCTGTTGTACCATCATTCCATTCCCGCAAGTCGTCTTTCGGCAGCCGTCACAACCGCTGGCCTCGTGATGGCTGTGCGGACAACTGCTGCCGCCAGCAAGCGTCTATAAACATCATCCGCACTGTCCATCATGCCCACGCGCATCAACTGCACCAGCGCTTCTGCATCGGATGGGAAGGGCGAAGGCTGCGGCGCAAGGGCTGTCACGTCGCGCTCGGTGGCGGTCTGAAACTCAGCGAGTTCCAGTTCGCGTTGCGCCATGCCCAAAGCGCTGGCCACCATGAGGCCCGCAAAGCGAGTGTCACCTTGTGTGTCGGTCAGCACCTTGTCGCGCAGCAGTTGTTCTGCAGCAGCGATCAATCCCGGCAAGGCCATGTTTTGCGTCACAGGAAAAGCCCTCCGCCATGGTCCTCGTGTCTGAGCCGCCAGCGATCAGGGCTGGTCAGGCGCAATGCCATCAATTCAAGCTCCTCCGCCATCTTGCCAGTGAGCGCGTGTTCGAGCGAAGGCTCGCGGCCAGAGGCATGCCGATCACCCTGCTGCAGGGCAATGACCGCCCAGCGGCAATGGGACAGAACCTCATAAGCGCACACGGCAGCATCGTTGACAGTGCGACCACTTTCCGCCTCGTACGCCTTGTAAAAATCCGCACGCGGACCGATGCCGCCTGCCTCCAGATCCGGGCGGCTGAAGCGCCAGCATTCCGCCATTAACCAGCCGATATCGAACATCGGGTCGCCCCAGCAGGCGAACTCCCAGTCGAGAACGGCGGTCAATGCGCCGTCATCGACCATGTAGTTTCCAGTGCGGAAATCCCGGTGGATCAAGCTCGTTTCGCGCGGTTTGGGGATGTGCAATTCGCACCAGCGCAAGGCCCACTCCAGACCGGGACGGGAGAGCGATAGCCGATCCAGCCAGTCTCGCAGGAGTGTGACTTCCACTATCGCAAAATCAGCGGACGGCTTGCCAAGGCAGGCCAAATCTTTGGAAGCATTGGCAGGCGTAACAGAGTGGATGCGTGCCATTTCGCGGGCGAGTTGATGGGTGAGTCCTGCGCGCTGCGCATCCGTTACCGTCTTCACCACCTTAGGTCCAAGGCCGAGACCCTTCACCTTCGCCATGAGGGCAAAGGGCCCACCAAAAACCGCCGGATCATCACAAAAAGCAACAGGCTCGGGCACTGTCACGCCAGCGGCATGAGCCGCCGTGATGACAGCAAATTCATCCCTGCGGGAGTGGCTGGCTTCGATCTTGGCTGGCGCATCCTTGCGCAGAACGAAGGCGCGCGGTGCGCTGTTCACCTCTGCTTCAACGGTCCAGTTCTCCTGAATACCACCGCCCTTGAGGGCAGCGAGCGCGGTGATCTGAACCGGAGCATCAAGCGTTTTACCCAGCCACGATTCCAGCGCTTCTGTTCGCGGGTGAACTGCGGTCATTGACCCCAGCTCCAGAAGGCATCCCCCTCTGCCTGATAGAATTTCGCCAGCACCATGGAATGCACTTCCGACGCCCCGTCCACAAGGCGGGCCTGTCGCGCATAGCGGTAGATCCATTCGAGCACGGTGTCCTTGGAATAGCCCCGCGCACCGCAAAGCTGGATCGCGGTATCGACCGCCAGATGCAGCGTATCCGCCACATGGTTTTTCGCCATGGAGACTTCCTTGCGGGCAAAGTCCCCGGCATCGAGTTTCCAGGCCGCTTTCATCACCAGCAGGCGTCCGATCTCGATGCTTGATGCCACCTGTCCCAGCTTGATCTGCACGCTTTCGCGGTCTTTCAGCTTCACGCCAAAGCCTTCGCGCTCGTTGACATAGGCCTGCGCGATTTCCATCGAGCGCTTGGCAAGGCCCAGCCATCGCATGCAATGGGTAAGACGGGCTGGACCAAGCCGGATTTGCGTGACCTTGAGGCCGTCGCCGACATTCATCAGGACCGCATCGTCCTTCACCTCAAGCCCGTTGAACAGCAGTTCGCAGTGCCCGCCGTGCTCCTCCGGCCCCATGATGCCGATACGCCGCACGATCTCCCAGCCCGGCTGATCGCGGTCAAACAGGAATGCTGTCAGGCCCTTGCGCGGATCATCCGAGGTGCGCGCCATCAGGATGAAATGCTGCGCCACGCCGGCACCTGTGATATACCATTTTCGGCCCGAGATAACCCAGCGGTCGCCCTTGCGTGTCGCCTTGGTCATAATCATGCCGGGATCGGAACCACCGCCGGGGTGCGGCTCTGTCATGGCGAAAGATGACCGCACAGCGCCCGAAACAATCGGCTTCAGCCAGCGCTCTTTCTGCGCCTCTGTGGCCACCTGCGACAGCACACGCATGTTGCCGTCATCGGGAGCTGAGCAGTTGAAACACACCGGGCCGAAGATCGAGCGGTTCGCCTCTTCATACATCGCGGCCTGACCCACAATGGGGAGCGCCATGCCGCCCAACTCCTTGGGCACCTGCGGCGACCAGAGACCGGCGGCTTTTGCTTTCGCCTGTACACGCTTCAAGACATCCATGCGGATGTTCTCATGAGCATCATAGCTGTCGGCCTCGCTTTCCAGCGGCAGGATATGCTCGGCCACAAAGGCGCGGGTGCGCAGGCGGATGTCATCAAGATCAGGCGGAAGTGTGAAATCCATCAGACAATCCAGAGCAGATTCAACAGGCGGGTGCTGCCAATGGTTCCATGGTATGCGAGCGAAGCAAAGGCGTAAACCGTCAAACAGTCTCACCTGCAACCGCCGCCTGCGTCACATAGGCATTTCCCCGCGCTGGACAGGCGGCACTGGCCGCCCTATCGTTTCACCACCCTGATCCTGAAAGGCAGTTGGCAGCCCGATGACTGATGTATTCCTTATTGAAACCGACGCGCTGATCATTGGTGCCGGTCCGTGTGGTCTATTCACCGTTTTTGAACTCGGCCTGCTCGATATCAAATGCCATCTCGTGGACATTTTGCCCAAGATTGGCGGCCAATGCGCCGAGCTTTATCCTGAAAAGCCGATTTATGACATTCCCGGCTTTCCCATGGTGACCGGGCAGGGTCTGGTCGACAATCTGATGCAGCAGATCGAGCCTTTTGGTGCTGAATTCCATCTCAACCAGCAGGTTGAGAGCGTTGTCAGCCTTGGCACGCTTGAAGCGCCGCGTTTTCGCGTGACAACAGACGCAGGCACGGTTTTTGAAACCAAAACGGTGATTATTGCAGCTGGTGGTGGCTCTTTCCAGCCCAAGAAGCCACCGATTCCAGCCATCGAAACCTATGAAGGCACAGGCGTGTTTTATGCCGTGCGCAAGATGGAGATGTTCAAGGGCAAGGATGTGCTGATTGTCGGCGGTGGCGATTCTGCCCTCGACTGGACGCTGAATCTCGCGCCCATCGCCAAGAGCCTTACCCTGATGCACCGCCGCGATGATTTCCGCGCTGCCCCCCATTCCGTGGAACAGATGCGCGCCATGGTGGCGGATGGCAGGGTTTCCCTGAAACTTGGACAGGTGACGGGCCTGAAGGGCGATGCACCTCACCTCACGGCTGCCACTGTAAAAGGCAATGACGGTGCGGAGTTTGATATTCCCTGCAACGTGATGCTGCCGTTTTTCGGCCTGACTATGAAGCTTGGACCCGTGGCGGAATGGGGCCTCAATCTGGATGAAAACCTCATCAGCGTAGGCACAGAAACCTTCGAGACATCGACACCGGGCATTTTTGCGGTTGGGGATATCAACCGCTATCCCGGCAAGTTGAAGCTCATTCTTTCAGGCTTCCATGAGGGTGCACTGGCTGCCCAGAAGGTGCACCGCTATGTCTACCCGGACAAGCGTCTGACCTTCCAGTACACCACCTCTTCGACGAGTCTGCAAAAGAAGCTTGGCGTTTCGTAAGGCCGACACGCTTGCAAATTACGCTCGCAAATTGCGCTTGGGAGGGCGCTGCATGTCAACTTATCTGCGGCCAGACAGTCTTGAACAAGCGCTTGGTATGCTGGCAAAAGCCGCTGCCAACCCTCCGATTGACACCACAGACCGGTTGACAGTGCTGGCCGGTGCAACGGATTTTCTGCCTGCCGAAACGACGCGCTCGGCATGGTTTCAGCCAACGCCGCGCAACGTGCTGGACGTTGGCGCGCTGGATGCTTTGCGTGGCATCGCCTCTACAGATCAGGGATATCGCATTGGCGCTTTGACCACTTGGACAGATCTGATCAACGCTCCTTTGCCCTCCGCTTTTGATGGCCTGAAACAGGCGTCACGGCAGGTTGGCGGCGTACAGATCCAGAACCGGGGAACCATTGGCGGGAACCTCTGCAATGCATCCCCTGCTGCAGATGGTGTGCCGCCCCTGATGGCGCTCAATGCTTCTGTCGAACTCACAAGCCAGAGAGGCGTGCGCCATCTGCCCATGCAGGAATTTGTGCTTGGCAACCGCAGGACGGCCCTGCAAACAGATGAGCTGCTGACGGCGATCCTTGTTCCTGCACAGGCGACGAACGCGCGGTCGCAATTTCTGAAACTGGGTGCCAGACGGTATCTGGTGATCTCCATTGCCTCGGTGGCCATCAACCTTGTCTGTGATGACAGCAACCGGATTGAGGATATCAGCATCGCGGTTGGGGCCTGCTCGGCAGTTCCAAAACGCCTGACATCGCTGGAGCAGAAAATGCGAGGCACACCTCTGGCACAGGCCGGTTCAAAGATTACTTCGGCTGATTTTGCTGATCTCTCCCCACTGGATGATGTGCGGGCCTCCGCCGCCTATCGCCTGTCAGCAGCGCAGACATTGGTGCAGCGTGCCCTTCAGGATTTCAACCAGCCAACAGCGGTGGCGGCATGAACGTGCATAACCCACCGGATCGCATGGTGCTGGCGCTCACCGTCAACGGTGTGGCGAAAAGCCTTTCAGTTTCGCCCGGCAAGCGCCTGACGGAAATCCTGCGCGATGACATCGGCCTGACAGGCACCAAGGTTGGCTGTGATGCTGGCGATTGCGGGGCCTGCACTGTGGCCCTCAACGGCGCGCAGGTCTGCGCCTGTCTGGTGCCCGCAGGGCAGATCAGCGGTGCCACTATCCAAACTGTGGAAGGCCTTGCAAACACCCGCACAGGCGCAGCCCTGCAAGCCGCCTTTGCGGCGCACGGCGCGGCGCAATGCGGCATCTGCACACCCGGCATGCTGATGGCGGCACATGATCTACTGGCGCGTGATGCCAACCCCAGCCGCGCTGCTGTTGATGACGCGCTGGGCGGTGTGCTGTGTCGCTGCACGGGCTATATCAAGATTGCAGAGGCCATCCTTGATGTGCAGCGTTTTATGGATGCTGATCCGGTTCAGATTGACAGCAACGCACCTTCCATCGGCACAAGACTGGCCAAATTGGATGGCGCTTCCCGCATTGATGGTTCGGCGCTCTACGGGGCAGACCTTGCTCCTGCTGATACGCTTTGGCTCAGGGTAATCCGCTCGCCCCATACCAGCGCGCGCTTCACTGTTGGCGACTTTGCGCCGCTGCTGGCGAAGCATCCCGGCGTTCTGCATGTGCTTTCAGCCAAGGATGTTCCCGGCGAAAACTCCTTTGGCATTTATCCTGATCTGAAGGATCAGCCGGTACTGGCCGATGGCCATGTGCGTTATCGCGGTGAAGCCGTGCTGGCGCTGGTGGGAGACAAGGACGCGGTCAATGCTGTGACGCTGTCCGACCTCCCGCTGGTGTGGCAGGTTGATGCAGCACTCATCGGTGTAGCCGCTGCAACAGCCACCGATGCGCCAGCGCTGCATGCTTTCAAGCCAGACAATATTCTAACCCGAGGTCTGGTCGAAAAAGGCCAACCTGAAACCGCTGTTCTCACCGCTGCCCATCTGGCCGAAGGCGCGTTTGAGACAGGCTTTGTCGAGCATGCCTATATCGAGCCAGAAGCTGGCTATGCACAGAGGATTGATGGACGCATGGAGGTCTTCGCCTGCACGCAAGCACCCTACATGGACCGCGATGAGGTGGCCCGTGTGCTAGGCCTGCCGCTCGATAGTGTGAGGATCATCCCATCCGCCTGTGGCGGCGGATTTGGCGGCAAGCTCGATGTTTCGGTGCAGCCGCTTCTGGCGGTCGCGAGCTGGGTGCTGAACCGTCCCGTGCGGGCTGTGTGGAACCGCATTGAAAGCATGGCCTCTTCCACCAAGCGCCACCCATCGTCCATCAAAGCACGCGCCAGCTGCGACGCCAAAGGCAAGCTCATCAGCTTTGAAATGGACGGGGATTTCAACACGGGAGCCTATGCATCATGGGGTCCAACAGTGGCTGGCCGCGTGCCGGTGCATGCGACAGGCCCATACGCCGTACCCCATGTCAGAAACCGCAGCCGCGCAGTCTACACCAACGAGACGCCCGCAGGCGCATTCCGGGGCTTCGGCGTGCCGCAGGCGGCTATCGCGCAGGAAGCGTTGTTTGATTTTCTCGCTGAAAAGGCAGGCATTGACCGCCTGGAATTCCGCCATCTCAACGCCATCCGCGTAGGCGATGCCACTGCCACCGGCCATGTGCTGGAAGCCAGTGCCGGATTGGCAGAATGCATCGCGGCCTTGCGGGCAGACTGGCAGGCAATGCTTGCTGATGCAGAGGCCTTCAACCGCGATGCCAAACGGTCACGCCGTGGCGTTGGCATTGGCTGCATGTGGTACGGCATCGGCAACACCTCAATGTCCAACCCATCCGTAATGCGTCTGAGCCTTGCTGCTGATGGTGCGATTACCTTCTGGAACGGGGCCGTCGATATTGGGCAGGGCTCAACCACCGTGCTTGCGCAGATTGCGGCTGATGCACTGGGTGTGCCAGTGGACTCACTGCACAATGTTGTGGGTGACACTGACCGCACGGCGGACGCAGGCAAGACCTCCGCCTCGCGCCAGACCTTCGTTTCCGGCAAAGCGGCTGAAAACGCGGGCAAAGCGTTGCGCGCCGAAATCCTGCGCCTCACCAATGCGGGGCCTGATGCGCTTATCGCGATCAACGGTCCAAAATTGACCGTGGTTGACGGCGATATCCGCAGAAATCTCGATCTTGCGACTCTGCCGCGGAGCGAAAACGGTATGGTACTGGAAGGCACTGGCACGTTCGATCCCCCCACCAAACCGCTGGACAGCAAGGGACAGGGCATCCCCTACGCTACCTACGGTTTTGCCGCACAGATATGTTCATTGGATGTGGATGTGGATCTCGGCACCATCACGCTCAACCGCATTGTGGCTGCCCATGATGTTGGCAAGGCGATCAACCCCATGCTGGTGGAAGGGCAGATTCACGGCGGCATCGCACAGGGCATCGGTCTGGCGCTGATGGAAGAGTTCATTCCCGGTCGCACCGAAAACCTGCATGATTATCTCATCCCGACCATCGGCGATGTGCCGCCGATCGACATTATTCTAGTGGAAGACCATGAGCCGCTTGGGCCATCAGGAGCCAAGGGCATTGGCGAGCCGGCGCTGGTGCCAACTGCCCCCGCCATCCTTGGCGCTATCCGCCATGCGGTTGGCGTGATGCCGACACAGGTGCCCGTGCTGCCGCACCGCCTATGGGAACTGATGCAGGCGAAAGCCATAAAATCATGACAACAGCGCTCTCTGACCGTTCCAAAAAATTCGGTGCTGCCGAAGGCGATGATGGCATCATCCGTTGTGATGCCTGCCCGGTGCTTTGCCGCATCCGGCCCGGACGCTCCGGCGCCTGTTCACGCTATGCCAACGAAGATGGTTTGCTTGTCCGCACTGATCCGGTTGTGCTGCTGGAGCGTGCCATTGAGCAGGGCGATGCGCTGGTGCCTTTCGTCGAACGCAGTGCGGACTGGGATGGCTCGATGCTGCATCCGGAGCGCACTTTCGTCACGGGCATTGGCGCAGGCACAACCTACCCCGATTACAAGCCTGCACCTTTCATCGTCAGCCAGCAACATGCAGGCGTCGATACTGTCACGGTCGTGACCGAGGGTATTTTCAGCTATTGCGGCGTGAAGGTGAAGATCGATACCGACCGGCATCTGGGACCAGAGACGGCAGCCATCCGCTGTCAGGGCGAACAGGTGGGCCATGTGACCACGGCGGAATATGGCTCGCAAATGCTGTCGCTTGGTGGCGTGCACCATCTCACGGGCGGCACCAAAAAAGAGGGCAATGTCACCTGCGATACCCTGCTGAAGCTCTGCAACGGCGAGGCGGTGGAACTGACCATCGACGGTGGCCACAGCGTTGTGGTGCAGGCGGGGGCTGCCCCTATTGTCGATGGCAAGGCAGAGACCCGCATGCGCGTCGGTTGCGGCTCTGCCACGGTTGGCATTTTCGCGCAGCAATGGCTTGGCCATGTGGATGAGGTGATCGTCGTTGATGATCACATCACAGGCGTCTTGTCAGAGCATCAGGCGGGCCGCGTGCTGGACATGCGCCCGGCTGGCATTCGCGTCAAAGGCCGCAAGTCGACACCTGGCCGCTATTTTCAGGTGGCCAGTCCCGGCATGGGCTGGGGCGGCACGGACATTGTCGATCCGCTCTCGATCATCCTGAAAATCGACCCAGCTGTGGCATGGCCGGGCCTTCGCCTGCTGCTCACATCCACCACCGGCGAGGACGCCTTGTGGTGTGTCCTCGATGAGACACTGACGCCGGTTCCTGCCGAGATGCCAGCGGCGGTGCGCGCGGTTGTCGACCGCATTGGCGAGAACTGTGAACCGTCGGTTTGCACCGTGCTGTTCATGGCCGGTGCTGGTGGCAGCCTGCGCGCTGGCGTGACAGACAATCCAGTTCTGCTGACACGTTCGGTGCAGGACGGCACAACGCGTGTGACCCTTGGCGGTGCGCCTGCATTGCTGTGGCCGGGTGGCGGCATCACGGTGATGGTGGATGTGACACGCCTGCCGAAAAACGCTTTCGGTTACGTGCCGACTCCGGCGCTTGTTGCGCCCATCGAGTTCACCTTGCCGCGCCATCTTTATGAGGCATCGGGTGGGCATGTCGGCGAGGTTCTCCCGCTCAGCGAAGTCATTCGCGACTATGGCAAGGCAGCGCGTGTGGAGGCATCAAGCAGCGCCAATCCATGGCCGTTGAAGGATTAGCAGCCAACCGTTGGAGTGGACCACAGGCGGGCTGGCTTTCTCACAACCGCCTCCACCTGCAGCATGGGCCGATTGATCTCATCATCAAGGCTGACGGGCCAGTTGACGCGGTGCAACGCGCTTACGAGGCAGCGACCGAGCGCTTTCAGACAGTCCTTGGTGAACTGATGGGCGAGATTGATAATCTGCGCCAACCGCTGAGGGACGAGATACGACCACAATTTCAGTCTGTGATTGCCGAGCGCATGGTCGTCGCCTGCTGGCCGCATCGTACAGTCTACATCACGCCAATGGCAGCGGTGGCGGGCGCAGTGGCGGATGAGATTCTAGCGACAATGTTGTCCGCTTCTCCCGCTCTCATCAAGGCCTATGTCAACAACGGCGGTGATATCGCTGTGCATGTCTCGCCGGGTCATGCGCTTGGCATCGGTGTTGTTGCCGATCTGGTTGCGGCCGTACCGGAAGGTAGGATTACTATTCAATCCGGATCAGGGATTGGCGGTCTGGCCACGAGTGGCTGGCGCGGGCGTTCCTTCTCGCTGGGCATAGCAGACGCCGTGACGGTGCTGGCTGGATCTGCCGCAGAAGCCGATGCGGCAGCAACAATCATAGCAAATGCTGTGAATACGGATGACAAGGCAATCGTCCGCACCCCTGCCCGCGCGCTTGATCCTGACAGTGATCTTGGTGATATTCCTGTCGTCACAGCGGTCAGTGCGCCTTCGCGGGCAGCCTGCGAAATGGCGCTGAGCAACGGCGTTGCGCAAGCCCGGGCCTTGCTAGAGCAGAACCTGATTGCAGGGGCTTATCTGTCGCTACAAGGGCTGAACATCACTGTGATGCAAGAGACGATTCAAGCGGCGCAAAAATCGCTTTCCTAAACACAATCCGGTGCTTACAAATCATACCATAACAAACCCGCCAGGGATGCGGAGTTTCAGGGAGAAAAACATGTTTACACGTCGTCATGCCATGCAGCTTGGTGTTGCTGCCGGTGCAGCCTCTGCTTTTGGCCTGCCAGCCTCTGCTCAGGCCCTTTCGTCACTGGAAATCTTCGTTCCCGCCGCTCCCGGCGGTGGCTGGGACCAGACAGGCCGCTCCATCGAAAGCGTGATGCGCGCTGACGGCATTGTGCAGAACTTCCAGTTCGAGCACGCTCCCGGTGCTGGCGGCGCTGTTGGCCTGCCGAAGTTTCTGGGCACCAAGAGGGGCCGCGAGAATGCCGTGATGATCGGCGGCATGGTGATGGTGGGTTCGCTCATCGCCAACAAGTCTCCCGTCAAGATGACAGACCTGACACCGCTGGCACGCCTGACCGGTGAAGCACTGGCACTTGTGGTTCCTGCCGCATCGCCGTTCAAGAACCTTGGTGACCTGATGGCTGCGTTCAAGGCTGATCCCGGCAAGGTTTCCATTGCTGGTGGTTCGGCTGGCGGATCAGACCATATCCTCGCGGGCATGATGGCCAAGGCCGCTGGCATCGAAGCCAAGAAGGCCGCTTACGTGGCCTTTGCAGGCGGTGGACCAGCTCAGGCAGCCATCCTCGGTGCGCAGGTTTCGGCTGGCATCTCTGGCTACGGCGAATTCTCCGAGCAGGTGAAGGCGGGCAAGTTGCGCGCCATCGCCATCTCGTCAGACAAGCGCCTGCCCGGCATCGATGTGCCAACGTTCAAGGAGCAGGGCGTTGATGTTGAACTCTTCAACTGGCGCGGTGTGTTCGGTGCCCCCGGCATCACGCCTGCCCAGCGCACGGCTCTCATCGGCCTCTTCGACAAGATGGTAGCTGGTGCAGCATGGAAGGCTGAACTTGCCAAGAAGGACTGGACCGGCGTCTATCTTTCCGGTGATGCCTACAGCACCTTCCTTACATCGGAAATCGAGCGCATCACCGGCATCCTCAAGGATCTGGGCCTGTCGAGCTAAGAGACCCTTCTTCCTTGGGAGAAGGTGGCTGGCGGAGCCAGACGGATGAGGGAAAACCACTGATATCGGCGTTTCTCCCTCATCAGTCAGGCTTTGCCTGACAGCTTCTCCCGCAGGGAGAAGCATGGTGCCAAAACGGGGGGAACCATGACCGACCAACCACGCGGACTCGCGAAAGGTGATATCGCTGTCTCTGGCGGCGTCATCCTGCTGGGGTTGATTGCCGCCTGGCAGACAACACTCATTCCGCAATCGGCCTATGCCGCCGTTGGCCCCCGCGCCTTTGCCTGGGGCACGTCCGTGATGCTTGTCATCATGGGGTTCTTCCTGCTGAAAGACGCTATGACTGGCGGCTGGAGCCATGAGACCGATGATTATGGCATTGTTGACTGGAAGGGCGGCCTCTGGATGGTGGCCGGGCTCATCGCCAATGTGGCCCTCATCGAACATGTCGGCTTTATCCTGATATCAACCGTTCTCTTCATCTGCACCGCCAAAGCCTTTGGGAGTGTATCCCTCACACGCGACGCCATCATTGGTTTCCTGCTGGTATTCTTTGCCTATGTCGGATTTGACCGCGTGCTTGGTTACAAGATTGGCTCTGGCCTGATCGAGAGACTGCTATGAGCACCATCGACCATCTGATGAACGGGTTCGGCATTGCGCTGCAACCCATGAACCTGCTCTGGGCTTTTGTCGGCGTCACTGTCGGCACCGCTATCGGCGTGCTTCCGGGCCTTGGGCCTGCGCTCACCATCGCGCTGCTCTTGCCGCTCACCTACAAGGTTGATCCGACGGCAGCGATGATCCTGTTTGCGGGCATCTACTACGGCGCGATGTACGGCGGTTCCACCACCTCGATCCTGCTGAACACGCCCGGCGAAAGCGCCACCATCGTCACGTCGCTGGAAGGAAACAAGATGGCCAAGAAAGGCCGTGCCGGTGCTGCCCTTTCCACGGCGGCCATTGGCTCTTTCGTTGCTGGCACAATCGGCACCATCGGCATCACGTTTCTGGCTGAGCCCGTCGTTAATCTGGCGCTGAAATTTGGCCCAGCCGAATATTTCTCGCTGATGGTGCTGTCCTTCATCACGGTGTCCGCCGTGCTGGGATCATCCGCCGTGCGCGGGCTTGCGGCGCTGGCTGTGGGCATCTTCCTGGGCATGATCGGCATTGACATGCAGACCGGGCAGGCACGCTTCACCTTTGGCGTGACCGAGCTTTATGACGGCATCAACGTCATCATCGTGGCTGTTGGTCTGTTTGCGGTGGGCGAGACGCTTTATCTCGCCTTTCAGAAATCCGCCAAGGAGCAGGATCACGAGGTGATCGAGGTGAAAGACTCGATCTGGATGTCGAAGGCGGACTGGGCGCGCTCGTGGAAGCCTTGGCTGCGCGGCTCCGCCATCGGCTTCCCCATTGGGGCCATGCCTGCAGGTGGAGCTGAAATCCCGACGTTCCTTTCATACTTTACCGAGAAGAAACTCTCGAAACATCCGGAAGAATTCGGCCACGGCGCGATTGAGGGCGTTGCGGGACCGGAAGCCGCCAACAACGCTTCTGCTGCCGGTGTGCTGGTGCCGATGCTGGCGCTTGGCCTGCCCACCTCGGCGACGGCTGCCATCATGCTTTCCGCCTTCCAGAGCTACAACATCAACCCCGGCCCGCAGCTTTTTGCCACCAAGCCGGAACTGGTCTGGGGTCTGATTGCGTCGCTCTATGTCGGCAATGTCATGTTGCTGGTGCTCAACCTGCCGTTGGTGGGCCTGTGGGTGAAAATCCTGCGCATTCCCACGCCGTTGCTTTATGGTGGCATTCTGGTCTTCGCCACCATCGGCACCTACGGCATCAGCCGATCGGCAGTTGATCTCGTATTGCTCTATCTGATGGGAGCCATGGGCTATTTCATGCGCCGCTATGATTTCCCGACAGCACCGGTGATCATCGGCATGATCCTTGGTCCCTTAGCGGAACAGAACTTCCGGCAGGCGATGACCATCAGTCAGGGTGACCTGATGATTTTCCTGACAAAGCCCATTTCGCTGGGGTTGCTGTTGCTGGGCGTTCTGGCGCTGGCAGGGCCGAAGCTTTGGGCCATGATGCGCAAACCGCGCACAGCCTGAGATACAAAAACCGGGATGGCTACATCCCGGTTTTTTTAAATTCAATCCAATAGCGATCAGGCTTTATCAGCCACCAGCATGACCTTCATGCTCTGGGTGCGATCGAGAGCCAATCGCAGCGCGGCAGGCGCATCGGACAGAGCACGCTCTGCACTGATGATCTGCGTCACATCAATAGCCCCCGAGGCAATCAACTCGACCGCCGTTGAAAACTCTTCGCCAAAACGGAACGTACCGATGAGGGTCAGTTCCTTGGCCATGACGGCATTGGCGGGAACAGGAATCGCCCCGCCAGGCAGATTGCCGATCTGCACGACCGTACCACCGCGCCGCGCCGCCATGATGGCAGCAGAAAGGCCTGCGGCGGTGCCTGAAGCTTCAAACACGACATCGAATGGTGTCTGCTTGGCAGCACGGGCCAGTGTTTCCGAATCCGTTGCTGTGTTGATGACCTCATCTGCGCCAAGGCGAGCCGCAAAGGCAAGCGGCGCAGAAGCGATATCGGCTACAGCCAGGAAAGCCATACCCGCACGCTTTGCTGCCAGCATGGTCAGCAGGCCAATGGGGCCTGCACCCACAACGAGAGCATTCTGCCCTTTGACATCCCCGGCGCGCGCCACAGCATGCAGACAGACGGCCAGTGGCTCTCCAAGTGCCGCCGCCTGAAAAGGAACATGGTCCGGCACTTTGACGCATTGCGCAGGAATGGCATCAAAGAAGGAAGCAAAGCCCCCCTGCATATGCGGGGTCTTCGAGGCGGAGCCCATGAAGAAGATATTCTCGCAAAGGTTGGGGCGGCCGGTTTTGCAATAATGGCACGTCCCGCACCAGCGCGACGGATTGATCGCGACCCTGTCGCCGATTTTCAAACCGCTGCCTGCGATGTTGATATCAGCCACAGTTCCGGCAATCTCATGCCCCAGCACAAGTGGCGATGTGACAACAAAATCCCCCGTGCGAGCATGGCGGAAGTAATGCATATCCGAACCGCAAACCCCACCTGCGCCAAAGGCGACACGCACCATGCCGGAGGCGAGCGGACCAAGAGGCTGCTCAACAACCCGCAGGTCCTCCGGGCCAAAGATGGTGGCTGCAAAAGCCGTATGTGTCATTTCGCCAGTCCCATGGTGCGCGGCAACCACAGCGTGATTTCCGGTATAAATGTGATGGCAATGAGGGCTGCAAACAGCGGCACAAGCCATGGCAGGATGGCCATTGTCGTGCGCTCAACCGAGAGATTGGCAACCCGCGACAGCACAAAGAGCACCATGCCCAACGGCGGATGCAACAGGCCGATCATCAGATTGAGCGTCATGATCAGACCAAAGTGGATCGGGTCGATGCCGAGCTTCAGAACAATCGGCAGCAGGATCGGCACGAGGATGGTGATGGCGGCAATCGTATCAAGGAAGCAGCCGACAAACAGCATCAACAGGTTCACCAGCACCAGAAACACATACTTGTTGTCGGTGATGGAGAAGATGAGCGTGGAGAGCGCATTGGCCGCCTGACTGACCGTCAGCAACCAGGCGAAGATCGAGGCGGCTGTGACTATGAACAGCACAGAGGCGGTTGTTTCAACCGTATCGAAAGTGGCCTTGGCCAGCGCCTTCATGGTCATGGAACGATAACGCACAAGTCCCAAAAACAGCGACCACATGACGGCGGCCACCGCTGCTTCGGTTGGCGTGAACCAGCCCAACACCATGCCACCGATCAGGATGACCGGTGTCATCAAGGCCATGACAGCCGAAAACTTGAAGAGGTAATCAAGCAGCAGCACCACACCAAGCGCAAGGAAGATGGCGGCGTTTTGCGAAACACCCAGCTTTTCCAGAATGAACACAGCGACGGGGAATGCAAAGACAACGCAGACCTCCAGCATGGCGCCTGCGATCTTGCGCCATTCAAAAGCGGCGTCTGAACCCCAGCCCTTGATGCGGGCGAAGACGGCGACCGTGATCATCATGAACAGCGTCATCAATACGCCGGGGATGACACCGCCCAGAAACAGCGAGCCAATAGAGACATTGGCCATCATGCCGTAGATAACGAACGGCAGGGACGGCGGGATGATGGGCCCGAGCGTTGCAGAGGCGGCTGTTACCCCAACAGCCACCTCGATGGGGTAGCCGTGGTCCTTCATCGCCTTGATCTCGATAGTGCCAATGCCCGCAGCATCCGCAATAGCGGTGCCTGACATGCCTGAGAAAATCACCGAACCGATGATGTTGACCTGCGCCAGACCACCGCGCATCCAGCCGACAAGATCAACGGCAAAGGCATAGATGCGGCCTGTGACGCCTGCGATGTTCATCAGATTTCCCGCCAGAATGAAGAACGGCACGGCGAGCAGCGGAAAGCTCTCAACCCCTGCAATCATGCGCTGCGCCACAATCACATCCGGCGCGCCGCCATGAACCGCGAGATAGGCGAGAGAAGCCATGACCATGGAGACGGCCACGGGCACACCCAAAACCATCAGCAGAAGAAATCCACCCAAGAGAACCAGCATGGATCAGGCCTTTGTTTCTGTATCGAGGGACGGCGCATCAAAGGCACCGGGACGTTCAAGAATAGAATAGCCACGCTTCAGGTTACCAACCATCACCTGCACAGAGCGCAGCGCCATAAGGATGAAGGAAGCAAAGACCATCATGAAGAAAGGCATCTTCGGCCAGTCGATGGTGGTCATGCGCTCATCATGGATAATCGCGGCATAGCGCCAGACCAGCACGGCGAGATAGATGAACAGGACCGTGCGCACGAGATCAACGCCGGTGGCCATGATGCGCCCCATGGTGGGCGAGAGATAGCGGTAGAGAAAGTCCACATGGATGTGGCGCGACATGCGCACGCACATGGAGGAGCCAAGAAACACCACGGCGACCAGACAATAAATGGCGATTTCTTCGGTCCAGGCGAAGCTGTTGTTCAGCACATAGCGCGTGAAGAACTGCAGGAAAACGCAACCGCACATCACCCAGAAAATGCCAAGCGTGATCCAGTCTTCAACACCAAAACCGGAGATGTCTTCTGGAACCGCGACCTCATCAAAGGTCTTGGCGATTTCATCGTGGGTTATCGGTGTGTGGATTTCAGGAGTCTGGGACATGAACGGGCTCGTTTATACAGCAGAGCAAAGATGCAAACGGCCCCTCTCTCCAATGAAGAACAGGGGCCGTCCGGCGATGTCAATTGATCACTTCACAGCCTGAATCTTGTCCCAGTCAGCCTTGCGATAGCCGAACTGCTCGAAGGTCACGCCCTTGCCGACAGCTTCCAGATACTCGGCCTTGTTGATCTCGGTGACGGTCAGGCCCTTGTCCTTGAAGAACTGGACGAGCTTGGCTTCGTCAGCCTTGATCTTGTTGGTGGCACGGGCCGCTGCTTCCTGCGTTACGTCTGTCAGGATCTGCTTTTCGGCAGCCGACAGCTTTTCCCACAGGCCCTTGGCCACAACCGTGTTGAGGTGATCCACGATATGGCCTGTCAGAACGATGTGCTTCTGCACTTCGTAGAACTTCTTGGCTTCGATGGTGGTCAGCGGATTTTCCTGTGCTTCCACTGTGCCGTTTTGCAGCGCAAGATAGACTTCCGCAAAAGCGATTGGCGTGGTGTTGGCACCGCAAGAGCGTGGCATGGCGAGGTAGGCAGGAACATCCGGCACGCGGATCTTCAGGCCACGCATTTCCGCGCAGGACTTGAAGGCCTTGTTCGATGAAGTGTGGCGGATGCCGTAATAGGTCACAGCCGTGATCTTGTGGCCGGTCTTGTCCTCATAGCCTTTTGTCAGCTCCTTGAAGATGTCGCTCTTGGTATAGGCAAGAAGATGGTCCGCATCACGGAAGGTGAAGGGATAGTAGGTCACGCCAAGGGGTGCATGGGTGCGGGCCGCAAAGCTGGAACCTGACATGATGATGTCTACTGAGCCCAGCGAGAGACCCTGGTTGATGTCTGTTTCCTTGCCGAGCTGCGAGGCCGGGAATACCTCGATCTGGTACTTGTTGTTGGTGCGCTTGGCGAACTCGCCAGCGGCCCAAACAGCTTCGGTGTGGAAAGGCTCGGATGTCTCGTAGACATGGCCCCATTTCAGTTTGGTCTGTGCCACAGCTGGCATGGCCAGCATGCTAAGGCCTGCAATGGCCGCAAGGGCTGTGAATGTCCGTCTCATCATGGTCGTTTCCTCCTCGTTATGATGTTCTGGTTGTAGACGTCTTCTTGTCGTCCGGCTCTCGGTGGGCCAGATCTTGGTGCACAAACGTTGCATGCGTCCGGTTGTTTGTCACCGGGCTTTTTTGCTGGTTTGAAAATTCTCTGTGATAACGCTGGCTTACGTTTTGCGCGGACGGCCCCGTTTGCGTTTTTCAGGCGCAGGTGCAGGGCTGGCACTGTGGCGTCGATGGGCTGAAAGATCGTCAAAGAGCTTTCTCGCAGGGGCGCGAACCTCCGGGTTGACGTCAAGCAGAAAGCGCTCTCCTCTCACATAGGCGAGAAACGCCACATAGACCGGCGAGAATTTCTCTGCATTGTCACTGCTTTCAAACCATGCGATCAAGCGCTCGCCATATCCGCGGCTTTCGATGAGACGCAGCAATCGCAGCAGGTCTTCCGCGTAAACTGATTTGCCTTCCTCAAGGCCAGCCTCGAGAGCAGATTGCAGATGGTCGGTTGCAGTGCCGAAGTTATCATTTAGAACAGCAAGACCTGCATCGATCAAAGCAAGCCCTTCCGGAGCAATACCTTCAAGCTCGGTCCTAAGCGACGCACTTTCGATCACTGCTCCCCTGGCAATGAAGACCCAAGCCAGATTGGCTTTGTGCATGAAAACATCTTGGCCAGTTTCTATGGCCTGAGTGAAGCTGGTTTCTGCAGCTGCAACATCATTGTAAATATCAAGCTCTATCCGTCCCTTTTCCATGAAGGCATTTGAACGCACTTCTTTTTGTTCTGGTGCTTCGACATTCTGATCATCGATGATCACTTTTTCAAAACTGCGCACAGCATCTTCATGCCGTCCAAGTGAACGAAGTGACCGGCCTATTCCTGAACACGCGACTGCAAATATGTTTTTCTGCTCTATCGCAGGAATTTTTTCTAAAAATTTTATACATTCATTGAGTACAGTTATAGCATCTTCATATTGATTCCTTTGCTCAAATATGCTCCCTATTATGCATTTCATTCTCATGAAATACATATTTAATTCATTATTATCATTTATATTAATAGCTTCGTTAATATATGAATTGCTTTTTAAGTAATTTCCTAAATTTACCTCTATTATTGTCATTTGATTTAATGCTTTTAACGCAATATTTATAATTGTTTTATCTTTAAAGTTTGAATAATTATTTATAATATAATTATAATTTTGTATTAATGTAGTTTTTTTATTTTTATTTAAAATTTTATCATTTATTATATCATATGCTTTTATTAAAGTGTATTTAATGTTATCATTTTTATTATCTTTGAATTTATTTATTAATAAATTTAAATAATTATTTGATTCATTTTTATATTTTAATTTTTCTAAAATAACAATTTTATGATAAATTGATGACGCATTAATATATTCTAATGTACATTCATCAGAGGCATTAGTAAATTCAATGCACTTATTAATTATTTCTATTGCATTCTCATAATCTTTATTAGCAATAAATACAATTGATTTTAAATAATCAAATGCTATTTTAATAAAATCATTAGATTCATTCGCAAAATGGTTTTCAAAAATACTTATTTTTGATAATGCTTCTGTCACACTTCCATTTTCTAACAATTTTCGAACTATTGACAAAACTTCAGATATTTTTCCAAAACCCAGAACGGCGTGCTCTTTACTTTTAATTCTGCAAACCTCATCCCAAGCTTCAAGGACCGCTTCTCTATGATAGGGATGCCAATGGAGATTGCCAACATCCTGCCGCGCCAGTTCCGCCATACGGCCCAGTTCGTCGCTGCTGAAAAGGCGTGTCAGAAAGATCGTCAGCCATTTCAGTTTCTGCTTGGCGCGGCGCGTGCCATGGCGCATCAAATACCAGATATTGAGGAAGCGTTCGCTCAGCTGATAGCCTGCGCGCGCGCCTGATGTCTGGACTTCCTCAATGAAACCATCCTTGCGCAGGCGGTTCAGCTGGCCGGAAATGGTGGTGATTTCGATGCCTGTGTTCTGCGCCAGAACATGGGAAGTGATGGGGTCCCAGTTCAGGGCCACAGCATCAACCACGGCCCTTTGTTGCGCAGTCTGATAATCCTCGATGCGCGCTTTGTAAAAAGGCGTCACCTGATCCAGCAGCACTTCGAGGTCCGCAAAAATCGTGGCGCTTTCGTTGCGTTCCATCAGCTGGTAAATCAGCGCCAGCACGCGCGGGTTTCCGCCTGTCAGGGTGTAGAGCGTGCGCAGACGCTCTGGCTGTGTCGCAATGATTTTTCTGACTGGCTCCCCCGCCTCTCCGCGCGCATCAGCCAAGGCCCGCATGCATTCAAGCAGTTCAAATTCTGTCAGCGGTTCCAGAAACTGCGGATTGAAAAACTCATAAAATGCATCTTCGCGGTCAGCCCCTTGCGACAGCAACTGTGTGGAGGCACCTATAACGACAGGACCATCTTTCATCTGGAGATAGCGGCGTAACGCCCAACGCTCCTGTGCACTCAAGGCATTGAGAATCAGATCAAGATTGTCGAGTAGTAACACTGGACGACAGTGCAATGCAGTGCAATGGCCAAGGAATCCTTCTGCCGCCCTTTCAGCATCGCGCCACTCTGGCGATGCAATGGCTGTATCAAGCGTGGCAGCCAGAGTGTCGTTGCCATTGGCCTCACACCACTCTGCCAGTGCCTCGCCGCAGTTGCGCCAGAAGGCATCCAGCGAGATGACATTGTATTGTTCCTCCCGGAATCTGAGTGGCAGCAAACGTTCCTTCAGCTGACCATCAGTGCTGATTTCGATAGCAATGCGCCGTAACAGGGAGGATTTTCCCATGCCGCGCGCACCGATGATAATCTGGTGTTCGGTTGTTCCACTTTTCAGAACAGACCGCAGGGCATTGGCAAGCGCAGACAGAACCTCCTTGCGGGCGACAAAGTTGGCGATGAAATTATCATCGCTGAGGCGGCTCTGGTTATAGAGCGATATTCCTGCCTGCGTGCTCATGATGCAGCGTACTCCTGCCAGTAGCGCCGCAACAAACCGGACTGAAATTTCCACCGATTGTCAGTTTTGACGAGATACCCGTCTTTTTGAAGAACGATCAGATCATCCTTCAGTTGCCGTGTTTGAACCTGCATCTCTCCATCATTCAGCCGGGTCAGGAAGGTGGCTTCAATTTCGCCCTTATCCTGCTCACTGGCTATATTCAGAATGGTCTGAAGGCGCTTTGTATCCGGAGGATCAAAGTTTTTCTCTATATGCTCTTTCCATGGCGAGAAGTGCAGTCGATAGTTTGGCGTCAGGAAAAGATCGACTGCTTTCAGGACATCGTCACTTGTTGCGAGGTCGCCAGTCCCGGGTGCCGCGATTTGTTTGCTTGGCCTGATGCAGTTTGCAATTTGCCTGATGTAGTAAGGCGAAAGCCAGCCCAATGCGTTGGTCAAGGTCTGGAATGCATTGTTCTCAAACTGAAACTGCTTCGACAACGGGCCTTTGTCGCAAAGCTCCTGCATGTAGGAGCGTGCTTCAAGCTCGGTGAACGGTTCCAGAATATAGCTTTCATAGTCCAGAAGCGCGCCTTCCGCACTAAAACGGCGGGATATGATATCCAGACCAACTGACCCTGTGAGGAACCAGGAAACATTCCGGAAAGCCAATTGCAGCTTGCGCAGGTGGTATAGCAAGCCTCTGGTTGCCTCCGGATCTTTTTTGGACAGAACCAGAATGAAAAGCGCTATTTCGTCAATCATGATGACAGAACGGGCTTTCTCAGCATTCAGACTTTCAACCAGCACCTCGAGAAACTGACGATGATCGACCTTACCGAGGGCTTGCGAGAGGCTTTCGGCATTCTCAAAAGCCTGCTTTGCTCTCACACGAAGCTGATCAAGCATCCGTTTTTTCAGATCTTTTTGCTTTTCAATTTCTCCACAAAGCGCGCGAAGGAATTTCTCTTCACTGTCCATGCCCTGAACATCAAGACTGATACAATTCCAGTTCTCTTTAACGAGGTCTTTTGCAACCTCGTGCATCAACCACGTCTTGCCTATGCGGCGTGGTGCCAGCATCAAGATGCTTGCGCCCTGCCTGAGGAGCTTTGCAATTTCTGCGCGCTCGTTTAGCCGATGATGACTGGACATGCGCGGATGCTCCTCACTGATAGCGAGGAATATCGACGATTTATTCGATTGTCAATTTATTTAAAAATGAATTTATTCAAAATCAGATAAATTCATTTCATCCCTTATTCCGCCGCCTGCAACCGGTAATCCGCCGGTTCGTAGTTGAGGATCGGGGCGAGCCAGCGCTCGACTGCGGCGATGTCCATGCCTTTGCGCTCGGCATACTCTTCCACCTGATCGCGCTCCACCTTGGCGACACCAAAGTAATGCGCATCGGGGTGACCGATGTAGAGGCCCGAGACGGATGAACCCGGCCACATGGCGAAGCTCTCGGTCAGGGTCACGCCAATCTTCTTGTCCGGCTGCAGAAGGCTCCACAGCGTTGCTTTCTCGGTGTGGTCAGGCTGTGCAGGATAGCCGGGGGCCGGGCGAATACCGCGGTATTCTTCCATGATCAGCTGTTCAGGCGAGGTCTTCTCATCCGCCGCATAGCCCCAGAATTCGCGCCGCACGCGGGCGTGCATGAACTCGGCAAAGGCTTCCGCCAGACGGTCAGCCAGGGCTTTCGCCATGATCGAAGAATAGTCGTCATTGCGGCCTTCGAACTTCTTCGAAATCTCGTCTTCGCCGATGCCGGACGTGACCACAAAGCCACCGATGTAATCCGCCACGCCGGTTTCACGCGGGGCAACGAAATCGCTCATAGCGGTGTTGGAGCGGCCATCACGCTTGGACAATTGCTGACGCAGGGTATGGAAGGTCGCGAGCTTCTCCGTGCGGCTTTCGCCGGTGTAGAGCACGATGTCATCACCCACCGTGTTGGCGGGCCAGAAGCCGATCACGGCCTTCGCCTGATACCAGCGCTCGTCAACGATGCGCTTGAGCATCTTCTTCGCATCTTCGTACAAACCACGCGCTGCTTCTCCCTGCTTTTCATCCTCAAGGATGGCGGGGAAACGGCCCTTGAGTTCCCATGTCTGGAAGAACGGTGTCCAGTCGATATAGGGCACCAGCTCCTCAAGACTTTGGGTCGAGATTGTGCGCGTGCCGGTGAAGCTCGGCTTCTTGACGCTGTAATCCGTCCAGTCGATCTTGAACGGATTGGCGCGGGCCTTTGCAAGAGGCAGGCGCTGCTTGTCCCGCTCCGAGCGGGCATGGGCATCGGCCACCTTGATGTATTCCTGCTTGATGTTGGCGATGTACTCACCCTTGCTGTCATCGTTGAGCAGGGACGAGACAACACCCACGGCGCGCGAAGCATCGGTGACATAGACTGTCTGGCCCTTGGCGTAATTGGGGTCGATCTTGACGGCGGTATGCACGCGCGAGGTGGTGGCACCACCGATGAGCAACGGAATGCTCATGCCCTCGCGCTCCATCTCGGCGGCGACATGCACCATTTCATCCAAAGACGGCGTGATGAGGCCAGAAAGGCCGATGATATCCACCTTATGCTTTTTCGCCTCGTCCAGAATACGGGCAGCAGGCACCATAACGCCAAGATCAATCACCTCATAGTTGTTGCACTGAAGCACAACACCCACGATGTTCTTGCCGATATCATGCACGTCGCCCTTGACGGTGGCCATCAGCACCTTGCCCGCAGCAGGCTTGTCAGCAAGGCCAGACTCTTCGCGCTCTTTCGCCATGAATGGCTCGAGATGCGCAACGGACTGCTTCATGACGCGGGCAGATTTGACGACCTGCGGCAGGAACATCTTGCCCGCGCCAAAGAGGTCTCCCACTACATTCATGCCGGCCATCAACGGGCCTTCAATGACATGCAGTGGTCGGGCAACACCAAGGCGCGCCTCTTCGGTGTCAGCCACGATGTATTCCGTGATGCCGTTGACCAGCGCATGCTCCAGCCGCTTTTCAACGCTCCAGCTGCGCCATTCGATGTTATCGTTTTTCGCTTCGCCCTGCTTGCCATGGGCAGCAAAGCGGGGGGCAGCATCCAGCAACCGCTCGGTGGAATCCTTGCGGCGGTTCAACACCACATCTTCGCAAAGTTCCCGCAGCTCAGGATCAAGGTTCTCGTAAACCGCGAGCTGACCAGCATTGACGATACCCATGTCCATACCAAGATTGATGGCGTGGTAGAGGAACACGGAGTGCATCGCCTCGCGCACGGGCTCGTTGCCACGGAAGGAGAACGACAGGTTCGAGATGCCGCCCGAGATATGGGCGTGGGGCAGATTGGTCTTGATGAATTTCACGGCATCGATGAAATCAACGCCGTAGTTGTCATGCTCCTCGATGCCGGTGGCGACGGCAAAGACGTTTGGATCGAAGATGATGTCTTCCGGCGGAAAGCCAACATCCTCAGTCAGGATCTTGTAGGCGCGGGCGCAAATCTCGCTCTTGCGTGCGAAAGTATCAGCCTGCCCCTGTTCATCGAAGGCCATGACGACAACAGCCGCACCGTATTTGCGCACGGTCTTGGCCTCGGCAATGAATTTCTCGACGCCTTCTTTCATGGAAATCGAGTTGACGATGGCCTTGCCCTGCACGCATTTCAGGCCAGCCTCGATGACATGGAATTTGGACGAGTCGACCATCACCGGCACGCGCGCAATATCCGGTTCTGCCGCAATGAGATTGAGGAAGGTGGTCATCGCCTTTTCGGCGTCGAGCAAGCCTTCATCCATGTTGATGTCGATGATCTGCGCGCCGTTCTGCACCTGATCGCGCGCCACATCGAGCGCCTCATCGTACT
Organism: Beijerinckiaceae bacterium; assembly: GCA_051649305.1. Taxonomy (GTDB): domain Bacteria; phylum Pseudomonadota; class Alphaproteobacteria; order Rhizobiales; family Beijerinckiaceae; genus JADCCX01. The sequence goes on from JBOFGV010000052.1 coordinate 69,911, forward strand.
TGTCTTCCTTGATGAGTTTGCGGAAGCGGGCCGAACCCGTCACATTGGTGCGTTCACCCACGTTGACGAAGCGGATATTCTCGCTGAGCGTAAATGGCTCAAGGCCTGACAGCTTCATCAGCTGAGGCACTTCCGGGATTGGCCGTGGCTTCTTGCCCTTCATGACCTCAGCGATGGCGCGGATATGCGCTGGCGTGGAACCGCAGCAGCCGCCCACAATGTTGATGAGACCGCTGTCAGCGAACTCTGCCACCAGCGAGGCCATGTATTCAGGGCTCTCGTCATACATGCCGAATTCGTTGGGCAGGCCAGCATTGGGATAGGCGCAGATAAAGGTATCGGCAGCGCGTGAAAGCTCGGCAAGGTGAGCACGCATTTCGCGTGCACCCAGCGCGCAGTTCAGGCCGATTGTGAAGGGGTTGGAATGGCGTACAGAATTCCAGAAGGCGGACGGCGTCTGACCCGACAAGGTACGCCCTGAAAGGTCCGTAATCGTGCCGGAAATCATGATCGGCAACTCAACACCTTCGCTCTCGAAAGCCTCAAGTACAGCAACAATCGCTGCCTTGGCATTCAGCGTATCGAAGATCGTCTCGATCAGGATGAGTTCAGCACCGCCGTTGATCAGGCCGCGCGCCTGCTCATTGTAGGAAATGCGCACCTCATCAAAGCTAACGGCGCGAAAACCGGGGTTGTTCACATCGGGCGAAATCGAAAGCGTGCGGTTGGTCGGGCCAATAGCACCTGCCACGAAACGGCGGCGACCATCGCGCTTTTCTGCTTCCACTGCGGCTTCGCGGGCAAGGCGTGCGCCTTCCACGTTCAGCTCATAGGCCAGCGCTTCCATGTGATAATCGGCCTGCGCAATGGTGGTTGAGGAAAAGGTGTTCGTCTCAACGATATCCGCACCCGCCATGAAATAATCGAGGTGGATATCGCGCATCGCGTCGGGCTGCGTCAGGATCAGCAGGTCGTTGTTGCCTTTGACATCATGGTTCCAGCCGGCAAAACGCTCGCCGCGAAAATCGCTTTCAGAAAATTTGCGGTCCTGAATTTCCGTGCCCATGGCACCATCAAGAATCAGAATGCGCTCGGAAGCGGCCTGCTTGAGAGCGGCCAGAACGTCTGTACCATTGGCTTTTTTCAAAGACATACTCTGCACTCCGTTCCTTCTCCCTCGGGAGAAGGTGGTCGGCGAATGCCGACCGGATGAGGGAAAATCACGACGGTCAGGGATTCTCCCTCATCCGTCATGCCTTGCATGACACCTTCCCCCTCGGGGGGAAGGAAAAGAACGCTAAGCCGCCACGGCTTTCGCAGGTTGCTCGCCCTTGACGCCTACGAGATGGCAGATGGCATAGACCAGATCAGCCTTGTTCATGGTGTAGAAATGGAGGTCCGTGACGCCACGGTCCACCAGATCGAGTACCTGCTCGGCAGCGATGGCAGCCGAAATCAGCTTGCGTGTACCTGCATCGTCATCCAGCCCCTCGAAACGATCCGCCAGCCACTGTGGCACATGGGTGCCGCAGCGCTGGGCGAAATTGGCTGCCTGCTTGAAGTTCATGACAGGAATAACACCAGGCACGATGGGAATCGTAATGCCTGCCGCATGCACCTTGTCGAGGTAGCGGAAATAGAAATCATTCTCGAAGAAGAACTGCGTGATGGCGCGGGTAGCACCGGCATCAACCTTGCGCTTCAGGATTTCGATATCGGCATCAAGATTGGGGCTTTCAGGATGCCCTTCGGGGTAGGCCGAAACCGAGACCTCGAAATCGCCGATCTTGCGGATGCCCTCGATGAGATCAGGCGTGTAGGCATAGCCGCCTGGATGCGGTTGATAGGCTGTGCCTGCGCCGGTCTGCGGATCACCGCGCAGCGCCACGATATGGCGCACACCGGCATCCCAGTAATCCTTGATCACTTCATCAATCTCGGAACGCGTGGCGGCAACGCAAGTGAGGTGTGCGGCGGGCTTGAGCACGGTTTCCTTGACGATCTTCGCCACCGTATTGTGGGTGCGCTCGCGGGTGGAACCACCTGCACCATAGGTGACGGAAACGAATGACGGGTTCAGCGGAGCGAGGCGCTCAACGGATTCCCAAAGAGTCTTTTCCATCTCCTCGTTCTTGGGCGGAAAGAACTCGAACGAAACCTTGAGCGTGTTGCGGGTGGACGCGCCACGGCTTTTGCGGAACGGGGTGAGGACCATATCAGGCCACCTCTCTCATTGTAGAAATTGATTGCAGGTTGGTATCATCCAGAATGCGCGCATCCCGCGCCTGCCAGATGGTTACGGTAAGTTTGGTGTCCTTGGCGGCCCGTACAGTCTGGCTGCGGGCATCGTCAAGGCCAGCCTCTGTCAGCACATCGCAGATTTCCTGTGAGGAAAAACCAAGGCGACGGTGGGCATGTTCTGTGCGCAGAAACTCCAGATCATGCGGGGCAAAGTCCACAACGAACAGACGCCCGCCGGGGCGCAGCGTGCGTGTCGCCTCGCGGATAGCCCGGGCGGGATCATCAAGGTAATGCAGAACCTGATGAATGACGACGACATCGTAGCCATCGCGCTCTACTGGCAGGGCATAGATATCACCCTGACGTACCTGCGCATTTTTCAGGCCGGAACGCTCCAGATTGGCGCGGGCAACAGACAGCATCGCAGGGCTGGTATCAACGCCAATGGCGCGGGCAGAACGTACCGCCAGCAATTCCAGCATGCGGCCCGTTCCGGTGCCAAGATCAAGGCTGGCGCGGAAAGGTCCGTCACCAATGGCGGCGATCAGCGCGTTCTCCACGGCGGATTCGGGCACATGCAAGGTGCGAAGCTGGTCCCAGTCTCCGGCGTGGCGGGCGAAATAGCTGTCAGCCATGCGGGCGCGCTCGGCACGCACCTCAACCAGACGTGCACGGTCAGCGGTCAAGGTCAGATCCTGCGCATCAAGGCCAGCCAACACATCACGCACAACGCGGGATGCCGCACCGTCCTGCAGGCGAAAGAAGGCCCATGCCCCTTCGCGATGACGCTCGAGTAGACCGGCATCAACCATGAGCTTGAGGTGGCGCGAAACGCGCGGCTGTGACTGGCCCAGAATGCTGGTGAGCTCTGTAACAGTCAGCTCCGCCTCGCCCAGCAGCGAAGCAAGACGCAGACGCGTAGGCTCACCCAGCGCCTCAAGCGCCGCGAGTGTGTCGCGAAAACTGATTTTGGCGTGGCGCATGCCAAACCTCCATTGCATATAAACATATCTTTATACGTTCATGGAGATGGATGCAAGAGGGAGTCAGTACACTTACTATCACGCGGAAAAATTATCTGATCTTGCCTTTATACAAACGAGGCGTGCTGCAAATAACGTCAGCCCTTTTTGCTTTGCATGTCTGTCAGACAAAAACAGAGCAGTCATTTGGTTGCCAGCCACTTTTCGTTTCGCTGAAACTGACCTTAGCACTATCAACTTGATCCAGTTCAACCAAGCGATCAACGATCCGTCGTATTGAGCTATCTTGCTTGATATATTCGCTGTAGAGGCTCCTCAAAAATCTATCTGCCGTACCGTTCACAGCCTTTTTCCTGTTCTTTTCCCACCGACGAACGGCTTGTTCTTCTGCACCAAGAATACCAGCTAGGCTTTTTTGTGTAAGCTCCATTTCAATCCGAATAAAACGAAGCTCTGCACCATTCATAGGTTTGGGGATCGATATCAACCAAGATCCAATAGCCTTGTGCAAGCTATCTGTATCTTGAATTGATATGCCTTTTCCATAAGCAGTCACATGCTCTGTATAGCCGTTTTCCAGCCAGACATTATCGAGTCCGCTTTCTGTGTAATGATAAGACATCCTGATTTTTCCCTCAAAACACCGTGACAATAATCAAACTCTTTGGAAGTTCTATCGCCACAACACACGTCAACTCCTCACCCGCCGCATGGCGGAAGAGGTTTACCTGCCAATTTCCTTTCTGGTTGAGGAAGGGCCCTTCAACAATAGTGCCCTTCTGCACACAGAGTTCAATCTGACGACGAGAGAACCCACGCTTGCGCCTTGCCTTGTCAGAATGCTCTATGATCACGATATTATTCGTGTCCTTGGCTATCTCGCGCACTATTTGCAATGCGCGTTTTTCTGTCAGTTCAAGCGGTACGATCTCTGCCATGCACCTATTAATATGATAGGTCTTAACATGGCGTCAATGTGACATTGAATAAAAATCTGATGATGTAAGCGCGCGCCCTACCTTGCCATTTCCTTCAGCGCCAAACGAATGAGCGTCTCGGTGCGTGGATTCTCACCCGCCACCTTCATCGCGGCGGCGACAGCACCTGAGGCCTGTACCTGCGGATAGCCGAGGTTGACGAGCGCCGAGATCGCTTCCAGCGCGGGCTGAGGCGCACGCTTGGTGTCGACATCATCCTGCAGTTTCATCACGGCGGGATCAACCGAGCCAAAGGCCGGGGCCTTGTCCTTCAGGTCCAGCACCAGACGCTCCGCCAGCTTCTTGCCCACACCCGGCGTGCGGGTGATCGCCGCAACGTCTTTCAGCGCAATCGCTGTGGCGAGATCGCCCACCTTGAAAGTTGACAGGATCGCCAGCGCAACCTTGGTGCCCACGCCCTGCACAGCCAGCAGGATGCGGAACCACTCGCGCTCGGCATCGGTGGCAAAACCGAAGAGCTTGATCTGGTCCTCACGCACATAGGTCTCGATGGCCAGCGACGCCGCCTCTCCCGGTGACGGCAGGGATTGCAACGTGCGCCCGGAGCAGAAGGCAACATAGCCCACGCCGTTCACATCGATGATCACATAGTCATCGCCGTAGCTGTCGATGAGGCCCTTGAGCTTGCCGATCATAACGTTGTCCTGTCTGTCACTTGAAAACTCTCACGCCTCGACTGTGTGCATGGCAGATGGCAATGGCCAGCGCGTCAGCAGCATCTTCTGTCTTCGGGTCCGCCTTGGGGAGCAGCACGCCGATCATCATGCGGATCTGCTGCTTTTCAGCATGGCCGGAACCAACGACCGTTTTCTTCACCTGATTGGGTGCATATTCCGCTACGCTGATGCCGGCCTGCGCAGGCGCAATCATCGCCACGCCGCGCGCAGCGCCCAGCTTGAGGGTGGCGCGTGCATCCTTGTTGACGAAGGTCTCCTCGATGGCCGCCTCATCCGGCATCCAGTCGGCCACCACCTTGACTAGCCCCGTGTTCAGCAGGTTCAACCGCTCACTGAGGGGCAATTTGTCCGATGGCTCAACCGAACCACAGGCAATGAAGCTGAGACGGCTGCCCAGAATCTCGATCACGCCCCAGCCGCATTTGCGGAGGCCGGGGTCGATGCCCAGAATGCGAATCGGATGCGGTGCAAGCATGCCTTGGGGTAGCCTGTTCCGAACCGCTGATCCACAGAATCAAATAATCTGACTTGACCTTCCACGACGTCCACCATCTCTTTGTCGGGCAACCTCGAGACTTCATGACCGCGCTTTCCTCCGCTCTCGGCTATGCCGAGCCTTCCACTTTGCTGATCCTCTCGCTTACCGCTCTTCTGGGCGGGATGGTGCGTGGTTTCACAGGCTTTGGCTTTGCCATGGTTTTTGTGCCGATTGCATCTGTTGTGGTTGGGCCTGTTACAGCTGTTGCCCTGATATGGTTTATTGACCTCCCCTTTGTCTTTCCCTTGGCGGCCATGGCCTTTCGCCAGACGGAATGGCGGGAAGTGATCCCGCTTTTTATCGGTGCAACATTGCTTTTCCCGGTTGGCGTCTGGATGCTGACATCGATTGATCCTGTCACCGCCCGCTGGGTTATCGCTCTGCTCATACTGTCAGCGGTTGCTACGCTTTCGACTGGCTGGCGCTACAAGGGCGCACCGGGCAAACCGCTGTCGATTGGTGTCGGTGGCATCTCGGGCATCACCAGTGGCCTCGCCAGCCTTGGAGGCATGCCCATCGCTGTTTTCTGGCTGGCGGCGCAGAAGAGCAATCCCAGACAGGCAAAGATCAATATGAACGCTTACCTGGGCACAATGACCTTTGTGTCGGGTGCCGTGCTGTGGTGGAACGGCATCCTGACATGGGCAACGGTGCAGGCTGCGGCTGTTCTCTGTGTCCCTTTCGGGTTTGGGTTATTGGCAGGCTTCAGAATGTTCGATTTGGCCTCTGAACAAACATTCCGGCGTGTTGCCTATATGGTCATCACCTTTGCCGCGCTCGCCGCCCTTCCCATTCTGGATGGCGTTATCGGACGACGGTGACCACCCTTCAATTGCTTCTGCACCCAAAATGTCTGGACCTCATGACCGCCCTTTCCACATTCCTTGGCTACCCGGAACCACTTACCTTCCTGATGCTTGTGACAGCGGCCTTTCTCGGCGGGTTGGTGCGCGGCTTCACGGGCTTTGGCTTTGCCATGGTGTTTGTGCCCATTGCCACCGTGGCTGTTGGTCCTGTGGGGGCAGCAGCCCTGATCTGGCTGATTGATATTCCTTTTGCCTGGCCACTGGCTGCAGCCGGGTTCCGCCGCGTGGCATGGCGCGAGGTTTTTCCATTGCTGATCGGTGCCATCATCTGTGCGCCCCTCGGCGTCTGGCTTCTGACAACGCTGGAGCCGATGACCGCCCGCTGGGTTGTCGCCATCGCCATCCTTTGCGGCGTGACCTTGCTGGCCTCTGGCTATCGCTACAAGGGCGCGCCGGGCAATGCCCTGTCGCTGGGTGTGGGTGGCCTGTCGGGAACTGCCAGCGGCTTGGCGCAGCTTGGCGGCATGCCCATCGCCATTTTCTGGTTGGCCGCCCAGAAAAATGATCCGCGCCAGACGCGGGACAATCTCAATGGCTTCTTTGCCATACTGCCGATTTTCACCGGCCTGCTTTATTGGTGGAAAGATGTGCTGACCTGGCAATGGATCATGCAGGCACTGCCGCTATGTGTGCCCTATGGACTGGCGCTTTATGCAGGCACGCGGCTGTTCTCGGTGGCATCGGAACAGACTTTCCGGCGCATTGCCTATGCAGTCATCATTCTTGCAGCTTTTATTGCCCTGCCGCTGACGGACAAGCTGATCGGGCGTTGAAGCGCAGTCGGCGAGCCAACAAAAGCGGCCCTAACACCGACACCTTTGTTTTTTTGTGGTGTCAGATCAATGAAAAAATGAAGTCTCCGGCACCAAGTGCTCCAAGGCCCACGTTTCCAAGCACAACCACATTGCCCCCCGCAAAATTCAGTTGCGCAAAACCGGCAGTCGTTGCGGTTGCACCTGCAAGCACGGCTGCGAGATTGGTCATCCCCACTATGCCGCTGACGTCGATCCGGTCCTGGCCCTGTGTAAAATCGGCTATCCAGTCAAGCTGCGCATTTGCGGTCACGACAAAGACATCCGCGCCAGCGTTGCCATAAAGAAAGTCGTTGGAAAGGCCGCCGACAAGGGTGTCGTTGCCACTGCCACCCGAAAGAGCGACTGAAACGTTCCGACCCGCATTGGTCATGCGATCATTTCCGTCACTGCCAAGTACCCATTCGCCATTCATCGCAGCAACATCAATGTCAGCGCCGCCAAGAGAGCCATAAATGATCAGCGCATCGTAACCTGCTCCGCCATCGACGCGGGAGTCAAAGCTGTCGAAATAAATGAAGTCGTCAAAAGCACTACCAACAAGACTGTCCTGCCCGATATAGCCAAAGAGCGCTACTCCTTGCCCCGCAGTGGATGCATCAAGTGTGTCATTGCCGATCCATCCCATTGCCCATTCTATGCCAGCCGTTCCAAGGTTCAGATTGGCACCGACATTATCCTGTACGAAGGCCGCATCGAAGCCGGTTCCACCGTTGATACCGGTATCCTTCGAATCGATGAAGAGATAGTCATTCCCGCCACCTGCATTCAATGTGTCATTCCCGGCGCCACCGGTCAGGATATCGGCACCGGAACCCGAGGTAATCACATTGTTGATTTCGTTGCCACGCCCGTTGAACCCGCCCACACCGGTAAAAATGAGATTTTCAATATTTGCCGTCAGTTCGTAAAAGGTCAAAGCCGTTTGAACCGTGTCGTTTCCTTCACCAAGCAATTCATAGGGAAAATCGGTCGCAGCAAGAACGGTGAACGTGTCATCTCCCGCCCCACCTGCAAGCGTGTTGTTGCCTGATCCATCCTCGAAGATGTCATTGCCGGCATCGCCTGTCAGCAGGTCATCGCCTGCTCCTCCGTTCAAGGTATCGTTACCTTCCGAACCACGGATAGTATCGCTCCCGTCATCACCCTGGACGGAGTCATCGCCGGCACCGCCGATAATGCTGTCGCTACCGGAACCACCATTCAGTGTGTCGCCAGCGTCTCCGCCATCGATATTGTCTGCATCTGCACCGCCATCGATGCGGTCTGCATCCAGTCCACCCAGAAGTGTGTCTGCTCCGGCTCCACCACTCAGGCTATCGGCCCCGGCAAGGCCTGCTATATTGTCGTTATCCAGACCACCGTCGATCGTGTCTGCCCCATCTCCGCCGCCCAGGACGTCATTTCCATTATCGCCAGAGATGCTGTCATCACCAGCCCCACCGGAGATGAAGTCAGAGCCAGCCAGTCCTGATATGGTGTCGTTACCCTCCAGTCCAAGGATGCCATCTGCATCTGGTGTGCCTGTCAGTGCATCAGAGCCAGATGTTCCAACGATGTCAGGCTTGGTCTGATAAGTCGCATTGGCGTATCCAAGCGCTTCGGGAAAAGAGCCCGGAAACAGTGTTGTGAATTCAGATTCGTAGTGGAAGTACCAACGGCCAAGGGTAGCCGAGAACGCGATATTGGCCACATCGGAGCCGCCACCGAAAGATATGAGCTCGGTCACCGTGCCGTCGAGGACGGAATACCGAATGATGGAAGTGCCGGTGCTATAAACCAGATGAAGTCCGCCGTTGAAAAACTCGGCGACACCCCATGAAGCCCAACTTTCCGACGTAATAAAGAGTGGTAACGGCGGCACGTTCATCGTCGTGACTAGCCCGGTAGCAGTATCGATATCATAGAGTTTTGATGCATCGGCATGGAATATGACGACACGACCTGCTCCCGCGAAAACGCCATTTCCAAAGCTGAATCCTGATTCAGGAATAGCGGTCGAAAGCGCGACACTGGCACCTGTCGGCTGACCTGTCACTGAATCCAGTTGGATAAGCTGGGTGATCGGGCCAGCGAACCGGAAATACTGCGCCCCACTGGCAACAGCCAATGAGTACAGACCGCCTGTCAGAACATCCGAGAAGATGCCGTCGCGCGGACTGCCTGCGAGGCTTAAGGGAGACGCCAGATTCGTTGTAAGCGCCGCGGTGGCAAAATCACCCGTCAGGAAGACCCGATCGGTCGAGACCGCGATTCCACCACGGTCATCACCGGTGAAACGGTCCACATCGACAATGTTCATATTGGTTGAATCAAGCGACATTATTTGAAAGTTCGGCATGATTTACTCCCTACTAACGCGCCTGAAATCAACTTAGAAAAACTAACAGTCATTAACGATATCAGCATAATTCAATATAGCGAAGTGGCTTAATTTCGCTCCGTTTTTCACCCGCCCATCTTCTTCATCAGCGCATCTGACAGCGTGAAGTTCGAATAAACATTCTGCACATCGTCGTGATCATCCAGCAGACCCATAAGCTTCACCAGCTTTTCGCCGATTTCATCTTCAACGCTGACACTGGTCTGGGGCAACCATGTGAAAGCTGACTTGCGCGGGTTGCCGAACTTTGCCTCCAGCGCTGTCGAGACATCGGCGAGCGCCGTCATGCCGCAGGTTATGACGTGGCCGTTTTCGTCGGTTGCCACATCATCGGCTCCTGCCTCAATCGCCGCTTCCAGCATCGCGTCTTCGTTGGCAACAGCAGCGTCAAACTCCACCTGCCCCACCTTGTCGAACATGAAGGACACAGCACCGGTTTCAGCAAGGTTGCCGCCTGCCTTGGTGAAATAAGAGCGAATATCGGACGCCGTGCGGTTGCGGTTGTCGGTCATCGCTTCAATGATGATAGCCGTGCCGCCGGGACCGTAGCCCTCGTAGCGGATTTCATCGAGGTTGACGTTGTCAGCGCCCGAAGCCTTCTTGACTGCACGCTCGATGCCGTCGCGCGGCATGTTTTCAGCGCGCGCAGCGATGATGGCCATGCGCAGGCGCGCATTCATGGCCGGATCAGGCAGGCCAAGCTTGGCCGCCACGGTAATTTCCCGAGACAACTTGGAAAAGAGTTTGGACTTCAGCCCATCCTGCTTGCCTTTGCGGTGCATGATGTTTGAGAACTGTGAATGGCCTGCCATGGTCAACCTGACTTGCTGAACGGGTGTTTTTTAAAACGCGCTTATAGTCGCGGTTTGTCAGCAGGGGCAAGATGGCCAGCGCAAGCCGCTAATTTAACTTGACGACCATCAAACATGTTTGCACTATCCAAAACGTTTCGGATAGAGATGAAAGCGACAGCAAGCCGTGAGCATCCGTCAGCTGGCAAAAACACTGGATTTGTCGATCACGACGGTTTCGCGTGCTCTCGCAGGCTATTCCGATGTCAGCAAGGCGACACAGGAGCGGGTCAAGGCGGCTGCAAAACTGGCGGGATACCGCCCCAATGCCATGGCCCGCAACCTCAAGATGGGACGCGCCAGCACCATGGGCATTCTGCTGCCGGTGGCTGCCGCGGGATATGGAGACCCTTTCATTGCCGAACTGATTGCCAGCGTTTCCGCTGCGCTGGCAGAGAAAGACCTTGATCTCGTCGTTACCTCGGTGCCTTCCGGCGAGACAGAGGTTTCCGCCATGCAGCGGGTGATTGATGCCCGCAAGATCGACGGGTTTTTCATCCCGCGCACCCGCTGGGATGACCCAAGGGTTGATCTGCTGCTGGAGCTTGATTTTCCCTTTGTCTGCCACGGCCGCACTGCGCGGGCTGATGAGCATGCATGGCTTGATGTTGATGGTGAAACCGCCTTTCTCGAAGCCACCCGGCGCCTGATCAGCTTTGGACACAGAGACATCGCGATGATCAATGCGCCCGCGAGCTTCACCTATGCCCGCCACCGTTTTGCCGGTTATCGCAAGGCGCTTGCCGAGGCTGGCATTGCCTTGCGGGAAGAGCTGGTTATTGAGGCCAAAGCTGCGCGCATCGACGAAGGGCAGAGTACTGCCGCAACACTCCTTGAGAAGCAAAACCCCACAGCCATTTTGGCAGCGACGGACCAGCTGGCGATTGGCGTGCTGTCGGCCATTCGCGCCAAGGGCCTGCAGGCAGGCCGTGATATTTCTGTCATCGGTTATGATGACCTTATGCTTTCTGCCCACACTGTGCCGCCCTTAACGACCATGCGTCAGGCCATTGCCAATGAGGGGCGCGAACTGGTGGAGCTTTTGCTCGACAGGATCGCAGGTAAGCCAGTCAAGGAACTGCAAAAACTGTGGAAGGCTGATCTCGTTGCACGGGCATCAGATGGTCCACTGAACAGCAAGAAACCAACAGGAGAAAAATCATGACAACCAAACCAATCAACAGTCGCCGCATGCTGCTGGCGCTTGCAGCAACTACGGTGCTTGCAACATCAGCATTCCAGTCCGCCAGCGCGCAGGATGTGGTGTTCCTGTCAACGCAGCTGCGTCCTATCGAGGAAGCGCAGAAAGTGCGTGATGTGCTGTTGAAAGACGGTCCGAAGACCAATTTCATCGTTGAAGAGCCTGCCAGACTGAATGTTCGCGTTGACGCTGAAATGAAGGCGGGAACCCGCACTTTCAGCGTCATCGGTGCACTCCACGGCGAGCTCTCTGGCCTGCCCGCAGGAGCAATTGGCCCGGTGGATGACATAATGGCCAAGCTCAAGGACCGGGGCATGCCGGATGCCATTGCCAATCTCGGCAAACTGGGCGGCGACAAGCAGCTCTACATCCCATGGATGCAGGCAACCTACATCATGGCGGCCAACAAGCAGGCGCTGAAGCATCTGCCTGCCGGAGCAGACATCAACGCGCTGACCTATGATCAGCTGGCTGTCTGGGCGGATAACGTACGCAAGGCGACAGGCGAGCGCAAACTTGGCTTTCCCGCTGGTCCAACCGGCCTTATGGCGCGCTTCTTCCAGGGTTATCTCTATCCATCCTACACGGGCGGTGTTGTCTCCACATTCAAGTCACAGGAAGCCGAAGCGATGTGGGGCAGCTTCAAGGCGCTCTGGGCCAATGTGAACCCATCGTCTACCAGCTACAACTTCATGCAGGAGCCACTGGCCACGGGCGAAGTGTGGATTGCCTTCGATCACATCGCCCGCCTGAAAGATGCGCTGGCAGCAAAGCCTGATGATTTCGTCACATTCCCGGCTCCTTCTGCTGGCAAAGGCCGTGGTTTCATGCCGGTCATCGCGGGTTTTGCTGTGCCCAACGGTGGTCCCAACCGTGCCGGTGCCGAAGCGCTGATCGCGCACATGACCAGCGCAAAAGTACAGCTTGCTCATGCACGCGAAGTTGGCTTCTTCCCTGTGGTGAAGGCTGATCTGCCAGTTGACATGCCAGCAGGCACCAAGTTGCTGGCCTCAGCGATTGCAACGCAGGCTGCCTCCAAGGATGCCCTTGTTTCGCTGTTGCCGGTCGGACTTGGCGGCAAGGGTGGCGAGTTCAACAAGGTCTACAACGACACATTTCAGCGTATCGTGCTGCGCAACGAGGACATCAAGACTGTGCTGGCCTCACAGGCTGTTGCCCTGAAGGCCATCATGGATGAAACCAAGGCCCCTTGCTGGGCACCGGACAAGGCCAGCACAGGCCCCTGCCCGATCAACTGAGCCTTAAACAGTATCTCCCCGCTTTTCTAAAGGCGGGGAGCCTCTTTCCTTAAACACCCGTCAAACCTGTGAAGAACCATGGTTTTGCCATGAAAGTTTTTTGGCTTTTGATCCTGTCGTGATCAAAGGCTCCCCATGGCTCTCAACATTCTGAAACTGGCGGTTGGCTGCGATACCATTGCTGATCTCGAAAGCTGGATCGAAGACACGCGTCTGCTGTTCAAGCGCCTGAACCGCCCATACGAGCAGATGCACACCACCCGCATGGTGCCCAAGCGCATGGATGAAATCACCTGCGGTGGTTCGCTCTACTGGGTCATCAAAAGCCAGATCCAGTGCCGCCAGCTGATCACCGATATTCGCCCCTTCAAGGATGGCGAGGGCATAGGCCGCTGCCATCTGGTGCTGGAGCCCGTGGTGCATCCCGTACGCCCGCGCCCGATGCGGCCGTTTCAGGGCTGGCGCTATATGGAAGGCAAAGATGTGCCTCCCGATATGGCCAATCTTGGTGCTAAAGCTGATATGCCCGAAGACCTGCGGAGGGAGCTGGCAGGATTGGGGTTGCTGTAGAAACGGGCCAAGCCTGACTCAGCTGACGAACAACGCGAGCTGTTCATCCGTCCCGCTTGTGCCAATCTGAAGGTCCAGCAGCAATTCCGGGATCTTTTCCTTCATGGCAAAAAACCCGCGCGTACCATGGGGCCATGCCATTGTATCAAACCTCCGCCTCACCTGCACCAGCCGGATGCCCTTTGTGGCAAGTTTTGGCGCAATCTGCGCCAACGCCATCGCTACGGTGCCAACCGGTGCATAAGCCGTCACGATGGTGTCGAGCGCATGTTTGCGTGCCCAGTCTTCCAGCGTCACAACCGAAAGCGACGGGAGAACGGTTGAGGCGACACAAAAGGCCTGTGACGCTGACAGCAGCGCATCATCAAGCGCAGCAGTGGTGAAAGCATGCACAGCATCATCCACCGGCAGTGGTGAAAGATCAGCCACAGCGCTTGCACCTGCAATGGCGGCAATGGTTGCAGCGCCATGCGCCAGACTGGCAGGATGTAAATCTTCCTCTGTTATCAGCAGGCCAACGCGCCCATCCGGAAAAGCACTGTCAGCCGCTGGCAATTTGCCTGCCGATGGCAAGGCAGGTTCTTCCAGTGGTGGCGCGTCATTCGCCAATCCCTTGGGGGCAAAACGTCCACCGGTATTGGCAATGATGTTGTCACGCCTTGCAAGGTAAGTCTTGCCCTTGGTGTGCAATCCGCCGACCCAGCGCCATGAAAGTGTGTTGGACGCCGGATCACCATCCAGCAGATGCCGGAGCATGAAATCGGCACCCAACTCCCAGGGCAGGCGCAGGGTGAAAATCCAGATCGAGGCAAACCACATGCGCGCGTGGTTGTGGAGATAACCAGTCGTGGTGAGTTCTTCTACCCATGCATCAAAGCAATCGATGCCTGTGCGGCCGCTGACTGCCTGCTCATAGGCCTTGCGGATGCCACCCTTCTGTTGCACCGCCATGACCTGCTGATCCAGCGCTTCACGATACCGCTCCCAGATCACGGGCCGCGTTTCGAGATGCCCCTTGAAATAGGTGCGCCAGAAAACCTCCTGAACATACTTTTCAGCCGCCTCTAGAGAATGCTGCGAAAGCACAGCCTGCAGCACCTCTTCTTCGGTGATCAAGCGATGCCGGATATAGGGCGACAACATAGAGACATTGCCGCGCTTGTCCGACCCCAGATCAGCGTTCCGTCTGGCCGCATAGTGATTGCCTGCGGAGGGGACAAAGGCTTCCAGTCGGGCAAGCGCAGCCGCGCGTGTTGGTTCAAAGGTCTGCGAAAGCAATACGATGGGGTTCATGCCATCGCTTACGGTGGCTTGCCTTCTATGGATGCAGGAGAAGCGTGGTCGTCAGTGCAGGGAGACAGTCTGCAACTCGTTTTCCCAGGCATTGGCGAGGGCCGCCGCACGGGAGTCTGCCAGCAGGATTGGCACGCCGTCTGCACCAAACAAGGCAAACAGCTTCAGGCCTGATGCCAATTGTGGCGCCTGCGGAAACGCCTTGCGGATATCATCAGACAGCATCGGCTTGAGGTAGGCGATTTCGCCTTCTCCCAAGGCTGCCAATTGCTGCGGTGTCATTTTGGCAAGAACCGCAGGCAAGGCGTGATTGCCACGTGGTTCAGATTTTGTTTTTCCGGTCATTTCAAAGCCCTCTTCTGGCAGCTCTGCGCCTGTTTGATCAGGCTATTCTCGGACCACATCTCTGTGCCGCTGGTTGATCCAGCAACAGCATGCTGCGCCCGAAGTGTTTCCAAATGGTAAATATGATGGGTCGCGTCCGTTTCAGTCCCGTTCGGCAATATCAATCCGGCGGATGATCCGTTCCGGTTCTGGCCTCACGAGATCAACCGAAAGGAGCCCGTTGGAAAGATCAGCCCCCAGCACCTCCATGCCATCAGCCAGCAGAAACGTGCGCTGAAACTGGCGGGCGGCGATGCCACGATGCAGATACTGCCGTGACTTGTCATCGACCTGACGACCGCGAATAACCAGTTGTCCCTCTTCGAGAAGAACCTCCAGTTGGTCGCGTGTGAACCCGGCAACAGCAAGCGTGATCCGCAACCGGTCCGGCTGCACATCACAGCGCTGCAGGCGCTCGATGTTATAAGGGGGGTAGCCATCACCTGAGGCTTTCGCCACACGGTCAAGAGCTCTCTCGATGTCATCAAACCCCAGCAAGTAAGGGGAGTTGAACGTAGGAACGCGTGTCATCACTTCACTCCGAAGCCCATCCGGCGAAGGCTCTCACCCACGCCATCTGCGGCACCTCGAACATTGGATGCATCAGCACACTGTCTCAACAGACCAGCCTGCTTTTGCACCCGATGAATATGGATAGTGATGCACCGCTGCGCAAGGTCAAAACTGCGCAACCCCATCAAGCTGAGAAAGACCGTGGGAACCATCATGAAAGCGCATGGATGGCGTCAGGTTTTTGCCTTGGACACCTCTGCCAGCCGCGCCTAAGGCTGGGTGATATGTCAGCCCAACGCCTTTTCCTTCTCGCAGCACCCGCCATCTTTGTCCTGATCTGGTCAACCGGATGGATTGCCGCGCGATATGCGGCCCCTTTTTCTGATCCGTTGTGGTATCTCACCATCAGGTTCTTTCTCGCGGCAATCGTGCTTGCCATCTTTGCATTGGTGATGCGCGCACCTTGGCCTTCTGGCAGAAAAGCCTGGCTGCATGCACTCGTGTCAGGCGTCTTGCTGCATGGCATTTATCTCGCCGGTGTCTGGTGGGCTATCAAACACGGATTGTCTGCGGGCCTGTCAGGGCTTCTCGCTGCCCTGCAGCCATTGGCCACGGCCTTTCTGGGACCTTGGCTGCTGCGTGAGCAGGTGGAGTGGAAGCAATGGCTTGGTGTGGTTCTGGGCCTGCTCGGCGTTATCGCGGTGCTCTCGCCCAAGCTTGTCGCTTCGCTGGAACCGGGCAATCCAGTTTTGTGGATCCCGCTCATCGTCAATGTCATAGGCGTGATGACGCTGACGGCTGGCAGCTTCTATCAAAAGCGCTATCTCGCGGGTGGCGATCTGCGCACCGTGACCTCTGTTCAATATATCGGCGCGTTGCTGTTTGTGGCTCCGCTTGCTTTGCTGACAGAAGACCTGCGCTTTGATCTCAGGTTTGAAACCTATGGAGTCATGGTTTGGTCCGTGGTGGTACTGTCGATCTTTTCCATCGCGCTGATGCTGATGATGATCAACCGGGGCGAGGTCACGCGTGTCTCGGCCCTGATCTATCTCGTGCCAACAACCGTTGCTGTTCAGGCCTGGCTGATGTTTGGCGAAACGCTTGTGCCGGTTCAGATCTTCGGCATGGTTTTGACTGCGGCAGGGGTTTATCTCTCGACGAAAAAGAACTGACCAGGCATTTTCTTCACACAAATGACGCTTTTCGGCGCGTCGTGTGGCAGACAATACCAGTAAATTCGAATCACTTCTGGTCTTTTCATGCCCCACACATTCACCGCCCTTCGTTCGTTTTGTCTCTCCGGGCTGTTGCTGGTCCTTATGCTTTTTGGCTCGACAGCATGGGCGCAGCAAACGCCAGGTGCCCAGCTTGAAAAACTGCGCAACGACATCACGCAGCTTGATCGTGAGATCAAGGCCAGTGCGGGCAATGACAAGGCCTTGCTGGAGGTCAAAGCCAAACTGGACCCTGTGCAGGATGAACTCCGCGCCTTTGTGGCGGAGCAGGTTCCCCAACAGGAAGGCATCAAGGCCCGTCTGGAACAGCTTGGTCCCAAGGCGGATGCCTCCAAGGGACAGACCGACAATCCCGAGGTTGTAAAAGAGCGCGAGGGACAGGAAAAAGCCCTGCGGGATGTCGATGGCCTGCTGGCACTCGCCCGCACGCATATTGTGGCGGTGGAACAGCTTTCATCGAAGATCACCGATGAGCGGCGCTCACTGCTGACCAAGGCCCTGATGGAGCGTTCAACCAGCGTTTTCAGCCCGGTTCTCTGGCTCAATGTCGCCAAGGCTCTGCCAGGTGAATTGCGTGCGGCGCAAGGCATGCTCACCGGCTGGTTTGAGCATGTGCGCAGCCGCCTGGATGTTGCGAGGCTCGGTACGCTCTTTGCTGCGATTCTGATTTTCGTCATCATTGCCGTACCCGGCAACCGTTATCTCCGACGCTTTGAAGGGCGTCCTGTCCCTGCAGAAGTGACCGGCAAAGACGGCAAGGTTTCCATCCTGCGTCCGGACCGCTTGCAACGCGCCCTTGCGGCCCTGCGTGTCACCCTGATCTGGGCCATCATCCCGATCATCATCTGTGCCGCGCTTTTCAACCTGCTGGAAACGCTGGAACTGATCAACGACCGTGTCGGAAACATGGTGCGCACACTGCTGTTCGGCATCGCATTCGTGGCCTTCGCCCACGGTCTTGCCGATGGTATTCTGGCACCCGATGATCCCCAGTGGCGTCTGGTGGATGTGGATGATCGCACCGCTTCCAAGATCACCCATCTCGCCAGCGTGTTCACCGGGATCATCGTTATTGGCAAAACGCTGGAGGCGCTCAACCAGGCGATCTACGCCGTGCTGCCCGTTACAGTCGCCACCAAGGCCGTCTTTGCACTATTAGGCGTGCTTGCCATTGTCCGCACGATCAGGGGCATCCAGCAGCTTCCTGAAGCCGAGGCAGGTGCCAAACCGGTCGCTGATGCAACACCGGTTGGCAGCGGCACCGGCAATGCCATCCGCATCAGCGCCTGGCTTGCAGCTGCAGCTATTTTTACAGCGGTCGCCTTTGGCTACATCGCACTCGCAAGCTTCCTGTCAGACCAGTTGATCTGGCTGGTGATGGTTGCCGCAGTGATCATTATTCTGCTGGCACTGGTTGATGAATACATTGGGCACGGCGTGTCGCCTGATGGCGCGATGGGCAAGCAGATCATTTCGCAGGTCGGCCTGAGCAAAAGCTCGCTGAAGCAGATCAGCATCCTCTCGAATGGTTTTTTCCGTGTTGTCCTCCTGCTGGCTGGCACCATGTTTGTGCTGGCCCCATGGGGACTGGACGGTGGTGATTCCGTTGGCACATTGCGCGCTGCCCTGTTTGGCTTCTCGGTTGGTGGCGTCACGATTTCGCTCTCAACCATCATCATGGCGATTGTGCTTTTCGTCATTGGTTTCACCATCACCCGCACCATCCGGCGCTGGCTTGAAAAGAGCTATCTGCCCCACACCAAGCTTGATGTCGGCCTGCGCAACTCCATCGCCACCAGCATCGGTTATCTCGGTATCATCATCACCGCGATGATGGCGGCATCGACGCTGGGCCTGTCGCTCGACAAACTGACCATCGTGGCCGGTGCGCTTTCGGTCGGTATCGGCTTTGGTCTGCAATCCATCGTCAATAACTTCGTCTCTGGCCTGATCCTGCTTTGGGAGCGTCCCATCCGCGTGGGCGACTGGATTGTGGTGGGTGACGAGCAGGGCATCGTCAAGCGCATCAATGTCCGCTCCACCCAGATCGAGACCTTCGACCGGGCCTCACTGATTGTTCCGAATGCCGAGTTCATCTCCGGCCGTGTCAAGAACTGGATGCACAATGACCGCATCGCGCGCGTCATCATCCCCATTGGCGTCGGCTATGGTTCCAACCCTGAAAGGGTCAAGGAAATCCTCCTCAAGGTGGCCAGCGATAACAAGGACGTGCTGAGAGAACCTGTTCCCCGGGTTTACTTCATGCGGCTGGCAGACCCCAGCATGGAATTTGAACTGCGCTGCTTTGTCGATGTGGACCATATGCTTCCGGTGAAGAGCGAGCTGCTGTTCGAGTTGATCAAACAGCTTCAGGCTGCACGCATTGACATCCCCATGCCCAAGCGCCCAACCGAACTTCTGGGTATTGCTCCGGCAGATGCCGCTGTTCCTGATGCGGTTGACGAGGGGCACGGCAAACGAGGTTCAAACAAGCCGTGAATGCAAAGCGAAACACCATGTCCGTGATTTGCGCCCTGATGCCCCTGCTGGCGGCCTGTGCCGCACCTGCACCGCCACCGGCAACATCGCCTCCTGCCATGTATACAAGCCTTGCCAGCGCCAGCGCTGTGCTGGATGCCGGTGCTGCCCGCGATCTGATCAATGGCTACCGCCGCAACCAGAACCTGCCACCGCTCGTTCTTGATCAGGGATTGATCGCCGTTGCGGCTCGCCAGTCTGCAGCCATGGCTGCTGGAGGCGATGTCTCGCGGGGTGCGCGCACCGATGTGCTGAAGCGTCTTCAGGCGGATGGTGTGAAGACAACCAAAGCCCGCGAAAGCGTTTCCGCCGGATACTTTACAATATCGGATGCCTTTTCAGGCTGGCGTGGCTCGCCGGTTCATGACGCTACGTTGCGCCTGGAAGGTGCACGCCGCATGGGCATAGCAGCGCAACACCGGCAGGGATCGCGCCACCATGTCTACTGGACGCTGATCGTCAGCGACTGAGAACTCTACTTCCAGCTCGCTTCCCACATGCGGGGGATTTCATCCGGATAGGTCTTGAGATCCAACCCCTTGCCCGAGAGATAAAAGGTCACCAGCGAGTAGAGTGGCACGGCCAAAGCTCTCTCCTGAATCAGGCCCAATGCTTTGGCATAGCTCTCCTTGCGAACGGCGGGATCAACAGATGTGTCGCCTTTTTCCAGCAGATCACGCACCTCCGGATCGCGGTTGATGTCATCCGGCAGGAACTTGAAATAGACCGGCGTTGAGGCCGAGACATCGTTCACCGAGAACGATCCCCATGTCTGGTGCGCCATGGCCACCTTACCGGCACGCACCTGCTCACGCAGGGCTGCGTATTGCATGAACCGCAGGTTGGCCTTGATGCCGACAGCGCGGAAATAGTTCACCATCGCCTCGCTCTGCGGACGCTCGCGATAGGCGAAGAGATCAATCTCGAAGCCGTTGGAGAAGCCCGCTTCTGCCAGCAGTTTCTTGGCTTCAGCTACATCGTACTTGTACTTCGGAGCCTTCTCATCCGTGCAGCCGAACTGACCGGGGAAGCAGACGACGTTCAGCACGCGCCCGCCTTCACCCACGAGCTGCTTCACCATGGTTTCGCGGTCGATGGCATGCATCAGCGCCTTGCGCACCTTGATGTCGCGCAAGGGGGCCGATGGTGTGGTCTCAAGCGTGTTGAGGTTGAGGAAGACGATGCGCATGGTCTCACCACTGCGCACTTCGAGATGCGGCACCACCTTGGCCTGTGCAGCCTGATCGGGCGGCACGTTCATGATGAGATCAAGACCACCGGCCAGCATTTCAGCCATCTGGGTCTGACGGTCTGGGATGAAGCGGATTTCGATCTTCTCGATCTTGGGCTGCGGCTTGGGGCTGTCCTTGAAGTAGTCCTTGTTGCGCTCCATGCGCAGGAACTTGCCGACGGAATGCTCGGTTACACGGTAAGGACCAGAACCGACAGCCGCTGTGTTCATGCCTGTGGGGCCAACCTTGGCGTAATACTCATTGGGGTGAATGACCACGGGTCCGGCGAGATATTCGATAGCGGCAGGAAACGTCCGCTTCAGCTTGAGCCGTACTTTGAACGGCCCAAGCTTTTCAGCCGCCTCGATCCAGTCAACATTGTTCTGGGTCACAACCTTGTTCTCGGCTTTCGAGACATAGTTGAGGGTATAGACCACATCGTCGGCATCAAAAGCCTCGCCGTTGTGGAACTTCACACCTTCGCGCAGATCAATGTCGAGCGTCTTGTCGTCTACCCACTTCCAGGCGGTGGCGAGCTGGCCCTTGTATTCGCCGGTGTTGGGATCACGGTAGATCAACGTATCCCAGACATGCTGGCCGATGATGACGCCGATGCGGACGTTGTTGAAGAACGGATCGATATTTTCCGGCACCTGATCATAGGCGAAGCGGATGCTGTTGGCAGACTTTTGCGCCAGCGCGGGGGCAGCGGAGAGGCCTGCGGCCAATGCGGCGGCGGCAAGAAATTTGAAGGATGTGCGCATGTCTGCTCCACGATGCCGGGGCTGAATGTCCGGCTTGAAAGGGCAGTGTCTTGCGGTTGAGGGATGCCGTCAAGGGTGACATGAATCCGTAATAGCTCAAACGGGAGAAAGTAGTGACGTTACCCCCGCCGTCCCAGCATCTCCATATTCCGCTTCGCCATGGCGTTCTCGGGGTCTTTCCTCAGCGCAAGCTGAAAGTCTGCCCGGGCGCGTTTGAAATCACGGCGCAGGAAATAAGAATAACCCCGGTTGTTCAGTGCTGCGGCGTTAGAACCACTGATGCGGAAGACTTCCTTGTAGGCGCGATCCGAAAGGTCAAACCGGCCGAGCTGGTCGTAGGACGCAGCAAGCCCCAGCAGAGGTTCCAGACTGTCTTGTGATTGTTCCACGGCAGCACGGAAATGCTTTTCAGCCAGACCATAATTGGCATTGCGGAAATGCTCCTTGCCAAGGCGCAGGTCTTCGTCGCCACCTTTTGGACGCGACGCGCTGTCAACAGCGCCTCCGGTACTGGCAGTTACGCTGCGGGTATCACCAGTCAGCGCTGAAGACAGGTCTGTGGTCTGACACGCGCCCAGCAAGGGCAACAAGGCAATGGCGAGATACCGGCGAGAAGGCAAGATCGGCATTTTATACATCCTCAAATCCACATCGTTTTGACGCGCATGTAGGCAGGAAACAGCAAAATGATGAACAATATCGGAAAGATGAATACCATCATGGGAACAGTCATCTTCGAAGGCAGGGCATTGGCCTTTTCTTCCGCGCGCATCATGCGCTTGTTGCGCATTTCATCGCTGTAGATTTTGAGTGAATCGATCAGGCTGGAACCAAGCTCGGCAGACTGCTGCAACAACGTGGCGAAGGTCTTTGCTTCCTCGATGCCAAGGCGTCCTGCCAGATTGGAGAGCGAGTCATTGACCGTGCGCCCTGCACGAATTTCCAGTGTCGCAAAATAAAGATTGGCAGACAGCGAAGGGTAAGCATCAGCCATTTCGCGGCAGACGCGGTTGATGGCAGCTTCCATGCTGAGGCCGGCCTCGCAGCAGACAATCATCAGATCGAGGAAGTCCGGAAAGCCCAGACGATGCTCCTCCTTGCGCTTGTTGACAATTGTATCGAGCAGGATGGTAGGCGCAAAATAGCCAAAGCCTGCCCCACCCACCATCTTCATATAGACGTCAGTCATGTGATTGTCAGCGACCGTCGCAATCAGAAATCCAATAATACCAAGCACAACCATGCCACCAACGCGGATAGCCAGAAAAACTGATGGCGCATTGGGAGCGTAGTAACCAGCCTGAATCAAGCGCTGACGCAGAACCTTGCTGGCGGCTGCATCACCCTCACCAAAGAGGCTGTCTATGGAGGTCGTAATACGTTGCAGCAACGCCTGCCGTTCAGTCAGCTGCGGGGCTTGCGGTGTGCCGTCTGTCGCAGCATTGCTGGCTGCCACAGGGGCTGTGTTCACACGTTCGGCACGCCGCTTCACATCCTTGCGGGCGCTGATGAATTGCATGCCCAAAACGCCAATAGCGAGCGCAATGGCTGTGGCAACAGCCAGCACCAATGTGATCGGATCGTTGATGAGAAACTGAATGATATCGTCGATCAAATCCATCTCACACCACCATCAGATTTTCATGTTCACGAGCTTGCGCATCACGCCGACACCGATGGCCATCCAGATGAAACAGCCGATAGCCACCAGCGTGGTTTCGGGGCGTCCTTTGGCAGCGTCAAAAAAATCTGGCGAAGAGACATTCACCGTGAAGAAAATGAAGAAGGGCAGCGAAATCAGCACATAGGCTGAAAACTTGGCTTCCGAGGAAAGAGCCTTGATCTTGCGGCGCATCTTGAAGCGGTCACGGATGACCTTGGACAGTCCTTCCAGAATAACTGCGAGATTGCCGCCTGTTGCCGCCTGAATGGAAACGGAAGTTACGAACAGCGGCAGGTCTTCCTGACCAACGCGCGCATACATGTTGCGCATAGCGGTTTCGAGATCGAGTCCAAAGGACAATTCATCGCCCACCATACCGAACTCTGTGCCAACAGGATCAGGCATTTCGCGCGCCACCAGTGTGATGGCAATAGCGAGTGGATGGCCTGCGCGCAGGCTGCGCACCACAACATCGATCGCATCGGGAAACTGCTCGGCGAATTTTTTCACCCGCTTGGCACGGAGGTATTTCAGCACAAACAGCGGCAGCAAAGCACCGACGAACAAGGCGCCCGCCAATTCATAGATCGCTGTTCGGTCAAATGCATACGCAACAATAGGCAGCACCAGAGGAACGATTGCCCAGATCAGAAAGACGCGCTCCACGCCCATCTTGATACCAGACTGGGTGATCAGCGGCATGATCCTGCGCTTCAGGCCAAACTGGCTTTCGTCGTCCAGCCCACGTTCTTTCTTCAACTGCATCAGCGCGTCTTCACGGCTGTTGGCGGTTTTCTGGATTTCGAGACGGCGGTTGACGTTGCTGCGGTATTGCGTGGCACTGAAAAACAAGAGGTATATCGACTCGGCTATCAGCACGAGCACGAGCGCCGCACCAATCAGCAGTGGCCACTCCTCAGGCAGATCGGCGAAAAACGCACTCACAGCGGCTTGCCCGGTTCAAAATAATGGCCAGGAATAACCACACCCTTGGCCGCGAGATCAGTCAGGAAGCGCGGGCGCACGCCTGTCGCCTCGAAGTGACCATGGATTGTTCCATCAGCGTCTGTCTTGATGCGCACGAACTTGAAGATTTCCTGCATCTGCAGGATATCCCCTTCCATGCCGGTGATCTCGGCAATGGAAGTGACGCGCCGCTTGCCGTCAGACTGACGCTGCAACTGCACGATCAGGCGGATGGCCGCTGCAATCTGTCCACGGATCGAGGTCTGGGACATCGGAAGGCCTGCCATGCCGATCATCTGTTCAAGACGCGAAACAGCCTCGCGCGGGTTGTTGGCGTGTACGGTCGCCATCGAGCCTTCGTGGCCGGTGTTCATGGCCTGCAACATATCGAAGGCTTCCTCGCCGCGGCACTCGCCAAGGATCACGCGGTCCGGACGCATGCGCAGTGCGTTCTTGATCAGATCGCGCTGGCGGATTTCGCCCTTGCCCTCAAGGTTGGGAGGGCGTGTTTCCATGCGCGCCACATGCGGCTGTTGAAGCTGCAATTCAGCGGCATCCTCGATGGTGATGAGGCGCTCGTCTTCCGGAATATAGGCCGACAAGGCATTGAGCATCGTTGTCTTGCCCGAACCCGTACCGCCTGAGATGATGATTGTCGTCTTGCAGCGCGAGGCCTGTGAGAGAAGCTCCAGCATCTGCGGACGCAGCGCACCCACCTCAACCAGCTTATCGAGCGAGAGTTTTTTCTTGGAAAACTTGCGGATGGAAACCAGCGCACCGTCAACCGCAATTGGTTTGACCGCCACGTTGACACGCGAGCCGTCCAGAAGGCGAGCATCGCAGAGCGGCTGGCTTTCATCGACACGGCGACCCACAGCAGCCACGATCTTGTTGACGATGCGCATGAGGTGCGCGTCATCCTTGAAGCGCGTATTGGTGCGCTCCATCTTGCCGCGGCGCTCGACATAGACAACATCCGGTCCGTTGATCAGGATATCGGCGACCGTGTCATCCTTGAGCAGCGGCTCCAGCGGGCCAAGTCCGGTCATCTCATCGATGATTTCGCTGACAAACGAGTTGAGCTCAGTGCTGTTCAAAGCGAGCCGCTCGGCCACCACATACTGCTGGACGAGTGCAAAGATCTGCTTCTTGGCTTCTTCCGGTGCAAGCTTTTCCAGCGTCTGGAGATTGACCTCCTCCACCAGCTTGCGGTGCAGGCGCACCTTGGCTTCCATGAATTTTTCGCTGATCAGCAGATCACTCTGGCCAGACTCTTGTGCCGGGACAGGTGCAAGGGGAGAGGGTGCAAGGATAGCAGGTGACGGTGCCGCTGACGCCACTGGTGCAGGAGGGGGCGGCAGGGGAGCTTCTTCAATCTGACCTTCACCCGGCTCGGCAAACATGCCCGGGGCAAAATCAAGGGCTTCAGCCTCGGGCGCCAGAGGCATCGGGACAGGAGGATCAACACTCACGCCTGCAGCGGGCATCACAGGCACAGCCGGAACCGGGATCATGGGCGGTGGTGGCTGCAGAACGTCCGTGCCATTTCCCATGAGGGAAGACAGACCGGGAAATTGCGCAAGGCGCTGGCTGAAACGGCCACTCATGCTGCTTCAACCTCTGCCATGACAACTTTTCTCAGATCGATAGCAACATTGCTGCCACTTTGAACCGCATCCAGCGGCACGCCACGGTCGATGGCCTCACGCACAAGCTTGTAGTTGTTGCTCACTGTGCCGGCAAAGCTCTCCTTGAGGGCGGCTTCCAGATCAGTGCGCTTGAGGCCGGGGCCAAACATGCGCTGTTCAAAACGGTTGACGATAACCCTCGGTTTGGCCTCGCTGCCAAGGCGTTCAATAATGGCGTTTGACAGGTTTGATGCCAGCTTCAGACCGGGCACAGTTGTCTCTGTCACAACAAAGATCTTGTTGCAGCCAGACAGCACTGCATCCGTCCACTGAAACCATGTGCGTGGCATGTCGAGCACCACATAGTCAAAGCGGCTGGTGGCGAGATCAAGCAGCTTCATCACGACAGCGGGGTCCGGCATGCGTGGCTCGGCGGGGCGGTTGGGTGCGGCAAGCAGCATCATGCCTGAAGGGTGAGCCGACAGCATAACCTCAAACAACTGGGCGTCCAGACGCTGTGGGTTGGGCCCGATGGCATCGAGATCAAGCCGTGGCTCCAGATCAAGATGGAAAGCGCAGGAGCCGCTCTGGAAATCGAGATCCACCAGACAGGCCGAAACCTTGTTCTTGCCAGCCAGCAAAGTGAGGGTTGTCTGGATGGCAAGGGTAGTGACACCAACGCCACCGGCTGCCGGAAGGAAAGACAGGATCTGCGCTTCCTTCGAACCTGAAACCTGAGTCTCGGCCTGCATGGCCTTGACGCATGTCCGCGCCAGCTCAACAGGATCAACCGGCTTGCGCAGGAAGTCAGCTACGCGGATCTGCAGCAACCAGCGCGCCACCGCTTCGTCAAAAGCCTCGGTGACGACAACAACAGGGGCGCGACCTGCCAGACGCCCCATTGTGGCCTGCAAGGCCAGAAGATCATCCCGGTTGCGGGCGTCAAGATCAGCAATCACAATGCGCGCTGCTGAAAAGTCGATCGTTTCGTCACTGATGTGATGGGCAATCCGCATTTTCAGGCGACCGTTGGCTCCAAAGACACCTTTCACAGAGTCGATGAAAACCGGATCAGGCGAGATCAGAACAATCTCTCCCTCGCGTTCCTGGTTCTGTGGTTTGACGGCAAACATGTCAGTTATCCTGGGTATCTGTTCGGGTGCCGATTACTGCAGCTTGGGTGCTGCGTTCTGGGTTTGTGATGGCGGAAGGGCAACGCCGCCGCCTGCTCCATCGCCCTTGCTGCGGCGGCGCATGCCTTCCATGGCGGCCTCTGCCTGCTCACCACTCATGCCATGCTCGATGGTGCGTGCAGCCGCTGGCCAGGGATCGATGATCTGCGCAGCCTTGTTGAAAGCGACAGCATCGCCTGAACCAAAGGTCACGGTATCACGACGGTCCATATACTTGTCACAGGCTGTCAACGAGACGGCCATTCCTGCAACAACCAAAAGTGTGATGTTTTTAGCGGCCATTGCTGGTTGCTCCTGTCAGATCGAGAATATGTCCGCCACCGGCGCTGCGATGGTTTGCTGCCACCGGATCAACCGGCCCCTGACGACGGTATCCATCGCTTGGAACTTCCGAGCGGCCACCCACGAAGACTTCTGCATCTGTTGGCGGGCGTGTGTTGTCGAGCGGTGAGCGCAGTTTCTGGCCGGGACGCACTGGCTGTACGAGGTGCGGAGTCACGATGATGGCGAGTTCCGTTTCCTTTTGCTGGAAGCTCTTGGAGCGAAACAGCGTGCCAACAACCGGAATTTCGCCGATCCACGGCAGTTGCTCGGTCAAAACCGTGTTGGTGCTTTGCAGCAGACCAGCGATGGCAAAGCTCTGGCCACTCTTCAACTCAACCACGGTCGAAGCCCGGCTGACAATGAGGCGGGGGATAACGATGGAACCTACTCTGAAGGACTCGGTTGTGGGGTCAATCTGACTGACTTCTGGCTCGATCCGCAAATTGATCATGCTGCCAGCCAGAACCGTTGGCGTAAATGTCAGGCCTACACCGAATTTCTTGAAATCAATTGAGATCTGGCCTGCCTGCTGGGCAACCGGGATGGGGATTTCACCACCAGCCAGGAAGCTCGCTTTCTCGCCCGACATCGTCACAAGGTTAGGCTCTGCAAGACGGCGTGCAACGCCTTGTTCTTCCAGCGCCTGAATCAACACGTCGATATTTGTTCCATTACGAACAAGGTTGGTGAGAATGGTTCCAAAAGGCGCAGATGCTCCGCCTGAAGCCAACGCAGAGGCACTTGATGCAAATCCCAGAATTCCAACCTGGCCGCGTCCGCTGCGGGCAGCACCATCAGAACCGCTGGCCTGAAGGCGAACGCCCAGATCACGCCCTGCCTGTCTTGAAATCTCGATAAAGCGCACTTCCAGCATCACCTGCTGCGGGCCTTGCACGCGCATCTGGTTGACCACTTCGCCACCGTGGCTGCGAGCAATGCGTGCAGCACGATCAGCAGCAACAGCATCCTTTGCCTTGCCGTTCAAAACAATCTTGCCAGCTTCTGTTCCAACACGAACCTGACCATCGCCGTTGCGACGAATTTCCTGCGCCGCGCGCGGCGCGTTCTGCGTCACGTCCACTTCGATGACGCCAACGAGTTTCTTGTCAGCGTCGTAAACTGATACGCTGGTTACGCCGACCTTCTTGCCGAGCACATAGATCGACTTGTCTGTGAGAGGCACCGCGTCTGCAATATCAGGATCGCCAACAACAATGTCCGTAAAGCTTTGGTCCGTGCGCAATGTTTGTGAAGTGCGGTGCACGACGGAAACAGCGGCGGGACCTGATGCCAGACGAACCTGCTTGGTCTGTGCGATCGCCGGAGCGGATGGCGCAAGAACGATGCCTGCCATTGCAAGGCTGAAAAAGCCGATACGGAGGCTGTTGCGAAGGATATTCATGGTGGAAAAGCTACCCATTGTGTTCATCTTTGCTCAGCGTGTCTTGTCTGTGAGGACGGTATATTCCTCAGTTTTGCCGCTGCGCGTCACTTTGACAGTGGTTGTGCGCTTGCCATGGCTGGCGGTTGTATCGCTGTCGCTGGCAGTGCCTGACAGCAAATCCTTTGCCGTCACACGACCGATCGCACCGCCGCTGATTTCGCCAGCCTTGCGCAGCATGAGGGAGAGACTGCCGACTGTGCCGGCCAACGCCACGCGCTTGGCATCCTGCGGCATCACCTCGAGGGTGGCCGAACGGATAGCAGCAGGCTTTTCACTGCGCTGGTCGATGACCTGATCAACAGCCACCACGCGGATGTTCTGCAGCAGCACATCTGTAAAGCTCTGATCCTTGTCGAGTGTGCGGGTGAAGACGAGGTTCACGCGATCACCTGGCATGACCAGACCCGCGATACCTTGTGTTTCAGAGAGCGGCACTGTTACGGCTGTCATGCCCGGAGCAATGACGGCGGAAAGAGTTGCCCGTTCGCCGGGGCCTGTCACCTTGCCAGCCAGAATAGCCTCGTTGGCATCCATGGCTGCAATAACAACGCGCTTTTCCGGACCTTTGAGAAATTCGGCAACGCTGCTGACGGAACCTGCAGGCACTGCATCTGTTGGCCACTGCACTTCTTTCAACTGGTTGCTGGAAAGCTCCATGCCGAAACGCAGGGGCATGGAAGCCACAACAACAGTTGTCGTGTTCAAGGGTTTGGCCGGAGCAGCAACTTCCGTTTTGGCTGCACGCTGGTTGTTGCGCTCCAGATAGAAGCGTCCGCCAATAACTGTGCCACCCCCGATCAGGACGGCAATTCCTACCATTGCAACTGCAGGACCACGCATGTGAACATTCCCCAGCCCGCTTTCTGCAGGCGAGGGCAAGAATGAACCTCAAATGTCAATGGAGAGGTAAACGTTCCGGAATTCCTCCGAAAAGAGTTAAATGAAATTTGCCATCTAAGATTTTCGCTTTTCTATTCACAGTTTGTTAAAGTCTCAAACACGGCTTGTTTACGCTGAAATCAGCCGGGAACAATTACATACAATTTGAATGATCGAAAAAACCCGGCATTACGGTGACGTGTTGTTCACTCTTCCGCAACGTCATCGGAGTTTGACATCATGCATCGGGCCTATGTCGAAAAGGGAAGCTGGCAAATCATCGCCAGCGCGGCTTGTAACCCTTCCCAGCAAAAGCTGGCCACCCTGCGCGTCAGTGCTTTTGCTGGCATTGCAGCCATAGCTCTGATGATGGGCCCTGATCTGAAACAAATGCATGCGGATCACACGCCAATACGTGCGGTCATATCGACTGCGCCGGATATCATTCCTGCAAAAAGCATGGAACGTGTGCCGGAGCAGCAGGCAGCAGCGCATGAAGACATCACGAGCACGGCACCTACCCGTCGCTGGCGTTCGCAAACTGATCCCAACGTTATTGCAACTCCAAGACCTTCCGTGCATGCCGCCATTGAGGTCATGGACGGTGCTACATTGCGCGCAGGCGAAATGGTGGTGCGCCTTGCTGGCCTCTCACTGCCAACAGAAAACCAGACATGCCGTCGGCTGGACGGCCTTGCTGTTTCCTGCATCGACCGAGCCGTCAGCTATCTGCAACTTCTGGTGAAAGGACGCAGTGTTGCTTGCGAGCGGGCTGGTGTTTCAGACGATGGTATCGAGAAAGGCCGCTGCCGCATTGGTGACAGCGACATAGCCGAACAGATGGTGCGTCAAGGCTGGGCCAAAGCCGAAGTGAGCACAGACATCAAGCCGGAAGAGCGTTTTCTGGTCGCGGAAGCCGCTGCGAAGAAACAAAAACTCGGTATCTGGCGCTAAGAATATCATCGATTCAAAGCGGCCTTAAGTTGCGGTACAACAGGGTGTCGATTCGGAGCATCCTGACATGGTTCAATCTGTTTGCCTCACCAGAACTGTCCTCGCGGCATCCTTGCTGATGGCCTCTTCAGGGCTGTCCGCCCGTGCGGATTTCTCCTCCTGCGTGGCTGGCATCCGCTCACAGGCACTCTCCCAGGGCATCACAGGCGCTGTGTTTGACCGCGCCATGGGCGGCGTGCAGCCAGACATGGATGTCATCAAAGCCATGAACAACCAGCCCGAGTTCAAGACACCGATCTGGGATTATCTGGGAGCGCTTGTGGATGAGGAGCGCGTGGCGGAAGGCCGGGCCCTGCTCGCCCGCCATGCCTCCACATTGGCTGCCGCCGAAAGCCGCTTCGGCGTTGACCGCCATACGATTGTCGCCGTCTGGGGTGTTGAATCCAATTACGGACAGGTGCGTGGCAAGTGGTCCCTGCCGCAGGCTCTCTCCACCGCCGCTTGCCTTGGTTCACGCCGCAATGCCTTTTTCAGGGGCGAGTTGCTGGCGACGCTCAAGATTATCCAGCGCGGTGATCTCAGACAGGAACAGTTGATGGGCTCATGGGCAGGCGCCTTTGGCCACACGCAGTTCATTCCCACCACCTATTTGCGCCTCGCTGTTGACGGCGACGGCGATGGACGGCGGGATCTTGTCGATTCCATTCCCGATGCCCTGCATTCCACCGCTAACTTCATGGCGAAAGCGGGCTGGAACACGGGTGCATCATGGGGCTACGAAGTGCGTGTTCCTGCTGGATATGACGGACCATCGGGCCGCACATCCCGCGCGCCGGTATCATCCTGGGCCTCGCGCGGCATGACCAAGGTCGATGGATCAGCGCTCACCGGCAGCGGCAATGCCGGTCTGGTTTATCCGGCCAAAGGCGGACCCGGCTTTCTGGTGTTCCGCAACTATGACGCCGCCTTCAGCTACAACGGTGCTGACAGCTATGCGCTGGCTATCTCTCTGCTGGCAGACAGATTGCGTGGCCGCCCCGGTGTGCAGCAGCGCTGGCCAACCGATGATCCTCCCACCTCGCGGGCTGAGCGGCGCGAGATGCAGCGCCTGCTGATTGCCAAGGGCTATGATGTGGGTGAACCTGATGGGGCCGTTGGAGCCAAGACCCGCGCCGCTATCGAAGCCATTGAAGCCCAGCTCGGCATGCGTCGCACAGGCCGCCCGGGCGGCAAGGTGTTGCAGGCACTCAGAGGGCGGTAGGCAGCATCATGGATGCCAGCCAGCTACAGAGACTAGAAGAGTCGCTTTGGCGCGCTGAGACGCGGTTTGATCCCGACTATATGGACAAGGTTCTCGCTGCGGATTTTTTCGAGTTTGGTCGATCTGGCAGACGCTGGACGCGGACTGAAATTATTGATGCGGGAAATCCGAGGGAAATCCGCGTCAAGCTGCCGTTCGATCAGTTCAATATCCATATGCTGGACAACGCAAACGCCCTGGTTACCTACGTCAGCGACGTTATGAATGAGGAACATGAGCGATCCAATCGATCATCGCTGTGGACATGGACGTCATTTGGCTGGAAACTGAGGTTTCATCAGGGAACGCCTGCGGCGTAACCTTCGAAACAGGCCAAGCAATGCCCCGCACACTCATCACAACAGGCTCACCCTTTGAACGCAGCTTCGGCTATTCCCGCGCTGTGATCGATGGCGATCTCGTGTTCGTTTCCGGCACCACGGGCTATGACTACACCACCATGACCCTGCCTGAGGATGTGGCAGAGCAGACGCGTAACATCTTCAAGACGGTTGAAAGTGTACTCAAAGAGGCAGGCTCATCCATGTCCGAAATCCTGCGCTGCCAGTATTTCGTCACGAACCGCGCCTATTGTGAGCCGGTGCTGGCTGTCTGCGGTGAGGTGCTGGCGGATATCCGCCCTGCTGCTGCAATCTACATCATTGCCGGATTGCTGAAGCCTGAAATGAAGGTGGAAATCGAGGTCACGGCAAGGCTGTTGAAGGCTTAATCAACGCCTGCCGAACAACCGCTCAATATCTGCCAGTTTCAACTCCACATAGGTTGGCCGCCCATGGTTGCACTGGCCGGAGCCGGGCGTGGTTTCCATCTCGCGCAGCAAAGCGTTCATTTCCTCAGGCTTCATGCGCCGTCCTGCCCGCACGGAATGGTGGCAGGCAAAGGTGGCGAGCACATGATCCGCCGCTTTTTCAAGCGCCAGTGGCCCGCCCCATTCCGCCAGATGATCGGCGATATCCTGCACGAGATTGCGGATGTTACCACCTGCGATAGCTGAGGGCACTTCCCTGACAGCAATGGCTCCCGTACCAAAGGCTTCCAGCGACAGACCGAGGGCTTCCAGTGCCGGGGCCGCTGCAGCCAGACGGTCGGCATCTGCCGCATCCATGTCGATGATATCGGGGATCAGCAGCAACTGACGCGGAATGCTGTTTTCTGCCCGTTGGCGCTTCAACCGTTCATAGACGAGACGCTCATGGGCGGCGTGCTGATCGACAATGACAACGCCGTCATTGGTCTGCGCCAGAATGAAAGCATCGTGCAGTTGCGCGCGGGCAGCGCCCAGCGGATGCATTGTGGTGTCCGCATCACTGTCTGACAGATACGCACGCGGATCAGCCATTGGTGTGCCGACAGCATCAAACGCTGCCTGCGTGTTGTCTGAAAAGCCTGAAGTGCCAGCGGGAGCAGCCCAGGATTGGGACCAGTCTCCTTGGGAAGGCGGACGATAGGGCGTGGGACTGTATGAGCCCATGCGATTGCCTGGGCTTTGTGCGCCATGGTGCATCATGCTCATCGCCGCGAGTGTGCGGTCACCGCCGGTTGAGGAGGCGCGATGTCCACCAGCCAAAAGTGCCGATTTCAGCGCCGATATCATCACGCCGCGCACAAGGCCGGGATCACGGAAACGCACTTCGGTTTTGGCAGGATGAACGTTGACATCAACCTCCGCCGGATTGATGTCAAGAAACAGCGCCAACACAGGGTGACGGTCTCCCGGCAGATAGTCGGCATAGGAAGCGCGCACAGCGCCCACCAGCAGTTTGTCACGCACCGGGCGGCCATTGACGAAGAGATACTGCTCGGAAGACGTGGCCCGGTGATAGGTCGGCAATCCAGCGTAGCCCGTGATCGAGAGGCCCTCGCGGGCCGCATCCACAGGCACGGCATTGTCGCGGAAGTCTGCCCCCAGCACCTGCCCGAGGCGCAACAACTGGCCCTCGGCTGTGTTGCCTGCCGCTGTGTAATCAAAATTGGCAGCACCCTCCCCGCTGAAGGAAAACCGCACGGCGGGATGCGCCATCGCCAGACGCTTGATGACCTGCGCCACCGCCTGCCCTTCGGCGCGGTCGCCCTTCAGGAACTTCAGACGGGCGGGTGTGGCAAAGAACAGATCACGCACCTCGATGCGCGTGCCCTTGGCCATGGCGGCGGGTCTGACCGGGTGTTTGAAGCCACCCTCAATCCTGAGTTCAGTGCCGTCCTTGTCGCCCACCGACCGGCTCAAAATATTGAGGCGCGAGACAGCGCCAATCGAAGGCAGGGCCTCGCCTCTGAAACCAAGCGTGCCAATCGCCATGAGATCACCGGTTGGCAATTTGGAGGTGGCATGGCGCTCGACCGCAAGATCAAGTTCAGCCGCCGACATGCCAGAGCCATCATCGGTGATACGGATAAGGCTGCGGCCCCCGCCCTCAATCTCGACAGAGATACGCGTGGCCCCCGCATCGAGCGCATTCTCGACGAGTTCCTTGACGGCAGCAGCAGGGCGCTCGATCACCTCACCGGCGGCGATCTGGTCAATGAGAATGGGTTCGAGTCGGCGAATAGGCATAGGCTGAAATAGCACAGATCAGGCAGCCGTCATCGCTCTCGCGCGTTCAAATCAACGGGATCTGCACACGCATGAAGTGCACATGTGTTCCTGCAGCAATATCACCCTGCTCTGCCTCGATAAGAGCCATGCCATCCATGGCAGCGAGTGCACGCAACTGGCCAAACCGGCCAGCAGGCGTGAGCTTCAACGCACCATTATCTTGTCGCGCCATAACAGGTAGCGCTTCCGCGCGCCCGCCTTCTCGTGTGCGGGCAAAATCCGTTGTTGCCATTGTTGTTGCCTGTTGAACCGGCAAATCCAGCAAGCGTTGCAAAACCGGGCGCAGGAACAGATGCGCGGCTGTCGCCGTGGCATAGGCAGTTCCGGCCAGACCGAGGATATGGCAAGCGCCCAGCTTGCCAGTGATCACCGGCTTGGCTGGTTTGAGATTGGCGCGCCAGACCTCGGCATCAGCGCCGCGTTCCTGCAAGGCCTGAAACAGCGCACCGTCTTCTCCGCGCAGGCTCTCGGCGACCACCACAACAAGATCATGGTTTTGCGAGAGTTGAGACAGTTGCCTTGGCAGATCCTGTGTGCGCGCAGCACCAGCGAGCGTGAAGTTCAGCGAAGGCGTTGTCAGCATGGCTGCCATAACAGCGAGATGAGGCAATTGCTGCGGTTGATCCTGCAAACCGAGGAGTGCCACACGCGGTTGCTGCATCACCTCCAGCTCTGTCACAGCCGCCATGGCCGCCAGCGCGAGATGGCGTGCATCAAGCCGTGTTCCGGCAACCAGCAGTGTTTCTCCAGACTGAGCCTCTTCACCCTGCCTGCGGACATTATCCCGGCGCGACAATGCAGGAACTATCAGCACATCCCCTGAAACCTCGGTGTTATGCGCCAGAACAACAGCCTTGGTGTTGGTAGGCACGCGCATGCCAGCGGAAACCCGCAGTGCCTCACTGGCAGAAAGAGCGTCCTGCTCAGGGCTGATGATGTTGTATTGGCCGGGTGTATTTCCGCCAATGGCAAAGCCATCCATCACGGCATGATCAAAGGCCGGGATAGCCTTTGCTGCGATGACAGGGGCCGACAGACAGCGCCCTCCAGCCCTGCGCAGGCTGATCAGCTCCACCCCTGTGACAGGTGAAACGCGCCCGGCCAATGTTTCAGCCAGCTGCTGCCAGGAGAGAGGCGACATGTGGCTCAGGTGCCGAAATCGCGGACGATATCCTGCAAGGCAGGCTTTGGTCTTGGCGGCATCCGCTCTTTGGCTGTGCCGAAGGACATGATCGAGACAAGCTGTTCGTTGTCAGCCAACTTGAACGCACTGCGCAGTTCAGTCGTGTCCATCAGGCGGCCCGATGAGACCCCGCAGGAAAAGCCGAGGCTTTCGGCTGCCAACCACATGTTCTGCAACACGCAGCCCACGGTCAGCCATTGGTCCGGCATGCCGATCTTGCCATGCTCCGGCTGGAAACAGGCGATGAGCGCAACAACCGCTGGCGGCTGCTCCGCCTTGCCGCGCGCTTTCTTGAGGCCGATTTCATCCGCATCAGGCACGGCTGTCTTAAACGCAGCCATTGATGCCGCTACATAGGCCGCGCGCTGACTGTCCGGCACCACCACAAAGCGGAAAGGCACCAATTTGCCATGGTCTGGCGCGGCAGCACCCGCCTCGAGAATGGCCTGCATGCCAGCGGCATCCGGACCCGGAGCCTGCAGCATGAGGCCGCCCATGTGCTTGCGGTTGCGGATAACATCAAGAACGGGGTTTGTGAGGGTCACGGTGATTTCCAGTGGCTGAGAAATGGCGGAAGAGAGCGGGAGTCGAACCCACCCAGGACCGTCAGGCGGCCCCAACCGGATTTGAAGTCCGGCCGCCCCACCGGGAGCGGTTCTCCTCCGGGGTTGTGTTTAGGGCTTCGGCGGCTGCCGCGCAATACGACGATTGATCAGGCTCTCTCAATCCAACCGTACGGCCAGACCGGCCTTGGCCATGTGCTGTTTGACGTCAGCAATGGTGAAGACGCCGAAGTGAAACACCGATGCTGCCAGCACAGCACTGGCATGGCCATCGCGCACGCCTTCCACAAAGTGATCCAAGGTGCCGACACCACCGGAAGCAACAACCGGCACAGATACAGCATCAGTGATAGCGCGGGTGAGCTTGAGATCAAAACCGGATTTGGTGCCGTCACGATCCATGGAGGTGAGGAGAATTTCACCTGCGCCATACTCTGCAACCTTTTGTGCGAAGGCGATGGCATCAATGCCGGTGGCATTGCGTCCGCCGTGGGTGAAAATCTCCCAGCGATCAATCTCACCATCCAGCGAAACGCGCTTGGCATCGATTGCAACGACAATGGCCTGGCTGCCGAATTTTTCTGCCGCCCGCGCCACGATCGCAGGGTCTTTCACAGCGGCGGAATTAATCGACACCTTGTCAGCGCCCGCCAGCATCAGCGCGCGAATATCCTCCACCTGACGGACACCGCCGCCAACGGTGACCGGCATGAAACAGGATTCCGCCGTGCGGCGCACCACATCCAGAATTGTGCCACGGTTTTCATGGCTGGCTGTGATATCGAGGAAGCAAAGCTCGTCGGCACCCGCTGCATCATAGGCCTTGGCGGACTCCACCGGATCACCGGCGTCCACCAGATCAAGAAACTGGATGCCTTTGACGACACGGCCGTCCTTGACATCGAGACAGGGGATGATGCGGGTTTTCAGCATGGGGGTCTTCTGTCGCTGCCGGACGATCCGGTCAAGCCTTGTTTGCGTCTCGCCCCTCGCGCCAGAGCAGATAGAGGCCGGCAGCGACAATGACGAGAGCACCAGCGACCATCCAGCGGTCCGGCTGCTCATCAAAAATCAGCCATCCGAACAGCGCTGCCCAGATGAGGAGGGTATACTGAAAGGGCGAAACAACCGAGGCAGGAGCAACGGTGACGGCACGGGCGACCAGCACATGCGCCATCATGGCGACAACACCAAGCAGGGCGAGCAATGCAAAGTCACGCGGGGAAGGCTGCACCCAGCCGAAGGGCACGAGCACTGCACCAAACAGCAGTGCCCCCATGGTTTGCCAGACAATGAGCGAGGTGGCTGATGTGCCACGCAGTGATCGCGTGGACAGGATCAATCCTGCAAAGAGCAGGCTGCCAATAATGGCGATTATGGCTGGCAAGGTGAGCGTTTCAGCCGATGGCCTGAGCACCATCAACACACCGATGAAGCCGATGATGACCGCCAGCCACTGATCGCGGCTCAGGCGCTCGCGCAGCAGCAGGGGGGCAATGGCTGCAACATAGAGCGGAGCGGACAGATAATAGGTCATGACGCTGACCAATGGCAGAAAGCTCACGGCCCAATAAAAGGCCGCAACCTCCAGCGTGCCGAAAGCCACGCGGGCGACCTGCAGACCGGGACGCGGCGCACGCAGGATGTTGCCCCAGCCTTCCTTGAAAGCAAAAGGCATGAGCAAGAGCAGCGCAGCGGCACTGCGCAGCAGCAGGACTTGCCCAACAGAATAGGTGGACATCAGCCATTTGCCCATCACATCGTTGAGCGCAAACAGCAGAATGCCCAGACACATCAGGCCAATGCCAAGCTGGTTTTTGCTGAAGTATGTGTGATTGTCTGACATCAGGACTTTCCGGAAAGCCGCGTTGCAAGACACCGTCATCAACGTATCGTCAACCATGTTCCTTCACTGACGCCATGAAAAAAATGGGCAGAAACGCCTCTCGTTCATTGAGCCGACAAGGTTTTTTCGCTATGGCGAGGCCAACAATTGACAAAGGTGCCTCTTTTTGGTGCCAAAGTCTCTTAAAAGTCTCTTGGAGGAGGCCCTCATGGACAATATTGGTGTTTTCAACGCTTCGAAAGATTCATCGTCATTCGGTTTTAAAAAGCTGAAGTCGGTTCGCTGGAACCTTGAAGCACCGGGTCTTTATGAGGAATCCCTCAAGCGCGGCGAAAGCATGCTGGTCAAGGGTGGCGCGTTGCGTGTTGATACGGGCGTTTTCACAGGCCGCTCTCCCAAGGATAAATTTGTCGTCAAGGATGCGATGACCACAGATAGTGTCTGGTGGGACAACAACGGCGCGCTGACTGTGGCGCAGTTTGATCTGATCCTTGCTGATTTCATCAAGCATGCCGAAGGCAAGGAACTCTTTGCACAAGACCTCTACGGCGGCGCTGACCCTGCCTTCCGGGTGCGCACCCGCGTCTACACCGAGATGGCCTGGCACTCCCTGTTCATCCGCAACCTCCTGATCCGCCCGCAGCTGGAAGAGCTGGCAGCGTTCGATCCTGAAATGACCATTGTTGATCTGCCGTCTTTCAAGGCAGACCCGAAGCGCCATGGTTGCCGCAGCGAAACCATCATCGCCTGCGATTTCACCCGCAAGATCGTGCTGATCGGCGGCACGGAATATGCCGGCGAAATGAAGAAGTCGGTCTTCACCTACCTCAACTATGTGCTGCCCAAGCAGAAGGTGATGCCGATGCATTGCTCCGCCAACGTTGGCAAGGACGGCGATGTGGCCGTGTTCTTCGGCCTCTCGGGCACAGGCAAGACAACACTGTCAGCTGATCCTGACCGTATGCTTCTGGGCGATGATGAGCACGGCTGGGCACCATCAGGCGTCTTCAACTTTGAAGGCGGCTGCTACGCCAAGACCATTCGCCTTTCGCCGGAAGCCGAGCCCGAAATTTACGCCACGACACAGCGTTTCGGCACGATTCTTGAGAACGTCACCATCGATCCCATCACCCGCCTGCCGGACTTTGACGACGCGGTGAAAACCGAGAACACACGCTGCGCCTATCCATTGGACTTTATCGCCAATGCCTCACTCACAGGCCGTGCCGGAATCCCCAAGAACATCGTGATGCTGACCTGCGACGCCTGGGGCGTTCTGCCTCCCATCGCCAAGCTTGATGGCGCGCAGGCGATGTATCACTTCCTCTCGGGCTACACCGCCAAGGTGGCTGGCACTGAGCGTGGCGTGAAAGACCCGGAAGCAACATTCTCGACCTGCTTTGGCGCACCGTTCATGCCATCGCATCCATCGGTCTACGGCAACCTTCTGCGTGATCTCATCGCCAAGCACCATGTGGATTGCTGGCTGGTCAACACCGGCTGGACCGGTGGCAAGTACGGCGTCGGCCGCCGTATGCCTATCCGCGTCACACGCCGCCTGCTGACGGCGGCACTTGATGGCTCCTTGGCCAAGGCGAAGTTCAAGACCGATCCTTACTTTGGCTTTGCAGTGCCATCTGAAGTGCCGGGCGTGGAGCCGCACATCCTGACGCCGTTCAAGACATGGCAAGACAAGTCTGACTTCGTGGCCACAGCCAAGAAGCTGAACGGTCTGTTCTCGGACAACTTCAAGCGCTTTGAAGCCCATGTCGACAATGAAGTGAAGAGGGCTGCACCTTCCCTGCAGATTGCGGCGTAAAGCCAGTTCGCAATCAGAAAGACGATAACAATCAAGCGCCCCCAGTTGGCGCTTGATTGCTTTTAAGGCTATGCCAGCGTCATAGTGGCTTCCTGCCGCTTCAAGGCTTGCCAATTGGGCAAACCCAATTATTTTAGGCTTGAAATAATGCCGCTTCAGGAGCCCTCCATGTCAGCCGTCACAACCCCGCGCACAGCCAAGCCCGCCAAGGTGCAGTTTCAGTGGGATGATGCCTTTCTGCTGGAAGATCAGCTTACTGAGGACGAGCGCATGATCCGCGATACAGCGCGGGCCTATGCGCAGGAGAAGTTGCAGCCACGTATTTCAGATATGTATCTGAACGAAGGCGTTGATGCCTCGATCTTCCGCGAGATGGGCGCACTTGGCCTTATGGGTGTCACAATCCCGGAAAAATACGGCTGCGCGGGCGCAAACTATGTGTCTTATGGCCTTGTAGCCCGCGAGGTGGAGCGGGTGGACTCAGGCTTCCGCTCCATGATGAGCGTGCAGTCCTCGCTCGTGATGTATCCGATCTATGCCTACGGCGATGAAACACAGCGCATGAAATATCTGCCAAAACTGGCATCGGGCGAATGGATCGGCTGTTTTGGCCTGACCGAGCCCGATGCCGGCTCTGACCCTGCCGGCATGAAGACACGGGCCGAGAAGGTGGCGGATGGCTATCGCATCACCGGCTCCAAGATGTGGATTTCCAACTCGCCCATCGCCGATGTTTTTGTGGTCTGGGCGAAATCTGCTGCGCATGACAACGAAATCCGTGGCTTTATCCTTGAAAAGGGCATGAAGGGGCTCTCTGCCCCCAAGATCGGCGGCAAGCTGTCGCTGCGCGCCTCAATCACCGGCGAGATTGTCATGGACGGTGTTGTGGTGCCGGAATCAGCATTGCTTCCAAACGTGTTTGGACTGAAAGGCCCGTTCGGCTGCCTGAACCGTGCGCGCTACGGCATCTCCTGGGGCGTGCTGGGTGCTGCCGAAGACTGTTTCCACCGTGCGCGCCAGTACGGCCTTGATCGCCACCAGTTCAACCGCCCGCTGGCACAGACACAGCTTTTCCAGAAGAAGCTCGCTGACATGCAGACGGATATCGTGCTGGGCCTGCAAGGCTCATTGCGTGTCGGCCGTCTGTTTGACGAAGGCAAGATGGCACCCGAGATGATTTCCATCGTCAAGCGCAACAACTGTGGCAAGGCGCTGGATATCGCCCGGCAAGCCCGCGACATGCACGGCGGCAACGGCATCCAGATCGAGTATCATGTGATGCGCCATGCGCAGAATCTTGAGACGGTGAACACCTATGAAGGCACGCATGATGTGCATGCGCTGATTCTGGGCCGTGCGATTACCGGGTTGCAGGCGTTCTTCTGAGCCGGTAACGGCTGCAGTTGAACCTGAAAGCTGACCCACCGTGGATATGCCGTTGCCTGATGATGTGCTGGAATTGCTTGCGCGGATTGGTGCAGCAAAGCCCCGGATTCAATGCATCACCAACACGGTGGCCCAGAATCTGACAGCCAATGCGCTGCTTGCCATTGGTGCTGATGTCTCGATGGCGCAGCATCCTGCCGAGATTGTTGCGATGTCGCATTCAGCGGCTGGCCTGCTGATCAACCTTGGAACGCTGGATCTCGCGCGTGAGGTTGCCATCGGTTCCCTGCTGGAAAAGCCGCTTCCGCCTGGCATACCTTGTGTGATTGATCCGGTTTTTGCAGATCGATCCCCTCTCAGGTTCGCATTGGCCTGTCGGCTGCTCAAGCTGGAAGGTGTCATTATCAAGGGTAATGCAGCGGAGATGCTGGCTCTTGCCGCTTTCATTCCGGACCATACCACCCGCGTGACCACAGGAGCTATTGACCGCGTGGAACAATCCAAACGGAGCAGCACTGTTGCGGAAGGCCACCCCATGATGGCCCGCGTCACAGCAACCGGCTGTGTGGCAGGGGCTATGATTGCTGCTTTTGCTGCGGTTGAAACGGATCAGGTGAAAGCAGCAACCGCCGCGCTCACCTG
Source organism: Beijerinckiaceae bacterium (assembly GCA_051649305.1). Taxonomy (GTDB): domain Bacteria; phylum Pseudomonadota; class Alphaproteobacteria; order Rhizobiales; family Beijerinckiaceae; genus JADCCX01. The sequence goes on from JBOFGV010000052.1 coordinate 111,653, forward strand.
TTTTGGCATGGCTGGTCGTCTCGCCGCGCAGCGCGCATCCGGTCCCGGCAGTTTCGTTCCGCAGCTGATCGATGTATTGGCAGAATGCGCTGACAGTGCAGCAGCCCGCTACGGACAAAAATCTTGACCCTCAATATCTCGCTCTATGGCATTGTTGACCCGCAGATTGGCAGGGGCCGCTCGCTTGGCTTGCTTGGACGTGCAGCGGCAGATGCTGGCATGACCTTGCTGCAATACCGCGCCAAGGCATTGGATACGCGCAGCATGGTTGCGGAAGCCCGTGCTATCAAGGCGGCGCTGGATGGCACCAATGTCCCTCTCCTGATCAACGACCGCATTGATGTGGCGCTGGCGGCAGGCGCAGACGGCGTGCACATTGGCAACGACGATATGACGCCAGAGGATGCCCGCGCGTTGCTGGGGCCAAAAGCCATCATTGGCTCAACGGTCAAATCAGCGGCGGATGTGGACAGGCTGGTCGGCGCGCCGATCGACTACATCTGCATCGGCGGCGTGTTTGCAACCAGCCACAAGGACAACCCTGATCCGCCGCTGGGCGTGGCGGCATTTGCGAAGCTGGCTGCCTATGCCCGGACCAAACTTGGAGCGATGCCGATTGGCGCTATTGCCGGTATTGATGCGTCCAATGCTGGCAACCTGATCAAGGCCGGAGCCGACGGCGTGGCCGTTATCGGCGCGCTCTTTGCCGGGGATGATGTTGCGGCTTCAACCGGGATCATGGCGCAAGCCATCAGCAAGGCGAGACAGCCATGACCCTCTCGCGCCGGGCAGCGGTTTTGGGTGTCGCGACTTCAATCGCCATGCCAAATGTTGTCCGTGCTCAAAATGCCCGCAAATGGCGCTGCGTCACCTCCTGGCCGCGCAATCTGGTAGGGCCGGGCGTCTCTGCGGCCCGCCTTGTCAACCGCATCAACACGATGAGCCGGGGCGAACTGGAGATAACGCTGTTTGCTGCTGGCGAACTCGTGCCTGCCCTCAACGTGCTTGATGCAGTCTCAGCTGGCACCGTTGAAATGGGGCATACGGCTGCACTTTTCTGGCAAGGCAAGATGCCCGCAGCGGCCCTTTTCACAACTGTGCCCTTTGGCCTGTCGCCGACGGCCCATGCCGCATGGATTGATCAGGATGGCCAACGGCTGTGGGATGCCCTCTATGCGCCGTTCAAGGTGAAGCCGCTGCTGGCAGGCAACACGGGGCCGTCAACAGCTGGCTGGTTTCGCAAGCCGGTGCAGGGGCTTGATGATCTCAAAGGTCTGCGCATGCGCATCACCGGGCTTGGTGGTGAGGTGATGAAACGCATGGGCGTTGTTCCGGTCGTCATTCCTCCGGGGGAAACCTATCAAGCGCTGGAGCGCGGCCTGATTGATGCCGCCGAGTTTTTGGCTCCCGCCAACGACATTGCTCTGGGATTGCACAAGGTTGCGCCTTACCTCGCCTATCCCGGTTTCAACAAACCCAACGGAGCCAGTGAACTGCTGATAGGCGCTGATCTCTGGCGTGACTTGCCTGAACACCTGCGCCTGATCATTGAAGTTGCCAGCAGATCTGAGCACGATGAGGGACTCGCCGATGCAGCGCGCGGCAATGCCGAGGCTTTGCGGCAGAGTGTGGCGGAAGGCGCCAAGCCCATGCTGTTGCCCTCAGACATTCTGGAGCGTGCGGCGCAGGAAGCGGGGTCTGTTCTCGCTGGCATCAAGGAGCGTGATGCGCTGTCAGCCACAATCATCGATTCCTATACAAGGTTTCAGGTTACAGCGTATCCTTGGCAAGCCATGCAGGGAGCAAAAGCATCAGGACCGCGATGACAGTGTGTGGCGCTGCCCATTATGCGCATGGGACTGCCTGATTTTCACGTCTACAGCCTTTTTCATACTGACCACGACTTTCGGTATAGGCAGCAAAAGTGTCAGCACCGGACCTATTCCGCGCTCCCATTTGAGCGAAGGCGTGATCTGCAATGGCCAGGCACGCAGACGCAGCATACGGTCCAGTGTCAGTTCGCTGTCGGGAAGATCCAGCGGATTCTTGCCGCAAATGACGATCTCGGTTTTTGTGAGCCGAACAGCTATCTGGGCATAGCGCGGTGTCAGGGCGGAAACCTCTTCAATCGCATGGATCAGAAGAGCATTCAGCCGCGGCGGGTTCATCGTGACCATTGCTTTTTTCAGGACGGTTTCCAAAACTGTTGTCTGATTGCGCATGCCAATTACACGCCTGCTTTGCAGAGAGGCTGATGCGATCGTCTGGACAAGATCGATCGGGCGGGGTCTTGCGCTCTTTAAAGTGAAGGTGTCCGGCGAAGACGCAGCAATGCTCATTAAATCCATGGAACTTCTCCGCAGCACAACCCGCCCTTCTTGTTGGGGCAATCCGGCAGCACTGATCAGGCAGTGTGAATAAAATACGCGGTGAAAGCCGCTCGCAAAAATTGCATGGCGCGCGGGTAAGCTTGAAAGACGAACGAACACTCAGTGTCGACAACAACGTCTTTGAATCGCCCACCGTATCTTTTGAAAGATACCGAATCAAAGCCACCAGAACGCTGGAAGCTTAGCCACATAAGCATACAACCTAAAATTGAAAAATCCGTGCATTTACGTATTAAACCGTTTAAATTCAATGGGTTAAATTGAAGTCTGGTGCTTGCGGGGTTCTTGCAGAGGGTTTGGCAAGGCCCTTGTCCCCTGTCGGCAGACGATGCATAAAGTTGACATGAGCCAAAATGATCATCCCATACGCATCACATTGGCCGGTGCCTCCGGCTGGGTAGGCCGGGCGCTTGTTCTGGCTCTTGCGCAATCCTCACATCTCAAGCTTGTGGCCGCTGTCTCACGCACACAAGCCGGGCGGGATGCAGGCGAGGTGGCAGGCATGGCGGCCCTCGGCGTTCCCCTGCGCGCCACATTGGCAGAAGCGCTGGATACACCCTCCGATGTTGTCATCGATTACACCAAGCCTGATGCCGTGAAGCACCATGTTCTGGCGTCGCTGGCCCACGGTCGCCACGTTATTGTGGGCACATCAGGCCTGACACAGGCAGACTATGACAAAATCGATGTTGCCGCAAAAACGGCTGGCAAGGGCGTGTTGGCCGCGGGCAACTTTTCCATCACCGCCACACTGCTCAGGCGCTTTGCGCTCGAAGCAGCCCGCTATGTGCCGGATGTCGAGGTTATCGACTATGCTTCGGCCAAAAAGCCTGACACGCCATCCGGCACAGGACGCGAGCTTGGCGAATTGCTGAGCGAGGTTCGCATGAAGGCCACTTCCAAACCTGTGGCTGAACTCGGCGGTGTGCGCGAAACACGCGGTGGTGCCATTGGCAAGGGCGAACCGGTGCAGGTGCATTCCGTCCGTATGCCATCGTTTGTTTTGTCCTGCGAGACCATCTTTGGTGCACCAGACGAGCGGCTGGTCATCCGACACGATGCGGGCTCTTCCGCCCAGCCCTATGTGGCGGGCACACTTCTGGCAGCGCGCAAGGTCAGCAGCTTTGTTGGCCTTAAGCGCGGGCTGGATCACGTTCTGGATTGAAAGCATACACAGTGACCAAACCGCTCACAGGCATCCGCGTTCTTGAACTCGCCCGTATCTTGGCTGGCCCATGGGTTGGGCAATTGCTGGCTGATCTTGGCGCAGATGTCGTGAAGGTGGAAAGCCCCGGTGGGGATGATACGCGCCAGTGGGGCCCTCCCTTTGTGGAAGGTGTTGATGGCGAAAAGCTCTCTGCAGCCTATTTCCACGCCTGCAACAGGGGCAAGCGTTCTGTGGTGGCCGATTTCGGCAAGGCGGAAGATCTCGCCATAGTCAGGCGGCTGGCGGCGCATGCCGATGTCGTGGTCGAAAATTTCAAAGTGGGTGGTCTGGTCAAATATGGTCTGGATTCTGCCAGTCTGCGCAAAGCGAACCCGCGCCTCATCTGCGCCTCTATCACCGGCTTTGGCCAGACCGGACCTTATGCCGAGCGGGCAGGCTATGACTTCATGATTCAGGGCATGGCCGGGGCGATGTCGATCACGGGCGAGGCCGATGGCCTGCCGCAGAAGGCGGGCTATGCGACAGCGGATATCTTCACCGGCATGTACACGACAGTCGCCATTCTGGCGGCACTCCGCCAGCGGGATGCAACAGGCGAAGGTGCGGCGATAGACTGCGCCTTGCTGGAGGCGCAGGTGGCTGTGCTGGGCAATCAGGCGATGAACTACCTGACCTCCGGCAAGGTTCCAACCCGCATGGGCAATGCGCATCCCAATATCGTGCCCTATGCGGTTTATCCAGCGTCAGACGGGCATTTCATTCTGGCAACAGGCAATGATCGACAATTCCGCGATGCGATGATTGTCTTTGGTGCGGATGAGCTGGCATCTGACCCCCGCTATGCCAGCAACGCGGACCGGATTGCGCTGAGGGATGAGCTGACGGCGAAGATTGTGGCGCGCACGCAGATGTTGCCGCGTGATACCATGCTTGCCAGACTGGAAGCACTCAAAGTGCCAGCCGGTCCCATCAACACCATCGCCGATGTCTTTGCTGATCCCCAGGCAATAGCACGCGGCATCAAGGTTGATCTGGCAGCCCCCCACGCCAAGGGAGGCGCTATCCCAACCGTACGCGGGCCTATCCTGATGGATGGCAATCCCATGGTATCGGAGCGGCCCAGCCCTGTGCTTGACGGTGACAGGGCTGATGTGCTCTCAGACCAAGCCTGGGGCGGCTGATCCGCAAGCAACCATTACCGCAACCTGTTGTTCGGCCCTGCCGCAAGCGTGCCCGCCTGCCGCTGGTCAGAGGCACCCTCAAAACCCTGTTTGTTGACAGCAATCGAATGCGTTGATCCCATAGCCTGACGCACTTCCACCTTGTGACCCTTCGCCTGAAGCAGGCGGATCGTATCCACCGACAGGCCACGTTCCACACGCAACTCATCAGGCAACCACTGGTGATGCACGCGCGGCGCTTCGGTGGCTTCCGCCACGTTCATGCCATGGTCGATCACGTTGGATACGACCTGCAGCACAGTGGTGATGATGCGGCTGCCACCGGGAGAACCTGTCACAAGCACGGGCTTGCCGTCCTTGAAGACGATGGTGGGCGACATGGAGGACAAGGGCCGCTTGCCGGGGCCGGGTGCATTGGCATCCCCGCCCACCAGACCGTAGGCGTTGGGCACGCCAGGCTTGGCAGCAAAGTCATCGAGCTCGTTGTTCATCAGAATGCCGGTGCCATCCGCCACCATGGCCATGCCGTAGCTAAAGTTCAGCGTATAAGTGCAGGAAACGGCGTTTCCTTCCTGATCCATCACGGAATAATGCGTGGTCTGGTCGCTTTCAAAGGGCTGCGGCTGGCCGGGCTTGATGTCCTTGCCGGGACGGGCCTTGGCAGGGTCGATCTGCGCGCGCAGGGTTTCGGCATATTTCTTTGAAGTCAGTCCCTTGACTGGCACCTTCACAAAGGCTGGATCGCCCAGATACTCGCTGCGGTCGGCATAGGCGAGTTTGGAGGCTTCCGCGAAAAGATGGATGGCATCGGCCGAATTGTGGCCCGCGGCCTTGAGATCAAAGCCTTCCAGCATGTTGAGAATTTGCACCAGATGCACGCCGCCGGAGGATGGTGGCGGCATGGAAACGATCTCATGGCCGCGATAGCTTCCTTTCACCACATCTCGCTCGATGGCGCGGTAGGATTTGAGATCATCCAGTGTCCAGTTGCCGCCAGCAGCGTTGACAGCTGTCACCATTTTTTCCGCAACACCGCCTTCGTAGAAAGCCTTCGGACCTGTCAATGCGATACCATAGAGCGTGGCGGCCAGATCAGATTGCTGCAGCAACACGCCGCGCGGCAGGGCATTGCCATCCACCGTTATGAAGATACGGGCTGAGGAATCAAACCGCTTCAGGCGGCGCTCAGCCTGCTTTAGGGAAAACGCCAGATCATCGCCCACAATGAAGCCATCCCGCGCCAGATCAACAGCGGGCTGGATGAGTTTCGCGAAGGTGAAGCGACCGGACCCGAACCGCTCCAGCGCCATGGCAAGGCCAGCAACTGTGCCGGGGATGCCTGCACCCAGCCCTGTATTCTGGCTGCGGTTGAGATCAGCGTCGCCCTTGTCATTGAGATACATCGTCTTGGTGGCGGAGGCAGGCGCTGTTTCGCGGAAGTCCACCGAGCGGGTTTCGTTACGGTCCGCCCTGTGCACAATCATGAAACCGCCACCGCCAATGTTGCCGGCGCGTGGCAGGGTGACCGCAAGGGCAAAACCGATAGCAACAGCAGCATCGACGGCATTGCCGCCCTGCTCAAGAATTTCGACGCCCACGCGCGTGGCGAGCGTTTCCTGTGAAGCCACCATTCCGCCTGCTGAAAACACCGGCTGGCGGCGCGGCCAGTCAGAGATGATGGGCTGGAGCGGCTCAGCCTGCGCAAAGGCCGCTTCCGGCAATGCGACAGTAGCCAGCAGCATGGACGTGAAAGCGCGGCGCGAGACAGCGATGGTCATGATGGCTCTCCTTTGCCGCCATGGTCTGCCCTGAAATGCGTCGCGTCAAATTAAAATGATGACACAAAATTATCAGCTTATTTGTCATGTCCTCGAAAGAGGGAACGGCATTTACGCTTTGAAACCGGATTCAGCTTCATAATGCGGTTTGAGAAAGCAAAAGATGACCGCATGTCTCAACTGACAAATCTGGTTTTTGCCGCCTTGATCGGCAGCGGTGCCATTGCTGGTTTTGTCGTGCAGAATCACGACCGCCAGAAGCAGGATAGCAAACAAGCTGTTGCTGCTGCTGCTCCAGCGCGCACCAGTGCCGCCAGCGCTCCGCCCAACCCCGGCGGCAACACAGCCATGCTTTATGCTGACCCACGCGGGCATTTCTTTGCCGACATCATGGTGCGCGGCATCCCGGTCAAGACAATGGTGGATACAGGTGCAAGCCTTGTAGCCCTGTCGACAGAGGATGCGGCAAAAATCGGATTTCGGGCCAACCCAAGCGACCGCAAGGCGCAGTTCAACACTGCCAACGGCGTTGTGACAGCCTCGCTCATACGCCTTCCTGAGGTGCGCCTGCAGGGCCTGACCGTCTATGATGTCGAGGCAGCCATCATGCCGCCGGGCGCCATGAGCGGTACATTGCTTGGCATGTCATTCATGAAGAAGCTGGCGAGCTTTGAATCGCGCGGCACCAGCATGATCATGAAGAAATAGGCTTTCAAGCGGTCAGTCGGTCAGTTCCCTCCGCCAGATTTCGCCTACCAGCTGCTGCCCAAAACTGACATGCGGCTTGCTTTCCACAAGCGTGAAACCATGCCGTTGATACAGCCTGCGCGCGGCGTGAAGGATATCGTTGGTCCACAGGATCATGCCCGTATATCCGGCGACCCGCGCAAAACCGAGGCATTCCGTCAGCAGTTTCTCGCCAACGCCGTGCCCGCGCGCCTGCGGCTCAACATAGACAATGCGCAGCTTGGCATCTTTTGCATCGTTGCGCACAACAGTGGCTGAGCCGACAATCTCGCCGTCAATTTCAGCAACAAAACAGCGCTCAAGATTCGCGTCAAAGTTTCTGATAAATTGAGTGGCAATCTCGGCCACCGCCGCTTCAAAGGTGATGTCCCAGTTGTATTCCTGCGCATAGAGCACAGCGTGGCGGTGCACGATCCAGCCGAGATCACCCGCCCTGTGCTGACGGATAGTTACCGCAGTTTGTGGCTTCGTTGGCTCCAGACAGGCTTCTACCGCGGCAAGTGCACTGGACAGCGCCTTGCGGCGTTGCGGCGTCAGATGAGAGATCAGGCTTTCCATTTCTTCTGTTGAACGTTGGTCAATCCGCTGGAACAAAACCCGGCCCGCTTCTGTCATGGAAAGCGTTTTGCTCCGGCGGTCATCCGGCGATACCGCACGCACAATCCAGCCTTGCTTGCCAAGCCGCGTGATTGTGCGGCTGAGATAGCCTGCATTGAGCCTGAGAACTGACCTGATCTTTTCCGCCGAAACACCATCCGCATGCGCAATTTCATAAAGCACGCGCGCTTCGGTCAGCGAGAGATCAACATCATAGAGCTTGGGTCGCAGCAGTCCTGTTTTCAACGTGAAAACACGGGCGAAGCGGCGAAGGTCTGAAGCTGTATCCTGAGACATGCCTGAAGGATATCAATTTAGTTGCTAAAAGCAAGCAATTGCATTTTCATAAAATTGGAAGGGTTTTATCTGCCGTTCACAACTCGGTGTATATAAGGCGGCAGATTCGTCACACGAGGCACCCATGTCCTATCCAAAGCCACTGAACGCCATTGCTCCCAACTCAGCCCTGTTCGAGAATACACCGCTGGTGAAATCCACCGGTTTCCGCGAATATGACGCCCGCTGGTGGTTTGGTCATCCCGGCTCAAAGAAGGAGCCTGAGCTCAATCTGATGGGCGTTCAGGCACTTGGCATGGGCGTTGGCACCTTGCTGAAAGAGCAGGGTGTGAAGAAGGAAATCGTGGTTGGCCATGACTTCCGTGGCTACTCCTCCTCGATCAAGTACGCGCTGATCTCCGGCCTGCTGGCCGCTGGCTGCAAGGTGCATGACATTGGTCTGGCGATGTCGCCTATGTCCTACTTTGCCCAGTTCCAGCTTGATGTTCCTGCTGTCGCCATGGTGACCGCCTCGCACAACGACAACGGCTGGACCGGCGTCAAGATGGGCTCGCAGCGTCCCGTGACCTTTGGCCCGGTGGAGATGACACGGCTCAAGGAAATCGTACTTGCTGGCAAGTTCGATCTCTCGGGCGGCGGTTCCTATGTTTTCCACGAGAACTTTGCCGAGCATTACATCAAGGATCTGACCAACCGCAAAAAGATCAGCCGCAAACTGCGCGTCATTGCCGCCTGCGGCAACGGCACGGCGGGTGCTTTTGCACCGCGCATTCTGGAAGCGCTGGGCTGCGAGGTTATCCCCATGGATGCGGAGCTCGACTACACCTTCCCGCGCTACAACCCCAACCCGGAAGACATGGAAATGCTGCATTCCATGGCCCATGCCGTCAAAGAGCATGGCGCGGATGTGGCCCTCGGCTTTGATGGCGACGGAGACCGTTGCGGCGTCGTTGACAACAACGGTGACGAGATTTTCGCTGACAAGATTGGCGTGATGCTGGCGCGTGATCTGACGAAGGTTTACGGACCATCGCAGTTCGTGGTCGATGTGAAATCAACTGGCCTTTTCGCCACCGACCCTATGCTCAAGCAGCTTGGTGCAAAGACCGATTACTGGAAAACCGGCCACAGCTATATCAAGCGCCGCGTGGCTGATCTCAATGCGCTCGCCGGCTTTGAAAAATCCGGTCACTTCTTTTTCAACGCGCCGGTTGGCCGTGGCTATGACGACGGTGTGGTGACCGCCATCGCCGTGATTGACATGCTTGATCGCAACCCCGGCAAGACCATGGCAGAACTTTACGCTGATGTGCCCAAGACCTGGGGTTCGCCCACCATGGCACCGCACTGTGCTGACGAAGTGAAGTACGGCATCGTCGACAAGGTGGTCGCCACTTTCCAGGACATGCATGCCAAGGGCGTGAAGATTGATGGCAAGAAGATCATTGATCTCGTCACCGTCAACGGTGTCCGCGTGGTCACTGAAGATGGCACATGGGGTCTGGTGCGTGCTTCCTCCAACAAGCCAGAGCTTGTGGTGGTGGTGGAAAGCCCTGCTTCCGAAGCCCGCATGCGCGAGATGTTCAAGTCAGTGGATGCAGTGTTGCGCACACATCCTGAAGTGGGTGCCTACAACCAGACCATCTGACGCTGTTGCACTTCAACTTGTCGTGCCGCGCACCGAGGCAAAAGCCTTGGCAAAGCGCGGTGCGGCTTCGCCTGCGGCCGTGAGGGAATAACCGCCCTCCTGCAGAATGACGACAGGCACTGGGAGCTTGCCGAAAATCTCTCCGATCCGGCTGAAGGCTTCGGATGTCACAGCCAGTTTCGACAGCGGGTCGTCCTTGTGGGCATCCCACCCTGCTGACAGCACAACAGCCTTGGCACCAAAGCGCATGGCTGCATCGGCAAGTTCAATGCAGGCCTTGATGTAGGCATCGTCATTGGCACCGACAGGCAGCGGAATGTTGAGATTGGCTCCCTTGCCTGCGCCACGCCCGGTCTCTCCGGCATAGCCTGAATAATACGGATAGTAGGCTGTCGGGTCCGTATGGGTGGAGGCTACCAGCACATCCGCCCGATCGTAGAAGATGGCCTGCGTACCATCGCCGTGGTGGGTATCAAAATCAATGATCGCGACATTATCAAACCGCGTGCGAAGACGCTCGGCTGCAATCGCCGCATTGTTGAGAAAACAGAATCCGCAGGCGCGGTCGCGATAGGCGTGGTGCCCCGGCGGGCGGCAAAGCCCGAAGGCAGCGTCATGCCCGGTTAGCACCGCATTGGCTGCAGCGATGGCCGTTTGCGCCGAGGCATAGGCCGCCTTCCAGCTGCCCTCGCCCATGGCAACAGCCATATCGCCAATATACCAGCCAGCCTGTCCAATGATGCTGCCGACAGGCGCTTCGGCGCGCTCAAGATCAGCGCCTGTGCCACGGTAGGGGTGAATATTGGGCCAGACCTCCGGCCCGGCATCCGGAAACTTCTGCCATTCGGCATAGGCCGTTTCCAGAAACGTGAGATAGCGGGTGTCATGAACAACGCGGATAGCCGCCATGCCATGATCGCCAGGATCAACCAAAGTAAGTCCAGCCGCGATCAGGCGCTCGGAGAGCACCGTCACGCGATCAGGATTCTCAAAAGGATCGACGACCTGTCCTGCCCTCATGAACTTCTGCGGCTTGTGCAGAAGTTGATCCGTGTTGAAGAACAGGTGCATTCAAGACCCCTTAGCGCTTGCCGATATAGCGCTCGATCGGCTCAACCTTGTCGATGATGCCACTTTGCTTCATGAAATTGGCAACTGCAAGATAGCGATCAGGATCAACCGCCTTGGGCGAGGCCTGAAAGCGGCGCAGGGTATCGGCCCAGGCTGTCTTGTTCAGACGATCATCGAGCTTTGGATAGGCCTTGATGAAGTCCTTCCATGTCGCTTCTGGATCGTTGAAGAGGATCATGGTGGCTTCCTCAATCGCTGCGAGGAACTTGTCGAACTTCGCATCACCAAAACGGTCCAGTTTGGAAATATAGATCAGCTCGTCATAGGCAGGCACGCCATGCTCTTCCGGGAAGAACATCTTGGGCTTCTTGCCGGCAATCTCGATTTCCGTGCCTTCAAAGTTGCGGAAACCGCCAATGATGGCATCCACCCGGCCTGACACCAGCGCCACTGAAAGCGCGAAATTGACATTGATGAGCTTCACGTCGGCTTCTGTCATGCCAACGCTTTTCAGCATGGCTTTCAGCATCATGTCGTGAATGCCCGAACCGGAATAGCCAATGGTCTTGCCGCGCAGATCCGCCAGTGTCTTGATCGGGCCGTCAGCCAGCACGGTCATGGTGTTGAGGGGTGTAGACACAACCGTGCCGATGCGTATGACCGGCAGGCCGCTGGCGATAGCGCGGGTGTAGCTGGGCTGGTAGCTGATAGCGATATCGCCCTGACCTGCTGCAATCAGCCTTGGTGGCGCTGATGGATCGGAAGGTTCGACAAGCTGGACGTCAAGACCGCGCTTGGTGAAGAGACCCCGCTCCTTCGCCACGATGATCGGCGCGTGATCAGGGTTGACGAACCAGTCGAGAAGCACAGTGAGTTTTTCCGGCTGCTGGGCCGTTGCCGGCGAGGCGGTTGTGATCGCCAGTGCTGCAAGCAGCATGGCAAAAAAACGTCTGGTCATAGGGAAGGCTCCTTTGTGTTGGGGAATGATTTCAACGTGTCAGCGTGTCGGGGAAATTGCGCAGCAAATAGCGCGTGAACAGCGCCATCAGGCCCCAGGTGATGAGGCAGAAAGCAATGAGGATGACCATGTAGGCAAAGACCATATCGGTCTGCATGCGGGCATTGTGATAGGTCATCATGATGCCCAGACCACCGTCTGATCCCACCCACTCACCGGCAATCGCGCCAAGCGGAGCATAGGCTGCGGCCAACTTCAGGCCAGAAGCGAGATGCGGCGTTGCTGCAGGCATGCGGATGTGGGTGAGGATCTGCGTGTTGGTGGCACCGTAGAGCCTGGCAAGATCAATCAGGTTTTCATCCGCCCTGCGCAGGCCCTCGAAATAGGCGACAGTCACCGAAAAGAAGATGGTCACTGCCGCCATCGCCACCTTGGATGTCATGCCAAAGCCGAACCAGATCATCATCAAAGGGGCGAGCGCCATGAACGGAATCGCCTGACTGACCATGGCCAGCGGTGACAGCGCCTCCGCCAGCCAGCGCGAGCGCGCCATGGTGAGCGCCAGCGCCATGCCAACCGCTACACCTATTGCCAGTCCCAGCAGGGTTTCGGCGGCTGTGATGGCCGCGTCACCAAGCATCAACGGAAAGCGCGTGTAGAGTGTTGTCGCGACATGGCTGGGGCTCGGCATGTACCAGATCGGCAGGGCGAAAAAGCGCACGCAGAATTCCCAAATCAGCAAAGCGCCAACCATGGCCACGATTTGCGGACTGATCAGAAAACGGAAGACCCTAACGGGAAAGGACTGTCGTGCAGCCTTTGGCGCAGACGCATACGGCAACGGTTTGTCTTGCCCTCGGGCAGAAAGTGACATCTCGATTCCTCCGCCGGAATGACCCGGATCAGGTTCGGCGGGTTTATGGAAACTTACTTTCCAACTCTCAGCCCCGGTCTTGCGACCGCAGGGGCACCCCGACGAGATGAGCCGTCTATACTCCTGTGGCTCTTGGCTCACAAGCCCAATCCGGCTTATTGAAGGAAGGAATCAAAGGGCAGGAACATGCAGGCGGTTGTTGTTGGGGCGGGCGTTGTCGGTTTGGCCTGCGCGCGCGCATTGGCGCTGGCAGGCCATGACACCATTGTGCTGGAAGTGGCCAATGCGATTGGCACCGGCACCTCCTCGCGTAACAGCGAGGTGATCCACGCGGGCATGTATTACGCCAGCGGCTCGCTGAAAGCCCGCCTTTGCGTCGAGGGCCGCCGCCTTCTCTATGCCTATTGTGAGAGCCACGGCGTGCCGCACCGCGCCTGCGAAAAGCTCATGGTTGCCACCAATGACGCCGAGGTGGCGAAGATTGCCAAAATTCATAGCCAAGGCCTTGAGAACGATGTCGAGGGCCTCACCATGATTGATGGCAAGGCTGCTGCTGCGCTGGAGCCGAACCTGCGCTGCTCGGCAGCACTCCGGTCATCCCAGACCGGAATCATCGACAGCCATTCCTATATGCTGGCTTTGCAGGGTGATCTGGAATCAGCCGGTGGAGCCATCGCTTTTTCTACGCCGCTGCTGCGGGTTGAAAAGCTTACACAGGGCTGGCGGGTGCATTTTGGCGGGGCTGAGGCTGATACCCTTGATGCCGATATCGTGGTCAATGCCTCCGGCCTTGGCGGCTGGGAGATCGCCCGTGTGATCGACGGTTATCCATCTGACAAGCTGCCCAAGCGCGTCTTTGCCAAAGGCAACTATTTCAGCTGTTCGGGCAAACCCGCATTCACCCGCCTGATCTATCCGGCTCCGGCAGATGGCGGTCTTGGCGTCCACCTCACGCTCGATATGGCAGGCCGCATGAAGTTTGGGCCGGATGTGGAGTGGTTGGGCGATGTTGATCCCGCAGCAATCGACTACACGGTGAACCCGGCGCGTGGTGACAGTTTCTATGCTGCCGTGCGTACCTACTGGCCTGCGATGCCAGACGGTGTGCTGACGGCGGACTATTCCGGTGTCCGTCCCAAGCTCTCTGGCCCGGGTGAGGCAGCTGCAGATTTCTGTATTCAAGGGCCTGCGGATCATGGCCTTCAAGGCATTGTCCAGCTTATTGGTATCGAAAGTCCCGGCCTGACATCGTCTCTGGCGATTGCCAATCACATGATGCAAAAACTGCAGTGAGAGTTGAGAACTGTCGCCAAGCAGCATAGAAGCGACGCATGAGCATCACTGTCCGATTTGCACCTTCCCCCACCGGCTATATCCACATCGGCAATGCCCGTACGGCCTTGTGGAACTGGCTGATGGCGCAAAAAGCTGGTGGTCAGTTTATCCTGCGTATGGATGACACGGATCAGGAGCGTTCCACCGACGCTTTTGCCGAGGCGATCAAGGAAGATCTGGCCTGGCTTGGCATTAAACCAGACAGATACGAGCGCCAGTCGGACCGTGTTGCGCGCTACGCATCCGAGATGGAGCGCCTGAAATCGGCAGGCCTGATTTACCCCGCCTATGAAACCATGGATGAGCTGGACCGCAAGCGCAAACGCCAGCAGGCGCGCGGGCTTCCGCCGGTCTATGACCGCGCTGCCCTCAAGCTGACGGCAGAAGAGGCAGCTGCTTTTGAAGCCGAAGGCCGCAAGCCACACTGGCGTTTCAAGCTTTCGGGCAATGCTGCTGAATGGGTGGACGGTGTGCGTGGCCCAACCCGTATAGAGACATCATCCCTGTCTGATCCCGTGCTGGTGCGGGCGGATGGCACGGTGCTCTACACCTTTGCTTCCGTGGTCGATGATATCGATATGGGCGTGACGGACATCATCCGGGGTGAGGACCATGTCGCCAACACCGGCGTGCAGGTGGAACTGTTCCGGGCGCTGGGAGCAACCCCGCCGCGCTTTGCCCACCACAACCTGATTGTGGCGGCTTCCGGCGAGGAAATGTCGAAACGCAAGGGCACACTCTCCATCCGTTCGTTCCGTGAGGCGGGAGCTGAGCCAACCGCCGTGGCCGTGGTGGCAGTGCTCACCGGAACGTCTGATCCGGTGCGTCCCGTGCAGAATCTCGGCGAACTCGCCGGTCAGCTGTCGCTCGACAAGCTGTCGCGTGCGCCAACCAAGTTTGATCCCGGCGAGGTCATGGTGATGACAGCCAGAACCCTGCATGAAACGCCGTTTGAGGCTGTGTCAGCGCGCCTCACAGCCATAGGCGTTTCCGGCCCAACGATCCCGGCGCTGTGGGACAATGTGCGCGGCAACATCTCGACCCTCAAGGATATGACAGACTGGCAGGCGCTTGTGCTTGGCGAGGCCAAAGGCGAGATCACGGAACCGGATTTCATCGCATCCGCGATTGAAGCCCTGCCACAGGGTGATTTTTCAACCGAAACCTGGGGTCAGTGGACAGACGCCTTGAAGGCCGCAACAGGCCGCAAGGGCAAGCCACTGTTCATGCCCCTGAGGCAGGCGCTTACTGGGATGGATCACGGCCCGGAACTGAAGGGACTCTTGCCCCTGATGGGACGGGCGAAAGTTCTGGCGCGATTACGCGGACAATCCGCCTAG
Source organism: Beijerinckiaceae bacterium (assembly GCA_051649305.1). Classification (GTDB taxonomy): domain Bacteria; phylum Pseudomonadota; class Alphaproteobacteria; order Rhizobiales; family Beijerinckiaceae; genus JADCCX01. The sequence goes on from JBOFGV010000052.1 coordinate 127,037, forward strand.
TGCCATTGGCTCCCGGAAGATCACGCACCTCTCCCTGATCAGCCGCCACAATGCGTGCCCCCTCTGCTTCGGCAGGAGGCGGGGGCGGCAAAATTTCCTCCGGCGGAGGCCTGTTGCCAAACAGCTCTTCCCTTTGCTTCTTGCGGGATTTGCCTGCAACAGGCGTCATGCCGCGCAACGGGAACGGCTCTTCTTCCACAACCGGATCAGCATTGAGAACGCCAAAACCAGGCTTGCCGCTGCCCTCCTCCGGGTTGAGCACAGCAGCACGGGATTCAGCCCAGGTTTCACCGGGCTTGCGGCAGAAACAGCCTGGATCATAGCTTTTGCGGTAGCGAAAAGCGTTGGGGATTTCGGTGTAGCGCTCGCCCTCAGGTGTTGCCGCATTTTCAATGCTGCCGGGCATCATGAACACCTTCATCTCGCTGGCCGGGCAGAGCGATTGGCAGATACCATCTCCCTCATCGCGAAGGGACGCATTGCGCACGTGAAGCGGAAAGTAATAGCCATCGCACATACGCACGCAGACAGCCTTGCCTGACACACGGCGAATGCGCGATTCGATGCGGGGCCGCTCATCCTCTTCCGATCTGCCATCAATGGAGCTGCGGTTTGGACTGTCATCAAACAGACCACCAAGCAACGATGCGGAACGTTGGCGCGGTGCTGGATCGGGCGATGTGCGGCAATTGTAGCTGACCAGCATGGACATCAACTCCCTGCGGCGCACCTCGGAATGGCCGCCGGCGATGCGTGAGCCCGCCTGTAATTGCGCCAGTCTGGCCCGGTAACCACCGCATTCAGCCGGTGGTGGTTGCCCGAAAAACAGGAAGGACTGACGGTCGCAACCAATGGACCGCATGTAGCCGTAAAGCCGATTCGCTTCCGCAGCATTGCGGGCCGCCTCTCGCTGTACCTGTTGTGATACACCGCCGCGCATGGTGGCAAGCTCGGCCTCGATGCTGCGGCAGACATTGGCCAAGGCGGGGTGGCTGACCACCAGCAATGCGGTCATCAAAAAACCCTGCAATGATCTCAGGAACTTCCGCATTGATCCATGTCTGTCGCAGCGCGGAATGGCGCCTTGATCAGCAAGAGATGCGGTCTTTATGGTTAGCGGCGGGTTAAGGGACCGGGGTGGACGCGCTCAAATCAGCCAAATCTCTCAGCATTTGCTGAAAAAGTTTCTGGTCTGCGGCTGAGTAGCGCTGAAGCAACAGAGCCTCATAGTGTTTGGCCAGCGGAACAATATCTTCGTAGACTTTGCGGCCATTGTCCGTCAGCACAAGAATAGCCTCGCGTTTGTCAGATGGATTGACGTCACGGCGGATAAGACTGCGGCTTTCAAGATCGCTCACGGCGCGACTGACCTTGGTCTTGTGCATGTGGCTGTGCTGGCCAATCATCTTTGCAGTGGCCTGCCCCACCTGTCCAAGTGTGGCAATCACCCGCCAGCCTGGAATATCAATGCCGAAGCGCTCCGAATAAAGCCGGGCCAGACCTTCGCTGACAATGGAAGCTGCAACATTCAACCGGTAAGGCAAAAAGTCTTCGAGTTGCAGCAGCGGTGCTGCCGCTCCTTTGCCAGACACGGGTTTAGGTGATGCGTTGGACATTCCAGCCGATCAACCCTGTGCGTTCTCCACCTTCTGCTCAATCGCACCAAAGATGGAATGGCGCTTTGCATCCATCATCTCGATGCGGACAGTATCGCCAAACTTCAGAAACTCTGTGCGAGGCGCGCCGTAGCGAATGGTTTCCACCGTCCGCTGCTCGGCGATACAGGCATAGCCGACGCCACCCTCGGCCACAGGCAGGCCCGGCCCTTCATTGACATCCTTGTTGGAAACCGTGCCGCTGCCGACAATGGTGCCAGCAGCCAAGCGGCGGGTTTTGGCAGCATGGGCAATGAGATCACCAAAGCTGAAGGTCATGTCGACACCGGCGTTGGGATAACCAAAAAGCTTGCCATTGATGCTGGAATTCAGAGGATAAAGCACCTTGCCACCCAGCCAGTGCTCCCCCAATTCGTCAGGTGTGATGGCCACAGGGGAAAAGGCCGAGGATGGTTTGGACTGCAGGAAGCCGAAACCCTTACCAAGCTCATCCGGGATGAGGCCGCGCAGCGAGACATCGTTGACCAGTACAATCAATTGCACAAAGGCAACGGCATCATCCGCCGAAACGCCCATGGGCACATCACCGGTGATGACAGCGACTTCGGCTTCAAAATCGATGCCGTAGCTTTCTGTTGGAAAACTGATGGCATCGCGCGGGGGCAGGAAGGCATCGGAACTGCCCTGATACATCAGCGGGTCTGTCCAGAAGCTCTTGGGCATCTCTGCACCGCGCGCCTTGCGCACCAGCTCGACGTGGTTGACGTAGGCCGATCCATCCACCCATTGATAGGCGCGTGGCAGAGGGCTTTCGCAATCACGCTCGTGAAACCGCTCGGATGGAATCGACCCGCTTTCCAGCGCCGTTGACAGGTCCGCCAGACGGGGTGCCGCCCATTCCCAGTTATCGAGCGCGCCCTGCAGCGTGCGGGCCGCCGAAGAAGCATCGGTGCATCGCGTCAGATCACGGGAGACCACAACAAGGCGACCATCGCGTGTACCGTTTTTCAAAGTTGCAAGTTTCATTGTGGCAGGCTCTAATGATGTGCTTGATGAAGGCATTGATGGAAACCAATACCGATGGTTTCCATAGAACAACCTGTCCGGGAGGAATTGTCCAATGAAAAGACGCGCTTTTTTGCAAGGTGCAGGAATTGCTGCTGCAGTCGGCACAGTTGCCATGCCCGCCCTCGCCCAATCAGGCCCTGAGGTGAAGTGGCGTCTGACATCAAGCTTCCCGAAATCTCTCGATACAATTTACGGAACAGCCGAAACATTTGCCCGTCTTGTCAGCGAGGCAACCGATGGCAAGTTCCAGATCCAGACATTTGCAGCGGGTGAAATTGTTCCCGGCCTGCAGGCGCTGGACGCCGCATCCAACGGCACAATCGAATGTGCGCACACGCCAACCTATTTCTACACGGGCAAGGAACCTGCGCTGGCCCTTGGCACAGGCCTGCCCTTTGGTCTCAATGCCCGCCATCAGCATTCCTGGTGGCATTTTGCCGGCGGTGAAGCGATCGTCAACGAGGCTTTGGCCAAGTTCAACACCATCGGCTTCCCCTGCGGCAACTCAGGCACACAGATGGGTGGCTGGTTCCGGAGCGAGATCAAGACACTGGATGATCTGAAAGGCCTGAAGTTCCGCATTGGTGGCACGGGCGGTCAGGTTCTGGCGAAGCTTGGTGTTGTGCCGCAGCAGATAGCGGCAGGCGATATCTTTCCGGCCCTTGAGCGCGGCACACTGGATGCGGTTGAGTTCGTCGGCCCCTATGATGATGAAAAACTCGGCTTCAACAAGGTGGCGAAATATTACTACTACCCCGGTTTCTGGGAAGGTGGTGCCATGCTGCATCTCGTGGTCAACAAGGCGGCCTGGGACAAACTGCCCAAGAACTATCAGGCCATCGTTCGTCAGGCTTCAGAAGCCGCCAACAACTGGATGCTGGCGAAATATGATGCTGTGAACGCCCCGGCCCTGCGCAGGCTTGTTGGAACCGGCACTGAGTTGCGTGGCTTCCCGCTGCCGGTTCTTGATGCAGCCTACAAGGCGGCAAACGAGCTTTATGCCGAGATGTCGGCGAAGAGCGAGTTGTTCAAGAAGGGTTATGAGTCGATGGCAGCCTTCCGCAACGAACAATACACCTGGTGGCAGGTGGCGGAATATGCCTTTGATACCTACCAGATACGCGCAACACGGCGCTGAAGAAAGTTCTAGAAATGCCTTTGACCCGTTTTGACAATGAAGCCATGGCCTCGGTGCTGCAGGGCTGGGTGGCGCGTGAAAGCCCCACCCTTGATGCGGCAGCCGTCAACAAGATGCAGGATCTTGTGGCGACGTTCTTCACGGTCAAGGGCTGCCACGTCGAGCGCATTGGCGGGCGGGATGGTCTGGGTGACACCCTCAAGGTGACGGCCGGACCTGCCAATGGCGAGCGCCCTTTGCTCGTCATGTCGCATGTCGATACGGTGCATCCCTTGAAGACAATCGAGCGGGACCTGCCATTGCGGCGTGAGGGCGACAAGCTCTTTGGCCCCGGCATCTACGATATGAAAGGCGGGGCTTACCTTGCGGCGGAAGCTTTTCGTGATGTAGCCGCACGTGGCACGGCAAAGCGGCCACTGGTCTTTCTGTTCACGCCGGATGAGGAAATTGGCAGCCCCACCACCCGCGCCATGATCGAGGATGAGGGACGGCGCGCGGCCTATGCGCTTGTAACGGAGCCCGCCCGCGATGGCGGCAAGATCGTGACGGCCCGCAAGGGTGTTGGCCGCTTTGAAGTGAATGTGGAGGGCCGCCCTGCCCATTCAGGCGCCCGCCATCAGGATGGACGCAGTGCTATCCGCGAGGCAGCACGCCAGATTTTGGCGATTGAAGCGCTGACGGACTATGGCAGGGGCGTTACCACAACCGTGGCGCAAGTGAGCGGCGGAACGGCACCCAATGTCATTCCGCAGCATTGCCATTTCACGGTAGACCTCCGTGTGACCACAGTGGAAGACGGCCAGCATTTCGAGCGGCATCTGCTGGCGCTCAAGGCCCATGATCCCGATGTCGCCTTGCGCATCACGGGCGCAATGAACCGGCCACCCATGGCAAAGTCCCCCCAGATTCAGGCGCTTTATGACCATGCCGTGATGCTGGCCACCGAACTGGGCTTTGTCCTGCCCGAATCCCCCATGACGGGCGGCGGCTCAGACGGCAACTTCACCGCTGCCATCGGCACACCGACGCTGGATGGTCTGGGCTGCGACGGTGAGGGTGCCCACACCCTGCACGAGCATTGCTATGTCTCCTCGCTGGCTCCCCGCGCCGCACTCATGGCGCGATTGCTGGAAACGCTGTGACCCCGGCGGTGCTGGTGTGAACCAGACATTGATTAGTCATCATTGGCAGGGAGAGTGAGGCATGCGTCTCGCTCCCTTGCTGCAGGCCTCGCCTGCTATCCAGATTCATGTTGCGGCAGCCCTGATCGCTATCTTTCTGGGATTCTATCAATTTCTGGGACGTAAGGGCTCGATGCCCCACCGATTGATCGGCTGGATATGGGTCATTCTGCTCGCCAGCATCTGCATCTCATCGTTCTTCATTCCCGGAAGCGTGTTTATCGGCCCCATCAGCGTCTTCCACGCCCTCTCGGTCTACACGTTGTGGTCGCTGGTCATGGGGGTGAAAGCGGCACGCGACCATGAAGTTGCTGACCACAAAAGCTACATGACGTGGATTTTTGGCCTGTCAATTTTGCTTTCTGCCGTGATTGCTGTTGGCAGCAGTGGCGGCGTGTTGCACGAGATGTTCTTTACGCGCAGATAGTAGACTGTCGCTCCACCTCAATTGCAGGAACTCATTCATGGTCAGCCCCGAAATCGTCGACAGCCTTTCAGTTGCAGGCAATCGCACAAAGGTGAATGATGATTGCTTTGGCATGGCAGGCAACCGCGTCTGGGTCATTGACGGCGCTACCGGGCTTGGCGAGCAGGTTCTGCCCTGCCAGAGCGATGCAGCATGGCTTTCGCGCACTGCCAACCGTCTGTTGCACACGCACCATGCCGTACGGGATACACAGCAACTGATCAGGGTAGTGATAGAGGGATTGAACTCCGCTTTTACCGCCGAACAGATACAGCCCGTGCGCGAGTACTGGCAATTGCCATTCGCCTCGCTTTTGATGGTGACGATAGAAGACAGCACGGTAGAAGCTGTCTGGCTGGGCGATTGCCGCGCCATTCTGCAGATTGGAGATCAACTCCTGACCGTTGGTGAGAACGCCGAAGGAGAAGCGGACGAACGAGCCTATGCTTCCAGTCTGGCGCAGGGCACCGGTGCCACAGCGATGTTGCGCACGCCTTCTGTCATTGCCTCCCTGCGCGAAAGCCGCAACACCTACAACACGGGTCATGGTCGCTGGACATTGGGACTGCAGCCCGCAGCGGCTGACAACATGCAGCGCGCTGTATTCCCCATAACAGGGTCGGTCACCGGCCTGGCCATGAGCGATGGTTTTTCAGCGCTTGAGCTGAAGTATGCACGTCTTGATGCTGCCAACTTGCTGAAGCAGGCAGAAACACGTGGATTGACCCATCTCGCCGGTGTCTTGCGCCACATCGAAGAAGTGGAAGACCCTGAAGGCGCCACATTTCCACGCTTCAAACAATCAGACGATGCAACAGCTGTGCTGTTTCGTTGCGACCCCAGGATTTCACCCTCATGAGCACGTTCAGGCTTAGGATCGCCGCAAGTGCCGCGCTGGTCGTTTCAGCCAGTGCCAGCTTTGCGCAAACGCCACCGTCAGCGCAGGAAAGAGCGGCCTACTCCGGATACTTTGGCCTTGTGGTTGCAGGTGCCCACAATGAAATCCGGCAATTCATCATCAATGGTGTGGCCGTAGATGCTCGAGACACGGCGGGGCGTACGCCATATCTTGTTGCCGCTTTCCAGAACGACATGACAGCCATGGAATTGCTGGCCAAGGCGGGTGCTGATGTGCGCGCAAAAGACAACCAGCATTATGATGCGATCACCATTCTGGCCGTGGCCAACAAGCCGGAGGCCATGCAAAAGGCCATTACCCTTGGCGGTGACCCCAAGGCCATCACGAGTCCATATCAGGGCACGGCGCTTATTGCGGCGGCGCATCTGGGACATGCCGAGGTTGTGAAGGTGCTCATTGCCGCCGGAGCGTCGCTGGACCATGTCAACAATCTGGGCTGGACAGCACTGATCGAATCCATCGTTCTGGGCGACGGCGGAGCCAATCATCTCAGTGTTTTGCAGCAATTGCTGGATGCGGGTGCGAAAACCGATCTGGCTGACAGGAACGGCAAGACACCGCTCGCTCTTGCGACTGCAAAAGGCTTCACAGCCATGATCAATGCGCTGAAAGCCAAAGGCGCGCGCTGAGATTATTTCAGGCCGAACGCTGCCTTGATGCCATCAAGCACGAACTGGATGGCGAGCGCCACCAGCACAATGCCCAGCAGGCGCGTGAGCACGATGTTTCCGGTGACACCCAACGCACGGGATATGCCGGATGAAAACAGGAACACCACAAAGCAGGACAGGCACACAAGCGTGATGAGGCCAATCAGAATGGCGAGCTTGGCCGGATCACCCTGTGTCTGCCCCGCCAGCAGCATAGTGGCTGTGATGGCCCCCGGCCCAGCCATCAGCGGAATAGCCAGCGGGAAGGCCGCGACATTGCGGATGTGATCCTCATCGATCGCTGTTCTCGCCACATTGCTTTTGCGGGCGGTGCGGCGCTCGAACACCATTTCGAAGGCAATCCAGAACAGCAACAGACCACCTGCAATGCGGAAGGCAGGCAATGTGATGCCGAGAAGCGTCAGGATTTTCTGCCCTGCAATGGCAAAGAACGCCAATGCCAGCGTGGCTATGACAGTGGCACGCCAGGCAACCTGCCGCTTTTCAGCAGCGTTCATGCCAGCGGTCAGCGCCAGAAACATCGGCGCAATTGCGGGCGGATCAACCGTGACAAGCAGGGTGACGAGAGCATTGGAAATGAAGTCCATGAGCGCCAGAGTGGCCTTCCCGGCGGGGGCTTGCAAGGTGCTGCGCAATTTATTTGTATGAATCGTTCAAAGCATTGAAAAGACAATCTTATTTTTGTCGCAAAAAACACTGTTTTGTTTGTCCCAATGGCATGAATCAGATAGTCAGGGATATTGCCGTTTGATGCGGCCAGCCCTGAAGTTCTTTTGTCCAGGTTTCCGCTTTGTCTGATAACGATCTGCCACCACCACCCGAAGGCCCGGCACAGGGTGGCCCGACCGACCCCAGCGATATCAAGCCGATTTCTCTCACTGATGAGATGAAGCGCAGTTATCTCGATTACGCCATGAGCGTGATCGTCAGCCGCGCCCTGCCTGATGCGCGCGATGGCCTGAAGCCTGTGCACCGCCGCATCCTCTATTCGATGCACGAGAACGGCTACACACCGGACAAACCATACCGCAAGTCTGCCCGTGTCGTTGGCGATGTGATCGGTAAATACCACCCGCACGGTGACCAGTCGATCTACGACGCTCTCGCCCGCATGGCGCAGGACTTCTCGCTACGCCTGATGCTGATTGACGGTCAGGGCAACTTCGGTTCTGTCGACGGCGATCCGCCCGCTGCCATGCGATACACCGAGGTGCGTCTGGCAAAATCCGCTATGGCGCTCTTGGAGGATATTGACGAGGATACCGTCGATTTTCAGGAGAACTACGACAACACCGAGGAAGAGCCGAAGGTTCTGCCGGCCCGCTTCCCCAACCTTCTTGTCAATGGAGCAGGTGGTATCGCGGTCGGTATGGCGACCAATATTCCGCCGCACAATCTGGGTGAAATTATCGATGGCTGCTCAGCGCTGCTCGACAACCCGGCCCTTGCTTTTGACGAATTGATGCAGATCATCCCTGGTCCGGATTTCCCGACCGGCGCGATGATTTTGGGACGTGGCGGCATCCGCTCGGCCTATCAGACAGGCCGCGGCTCCGTTATCATGCGGGCGCGTGCCACGATCGAGAATATCCGCAAGGACCGCGAAGCGATCATCATCACCGAGATCCCCTATCAGGTGAACAAGGCCAATCTTCTGGAGCGCATTGCCGAACTGGTGCGCGAGAAGAAGATCGAAGGCATCTCGGATATGCGCGATGAATCCGACCGCGATGGCATGCGGATCGTGATCGAATTGAAGCGCGATGCGGTGGGCGATGTGGTGCTGAACCAGCTCTATCGCTTTACCTCGCTGCAGAACTCTTTCGGCTGCAATTTCGTCGCGCTCAACGGTGGTCGCCCCGAGGTGATGAACCTCAAGGACCTCTTGCAGGCGTTCCTGGATTTCCGCGAAATCGTGGTCAGCCGCCGCACCAAGTTCCGCCTGGGCAAGGCCCGCGCCCGCGCCCATGAACTCGTGGGTCTGGCGATTGCTGTTGCCAACATCGATGAGGTTATCCGCCTGATCCGGACCTCGGCGGATGCTGCCGCTGCGCGCGAAGCGCTGATGAACCGCGACTGGCCTGCACAGGACGTGGCCCCCCTGCTGGCGCTGATCGATGATCCAATCTGGCGCATCAAGAAGGATGGCACCTACCGCATGTCTGAATTGCAGGCGCGCGCCATTCTGGAACTGCGGTTGCAGCGCCTGACCGCGCTTGGCCGCGATGAAATCGGCGAGGAACTGCAGAAGATTGCCGACCAGATCAAGGACTTCCTCGATATCCTGTCGTCGCGCCTGCGCGTGCAGAACATCATCCGCGACGAGCTGGCCGCTGTGCGTGCCGCCTTCGCCACCCCGCGCAAGACAGAAATCACGGATTCCGACGCCGATATGGACGACGAAGACCTGATCCAGCGCGAGGATATGGTCGTTACCGTAAGCCATGCCGGTTATGTCAAGCGCGTGCCGCTGTCGATGTACCGGGCGCAGCGCCGGGGCGGCAAGGGCCGTTCGGGCATGAGCACGAAGGACGAGGATTTCGTCACACGGCTGTTTGTGGCCAACACACATACGATGATGCTGTTCTTCTCCTCTGTCGGGCAGGTCTACAAGATGAAGGTCTGGCGCCTGCCAGAGGCGGCTCCGACCGCGCGGGGCAAGGCGCTGGTTAACATGCTGCCGCTTGATCCAGGTGAGCGAATCACCACCATTCTGCCGCTGCCGGATGATGAGGCGCTGTGGGAAGCACAGGACATTGTCTTTGCCACCTCTACAGGCAGCATCCGCCGCAACAAGCTCTCGGATTGCGTGCCGCGCACCTCGCTTGGCAAGCGCGTCATGGAGTTTGACGACGGCACCCAGTCGATCATCGATGTGCAGCTGGCGTCCGAGCAGGACGACGTGCTGCTGACCACGGCGCAGGGCCAGTGCATCCGCTTTGCGGTGGACGATGTGCGTGTCTTCGGCGGCAACGGCTCCACCGGAACCTCCACCGGCAACCGCGGCATTCTGCTGGCGGCGAAGGACAAGGTCATTTCCATGGCCATCCTGCATCACTTTGAAGCCACATCCGACATCCGCACCGCCTACTTGAAGCGCCGCCGCGCCGAAACAGGCGATATTGAATCCGTGGTCGACGAGGCCGAGGAAGCATCAGCCGACGCCACGATTACCAACGAGCAGTTCGAGGCGATGAAGCAGGCGGAGCAAACCGTGTTGACGCTGTCTGATAACGGCTACGGCAAGCGCACCTCCAGTTTCGAATACCGCATCACGGGCCGTGGCGGCAAAGGCATCACGGCGATGACCGTCAACAGCCGCAACGGCAACCTGATTGCGTCGTTCCCCGTGGACGAAGCCGACCAGATCATGCTGGTAACGGATGGTGGCCAATTGATCCGCTGCCCGGTCAACCAGATCCGCGTGGCGGGTCGCTCAACGCAGGGCGTCATCGTGTTTGATACGCACGAGACCGAGAAGGTTGTCTCAGTGGAGCGCATCAGCGAGCCGGAAGAGGAAGAAGCGGCAGATGGAGAGTAAGACGGAGTGGAGTTGAAATATTCAATGTGCTCAATCATAGCTAACCTATTCAAATATCTGTTATTTTTACCTTTCACGATTTTGGGAATTATTATATTATCTCCATTTATATTAATATTTTTTATTTTTACTGTAGGATTGTGGGAAACATATACTGATGGTCCGATTTATAAATACGACATATCTGACCCAACTCTATCAATCGCTTTAAAGATCAGGCATTCATGTCCTGATATTCGAAGAGACTACCGTTGTCTTGAGATGCAATTCGCAGATCAAAATATCATGCGATTTGAAATGATGTCGGATTGGGGTCCCGAGTTACCAATTGCCATATACACAATGGACAACAAATTCCGAGTTCTTGATTGCACCACGATATTTGATGTTGATCCAGTTGCACGTAGCACGAAGAACATCAAACTGCAGGAACTTACCGGCGTTGAGAAGCATCTTGTCACGATAAACAGAGGTGATTTTAGCACGATTGAAATGATGCCCATACGAACGTTGGCTACAAGCTGTGGTGGTTAGCGCCTGACCCTCACTGCTCGAAGCAAAGCATAACAGCCTGTTTCGTTAGTCTGAGCACAAGATTCAGCGCCGTGGTGGTTCCCCTCCTGCACTCAATTCGCTAGAAGGCGGCTCATGACACAACGACTGACCTCCTGTTTTGCCGCCCTGGCCCAACAAAACCGCGCCGCTCTTGTCACCTATGTGATGGCCGGAGACCCTGATCCTGCAACGGCGCAGAGCATTGTCGATGCACTGCCTGCAGCGGGTGCTGACATCATCGAGCTTGGCATGCCCTTCTCCGATCCCATGGCGGACGGCGAGGCGATCCAGCAGGCGGGCCTGCGCGCGCTGAAGGCGGGCATGACCCTCAAGGGCACATTGGCAACGGCTGCCAAGTTCCGCGAGAAGGACAACACAACGCCCATCGTGGTCATGGGCTACTACAACCCCATCTATGTCTACGGCGTGGACAAGTTTCTGGTCGATGCGAAAGCGTCAGGCGTCGATGGTCTGATCATCGTTGATTTGCCGCCGGAAATGGACGCAGAACTCTGCCTGCCAGCGCTGAAAGCCGATATCGCCTTCATCCGCCTTGCCACACCGACAACCGACGACAAGCGCCTGCCAGCAGTTTTGAAAAACACATCAGGCTTTGTCTATTATGTCTCGATGACCGGCATCACCGGCGGCGCAATTGCGGATTACAGCAAAGTCAACGAAGCGGTGGCCCGTATCAAGCGGCACACGCCCCTGCCGGTCGCTGTCGGCTTTGGTGTGAAGACGCCTGAAAACGCTGCTGCGATTGCTGCGGGTGCTGACGGCGTCGTGGTAGGCACGGCGCTCATCAATGCCTTGAAATCGACACTGGATAGCGAGAACAGGGCGACGCCGAGCAGCGTGAGCGCTGTAACCGATCTCGTGTCTTCGCTTGCCAATGCTGTCCGGACCACAAAGAGGGCCTCATGAACTGGATTACCAGCTACGTTCCGCCCCGGATCAAGAGCCTGTTCAAGCGGGAATCGCCGGAAAACCTCTGGATCAAATGCCCAGAGAGTGGCCAGATGGTGTTTCAGAAGGACGTTGAGGCCAACCTCAATGTCATTCCCGGCTCGGGCTATCACCTGCGTCTTGACGCAACATCGCGCCTGAAGAGCATCTTTGATGAAGCGAAGTGGGTGGATGTGGCTCTGCCCGATGTGCCGGTTGATCCCTTAAAATTCCGCGATGAAAAGCGCTATGTCGACCGCCTGAAAGACAGCCGTGCCAAAACCGGCATGACTGATGCCATCAAGGTTGGCTTTGGCCGCATTGAAGGTTCACCCGCTGTTGTCGCCGTGCAGGATTTCGATTTCATGGGTGGCTCGCTCGGCATGGCCGTCGGTGAAGCGCTGGTAACTGGCATGATGACGGCGGTTGAGAAGAAGACGCCCTTCGTGCTGTTTGCAGCTTCCGGAGGTGCGCGCATGCAGGAAGGTATTCTGTCGCTGATGCAGATGCCGCGCACAACAGTGGCCGTGCAGGCGCTGAATGCAGCCAAATTGCCCTATATCGTCGTGCTGACCAACCCGACGACCGGCGGCGTGACCGCCTCCTATGCCATGCTGGGTGATGTGCATATTGCCGAACCCGGCGCGCTGATCGGCTTTGCCGGACCGCGTGTGATCGAGCAGACCATCCGTGAGAAACTCCCCGAGGGCTTCCAGCGCTCGGAGTTCCTGAAAGCCCACGGCATGGTCGATATGGTGGTGCCGCGACAGGAGATGAAAGCCACGCTGGCGCGCCTCATCAGGTTGTTGCTGAAGCAGCCTGCGCCGCAGAAGGCCGCCTGACGGAGCACTGCCATGGCTGCATCATCGGCAATGATGGCGCGCTTTCTGGCGCTGCACCCAAAGAAGATTGATCTGTCGCTGGATCGCATGGAGCAGATCCTGCCCAAATTGGGCAATCCGCACAGGCGTCTGCCGCCGACCATTCATGTGGCGGGCACAAACGGCAAGGGCTCGACCATCGCCTTCATGCGCGCCATGCTGGAAGCGACAGGCAAGTCTGTCCATGTCTACACATCGCCGCATCTCGTACGCTTTCACGAGCGCATTCGTCTTGCAGGCAAACTCGTCGATGAAGAGCGGTTGGTGGATGCCTTCCGGCGCTGCGAGGAAGCCAATGGCGGCGCGCCCATAACCGTGTTTGAAATGACCACCGCAGCCGCCCTACTGCTGTTTGCCGAGACACCAGCGGATTATCTGCTGCTGGAGGTTGGCCTTGGCGGCAAGTTTGATGCAACCAATGTGGTTGATAAACCCGTGGCAACCGTCATCACGCCGGTTTCATTGGATCATATGGAATATCTGGGCGACACGGTCACCAAGATCGCCGCAGAGAAGGCCGGGATCCTGAAGCGCGGCTGCACGGCCATTTTCGCTGACCAGAGTGCTGAAGGCCGTGCTGTGCTGGAAGATGAGGCCAGACGCTTGCGGGCAGGCCCTGTTTTCATTGGCGGGCAGGATTTCCAGACATATGAAGAAAACGGACGCCTGGTCTATCAGGATACTAAGGGCTTGCTGGACCTGCCACTGCCAAGGCTTCCCGGCAGGCACCAGCATCTCAATGCCGGAACTGCCATTGCCACCCTGAGGCAGGTGATGGGTGATGATCTCACACAAGACGTGGTTGCGCGCGGCCTCACGCAGGCCGATTGGCCCGCCCGCCTGCAGCGCCTGTCCGGCAATGTGCTTAAGCTCTCGCCAAAGGGTTCAGAGGTCTGGCTTGACGGAGGGCACAATGTGGATGGTGGGCGGGTGTTGTCCGCCGCCATGAAAGAGATCGATGCGAAAAACCCGCGCCCGCTGGTGATGATCGCAGGCATGCTCTCCACCAAGGATTCGACGGCGTTTCTATCGTGCTTCGCTGGGCTTTCGCACCAGCTCTATGCCATTGGCATCAGTGGACAGGATGCAGCCCGCACACCGCATGATGTGGCTGACATGGCGCAGAAGGCTGGTCTGAAAGCGGAAAGCGCGATGAGCCTTGCTGATGCCTTGGCCCGCATCAACGACAGGACATGGGATGTTGCGCCGCGTATCCTGATTACGGGGTCACTCTATCTTGCAGGTGAGGTGCTGGCGTTTGACGGGACGATGCCAACTTGACGGTTTAAATCCAGCCGCCAAGCTCACGCAGTGCCACGGCCTTCATCACCTTCACACCAAGCTCGCTGTCATTCAGGCAGGGAACGTAGCTGAACTGCTCACCGCCGTTATGCAGGAAAATCTCGCGGTTCTCGACATCAAGCTCTTCCAGCGTTTCAAGGCAATCCGCCGAGAAGCCCGGCGCTATCATCACCATTTTCTTCACGCCTGACTTCGCCAGTTCCTCAACCGTCTCATCGGTGTAGGGCTTCAGCCATTCTTCCGGACCAAAGCGGGACTGGAATGTCTGGCGATACTTTTCCTTGGGCCAGTTCAGGGCTTCGCGCAAAAGACGTCCGGTTTTGGCGCATTGGCAATGGTAGGGATCACCTTTGAGAAGATAGCGATGCGGCACGCCGTGGAACGAGGCCAGCAGCACGTCTGGCTCAAAATCCAGGGTGGCAAGATGAGCGCGAACACTTTCGGTCAGCGCATCAATATAAACGGGATCGTCATGCCATGGCGGAGCCACGCGGATGGCGGGCTGCCACTCCATCTTCATCAATTTGCGGAAGGCCTCATCAGCCGCTGTGCCGGTGGTGGCAGCGGAATACTGCGGATACATTGGCAGCAGCATGATGCGGTCGCAGCCCTGCTTCATCAGGCGTTCGATCGCTTCACCTGTGGGCGGGTTGCCATAGCGCATGGCAAAATCAACAACGATCTTGTCTGACAAAGGGGCGAGCTCCTCAGCCAGTTTCTCGGCCTGACTGCGGGTGATTGTCAGCAAAGGGCCTTCGTTGCGCTCCTTGTTCCAGACAGTGTCATAGTCCTTGCCTTTTTTGCCGGGACGAACGGAAAGGATGATGCCCTGCAGGATGGGCTGCCAGACAGCGGCCGGCCAGTCGATCACGCGCTTGTCAGACAGGAACTGCGACAGATACCGGCGCATGGACCAATAGTCGGTTGCATCCGGTGTGCCCAGATTCAACACCAGCACGCCAACCTTGCCACCCATGACCCGTGGGTGGTCGGTCGGCAATTGAAAGGCGCGGAAGGCTGAATCACGTGGATCAGGCTCGGGTGGACGCGTCATGCGATTCATTGGAAAGGCTCCAAACTCGGAATGCCCTTCACCTAGTGCGCTGACCCCATGATGTCGAGCACTTCCATTGCCGCAGCAGGCCGGAACCTCAGGCTGACAGCTCTTGTCCCAGTTTGCGCACGAAAGCCTCGCAAGCCACCAATTCGCTTTCCTCGATATACTCATCAGGCTGATGCGCCTGCGCGATATCTCCCGGTCCGCACAGCACCGTGGCAATGCCCGCTTTCTGGAAACGACCAGCCTCACTGCCATAGGGCACAGTGATGGTCCGGTTGGTGTTGGTGAGGCGCATGGCGAGTGATTCAGCAGAAGAACCGGGATCTGGTGCAAGTCCCGGAACCAGAATTTCCATGATTGTGGTGACATCAGCCTTGCCGCCGAATTGTTCCAGCTTCGGAATCACGACGTCCTTCGCAAAGCGCGCGATTCGGGCAGGAATCTCCTCATCATCCAGACCTGGCACGCCGCGGAACTCCCAGTTCAGCACGCAGGCCTTTGCCGTGATGTTGCGGGCCGTACCACCGGTGATTGTGCCTACATGCACGGATGTATAGGGTGGGTTGAAGCGTCCCGTGGAATCACCGCGCAGGATCATTTCCTCAAAAATAGCGTTCAGCTCACCAATAATATCGGCTGCCCCGCTGATCGCGTTCACACCCGCGCGTGGCATGGAGGAATGCACCTCAAAGCCATGGACCGTTGTGTGAAACGATCCAACGCTCTTGTGGGCATCGGCCACCTGCATCGAGGTTGGCTCGCCTACGATCACTGATTTTGGCATGGGCAAGCTGTGCCCCATCTTCGCGATGATATCCATGACACCGAGGCAGGTCGTTTCTTCGTCATAGGAAAGCAGGATGTGCACCGGCGCTTTCAAAGGCATTTTGGCGAGTTCAGGCGCCATGGCGAGGCAGACGGCATCAAAGCCTTTCATGTCGCAGGCACCACGTGCAAAAAGCCGCGTGCCTTCCTGCCGCAAGGTGAAAGGATCAGAGCTCCAGCTTTGCCCGGCCACCGGCACAACATCGGTATGGCCGGAAAGCACAACGCCGCCATCTACATCAGGGCCAATGCTGGCATAAAGCGCTGTCTTGTCGCCCGCTGCATTGGGAGCCGTAACAAAGCGGATGCTGTGTGTGCGCAAATAGTTCGCCACATAGTCCATCAGCGGCAGATTGGTCTTGCTGCTTTCTGTATCAAACGAGACGAGGCGGGACAGAATTTCAAGGGTACGGCTGCTGGGAGAGGGCATGCAGGATTTCTTTTCAGTTCCAGGATTTCTTTAGTTTAGTGTGCGGCGCGATGCAGGAATGTCGAGGGAAAAGGCAGGAATAGCAACTGTGTAGATGTCGCCTTTTTCGTCGACCATATCATAGGAGCCAACCATGAAACCATCCGGCGTATCCAGCGGGCACCCTGACGTGTAGCGGAAGCTGTCGCCGGGAGCGAGAACAGGCTCCTCACCAATCACGCCCGGCCCCTGCACTTCATGCTTCTGGCCATGCCCGTCTGTGATGATCCAGTGCCGCCGCTTCAGTTGCAGCGTGCGCTCGCCACGGTTCTCGATATCAACCGTATAGGCCCAGAAATACTGACGGCGCGATGGCTCAGAGCGATCCGCCAGATACTGCGGCTCAACCGTAACTGCGATTCCATGCGTGATAGCCTGATACATCCTGCAATCCTGCGCTTCATTCATAACGCAACATTCATTGGCACTTTTCCAGGGACCATCATAGGGACATCCTGACAGCGGGATGAAATACCCTCAATCCAATGGGTGTCCAGTTTTTGGGGTGTCCAGTGCTGCAACAGGTATTTTAACAGGAGCACCATAGATGCTGGATGGCATGATGCGACGGATCATTGATCCACCGCTCGCTATTGTTGGCGAAAAGCTCGCAGCGCGCGGACTGTCTGCTGACAGCGTGACGTTGGCTGGACTCGTGTTCGGGTTGCTGTGCTCGGTTTGCATCGTTTTCAGCTGGGACTGGATGGCGCTGGCTTTTCTGGCGCTTGGTCGCCTGTTTGACGGCCTTGACGGCGCTGTAGCCCGCGCCACCCGCATCACAGACAGGGGCGGCTTTCTGGATATCACCTGCGATTTCATCTTTTATGGCTCTGTGCCGCTGGCCTTTGCCTTGCGAGACCCTGCCTTGTTTGCCCTGCCCTCTGCAGTGCTGCTTGCGGCATTCTATGCCAATGCTGCGTCGTTTCTGGCCTTTTCTGCCGTCGCTGCAAAACGGGGTATGACGACAGAGGCGCAGGGGGTGAAGTCGCTGTATTTCACCACCGGGTTAATGGAAGGCACTGAAACGATCCTGTTCTTTGCAGCCTTCATACTCTTTGCCGATTGGTATGCACCGCTCGCCTATGTGTTTGCAGCACTCTGCGGATTGACCTGTGCAGCGCGCATTCTGCTGGGCTGGCGCATATTCGGCGTGGATGACTGAGCGAATCGGCCTTTCCACCCTTGGCACTGGCAGCCGCTTGCCATAGCGAAGAATGGTATTGCCAAAGGCTAAAGAAGATGACCGCACCAAAGCTGACCGGATTGCTGCCCCGACAGGATGTTGTCACCCTCGTGAAGCAGGGTGTGATTTCCGCCTCAACACCTGTTCTCGAAAACCAGTATCAGCCAGCCAGCCTTGACCTGCGCCTTGGCACCAAGGCCTACAGACTGCGTGCCAGCTTTCTGCCCGGCAAAGGCACAACGATCGAGCGCCGCCTGACCAGCGTCGCCTTGCATGAAATCGATATTTCTGAAGGCGCCGTGCTGGAACGCGGATGCGTCTATCTCGTCAAGCTTCAGGAAGAGCTGAACCTGCCTGCTGATATCTCCTGCACCACCAACCCGAAAAGCAGCACAGGAAGGCTTGATGTTTTCAGCCGCGTGATTTCGGATGCGGGCAGCGAGTTTGACCGTGTGCCTGCCGGATATCAGGGTGCGCTCTATGCTGAAATCTCCCCGCGCACTTTCAGCGTGGTTGTCCGGGCCGGGTCCCGCCTCAATCAGGCGCGTTTCCGACGTGGCGAAACACTGCTGACGGATGCCGCACTGAAGACCCTGCATATTGCGGAGGAGCTGGTTGAGGGCGAAGCGGACATCGAAAGTGGCCTCAAGCTCTCTGTTGATCTGCGTGGGCAGTCCTCTCACGGCGTCATCGGCTACCGTGCCCAGCGCCACACCGATGTCATCGATGTCGATTCCGTCGGACGCTATGACATCCTTGATTACTGGGAGCCGATCCATCTCAGGGGCAGCGGCGAACTGATTCTTGATCCCGGCCAGTTCTATATCCTCGCGTCACGCGAGACGGTTCATATCCCATCATCCGTTGCGGCTGAGATGGTTCCCTTTGATCCTGTCATGGGCGATTTCCGGGTTCACTACGCCGGTTTCTTCGATCCGGGCTTTGGCAGCAAGAAAGCCCACGGCTCTCGTGCCCGCGCCGTGCTTGAGGTGCGCTCGTTTGAGGTGCCATTCACGCTGGAACATGGCCAGACGATTGGTAGATTGGTGTTTGAAAAACTGATGACGGAGCCAGATACGCTCTACGGTGGCCGTATTGGCTCCAATTACCAGTCTCAGGGGCTGCGCCTGAGCAAGCATTTTAGGCATGTTTAGGATACTACGCTAGTTGAGAGCGCGCCGAGAGGTGCAAATTTCCCGTATGTAATTTCCAAAAAAATCTCATTTCCCATTATTTTCTGAAAGTATTCACTCTATATAATAAAACAGTAAGAAATTTAATCATCATTATTATATGTTCTTATCACTCAATTTCAACAAGGAAATATGGAAATACTATCTCGGAAAAGCATTTTGTGATTCTTTAACCATAGATTGAGCGAGTTAAATTCATAGGTATCTTGTCCCGTCAAATTAACTCTGTTGAAATATTCGGAGCGTAGGTTGGCGTTGGTTCTGATCGGTCCAGCAAGGATCGGCGGGAAACCACCAGTGGAGCAAGGAGTATTACCATGAAGACACTTTTTTCGCGTTTCGTTAAAGACGAGTCGGGCGCAACAGCTATCGAGTATGGCCTGATTGCTGCTATCGTTGGCGTTGGCATCATCGCTGCCCTCGGCGGCCTGAAGAACAACCTCAGCACCACGTTCACAAACGTTGGTACAGAGCTGACCAAGAAATAATATGGTCAATGTTTCGACCAGGTTGTTTCTGCAACCTGGTCGATACAACTCCATTCTGCAATTTTTCCGCAATGTCTGAAAAATTGCTGAGTAGAGATTAACCAGAGCAGGTCAGCAATGAGCAACAGTCTGATTCTTTTCCGGCATTTCTGCAAAGATGATAGCGGTGCGACAGCCATAGAATATGCTCTCATAGCAGCCATTGTCTGCATGGGTATCATTCTCAGCCTGACGCAGATGACCAATAACCTCAAAACGCTGTTCAACAATGTCAATGATGGTTTCAAAGCCAGCTGACAGTCAATGAGGAGACTGAAATGCTGATGTCGTTGATTCTGCTGTGCCTGTTGCCGCTTTTGTTCATCTATGCGTGTTTTTCGGATCTATTCGAGATGCGCATCTCAAACCGAACATGTCTGGCGGTATTGGCGCTTTTTCTGACTTTCGCAGGTTTAAGTGGCATGCCTCTGGCTGACTTTGGCTGGCATCTGCTTGCTGGCTTTGCCGTGCTTGTCATCTCTTTCACTCTTTTTTCATTCGGCTGGATCGGCGGTGGTGACGCCAAACTGGTTGCTGCCGTCGCCGTCTGGCTAGGGTTTGGACAACTCTGGGAGTATGTGGCTATTTCATCCATTCTGGGTGGCATGCTGACATTGGGCTTGCTTGTCTTGAGACGTCATCCATTGCCAAGCCAGGTAGCAGAACTTGCATGGGTGCAGCGGCTTCACAGCCCCACTTCGGGCATACCCTACGGTATTGCCCTTGGCATAGCAGCACTGATGCTTTTGCCGCACAGCACCGCTTGGCAGGCCCTGATCTGACGCTCAGGACCGTTAAATTCCATCTTTTACACATTCGGTTAACCATACTTTGACGTTTAGCTGATCATATCGCTCTGAAGACGCATGTGCGTGAGGAGCGGGACGTTCAGTATGAAACCTGCAAAGCTAATGGTTTTGGGTGTAGCGGGCGTTGCAGCCTTGTCTGCGGTATGGCTGACATCTGGCTTGCGCGCGCCCCAAGTTGTGATTCAGCAAGCCAAGCCGGTTGAAACAGTTCCCATGACGGATGTTCTGGTGGCCGCTGCAGAATTGCAGGTTGGATCGCAGGTCAATGCGGAGCAAATTCGCTGGCAGCGCTGGCCTACTGCCGCTGTTTCTGAATTCATGATTACAAAAGACGCACTTCCCAATGGTGTCGAGGAAATCTCGGGCTCTATTTCACGTGGACCATCCCTTCAGGGGGAGCCAATCCGCAGGGACAAGATGATCAAAGGAGCCAATGCTGGCTTCATGTCCGCCATTTTGCCAACCGGCAAACGGGCCGTTGCCATCAACATCGTTTCCAGCGGCGCAAAGACCGCGGGTGGATTTGTTCTTCCCAACGATCATGTTGATATCCTCCGCACTGGCCGGGATGATGAAGCAACCCGCTCGCGCCAGTCAGATGTATTTGTATCTGAAACCATTCTTCAGAACATCCGCGTTCTGGCTATCGGTCAGAATGTTCAGGAGCGGAATGGCGAAAAAGTGGTTGTTGGTGAAACAGCCACTCTGGAGCTGGACCCCAAGCAATCCGAACTCGTCACGCTGGCACAGCGCACTGGCGAGCTTTCACTTGTTCTGCGCAGTCTTGCTGACAACAACAAATCTGCGGAAGCAGCGCCTGTGAAGGAAGAAAGCGGCCTGACCATTGTACGCTACGGCGTTTCCCAGACAATTGGCAAGAAATGAGACTGCACATGTCCAATCGCACTCAATTACTGGGCCATTTCGGGGCATCAAAATCCATGAAATCCTTTGTCTGTATGGCAAGCCTCATCAGTGCCTTGCAAGGATTATCAAATCCAGCCCTTGCACAGTCTCGCAACAATGCTGAAGCATTCCCCTCTGAGCGTGCAACCTCCCCCCGTATCAGGGCAGGTAATAATGACACAGTATCGGCGCGCAGCATCGAGATGGGCGTTGGCCGATCCATCGTTGTTGACCTGCCACGCGATGCGAAAGAAGTATTTGTTGCCAACCCTGCGATTGCCAACGCTGTTGTGCGGTCTGCACGAAAGCTTTTCATTATCGGCGTTGCCAATGGATCAACAACCATCATGGCCCTTGATGGTGATGGCCAGCAGATAGCCGCTTTCGAAATGCAGGTTGGCCGCGAGCCTGGACTTCTGCAGAAAACCATCCGGGCAGCCCTTCCACACGCGAACATCAAGGCTGTCTCGATCGGTGACTCGATCGTCCTTACAGGCATGGTTGATACAGTGCTTGAAGCGCAGAAAGCCGTTGATATTACCAAGGGGTTTGTCGGCCTCTCGGCAACAGCCAACGGCAACGTCGAAGGCCGTGTCATCAACTCCATGACCGTGCGTGGCAAAGATCAGGTCATGCTGAAAGTGGTTGTGGCCGAGGTCAAGCGGACCGCCATCAAGCAACTGGGTGTCAATATCAAAGGCAACTGGGAGCTCGGCGGCAAGACACTGGGTGGCCAGGTTGAAAACGCTTTCTCTGGCGGCCTTATCCAGCCCCCCAACTTTCTGAGTGCAGGGGCACAGCTGGGCACAAACGTTGCAAAGCAGGTTGACGTCAAGGCTCTTGAGCGCCACGGCGTTCTGCGCACATTGGCCGAACCTACACTTACGGCCATTTCAGGTGAAACGGCCAAGTTTGTCGCTGGTGGTGAAATTCCTGTTCCGAAGTCGGAAGAAACAACACAGGGAAGTTTGCTGCTTGGACAGGGATCAACCAAGATCACTCTTGAATACAAACCTGTCGGTGTGATGCTGAACTTTACACCTGTCGTATTGTCCGAAGGCCGCATTTCGCTGAGTATTGCGACAGAAGTGACTGAAATTGACGCAGAGAACTCTATCTCGATTGGCAAATCGAACTCACCGGCATTCCGCACACGCAAGGCCTATACAACCATTGAACTTCCGTCCGGCGGCTCTCTGGTAACCGCAGGATTGATTCAGCAGGTCTCCCGTCAGGCTATCAATGGCCTCCCCGGCCTGCTGAATGTTCCAGTAATCGGAAGCTTCTTTCGCTCACGCGATTTCTACCGCGAAGAGACGGAACTGATGATTATTGTGACGCCTTACATCGCCAAGCCTTCAGATCCCAAGTCTTTGGCCAGACCGGATGACGGTTTTACAGAAGCATCCGATCCCAGCGCAATCCTTCTTGGTCGATTGAACAAGGTTTACGGGGCCGCCGGAAGCCCTGTGCCTCCTACACAATATCGCGGCAAGGTTGGGTTCATTCATGAGTAATCGTCCAATGAAAAATCACGATATTTTTGCATCAGTCCTGCGCCGTGGAATTGCAGCTGCTGCCCTCGCAGTTACGGTATCGGCGTGTTCCAACCGCATTGATGTGACAGGAACCATTCCTCACGATTATCGTGAGAGGCACCCTATTCAGTTGGTCAAAGCTAACGAAACAATGGATATTTTTGTTGGCAACCAGTCGGGAGACATCGGAGTGCGCCAGCAGCAGGATGTCCGGCACTTTGCCCGTTCCTACATGGAGAATGGCCAGGGGCCATTGATTGCCTACCTTCCGACAGGTGGCAACAACCACGGAGTCAGCGCTGGTTTGAACAGCATTCGCAATTCGCTTGCAGGTGGTGGTGCAGGAGGGCGGTTACAGATTGCCCATTACCACCCGGATACGCCCGGTGCTGCACCCATCAAGCTTGTTTATGCCAAGCTTACGGCTCAAACACCAAACAAGTGCGGCTACGAGAGTGAAGAGATCATTCAGACGCGGTTCTCCGCAAACATGCAAAACACCCAGTCGCGCAATTTCGGCTGCACCTATCAGCAAAATCTTGCCGCCCAGATTGCTGACCCTCGCGACCTTGTAAGGCCGCGGCAGGATGGTCCGGTTGATGTCAACAAGCGTCTCGCCGGTATTGAACGCTTGAGAACAAATCCAAACAATGAGCTGAAGCCAGCCGGTACCAAACTCAAGGAGGGCATTCAGTGACAAACAGCTTTCCTGATCTCGCCGGCTCTGCTGCTGCCGACCATATTGCTCCGCTGCCGCGCGTTTCTATTCAGGCCTTTTGTGAAAGCCAGGACCTGAAACAGACCATCCATGCAACCCAGTCTGACCGGCGCATGGCCAAGGTCATGCTGAAGGTGCAGGACGGTGGTGTGGCCGCCTGTCTGGAAGCCTATCGTGGCGCAGCCACGCCCAATGTGATCATCATCGAAGCCAACAACGACCGGAATGGTTTGTTGCTTCGCCTTGATGAGCTTGCCCAGTATTGCGATGCAGGAACCCGCGTTGTGATCATTGGCCACACAAACGATGTGCTTCTCTACCGTGAGCTTCTGAAGCGTGGCGTGAGTGAATATCTGATTGCACCTGTCAACGTGCTTGATGTCATCGGAGCATTGTCAGGCATTTATGCCAGTGACGATGCAGGTCCTTTGGGCAAGACAGTCGCCGTTGTAGGCGCAAAAGGCGGTGTTGGTGCATCAACCATCTCACACAACCTTGCTTTCATGATTGCGACCCAGATGGATGTAGCAACAACGCTTGTTGATCTGGATTTGCCATTTGGCACTGCCGCACTTGATTTCAACCAGGATCCTCCACAGGGCATTGCAGAAGCTGTGTTTGCGCCCGACAGGCTGGACGTCAACATGGTCGACAGACTGGTGTCGAAGTGTGCGGAAAATCTCAACCTGCTGGCTGCTCCTGCAACACTGGAACGCCCGTATGATTTTCTGGAAACTGACTTTGACAATATTGCGGATATTCTGCGGTCAACAACGCCCATCACAGTGTATGACATTCCCCACACATGGAATGCCTGGACACGCCGCATCCTGACATCTTCCGATGAGCTTGTGCTGGTTTGCTCGCCGGATCTTGCCAATCTGCGGAATGCAAAAACCCTTCTGGATGTTTTCAGACAGGCGCGGCCCAACGATGGAAAGCCTTCCGTTGTGCTGAACATGATGGGCGTGCCAAAGCGTCCGGAAATCGGCCCGGCCGAGTTCGCACGTGCACTTGAATGTGATCTTGTTGCAGCAATCCCTTTTGATCCAGCCTTGTTTGGAACGGCTGCCAACAATGGTCAGATGCTGTCCGAAGTCCAACCCAAATCGAAGCCAGTTGAAATGATCATGGACATTGCACGACGGGTCACAGGGCGAGCAGAGGCAAGGATCTCCAAGAAATCATTGCTTGAGCCACTCCTGAGCAAATTGAAGATAAAGGCTGCCTAGGGTCAGTACCCTGGGCAGCGCAGCTTTAGCGGAGTTAAACGGGTATGTTTGGTAAGCGTGCAACATTTGGTGCAGGTCAGGCGGCGGCTCCTCCGCCGATCGTGGCTGCCCTGGCCGCTGCCCCGCAGGAAAAAGCACCACCGGTTGCTGCACAGACCGTTGCATCAACGCCGCGTGCCCAGCCCCAGTCCCGCAAATCAGAGGATTACTACCAGACCAAAGGCATGATCTTTGGCGCGTTGATCGAGGCTATCGATCTGGCGCAGTTGTCGAAACTGGATTCAGAAAGCGCACGCGAAGAAATCCGCGATATTGTTGGAGAAATTATCACGCTGAAGAGCGTGGTCATGTCGATTGCCGAGCAGGAGGAAATGCTCGACGATATCTGCAATGACGTTCTCGGCTTTGGTCCGCTGGAGCCTTTGCTGGCACGGGATGACATTGCCGATATCATGGTCAACGGGCCTGACAAAACCTACATCGAAGTCTCCGGTAAAATTCAGCTCACCAATATTCGCTTCCGCGATGCAGCCCAGCTGATGAATATCTGCCAGAGAATCGTCAGCCAGGTTGGCCGCCGGGTCGATGAAGCCTCTCCCATTTGCGATGCGCGCCTTATGGATGGCTCCCGCGTCAACGTGATTGCGCCGCCTCTGGCCATTGATGGCGCTGCACTGACAATCCGCAAATTCAAAAAGGATAAACTGACCCTGGATCAGCTGGTCCGTTTTGGCTCCATCTCTCCCGAAGGCGCCGAGATCCTCAAGATCATTGGTCGGGTTCGCTGCAATATCGTTATCTCCGGTGGTACGGGCTCAGGCAAGACAACATTGCTCAATTGCATGACGAACTACATTGAGGATGATGAGCGCGTTATCACCTGCGAGGACGCGGCAGAACTTCAATTGCAGCAGCCGCATGTTGTGCGTCTGGAAACGCGCCCACCCAACCTTGAGGGGCAAGGTACAGTCACCATGCGCGATCTGGTGAAAAACTGCCTGCGTATGCGACCAGAACGCATCATCGTCGGCGAAGTCCGCGGCCCTGAAGCTTTCGATCTTCTGCAGGCCATGAACACAGGCCACGATGGCTCCATGGGCACGCTCCACGCCAACACACCGCGCGAGGCCCTGTCCCGTATTGAATCGATGATCACCATGGGCGGCTTCTCGCTGCCATCCAAAACCATCCGCGAGATGATGACCTCGTCGATTGACGTGATCATCCAGGCGTCGCGCCTTCGCGATGGATCACGCCGCATTACGCACATCACCGAAGTGATGGGTATGGAAGGCGAGGTTGTCGTGACACAGGATCTTTTCGTCTACGAGATGGAAGGCGAAGATGCGAACGGCAAGATCATTGGTCGCCACAAGTCGACAGGTGTTGGACGTCCGCGGTTCTGGGATCGCGCCCGTTACTATGGTGCCGAGAAGGCCCTTGCCGCTGCGCTTGATGCTGCAGAGGTGAAGGGCGGACCAACGACGGCTTAAGAGGCGATCATGGATTTTACACTCATCGCCATTGCAGGTCTTGCCGCTGTTTCCGTCGGCGCGCTTTTCTACGCTTTTGTCTATCCCTATCTTTCGGGCGAAGTGCGCGCTGAAAAGCGCATGGATGCATTTGCAGCTGATGCTGCACAGCGTCGCGCCGGTGACCGGATGGCTGAACTCAATGCAGGACGCAAACGAAGCGTTGCGGACAGCCTCAAGGAACTCGATAACCGCGAATCGGAGAAGCGCAAGCTCAAGTTGCGGGACAGAATTGATCAGGCCGGCCTCGAGATTGATGAAAAGAAGTTCTACGTGATCAGCGCTGCTCTTGCTTTGGCAGTGGGTGGTATCATTTTTGTCCTGTCAGGGAACCTGATTGCAGCCTTGCTTGGTCTTGTCGTAGGTGGTGCGGGTATCCCGCGCTGGGCTCTGACATTTCTGCGCAACCGCCGAATCAAAAAATTTGTCGAAGAATTCCCGAACGCTATCGACATCATCGTTCGCGGCATAAAATCAGGCCTTCCGCTCGGAGATTGTCTCAGGATCATTGCTTCCGAAGCGACTGACCCTCTGAAATCCGAGTTTCGAGCCATTGTTGAAGCGCAGACTATGGGACTGTCTGTAGGAGAAGCCTGCTCGCGCCTCTTCAAGCGCATGCCGATTCAGGAAGCAAACTTCTTTGTCATCGTCATCCAGATTCAGCAAAAGGCTGGCGGCAACCTTTCTGAGGCTCTCGCCAACCTATCGCGCGTCCTGCGTGACAGGAAGCGCATGAAAGGCAAGATTGCAGCTATGAGCATGGAGGCAAAAGCCTCAGGCGTTATCATTGCTGCACTGCCATTCATTGTCGGCGTGCTTGTTCAGTTGTCCAGCCCGGGCTTCATCAAGCCACTGTTTACCACTCAGATGGGTCACCTGATGCTGCTGATTGCAGGCTTCTGGATGTTGTGCGGCATCATTGCCATGAAGAAAATGATCAGCTTCGATATCTAGGACAAAGCCATGCTTGAAGCCATCATTGCCAAGATAACAACACCTTCCTTTCTGGCCATGGGCCTGACAGGTATTGCTGCTGCTGCTGCTGTAGTAACGATCGCCATGCCTTTTCTTGAGCGAGAGGAGCTCGGACAGCGCATGAAAGATGTGGCCATTGAGCGCGACCGCATACGAGCGCGGGAACGTGAGCGTATGAACAGCAAGGGCAATCAAGGGGCTAACGGAGGTCTGCGTCATGAAAACAAGGCGTTCATGCGCCAGTTTGTCGATGACTTCAAACTGGGAGACTGGCTCGGAACAGAGGACGCGAAGCTGAAACTGACGATGGCAGGCTATCGTGGCCAGCAATCAGAATACATGTTCCTTTTCTTCCGCCTTGTCATGCCGATTGCGCTTTTCTTTGTGGCGCTGATCTATGCTTTTGGTTTCATGGCAGATGATAAAGGCACAATGGTCAAGATTGGTGTTGCCATTGCTGGTGCCTATGCGGGTATCAAGGCTCCGGAATTTTTCCTGAGCAATCAAATTTCCAAAAGGCAGGCATCGATCAAGGCGGCATTTCCCGATGCACTGGATCTTCTTTTGATTTGCGTTGAATCAGGCATGTCGATCGAGCAAGGCTTCCGAAAGGTCAGCCTTGAAATTGGCGTGCAGTCCATCCCGCTTGCCGAAGAACTGACCTTGGCAACAGCCGAACTCTCCTATCTGTCAGATCGCAGGCAGGCTTATGAAAATCTCTCGCAAAGAACCGGCCTTGAGGGCGTTAAATCTGTTGCTACTGCCTTGATTCAGGCAGAGCGCTACGGAACGCCGATTGCGTCAGCCTTGCGTGTGCTCGCTCAAGAGTTTCGTGAAATCCGCATGAATGAGGCCGAGAAAAAAGCGGCTGCCCTGCCGCCAAAATTGACCGTGCCGATGATCGTGTTCTTCCTGCCGGTGCTGTTCGTTGTTATTCTTGGCCCTGCAGCCATTGAAGTGATGGGCTGGAAGTAAGCCTTCAGTCATTGAGATGGCAGGCTGACCATTGGCCCGGTGATACCTCTTTGAGCTTTGGTCTTTCTGCAGCGCAGCGCGCCGTGGCCACTGGGCAGCGTGGATGGAAATGACAGCCTGACGGTGGATTGATCGGAGAAGGAATTTCTCCCTTGATCAGTTCAAATGTCTTCTTGCGTGCATCAAGCCGAGGCACGTTGGCGAGCAACGCCTTGGTGTAGGGGTGGTTGGGCCTTGCAAAAAGCTCCTCGGTCCGCGCGGTTTCAACCACACG
>JBOFGV010000053.1:0-4492 GCA_051649305.1 Beijerinckiaceae bacterium
GGGGGGAGGGAAGGTGTTTGCCAAACAACACTCACAGTTTGGGCTCCTGAGACTCTTGATCATACCAGTCCACCTTGGCGAGAGCTGACACCAGATCATGCCGCACTGCAGCCTCTGAAGGTGCATCAGCGCTGTGCACCAGCATATCGCCATTGGCATCAATGCCGCGCTTGATGGCCTTGTCCTCTGGCAAACGTGCCAGCCATTCCCGCCCCATCTTGGGAAAACCGCGCTCCAGCCAGACACTGACATGGCGCATCAGATGGCGCGCAAAGCTCTCGACGAGCGCTGCCGAGTTGATCTCCTCAAAGCCTTCGACTTCAAGCGATGTACCAACGGACCATGTTCCAGGCTCAAGCGAAACACCGCTGGCGGCATTGCGCACAACGGCAGTCCGCATCATCCCACCGAACACCAGCCACTCCGGCGGCTGGTCCTCTGCGGCATTTTCAGGCCAAGCCAGACGACCGCCGCCAATCAGGCCATGGTCAAACAGCATGGCATCCGGCCAGTTGAAATGGATGGGTTTCTCAGGCGGGCAATGCACCGCGAGTGAATCCGCCATGGCGGCCATACCGGCATAAAGCGCACGGCGGGCCGTGGCCAAAGGCTCCTCTGGTTCCAGCACAACCGCGAACTCAACCAGATCAAACCGTTGCACCCAGACAAGCGTGCCTGCACCGCGTTGTGCGGCAATCTGTTGTGCATAAACAAAAGCGTCGCCACCTTCGCGCAGGACGATGGCCTCAAACCCCGGCGGCAGGTCGAGCGACACATCGCCATCACCTGCGCCAAAGACCTCTGGTGCCGCCTTCTCATCAGATGGTATGGGTTTAGACACAGCGTTTCCTTGAATATTGTTATAGACGCGCTTTATAGACGTTCTGAAGAAGGCGCAAACCACTGCCCGCAGGAATGATGATGGATCTCTCAGATACAACAATCGTGCTGTGTTCCTGTGAGGACACGATGAGCCCTGACAAGGCAGCCGTTGCAAAGGCCTGCCCCGGTGCGAAGGTAAAGACAGCGAACCACCTGTGCCGCAAGGAAGTAGATTTCTTTGCAGAACTCGCCTCCAAACCGGGCAAGCTGCTGGTGGGATGCACACAGGAAGCGCCGCTGTTCCAGAATATTGCTGAGGATGAAACGCTCAAGGCAACCCTTGGTTTCGTGAACATTCGTGAGACAGCTGGCTGGTCAAAGGACGTGAAGAAGGCTGGCCCTAAGACCGCAGCCCTTGTGGCAGCAGCATCCGTGCCGATGCCAGCCATTGTTCCCGTCACCATGGAAAGCCAGGGCGTTGCACTGGTGCTGGGTCGTGATCAGGCGGCGGTTGATGCCGCTGTCAAACTCTCCTCGCGACTGGATGTGACCGTCATTCTCACCACGCTGGATGGCATCTTGCCGCCGCGAAAATCAGATTTTCCTATCCGCAAGGGCAAGGTCCGCAACGCAACCGGCTGGCTCGGCGCTTTTGAGGTGACGATCGATGGCTTTGCCGAACCTGCAGCTTCCTCCCGCGGCGCACTGAAAGCAGGTCCTATCCGCAATGGTCTTGTCTCGAAATGCGATGTGCTGGTTGATCTGACAGGCGGTCAGCCGCTGTTTCCGGCACATGATCTGCGTGCGGGGTATCTCCGCGCCGATCCTGCGTCACCCGCCGATATCGCCCGTGTGGTGTTTGAAGCGGCTGATCTCAACGGCACTTTCGACAAGCCAAAGTATATCGATTTCAAGCCTGATCTCTGCGCCCATTCGCGTTCCAAAATCACAGGCTGCACGCGCTGTCTTGATCTTTGCCCCACGGGCGCGATCACGCCTGCGGGCGACCATGTCGCCATCTCTGCCGAGATTTGTGCGGGCTGTGGTGCCTGTGCTGCAGCGTGCCCGACGGGTGCTGCCAACTATGCCCTGCCGAAGCCGGAAGCGCTGCTGACCAAATTGCAGGTGCTGCTGTCCACCTATCGTGCGGCAGGCGGCAAGGATGCTGTCATCCTGTTCCACGATGCCGATCATGGGCAGGGTCTGATTGATGCTTTGGCCCGCTTTGGCGATGGCTTGCCTGCCAATGTCATTCCAGTTGAGATCAACGAAATCACGCAAACCGGCGTTGAAGCCATGGCTGCCGTCTTTGCCTACGGCGGTGCGGGCGTGCGCTTCATCTCGCGCGCCAAGCCGAAGCACGATATCGATGGTCTGCGCCAGACCATCCGCTTCGGCAACCAATTGCTTGGCACGCAAGGCTTTGGCGCGGCACCTGTTGACCTCATCGAGACAGATGATCCTGATCAACTGGGCGCGGCACTGGCAGCGTTGTCTCCGGGCAAGACGGCGAAAACCCCGTCAGGCTTTTTGCCCATCGGCGGCAAGCGCGACATCCTCACGGTGGCCCTGCGCGAGATGCACAAGGTGGCCCCTGAGCCTGTCGCGGTTATTGCGCTCGACAAGGGCGCGCCTTTCGGCCGAGTCAATGTGCAGGCCGATGGCTGCACGCTTTGCCTCTCCTGCGTCTCCGCCTGTCCTGTTTCAGCACTGGGAGACAACCCCGACAAGCCGATGCTGACCTTTGACGAGAGCCTCTGCGTTCAGTGCGGCCTTTGCGCCGCCACCTGCCCGGAACATGTCATCACGCTGGAGCCACGCATCAATTTTGAGGCCTTTGGTGCAAAGCCTGTTGTGCTGAAAACCGAGGAACCGGCGCATTGCACGGAATGCGGCAAGGCCTTCGGCGTCAAATCCACCATCGACCGCATCGCCGCCAAGCTGGAGGGCAAGCACTGGATGTTTGCGGGCGAGAACGTGGACCGCACCAAAGTGCTGCGCATGTGCGAGGATTGCCGCGTGGGGGCCATGACAGCCCAAAGCTTCGATCCCTACGGCGCGCCAGAGCGCGCTCCGGCCAAGACGACCGATGATTACCTGCGCGAGCGCGAGGAGATTGAGAAGGCAAGGGCTGAGAACCGGGGCACGACGAAACATTGAGATAACGCTGCAGTCCGCGATTTCCTCATGCTGAGGAGGCGCAAAGCGCCGTCTCGAAGCACGCAAAGTGTGTGTGCAATCAGTTCCTCAGTAGACTGGCACAAAGATTGTGCGTGCTTCGAGACGCCCCTGCGGGGCTCCTCAGCATGAGGAGATTTGTTGGTTGCACCTTCCTTCTCCCCTTGCGGGAGAAGGTGGCCTTCGCGTCAGCGAAGGTCGGATGAGGGGTATCGTGAGTTTGGCGGCTACCCCTCACCCGTCATGCTTCGCATGCCACCCTCTCCCGCAAGGGGAGAGGGAAGACCCCCGTCCTACCGCGTCACCCGCTCCAGCCATTCCACAAGCGCCTTCAAATCCTCAGGATCCGTGATCTTCTGCTCCGGCATTTTCGTCCCCGGTGTCACAGCCATTGGCCCTTCGCGGAACAGCCGCGCAATCGTCACAGCATCCCACACAATCGGATGCTTCGCGAAGTCTGCCGAATAAACATAGTCCTTCGCCGTGCCGATCTTCCGGCCAAAGACGCCGTGCAGGGTTGGGCCGGCCCGGTTGCCGCCATCGGGTGTCACTGTGTGGCAGGCATCGCAGGCACGGAAAACCTGTGCGCCGCGCTCGTTCATCATAGCAGTTGGAAAATCGGCTTTCGGCGCATTGGCGGGGGATTGCGGCTGGCCGGTGGCAATCGTCCATTTGCGCACCACGCGGTCAGCGCCGCCGGTCAAAATCGTCTTGCCATCGGGATGAAAGGCGAGGGACCACACGGGCAGACCAGGGCCAACCAGTGTCGCCAGTTCCTTGCCGGTTTGCCGCGCAATAATCTTCACCGCACCGCGCAGGCCCGCTGCTGCAATCATCTCGCCGTCATCAGACAGCGCCAGCGAGGTGATGGGCATCTCCTGCACCTCCACC
The DNA here is from genome assembly GCA_051649305.1 of Beijerinckiaceae bacterium. Taxonomy (GTDB): domain Bacteria; phylum Pseudomonadota; class Alphaproteobacteria; order Rhizobiales; family Beijerinckiaceae; genus JADCCX01. Next base: position 3,892 of record JBOFGV010000053.1, read on the forward strand.
GTCAGGCGCTCCGTGCCATCCGGCTTGCGCATATAGAGCTTTCCGTCAGCGCCTGCCGCAATTATCTCGCCATCAAAAGCCACCCGCACGCTGTTAAGCGGCGTCGGCAGTTGCACGGAGGTTGCTGTTCCTCCGGTCAGCGGCGTGATCCTAAGGGTGGCGTCGTAGCCAGCGGACACAAGGCTCTTTTGGTCTGACGAAAAAGCCACGCCGTTGACGTTGCCCTTGTGGCCTTCAAACTTTAGCGAGGTGTTGGACACAATGCCGCTGCCGATCCAGACACGCACCGTGCCATCCCACGAGGCAGAGGCAATGCCGCCAATCGCTTCTGATGTGGCAAGCGCCGACACCGGCGCGCTGTGACCGTCGAGCACCGCCAATGGCTTGGTTTCATCTGGCTTCCACAGCGCAATCTTGCCATCTTCACCGCCTGAAACAGCCCATCCGCCGGGCAGGGTCGCGACGCTTGTCACGGCGCTGGCATGAAAGCGCAGTACTTGTTCCGCGGTTTCCTTTGGCAAGGACCAGCGAATGACCGAGGCATCAAAGCTGCCACTGATGGCGCTCTCGCCATCGGATGTGATGGCCAGTGCGCGCACTG
>JBOFGV010000054.1:0-36115 GCA_051649305.1 Beijerinckiaceae bacterium
TGGTTGCCGGGCAGCACATGGCAATCCAGACCCATGGCATCGTGCAGATCTTTTGCCAGCACAAGATCTTCTGTCAGGTCGGCGCCATCGAGCGCCAGATCACCTGTGTTGATGACAATGTCCGGTCGCCGGTCCCGCAGGTTCTGGCTGACAAGATCAAAATTGGACCGGAAGAAAGGCTTGCCGGGCGAGAGATGCGTGTCAGAGATCTGGGCAATACGAACGGCCATGGGGATGTTCCGTAACTGTTGTAGAATGAGGCGGCCAGGGATTTGGCCGCCTCAAGATATCTAGAGCGTTCGCTCAACCCTGACGAGGGATAAGCTTGCGGACTTCTGTCGCCATATCGGCCAGCACCTGCTCCGGTGTTGCCTTCTGCTCGGCGATGCGGGCGAGGTTATCCACCATCACCTGCGTGACGCGAACCGAGTTCTGACCCGGGAAGGCGTACCATGGAACCATCAGCGGAACCTGACGTGTCGCTGCCTGGAACAGGGGGTTCGCCTTGTAGAAGTCCGCGAGGTAGGAAGGATCTTCAATGGCCAGCTGGTTGCACGGCACGTAACCGGTGTTCTTCACCATCAGTGTGGTACCTTCCGCCGAGGTTGCGAACTTCAGGAACTTCCATGCGGCTTCCTGCTTCTTTGGATCCTTGGTGGTGATCATGCCGCCGGCACCGCCAGTTGGCAGACGGCCCTTCACGGGATCAATGACGGGCATCAGCGAGGTCTGCAGCTGGAAGTTGGTGCCAACGGAACCGGAGATGGAGCGAACCTGCGCTGTGGTGCGGAACATCTGGCCAAGCTTACCGGCAGCAAAGGCCTGAAGATCGGCTGTGCCAGCATAGTTTGGCATGCCGCCTTCCTTCACCATGCGGTCGAACAATTTGAGGGCAGCAAGGCCTTCCGCGCCGTTGAAGGCGACGTCGGTTTCAGCGTCATTGAGCATACGGCCGCCGTGGCCATAAAGAAGTGCGGAGAACATCCAGTCATCACCGGGCCAACGGAAGAACATGCCTTCGTTGCCGTCGCCCAGCGCCTTGATGCGCTTCGAATTCTCGATGACCTTGTCCCAGCTGGCAGGGAAACCGGCATCGGTGATGCCTGCCTTCTTCAGGAGGTCCATGTTGTAGTAGCTGATCGGGTTGGAGGTGGCGAAAGCCAGACCGCACTGCACCTTGGCATGGAAGCCGAGGCCGAGAAGCGCTGGTGAATAGCCGAGCTTCGCGAGATCGCCTTCCTTGTCGAGCATGGGCTTGAGGTCCTGTGCAATGCCGCGCTCGGCGAACATGCGCAGGCGGTTGAGGCCCTGGAAGGACAATTCCGGCATCGAGTTAGTCGCGGCTGACCGCAGGATGAGCTGTGCGCCATCCTCGTAGTTTGGTGTCGGGTTCAGGTAGGTTGCCTTCACTTCAGGATGCTTCTGGACGAAGGCTGCCATGACGGCATCCTGTGCTTCCTTGAAGATCGCTGGCATCGAGTAGTGCACGTTGATTTCAACGGCCTGTGCACGGGCAACCGATGGCATGGCGATGGTGGCAGCAGCACCGCCCATGGCGGCAAGGCTTTGGCGGCGGGTAAGGTTCAATCGGGTCATGGTCTTTCTCCTTTTCGTGAAAAATCAGCCTTTGAGGCCGGACATGGTGACGCCTTCGATGAAGCGCCTTTGGGCGAACAGAAATGCAATGACGAGGGGGGCTGCAACCAGTGTGGCGGCTGCCATCAGCACGCCGTAGTCATCGCCGGATTCAACAGAACGGAAGGCGAGAATGCCCATCGCCGGCGTGTAGAGATTGCCCTTCTGGATGACGATCAATGGCCAGAAGAGATCATTCCAGTGCGCCACCACAGAGAAGATGGCGAAGGCTGTGATGGCAGGCCAGGCATTGGGCAGGATGACACGCCAGACGATGGAAAACTCTCCCATGCCATCAATGCGCGCGGCGGCAATCAGATCATCGGGCAAAGCCCGGAAGAACTGACGGAACATGAAGATAGCGAACACCGAGCAGGTGAAAGGCGCAATCAGCGCGGTGTAGCTGTTCAGCAATCCTGCCTGATGAATGCCCATGTAGAGCGGCAGCGCCGTTGTCTGGTAGGGCACCAGCAGCCCCAGCATAACAAAGCCGAAGAGCACTTCCCGCCCGCGGAATTGGAGTTTGGCCAGCGCATAAGAGGCAGGAATGGCAAACAGCAACTGGAAGAACAGGATGCCAAAACAGACGATCAAGCCGTTGATGACGTAGGTGAACACGGGGATCGTCCGCATCACCTTACCGTAGTTTTCAATCAGCGCCCACTTCTGCGGCAGCAATGTGAGCGAGGTTCGGAAAACCTCGTCCTGCGGCTTCACGGAGACCGCGAGCATCCAAAGATAGGGCACAAGCATGATAGCTGCTGCAGCACCCAGCACTGCGAGCCGGGGCATATCTTTCACAAAGGGAATGTCATTGCCCTGCATGCATCACCCGTAATGCACACGGCGGTCAATCAACCGCGTCTGGATGAGCATGATCACCAGAACGATGGCGAGAAACACCAGCGTGATGGCGGCGGAATAGCCAAACTTGAAGTAGTGGAACCCCTCCTGATAGATCGTGCGCAGCAGCACCTCGGAGGCGTGGTTGGGGCCGCCCTGCGTGAGGGTCTGCACCGTATCGAAGACGCGGATCGAGCGCGTCATCGTGATCACGATGACGAAGAGCAATGTGGGTCCGAGCAGTGGCCAGGTGACAAGCGTAAAGCGCAACCATGCACCCTTTGCGCCATCAATTTCTGCCGCCGAATAAAGATCACGCGGGATGGTCGTGAGGCCCGCCAGAAACAGCACAAGGTTGAAGCCGACGTTATCCCAGACACCAATGATGGCGAGCGAGATCAGCACCCAGTCTGATGAGCCAAGCCAGTTGGGTGCGCCCATGGCAATACTGCGGAGGATCGCGTTCACCGGGCCAATGCTTGGGTGCAGCAGATACTGCCAGGCGGTCGCCATCGCGACCGTCAGTGACACCACGGGCAGGAAGAACACAGCGCGGAAAAAGGCACGTCCGCGCGCGCCAGCTTCAATCAGGATTGCGAGCAGCAGTGCCAATCCGATCGACAGGGGCACAACGAACAGACAGTAGAGAACCGTGTTGCGGATGGAGGCGAGGAACGTGCGGTCCTTGGCCATGTCAGCAAAGTTATCAAGGCCGATCCAGCGGAAGGTGTTGGACCCGAATTCATAATCCGTGAAAGCCAGAGCCAGCACGCCCAGCAGCGGCAGCAGGATCATCAGAAGATAGGCAATGATAGCCGGCAATGTGAGCAGCCAGCCTGCGGAGATTTCTGCAAACAGCGCACGCGAACGGCTCTGCGTTTTTGAACCGCCAAAGCTGAGTGCCGCATCAGACATAGGCAACCTGCGGACGGTGCTGCGGTGTCCGCAGGCGCTTGCCCTGCGCATCAAAGAGGAAGGACTTGCCGGGATCAGGCTTCAGTCTGATCTCCTCACCTGCAGCGGCGCGTGGTCTCTGGTCAGGCGCAATGCGGCAGATCACAGGCGCTTTTTCAGCCGTTGTTTCAGCATGCAGCAAGGCGCAATCGCCCAGAAATTCCATGTGGGTGATGCGCGCCGGAATGCCCTCTGATCCCGGCTTGATATCCTCCGGCCGGACCGCGAAGGTGACAGGACCATGGGCAGCGGAGCCAAGGCCGGTGTCGTAACCATCTACACGCACATGACCGTCAGCATCAGCGGAAGCCGCGAAACAATTGATTTTGGGAGAACCAATGAACGATGCAACGCGGATGTCCGTCGGGTTGAGGTAGATGTCTTCGGGCGAGGCAATCTGCAGGATTTCGCCGCCCATCATTACGGCGACACGGTCTGACATAGTCATCGCTTCGGATTGATCATGCGTGACGTAGACCGTCGCTGCACCCACCCGCCGGTGCAAGGCCACGATCTCGGCCCGCGTCTGCACACGCAGGGCGGCATCAAGATTGGAGAGCGGCTCATCCATGAGGAAGACGCGGGGGTGGCGTACAATCGCGCGACCCAGAGCCACGCGCTGGCGCTGTCCGCCCGAGAGCTGCGCAGGCTTGCGCTCCATCAAATGGCTGATGCCAAGGATTTCGGAGGTGCGTTTTGTCTCTTCACCAATGGCCTTCAGTTTGGTGCCCGCATCACCAATGTAACGGCCAAAAAATGGCATGCGCTGCATGGTTGTCAGACGCCGCATGACCAGCGGAACAGAAAGGTTCTGCGCGACAGTGAGATGCGGATAAAGCGCGTAATTCTGGAAGACCATGGCGACATCTCGGTCAGCCGCACGGATGGCAGTGACGTCCCGCCCTTCGATCATCACGCTGCCGCTGGAGGCTGTTTCCAGACCCGCAATGATGCGCATAAGCGTGGTCTTGCCACAGCCGGAAGGCCCCACGAGCGAGACAAACTCGCCTTTGCTGACGTCAACCGAAACACCCTTCAGCACAGCCGTCGTGCCAAATGATTTCGTGACTTCCGTGACCGATACACCCGCCATAGACAACCCGTCCCAATCCGGTTTCGGCGGTAGAGACGGGCTGTGACGGATGCGCTACGGTTTCATGACAATTCCATGAAAGGGGATGGAGGGTTGTTTTCCAAGGATACGTCCGAGAGTGCATCATTGGAGTTTGCAGTATTAAGGCGGCTATCTCAGGCGGCAGTCGCGACGCTACATTCCCTGTCAAAGAAGGTTGCTGCAGGTTATGGTTCACCTAAGTCGGTGGCAAAACAGGATTCGATATGCGGATTATGGTTCTGGGTGCAGCGGGGTTTATCGGGCGCTCAATCGTTGCAGAACTTGTAGCCCATGGCCATGAGGTTGTTGCAGTCGTGCGCAATGCTGGCAGTGTTGAAACTGCGTTACCAACTTCACAACTCATCGCTCTTGATCTCGCCAAGGCCATTCATCCAGACCACTGGACGCCTCATCTCAAAGGGATCGACATCGTCGTGAATGCTGCCGGTCTTCTGCGTGGACCCGATCTTGATGCTGTGCATGTTGAGATGCCGAGGGCGACGCACACTGCAGCGCTTGAAGCGGGTGTTCAACGCATCGTGCTGATTTCGGCCATCAGCGCGCGCGAGGATGTCGATACGGATTATGCCCGCTCCAAGCTGGCTGGCGAGAAGGCGCTTGAAAGCTCCGGTCTTGGTTTCACGATCCTGCGCCCGTCTCTGGTTTATGGCGAAGGAAGCTATGGCGGCACCTCGCTGATGCGCGGCATGGCTGGACTGCCCTTTTTCATTCCACTCGCTGGTCGGGGTGACTTTGTTTTCACGCCCATCCATGTCCGTGATCTCGCAAGATCAGTTCGCGTTGTCTGTGAGGACAGGACGTTTGCCGGACATACCCTTGAGCCTGTTGGCCCGGAGACAATGGATCTGCGTGCCTTGTTGCAACATTACCGTTGTTGGCTGGGCTTTGGGCAGGCACGCTTTCTCTCTGTTCCCATCGCGATCATGCGTATCTTTGGACGAGTGGGTGATCTCGCCAAAGACAGCCCCATTGCCACCAACAGCCTTAAGCAGATGATCGCGGGCAATGCCGGTGACAGCGCTGTCTTTGAAAAGGCGATAGGGTTCCGCCCAAGATCGCTTACGCAGGCCCTGAACGAAAGTCCGGCGCAGGTGCAGGACCGTTGGCATGCGCGGCTTTTCTTTCTGGCTCCTGCGCTGAAAGCCAGTCTCATTTTCATGTGGCTGTACTCAGCCTGGCTTGGCTTCACGCAAGGGGTGGAGAAAACACAGGAGTTTGTGGCAGCCGTTGGATTGTCGACAGCATGGGTAGACCCGCTTCGCATGGGCACCGGCCTTCTTGACCTTGGCATAGCAGCGCTTGTTCTGCTGGACCGGCGTGCTCGAGTCTCGACAGCTGTCCAGCTCGCCGTTGTGGCTGGCTACACGACTGTGCTTGGTCTTGTCCTGCCGGGCTTGTGGCTCGATCCTTTGGGTTCCCTGATCAAGAATATCCCCATTCTGGTTGCCATTGCTGTTCATGGCGCAATCGGGGACAAGCGCTGATGGATTATTTCTGGATAGTGAAATGGCTGCATATTGTTTCCAGCACGATCCTGTTCGGGTTTGGCGCTGGCACAGCATGGTATTTGTGGAATGCCCATCTCACGCGTGACCCCGGCATCATTGCAAGCGTCGGGCGCATGGTGATCAAAGCGGACTGGATCTTCACCGGGACAAGCGGTGTGGTGCAGCCCATAAGCGGCATTGCATTGGTTTATCTCGGCGGCTACTCCCTGTTTGAACCATGGCTGCTGCTGACATACCTGCTCTATGTCCTTGCCTTTGCCTGCTGGGCTCCAGTGGTCTGGTTACAGATCAAGGCGCAGAAACTGGCAGCGGTGGCGCATAAAACTGGTGAGCCTTTAGGCGCGGAGTATTTCAAAGCCATGCACTTTTGGTTCCTGTTGGGATGGCCTGCTTTCATCGGCCTCATGGTCATTTTTTGGCTGATGACGACAAAGCCGAAAGTATGGTGAGTGCCACGCTTATTCCGCATAGCGCTTCAGGCGTTCTTCCAAAGTGCCGCTGTGAAGTTCAAACATGTGGTTGTCGTAGTCGTAGAAATAGATGGAATGTCCTTCGCCCACAACGCGTGCCCTACCCTCGCGGACCTCAAGGCCCAGTGACTTGATGCGCTTGAGCCTGTCGTCATATTCATCAGCGCCCATTTTGAAGGCGACATGGTTGTAGGTTCTGGTGGGCAATGGATCGCCTTCCATGGTCGCGATCCACATGCCACCCACATCAAAGAAGCGTTCCTTTGAAAGAGAGAATGTCTTCTCGCCACTGTCGTAGATCTTTTGCGCATCAAGCACGGTTGTTAGCAGCGTCTCCATCCTGTCGAGATCACTGACAATGAAGGTGATGTGGCTCAATCCCTCAATCATGGATGCTGTCCTTCCAGTACGTATTGCCTACCCCAGCCAACCCACAATGCCCGCCACCAGAAATGGAAACGGCAGGCTCACCGCCATGCGGATCAGCACGAAACGCAGCGGCATCGTCGGAAGCTCCCACACCAGCACGCGGTTGATGGTGTAAAGCGACCAGCCAGTGACAAAGGCCATGACCTGCGGCATGCCTGCACCTGCTTTCAGCGCAGCCGCTCCGATGGCAAAGCCCACCACAGGACCACCGGGTGTCAAGGCACCAGCAAGGGCCGCGAGCGAGATGCCGCTGACTCCTGAGTTCGGCCCCAGCCAGGCCGTGACCACATCCTGCGGCAGGGCGGCGGCGATGTAACCTGAGCCGATGACACCAACGGCAAGGCGGGGCAGGAGATGCACGAAATCTGACCAGGCATTGCGGCTGCCGGTTTCAGCCGTGCCGTCCTTGCGCTTCCAGGCCAGCCACCATGTCCATGCGGCCAGAGCCATCAGCAGGGCTGTGAAACCAAAGACTATCATGCTGCAGGTTTTTCTGGAAAGCGGTTGTCGATAGCCCTGCCAAGCCAACGGGCTAACAACCCTGCAAGCACCGGAAAAATCAGCGACAGGCCCATGCGCAGCATGACGAAGTCTGTGCCAAAGAACGGCATTTCCCAGATGATGGCGCGGTTGATGCCAAGGAGCAGCCAGCCCGTGACAAAGGCAACCGCGGCACCCCGGTCAGCACCGCTCAGCATGAATGCGCCAGCAAGTGGAAAGATGGTGAAAGGCCCGCCTGGGAAGAGCGCACCCACACCTGAGGCGATCAAAAGACCGCGCAGGCCGGACCCCTCCCCCACCCATTCAACGATTACTTTTCGCGGAATGAGCAGGCGCACCATCGCGCCGATCAGGCAGCCAGCGGCGACCTTGGGCAGAATGGCCAGAAGCAGCAGAATGTCATCCCAAAGGATTTTGGTGAAAGCAGCCTGACCATCTCTCAGATAAACGAAGATCGCGGCGCTGATGGACAGCGCCGCGACAAGAACAAAGGTCCAGTCAATGATGGGCCTTTTTACACTCAAGCCTGCTGGCTTTCCATGACAGAAGCAGCGGCTGCATCGATGTGGGCGACAAGCTCGGCGTCAAGCTCAAGGCCCGATGAAAGATCAGCCAGGAATGTCTGCTCATCGTCAGTATCAGGATCAACTGCCAGACGGGCGGCTGTGTAGATTTGTGCCGCCATTTCCGGGCTGGTGGACATGGCAACGAGGCTTGCAGCATCCTGTGGATTGGCAAACTCGGCATCGAGGAAACCAGAGGCTTCATCATCAAGGCCAGCCTGCTTGAGGTTGCCCACAATGCGGGCGCGCTCGGCGTCGTCAATCTCGCCGTCAGCTGCTGCGGCAGCAATCATGGCGCGCACCATCAGCAGCGCACGCTCCTGATCATCCCCGTCACCTTCTGCAAAGCCCGAACCTTGAGGGGCTGCCGCCACTGGCTCTCCAAAAGAAGTCAGTGGTTTGCCTGCCTGATAATTCTGGAAGGCCTTGTAGGCGAGCCCGCCAACGAGAGCGACACCACCAAGCTTGGCGGCTGTGCCAAGGAGTGAGCGACCACCCTTTGTGCCAAGGGCAAGACCGGCGAGACCGCCAGCCAGCAAGCCACCGGCGTTGCCTTGCAGCAAGGCTTTGGCCTGATCAGCAAGACCAGCATAGTTGCCGGTCTGGATGGCGTTCTGTGCCTGCGCCAGTGCATCGGCAGCGTTGCCTTGCATGCCGCCCGCCATGTTCTGCGCGGCAGCGCCAGCTTCCTGCGCCTTGCCCTGCAATCCGCCCATGACCTGACCCAGCATGCCGGTCAGTCCGCCAGCGGCACCCTGCGCCTGCTGGCCAGCCTGCGCTGCAGTGTCTTGAACCTTGCCCTGCAGGCCGCCAAGCACCTGACCGATCATGCCGCCAAGGCCACCACCGGCCTGTCCGCCAGCCTGACCACCCTGCTGGGCAGCACCCAGAACCATATTGAGAAGTGATTTTGCATCAAACATCGAAAATTCTCCTGTTGCGACGGTTTGACCGGCTACTGGTTCTATGTGTCAAGCGCATGGCGGTTTTGCAAGAAGGATTGCAAGAAGGATTGCTGCAGTGAGGAATTAAGTTGCGATTTGCTCCCTTCCCCCTTGCGGGGAAGGGTCGGGGATGGGGGTGGTTCAAGACAAAGTATTGAAGGACCCCCACCCGTCATGCTTCGCATGCCACCCTCCCCGCAAGGGGGAGGGATGGGTACGTTGCCCCCTACAACGGCAGCGCTGCACTTTCCTTCAACGTCTCCAGCACGATCTCGGAGCGCACCCGGTCCACGCTTTCATGCGGCAACAGAACCTCGTTGACCAGCAGCGACAGGTCTTTCAGCGAGCGGACAACGACCTTCAGCAGATAGTCGGATTCACCCGTCAGCGCATGGGCTTCCAGCACCGCAGGCGTGCGGTTGACGAGATCAGCGAAGCGGCGCGAATTATCCGGCGAATGGGCGGCGAGCGCTACATGGATGAAAGCGCGGATGCCAAAACCCAGTTTTTCCGCGGAAAGCTGGGCGTGATAGCCCCGTATGACGCCATCGTTTTCCAGCGCCTGTCTGCGCCGTGAAATCTGTGAAGCGGAGAGGCCAACGCTATCGCCAAGCTCCTGATTGGTTTGTGCGCCATTCTTCTGAACAGAGGTCAGTATCTTCGTATCAAAGCTGTCCATGGAATTCTATGGCCCTATTTCCGCTAAAGAATGCACAGATCGTGCATCAGATTGGATTGATCAGCTCCATTTTGCAAGCACCGTGTGCGTCGTTCGTGTCATTCTTGGCTATTCATAATTCTACCGGGAGAAACACCATGGGTCCGTTTCCTTTTGATGCCGCACCACCTGAAATTTCTGATGCCAACCCGATGGGGACTGACGGCATGGAATTTGTCGAATTTGCCCATCCTGATCCCGTCGAGCTGGACCGCGTTTTCCGTCTCATGGGTTTTCAACCCGTCGCCAAACACCGCTCCAAGAACGTGACGCTGTACCGCCAGGGCGATGTGAACTATGTGGTGAACGCCGAGCCGGACAGCTTTGCCCAAACCTTTGCCCGCGAACACGGTCCCTGCGCCTGTGCCATGGCCTTTCGCGTGGTGGATGCCAAGGCTGCTTATGAGCGTGCCATCGCTCTGGGCGCCGAACCGTTTCAGGGCAAGGTTGGCCCGATGGAACTCAATATCCCCGCCATCGTCGGCATTGGCGGATCGCTGCTTTATTTCGTGGATCGCTATCCCGGCAATCCGGCCAATCCCGGTTCTATCTGGGATGTGGACTTTGTCTGGACAGGTGAGCGTGATCCGCATCCGGAGCCGGCATCGCTGCACTATCTCGATCACCTCACGCATAATGTCTTTCGCGGCCGCATGGACTATTGGGCGGACTGGTATCGCAAGCTCTTTAACTTCAAGGACATCCGCTTCTTCAATATCGAGGGCAAACTGACAGGCCTCATTTCCCGCGCCATGACCTCGCCCTGTGGCAAGATCCGCATTCCGATTAACGAGAGCCTTGATGACAAATCGCAGATCGAGGAATACCTGCGCCAGTACAAAGGCGAAGGCATCCAGCACATCGCCTGCGGCTCGCGCGATCTCTACGCGACGGTTGAAACCCTGCGCGCCAACGGCCTGCCCTTCATGCCGCAGCCTCCTGCCACCTACTATGAAAAAGTCGATGCGCGCCTTGCCGGGCACGGCGAGAATATTGATCGTATGCGCGCCACCGGCATCCTCATTGATGGTGAGGGCGCGGTTGAAGTCGGCACCAAGGAAGGCCGGATGTCGAAGGTGCTGTTGCAGATTTTCTCGGGCACTGTGCTTGGGCCAATCTTCTTCGAGTTTATCCAGCGCAAGGGTGATGATGGGTTCGGCGAAGGCAATTTCCGTGCGCTGTTTGAATCCATCGAAGAGGACCAGATTCGGCGTGGGGTGCTGACGGCGGCGGAGTGATAACTATCGAGGCGCAAAGGCCTCGCGGAAAGCACTCGCCAGTTGTCCCGCTGCATGATCCGGCCGGATCGGTGTGAGCATCGCAATTTCTGCCGTGGGCAGGTCTGGCAAGCCAGACTCGCTGCCCAATTTTCTCAAGGTGGGCGGAATGGTGCTTTCCGACAGCGCCGTCACACAAAACCCGCTTTCCACGGCAGAGACAACGCCCGTTGTGTGCGACGACACATAGGCGATGCGATGGGCGCGGTTCGCCTGATCCAATGCTGCTATGATGCGCGGGCGCATGCGGCAGGTTTCTGAAAACAGTGCGAGCGGCAGGGGCGTATCAAGCTCCGGGCGATAACCTTTGGCGGCCACCCAGACCATCGCATCCGCGCGCAGCAATTCACCTGATGGCTTCAAGTGATCGCGCGTGATCACTGCGAGATCGATATTGCCAGCAGCAAAGCCCGCTTCAATCTCCTTGGACAAATCACAACGCACCTCGATTTCCACCTGCGGATGCTCGCGGGCAAAACGCGCCACGATGGGCCGCAGAAACACATCGACATAGTCATCCGGCATACCAAGGCGCACGCGCCCGGTGGCAGGGCCGCCGCGCATATCATTCAGCATCACGCGCTCCTGCTGCAGCCAGCGGCGGGCATGGCCCACAAGCTTTTCGCCTGCGGCTGTGAGCGTGACGCCGCGTGTGCCCCGCTCCAGCAAAAGCGTGCCGAAGTCTTTTTCCAAATCAGCAATGCGGGTGGAGACAGCGGATTGTGTGCGGCCCAATTTGTCAGCCGCAGCTGTGAAACGGCCGAGATCAGCCACTGTCACCAGCATTTCAAGCGCAAAGGGATCGAGATGGCGCATCACAAAGCCTCATCACAAAACATGATGGCTCTATCGTAACAATCTGCTTCCTGAATAGCGAGAGCTAATCTACGGCGTGATTATGCAAAGCATCAGACAACCCGATTCCGCACCAACCAGCGCCGCGCAGATCGCTGCAACCCCGCGACAGGTGCGGGACTTTATCCTGCTGGTGATTGGCGCCACCGCCATTGGCAATTCCTCCGTGCTTGTGCGGATTGCAGAGGTGGACCCGGCTGCCACCGCCTTCTGGCGCATGGTCTTTGCCATTCCGGTTCTCGCCATCTGGGCCATGCTGGAAAGCCGTAACCAAACTGAAACGCCCTCGCCTGCAGACCGTTGGGGCATGGTCTGGCCTGCGGTCGCTGCCGGGTTTTTCTTCTGCGGCGATATGGTCCTCAGCAACATCGCGCTGTCACTCACCACGATGACCAGCTTCATCATTCTGGTGCATCTCGCGCCGGTGTTTGTGGTGGTGGTCGCCTGGTTCTGGTTTCGCGAGCGGCCCTCGCCTGCCGTGTTTCTGGCTTTGGCCATGGCGATTGTTGGGGCAGCTCTGCTCGTGCAATCAGGCCGCGCCAGCGCTGCGCCGCGCAATGCCCTGCTGGGAGATATTGCTTCGGTGGCTGCTGCTGTCGGCTACGCTGGATTCATTCTGGCGCTTCGGCGGGCGCGCTTCTTTGGCAAGACGGGCATCGTCTCGCTGGTGTCATCGACATCGTGCGCGCTTTTTTGCCTGCTCACATCGGTTGCGCTGGGTGAAAACCTTTGGCCCGCTTCCGGCAAGGCTTGGCTGGCGTTGGCTGTCATGGGCGTTGTCTGCCATGCCTTCGGGCAAGGGCTGTCAGCACTCGCTGTCGGATCGCTGGGCGCGTCGGTCACATCCGTGGTGCTGGTCTACGGTGTCGCTGTGACTGTTGCGGGTGGCTGGCTGGTGTTTGGCGAAGTGCCAAACCTCATGCAGCTCACCGGCGGCATGCTGGTGCTTGCCGCCGTCATCTTATGTAGGCCGAAGTAGGGTTTCCGCCCTACTCCGCCGCCAGTCGCAGTTCCGGCTTACCAGCTTGCGCTGTCACCATGCCCGGCTTCACGTCATCCTCTTCCTTCGGTCCCACGAAGCGGGAGAAGAACCGGCCACTCATGTTGCCGATGCTGTCCACGATCGAATAAAACGATGGAACAAAGACGAGGCTGAGAACGGTGGAAACCAGCAGGCCGCCCACCACGCCGATGGCCATTGGTGCACGGAACTCACCACCGTCACCCACACCGTACGCAGAAGGCAACATGCCAGCCACCATGGCGATGGTGGTCATGACAATCGGGCGGGCCCGCTTGCGGCCGGCATCAATGATGGCCTCGTTGCGTGACACACCATGCGCCTGTGCTTCCACCGCAAAGTCCACCAGCATGATGGCATTCTTGGTGACGATGCCCAGCAACATCAGGATGCCGATGACGACGGGCATGCTGATCGGATTGTTGGTCAGCAGCAGCGCCATGATCACGCCACCAATCGAGAGCGGCAGCGACAGCATGATGGTGATCGGCTGGAAGAAGCTGCCAAACAGCAGCACCAGCACACCAAACACAATCACCAGTCCAAGACCCATGGCCTTGATGAAGCCTGCAAAGACTTCGCCCTGAATTTCGGCATCACCCGTGACAAGCAGACCCACACCCTTGGGCATGTTTTTCATGATTGGCAGGGCCATGATGATATCAAGCCCCTGCCCTGTCGTGATGCCCACTAGGTCCATGCCGATCTTGACATTGCGCACGCGGTTGTAGCGCTCGATGGACGAAACGCCCTGCCCGAAGCTGACATCAGCCACCGCAGAAAGGGGCACAGATGTGCCTGTCGGCGTGGTCAGCATCATGCTTTCCACGTAACGCAGATCGTTGCGCGCATCCTCATCAACCTGCACGCGGATCGGGATCAGGCGGTCGCCTGCATTGAACTTGGCGAGCGCTGGTCCCACATCACCGATGGTGGCAACACGAACGGCTTCCGATATAGCATCGGTGCTGATGCCGAAGCGTGCGGCTTCCTCATCACGCGGGCGCACGATGATTTCAGGACGTTCCACACCGGCAATGGCGGCCACGTTGCGGAACTGCGGATCACGCCGCAGCGCACCTTCAATTTCAGCAACAGCCTTTTGCAGGCCGGCAGGATCCGTACCTACCAGTGTGACAGAAAGCTCACGCTCGCCACGGTCGTTGATGTACCAGGCACGCATGTCAGGCACCAGGGCCACCTTGGCGGCGATCTCGGCTTCAAGCTGGCGCTGCTTTTTCTTGCGCTCGGTCTTCGGCGTCAGTTTCACATAGGCCGCCGCCTTGCGCACTTCACGCTGTCCAGTTGGTGATGAACCGCCAACGATCAGCACCTGCGTCACTTCCGGAATTTCGCGGATGCGGCGCACGGCCTCATCGGTTTTCTGACGCTGGGTTTCCAGCGTTACGCCCGGTGGCAGTTCCAGCGCCAGCACGGTACGGGCGGAATCCTCTGGCGGAATGAACCCGGTTGGCAAAAGGCTCGTGCTCCAGATCGACACGGCGAACACGCCGATACCCGCCAGCAACGTCAGCCAGCGGAAGCGCAGTGTGCCCGCCAGAAACCGCGTGTAGCCACGCATGATCCAGCCGTCTTTCGCCTCCTCGTGTTTGATCGGCTTCATCAGATAGGCGGCCATCATAGGCGTGATGAGACGCGCCACCAGCAGCGAAAACAGCACCGCGACAGCCACCACAAGCCCGAATTGCTTGAAGTACTGGCCAGCCACACCGCCCATGAAGGACACCGGCGCAAAGATCGCGACGATGGTGAGGGTGATAGCAATAACCGCCAGACCGATTTCATCCGCTGCTTCCATCGAAGCCTTGTAGGGAGACTTGCCCATGCGCATGTGGCGCACGATGTTTTCGATCTCGACAATGGCATCATCGACCAGAATACCGGTCACCAGTGTGATCGCGAGAAGGCTGACAAGGTTCAGCGAGAAGCCCATCATGTCCATCACCCAGAAAGTTGGAATGATGGACAAAGGCAGGGCCACACAAGAGATAAGCGTTGCACGCCAGTTTTTCAGAAAGATGAAGACCACAACCACAGCCAGCAAAGCGCCTTCAATCAGCGTCGTCATGGCAGAGCGATAGTTGCCGTAGGTGTATTGAACAGAGTCATCGATCGGCGTGTAGGTGATGTCCGGATTCTCTTTCTTCAGAACCTCAAGCTTCTTCAGCACAACGTTCTTTACATCGTAGTCAGATGCGCCCTTGGCACGGTACACAGCAGCAGAGACAACCGGTGTCTCGCCGTTGAGGCGCGCAAATGTCCGGGGTTCCTCATAGACATCTTTGACGTCACCAAGCTCTCCCAAACGCACTTCACGGCCACCGGAAAGCACAATCTTGGTGTTGGAAAGATCTTCTATTGTGCGGGCACCACCAAGCGTACGGATGGTTTGTTCCTGCCCGCCCACCTCGCCACGCCCACCGGCGAGATCGACGTTGGTGGCCCGCAGCTGACGGTTGACATCAGCGGCTGTAATGCCAAGTGCACTCAACCTGTCTGGTTCCAGCGTGATGCGGATTTCGCGCTCGACACCACCGATACGGGTCACACGGCCAACGCCCTTCGCACCCTGCAACTGGCGCTTCACCACGTCATCCACATGCCAGGACAGTTGCTCCAGCGTAAGGCCGGGAGAAGCCACGGCATAGGTGAGAATTGCCTGTCCCTCGACATCGATTTTTTCGATGATGGGTTCATCCACAGTGCGGGGAAGCTCGGCTCTCACTTTCGAAACCGAGTCCTTCACATCGTTCAGGGCCTTCTCGACATTGACCTCAAGCTGGAATTCCACAACCGTTGTGGA
The DNA here is from genome assembly GCA_051649305.1 of Beijerinckiaceae bacterium. Classification (GTDB taxonomy): domain Bacteria; phylum Pseudomonadota; class Alphaproteobacteria; order Rhizobiales; family Beijerinckiaceae; genus JADCCX01. Next base: position 15,678 of record JBOFGV010000054.1, read on the forward strand.
ACGCCCGTCGTTCATGGTCGATATGAGACGCTTGACGCCGGTGATGCCCGAGACAGCATCCTCGATGCGCTTGGTCACCTGTGTTTCAAGTTCGGCGGGAGCTGCACCCGATTGTGTCACGGTGACAGAAATCACCGGCACGTCGATGTTGGGAAAGCGCGTGACCGGCAATTGCATGAAGCTCATCCAGCCAAGCAGGCAAAGCACGATAAACAGCAGGATCGACGGGATCGGCTTGCGGATGGAATAGGCGGAGATATTGACGGCCATGGTCGGCTCCTCGTCCTGTCCGTTACTGGGCCTTGACCGGAGTCACCCGGTCGCCGTTGCGCAGGAATGTGCCTGAAATCGTGACAACAACATCGCCGGGCTCAAGGCCGGACTTGGCTTCAATGCGGCCACCAGCGCGAATGCCAGCCACGATGGGACGTGTCACAACAGCACCATCCTTGACCACCTGCACACGCGCACCATCATCGGTGAAAAGCACGGATGAAAGCGGTGCAACCACGGCATCACGACGCGCGATTTCGATGGTGCCCCGCGCGAAGCTGCCGATGATCAAACCTTCCGGTTTGTCGAGAGCCAGACGCACACGGCCCAGACGGGATGTCTTGGTGATTTCAGCCGAGATCAATCGCACGGTAGCGGTCAGATCCGTAGTGTATCCTGCCGGGCGAACCGTCGCCTTCTGGCCCTGCTGGATGCGTGCCAGGGTTGTTTCCGAAAGATCGGCTTCCAGCTCGATCGCACCATCCTTGATCAGCCGGAACAATGGCTCCCCTGCTCCGGCGGCAATGGCCCCAATGCGGGCCGAGCGCCTGCTGACAATGCCGTCAGCCGGTGCCTTAATTTCTGTCCGGTCCGAGCGGATCATCATCTCGCCGCGTTGGGCTTCTGCCAAAGCCTTGTCTGCTTCCGCTAATCGCAGCTGCTCCTGCGCGCCGGCGAGGCGGGCGGTTGTCTGGCGTGCGCTGGCCTGCCTGAGATCAAAGGTTTCAGCCGAGGCAATACCCTCGCTGCGCAATGTCTGCGTGCGCTGGAAAGAGGACTGAGCCTGCACACGGGCAGCTTCAGCCTCGGTGATGGCAGTGCGGGCCGAAGCGATGCTGGCATCGGCGCGGGCAATCTGGGCTTTGTTCTGGGCAAGCGACGCATCAATGGTTTCACGTGAGAGGCGCGCCAGAACCTGCCCGGCCTTCACCTTGTCGCCCTCCTCAACCAGAATATCCTGGATGGCATAGCCCTCGATCTGGGCTGCAACCAGAATTTCCTCCCGTGGCATCAATGTGCCGGTGACGATGACGCTGTCGATCATCATGGCACGGGCGATTTCAGACACGGTGACGGACGGTGCTTTTGCTTCCGTTGTTTTTGAAGCTTCAGCGGCAACGACTGCTGTGATGCTCGCAAACGAAAGAACGATGGCTGTGGCGAATGGACGGATCATGAAAGCACCTTGGAGAGATCAGCAGGCGCAACGCCCACCATGGTAAAAATAACAGGCAGGGCCAGCCCGAAAGCACTGGCGGGATCGAAAGAAGGGTCAGTGGCACGGCGGCGGAACAGGCCGTCGCTGAGCGCGATGATCAGTTGTGCCACTTCCTGGGGCGTACCAATGCCCGTTGCATTTTCAGTTGCGCGCCACTGCGCGATAAACTTGGTCATGCAGTCAACAATGGACAAATCCATGTTTGCACAGATTGCGGCAATTCTGGGATTGCGCGAGGCTTCCGCCCAGATTTCCATCATCATGATCGCTTTGGAGCGTGGCTCATCCACAAGGTGATGCCGTCCCAGCACAATGAACGCCTGCAAGGGATCGGGTGCCGTTTCAAGATGCACGAAATCACCATTGAATCGAACCCTGTCGCGCTCTGCAAGACCAGCCACGATAGCGTCCTTGGAAGGGAAATAGCGGTAGAGATTGCCCGGGCTCATGCTGCATTCAGCTGCCACATCCTGCATGGTGGTCTTGTGAAACCCCGTCTGCACAAAGCAACGCTCTGCCGCATCGAGGATGCGGTTTTTGCGATCTGGCGGTGTTGCGACAGCGGGCGGCGCTGTATGTTCAGCAAGAGTCATGGAATCTATCAAGAATGAGAATGAACGATCATTCTCAATGAGAATAACCGTTCATTCTCATTTTGTCGAGTCGCTGTCAGAAAAAAGCTGCCGCCTGAAAATCAGGGCTTTCGCACGACGTGGCTTGGCAAATCGAGTTCAGGCAACGCCCGCCGTATCAGCCCGGTCAAGTGCTGAGCCGCGATCGATAGCGTCTGATCGGCGCGTGTCAGAATGCCGAGCGCGCGGCTGGCTGCAGGGTTGGCGAGAGGGCGAAAACTCAAGGCTGAAAGCGGCGCACGGGCGGCGGCGAGAGCCGGCAAAACCGCTATCCCAAGGCCCTGCTGCACCATCATATCCAGGCTGGTGGTCGTGGCCGCTTCATAGAATGGGTTAATGACCGACTGTGGCAAGCCTGTCTCCTCACGGATGATAGCGCGAATGCCGGTGGCGTCTGTCAGGCCGATGCAACGCTCGCTCGCAAGTGCTGCCCAATCCAATGGCGAGGAGGATGCAGCCAATAGATGATTGTGCGGCATGACGACGCCAAAGAGATCTGTGAGCAACGGCTCGAAGGCAAGAGTCTTGTCCTGTGACCAGCGCGAGGTGAAGGCGAAATCTGCCTGCCCCGCCAGCAGTTGCCGTTCTGCCTCGCGCGAAGTGACGTCTGCCAGCGCAACACGCACACCGGGATATTGCGCCGCAAAATGGCCGAGAGCGGTTGGTAGGATCAATGTGGCTACCGAAGGAGCCGCCACAATCCGCACCCGCCCGCGCTCCAGATTGCCGAGGCCCCTCATATCTGTGACAATGCCGTCAAAGTCCCGCAGCACCCGGTGTGCCATCTCGACAAAGGCCCTGCCCTCGTCTGTCACATCCACCCGCCGCGTGGTGCGTTGCATCAGTTGCACACCCAATGCCTGTTCCAGTTCGCGCACCGTTTCTGTAACAGTCGGCTGTGTGCGGCCAAGCGCATGGGCGGCCCGTGTGAAGCTGCCATGTTCGGCAACGGCCATGAAGTTGCGTAAATGACGTAGGGATATATCTATCGGCATAACCGATTAATATAGCATTCCTTTCAATTTCACAAATGAGTTATCCAGGTTCATCCCATCAGGATGACTGCTGCCGCTGCCCCCTCCCCTGAAACCTGCGATCTCCTGATTCAGGGCGGGACTGTGGTCGATGGCACAGGTCAGGCGAGGTTCCACGCGGATGTCGCTGTCACGGCAGACCGGATTGTTGCGGTTGGTTCGCTGCAAGACTGGCGAGCCAGGCGCACCATCAATGCAACGGGCCTCGTGGTGGCTCCCGGGTTCATTGATATCCACACCCACGATGACCGGGCGCTTGTGGATGATCCTGCCATGGCTGCCAAGGTGACACAGGGTGTGACGACCGTTGTCACCGGCCTTTGCGGCCTGAGCCTTGCACCGTCGCCGCCCCTGTCGCAGCAACTGTGGCCGGAGCCCTTTGGACTTCTCGGTGCGCGGGATGTCTATGCCTTTCCCACTTTGGCGTCTTACTTCGCGCAGCTGCAGAAAGCCCCACCATCCGTGAATGTCGCCGCCCTGGTGGGGCATGCCAGCTTGCGCGCGTTGGCAATGACGGCGTTCGACCGCGCAGCAACGCCTGCCGAAATGCGGGTGATGAAAGCGGCCCTTCGCGAGGCGATGCAGGCAGGTACCTTCGGCCTGAGTTCCGGGCTTGCCTATGAGGCCGGGCGCGATGCGCCGACTGAAGAGGTGGTGGAACTGGCGGCAGAAATGGCCCGGTTCGACGGGCTTTATGTCACGCATATGCGCGATGAGGGCGACCGCGTCGAGGATGCGCTTTATGAAGCGCTCGACATCGGCAGACGGGCTGATTGTCCTGTCATCATCTCGCACCACAAGTGCCTCTTCCGGCGCAACTGGGGCCGGACAAAGATCACACTTGCCACCATCGACAAGGCGCGCAGCCATCAGGCTGTCGCCATGGACGTCTACCCCTATACCGCCAGTTCCACGGTGCTGACTCTCGACCGCGTGAAGAACGCCGAGCGGGTGATTGTCGCCTGGTCGGATCAATACCCCGATGCAGCAGGGCGCGATCTTGATGAGATTGCAGCGGAATGGCTGTGTGACCGGGATGCGGCGGTACAGCGTCTGATCCCCGGTGGTGGCGTCTACTTCAACATGGATGAGAATGATCTGCGCCGGGTCATGGCGCATCCCTGCTGCATGATTGGTTCGGACGGTGTGCCTGCGCACCGCCATCCGCATCCCCGTCTCTGGGGCACATTCCCGCGCGTGCTGGGGCGCTACGTCCGCGAGGAACGTGTGCTGACCCTGGAGCAGGCTGTGCACCGGATGACTGGCCTTCCAGCCAATGTCTTTGCACTGAGAGATCGCGGCATCATCCGGGCCGGAGCCATGGCTGATATCGTGGTGTTTGATCCCCAGACCATCGCAGATGCCGCGACCTACTCAGTCCCTGTGCAGGCCTCAAAGGGCATCTCGCATGTGCTCGTCAATGGCGTGTCTGTGCTGATTGATGGCGTTGCAAGGCACGCCCCGGCGGGCCGTGTGCTGAAGCGGTCCTCACGCAGAAAATCTGCACGCACTTCAGCCAATCCGGAGTTCTCCCATGCGTTCTGATCCTGCTGCTCTGGAGCCGATCGTCCTCACAGAAGATACAAAAGCCAAAATCGAGGCTTATATCGAGGAGGAGGAAGGGGCAGCCCATCGTTTCAAGGGCCGTATGGCGATTCTGGCAACGGTTCTTCTCGTCAGCATGTCATTGTTTCATCTCTATGTGGCTGTCGGCATTGTGCCGACACAGACTCTCCGGCCATTGCATGTTGGCTTCATGCTGGTCTGCGCCTTCCTGATGTTCCCCATGCTGAAGAGCTGGCGCGGGCGTGTGGGCTGGCCGGATATCCTGCTCCTGCTCGCGTCTGTAGCTGTCATCGCCTATCCGATTCTGGGTGGGGATGATTTCAACGACCGCAACACCGCCCCTACCCTGCTCGATCTCGTGGCAGGCACGGTTTTCCTTCTGCTGATTCTGGAAGCCGCGCGGCGCACAACCGGCTGGATCATGCCGGTGCTTACCATCGGCTTTCTGCTTTATGCCATCTATGGCCCGTTGCTCCCCTCGCCGTGGACCCATCGCGGCTATGATCTCGCCCGCATTGTCGGCCATATGTACATGACGCTCGAAGGCGTGTTCGGCTCGGCGGTGGATGTGGCGGCAACGCTCATCATCCTGTTCACGATCTACGGCGCGATCCTGCAGGTTTCGGGCGCTGGAAAGTATTTTCTTGATCTCTCCTTTTCGCTGACCGGCGGCAAGCGTTCCGGTGTCGGGCGCACGGTTGTCATGTCGTCCTTCCTTCTTGGCGGGCCTTCAGGCTCCGGTGTTGCCACCACCGTCACCATGGGCACTGTCGCCTGGCCGATGATGAAGCAGGCGGGATACGATCCCGCCAAAGCCGCCGGGTTGCTGGCCGCAGGTGGCTTGGGGGCCATCCTGTCCCCGCCCGTTCTGGGGGCTGCCGCCTTCCTCATCGCGGAGTTTTTGAAGATCTCGTATCTGCAGGTCATCGCCATGGCCGTCATTCCGACTGTGCTTTACTACGGAGCATTGTTCCTGATGGTGGAGCTTGATGCGCAGGGCCTGAAGCCGGTGGATGCCCCGCCGCGCCAGCCGTTGCGGGCGCTGCTGTCAAAGAGCTTTCACCTCGTATCATTGGTGGCCATTGTCGGGTTTATGGTGCTGGGCTTCTCCCCTGCGCTGGCGGTTGTCTATACCATGCTGCTGGCGATTGCGGTCAGCTGGCTCGACCGCGACAACGCCATGGGGCCATCCGGCATCACGCGGGCGCTGTCTGATGGCTCGCTGCAGATGATCAATGTGGCAGCCACCTGTGCTGTTGCTGGCATCATTGTCGGTGTTGTGACTTTGACCGGCCTTGGCCTGAAATTCTCGTCCATTGTTATTGCGCTGGCGGGCGGCAGCCTGCTTCTGACAGCGCTTTACTCCGGTCTGATTGTCTGGGTTGTCGGCCTCGCAGTGCCTGTAACCGCCAGCTACATCATCTGCGCCGTCATCATTGCGCCTGCGATGATCAAGCTTGGCGTGCCCGATTACGCTGCACACATGTTCATCTTCTACTACGCCGTGTTGTCGGAGGTTTCGCCTCCCACAGCGCTCTCCCCCTTTGCGGCGGCGGCCATCACCGGCGCTGATCCGATGAAGGCAACACTCCGGAGCTGGGCCTACACCCTTCCGGCCTTTGTGGTTCCCCTCGCTTTCGTTGTCGAGCCAGCTGGCGCAGGCCTGCTGCTGCAAGGCGAATGGAGCAACATCCTGCTCATGGGCATCACGGCCATGATCGGACTGTCGGGCCTCGCCTTTGCCGCTCAAGGCTGCTGCTTCCTGCCAGCAGGTTTTGTCGAGCGTGTGCTGTTCGGCCTTGGTGGCTTGCTCCTGATCTATCCGGCTTCAATGCCCAAGCTCACTGGCGCAGCGCTCATGCTGCTGGCGCTCACCATCCAGCTTTTCAAACGAAACCACCAATCCAAGGGGAGAACACAGACATGACCATCCTGACACGCCGCCAGACACTGGCATCTCTCACACTGGCCGCCAGCACGCTCTCAAGTCAGTCGCTTTTGGCCCAGCCGAAACGCCGCATCAGCATTGCCACAGGTGGAACCGGCGGGGCCTATTATCCCATCGGCGGCGGCATCGCCAATCTGATCTCGAAAAACATAACAGGCGTCGAGGCCACAGCGGAAGTGACCGGGGGCGGTGTGGACAACATCCGCCTTCTCTCCAGCAACAGCGTTGAGATTGGTTTTGCCAATGCCGGCATTGTGCAGGACGCGCTGACGGGTCAGGACCGTTTCGCCGGCAAGCCTGTGCCGCTGCGCACGCTTGTCGCTCTCTTCCCCAACCGCATGCATGTGGTGACGCTGGAGGGTAAGGGCATTGAAACCATGGAGCAGTTGCGCGGCAAGCGCGTCTCCACAGGCGCACCGGGCAGCGGCACGGAGGTCATCGCTTTCCGCATTCTGGAAGCCTATGGCATCAACCGCTATACCGGGATCAAGCGCGAAAGACTGTCGGCGGCGGAATCCGTCAATGCGTTGAAAGATGGCAAGATCGACGCCTTCATCTTTGGTGCGGCCATGCCTGTGGCATCGATTACGGATCTTGCAGCCACGCCTGGCATCCGCATGCGGCTGATCGATCATGGTGATGCTGTAGACCGCATGAACCAGAAGTTTGGCAACATCTTCTCGCGCGGATCAGTGCCTGCAGGTGTTTATCCCAACCACGAGCGGGTGGTGTCCTCCGTTGATATCTACGATCTGATTGTCGTGCCTGAGAGCTTTGATGCCGAGCTCGCCCACCGGATCGTCAAACTCATGTTCGAGGCGAAGAAGGATCTGGTGGCTGTTCACCGCAACATGGAAGCGATGGTGGTGCAGAATCAGCGCGCGCTGGCAACAGCGCCGCTGCATGCAGGTGCGGAGCGATATCTGAAAGAGATTGGTGCGTAACCGGAATTGCGCTCGCATGGAAGGAAAGTTGGCCGCGGCCAACTTTCGCCGCATGCTTTTGTGGCCACATGCGTTAACGCGCGTTAACTATAAACTGCTTGGTACGACTCGGATTTCGTGGTTCTTCTGATACGGGTTGTGGACGTTTCTGTTGCCGTAACCGTATTGCAGGAACAAAGCGTGCCAACACAAACCATACCCCTTGCAGGCAGTATGCACTTGGATGAGCGAATCCTCGCCCATGCGCGTCTTTTGTCGCAGCAGATGCAGGGTTTGAACAACCGATTGTTTGCGCCTGACAGCAAGAAGCAACTCCGCTCCTTTTCATCGGGCGAAGCCGCCAAACTCATTGGCGTTTCGGATGGTTATCTGCGCCAGCTCTCCATCGATGGCATTGGCCCTGAGCCATTGGTGGTGGCCAGCGGCCGCCGTGCCTACACGCTGGCACAGGTCATGGAACTGCGCCGCCATATCTCGTCTGCCAAGCTGCGCGAGGCGCTGAGCATTCTTCCGCACCGCCGTGCCGGTGAGCGGTTGCAGACCATTGCCTGCACCAATTTCAAGGGTGGTTCTGCCAAGACAACGACGACGATTTATCTCGCGCAGTATCTTGCGCTGCGTGGCTACCGCGTGCTCGCCATCGATCTTGATCCACAGGCCTCGCTGACATCGATGCTGGGCATTCAGCCCGAGTTCGAGGTGCAGGAGAATGACACTGCTTACGGTGCCGTGCGCTATGACGACGCCAAGCGATCGCTGAAAGCCTGCATTCGCCAGACCTATTTTCACGGGCTTGATCTCGTGCCAGGCAATCTGGAACTGATGGAATTCGAGCATGAGACGCCACAGGCGCTGATCGCCGGCAAGCGCGACACCGGTGGTCTGTTCTTTCAGCGGCTCGGACGCGCCATTGCCGAGGTTGAGGCAGACTATGACGTCGTGCTGATCGATTGCCCGCCGCAGCTGGGCTATCTCACCCTTGGTGCTGTTTGTGCTGCCACCTCTCTGCTGGTGACCATTCATCCGCAGATGGTGGATGTCGCATCGATGAGCCAGTTCCTGCTGATGGCAGCAGACCTCATGTCTGTGGTGCGCAAGGCGGGCGGTGATCTCAACCACGATTTCGTGCGCTATGTCGTCACCCGCCACGAACCGCACGATGGGCCGCAGTCGCAAGTAGTAGCGCTGCTGCGCGGCTTGTTCAACGAGGATGTGCTGGCTGCAACCGTGTGGAAATCCACCGCGATTGCCGATGCTGGGCTGACGAAGCAGACGCTCTATGAACTCGAACGCGGTGCTGTCGGGCGTGCCACCTATGACCGCGCGATTGAATCGCTTGATGCCGTCAATGGCGAGATCGAGGGCCTGCTGCACCGTGTCTGGGGGAGGCCAGTCTTGGGGAGATCTGCATGAGCCGTCGCAACATCATCAGCTCCATGATTGCCGAACAGTTGGCCGCGGCCAACTCTGTGCCTGCAACGGCCTCAGAGACGCCCGCCCGCGTTGCTGCCGGGCCTGTGCGGACCATGGGCCTGACCCTCGACAAACTGGAGCTTGAGCGCAAATCTCTGGAAGAAGCGGTTGCTGCCGGAGGGTCTGTGGTCGAGCTCTCGACCGCGCTTGTCGAAAGCTCCTTTGCGGCGGATCGCTTCGCTGATCACGGAGATGCTGCGCTTGAAGAACTGAAGCAATCCATTGCCGAACACGGCCAGGAAGTGCCTATTCTGGTGCGCCCCATTGAGGGCAGGGCGGGGTATTATCAGGTGGCTTACGGCCATCGTCGCCTGCGGGCCTGCGCAGCGCTGGGCTTGCCGGTGCGGGCGATGGTGCGCACTCTTTCCGATGCGCAGCTCGTCATCGCTCAGGGCCTTGAGAACGCCAACCGGGTTGACTTGTCCTTCATTGAAAAGGCGCTTTTTGCACTGGCTCTGGAAGAGCGGGGCTTTGACCGCACCACGATCATGGCGGCACTTTCAACCGACAAGACTGAGCTTTCCAAGCTGCTTGCCGCTGTCCGTAATCTGCCGCAGGCTATGGTGCGCGCCATTGGCCCGGCTCCCAAAGCGGGCAGGCGGCGCTGGCTGCAGCTTGCTGAGCTTTTGCAGGGCAAGGCCGCGCTGCAGCGCTGTGAGAAGCGCATCGCCGAGGCTGATTTTGCGAACCTCGAAACTGACATCCGCTTCACCCGCGTGCTGGATGCTGCGCTGCGCTCGCATGCGGACAAATCCCTGCGTGCGCCGATGCGCACATCCATCAAACGGCCGGATGGCGGCGTTCTCGTGACGGTGCAGGAAACCGACCGCAAGACCAGCCTGGTGATCGACCGAATACAGGATCAGGCTTTCGCGGATTATCTCATCCGCGCCTTGCCTGATCTCTACACGACATTTCTGACGGAAGAAGACCCGGATCGTTCGGGTGGCCGCCAGAAGAAGCACTGACAACGAGAGGAGCATCGATCCCAAAAGAAAAAGGCCCCCAAACGTCTCCGTCCGGAAGCCCTTCTCTGTTCTAAGCAAACTCAGAATCCCACTTCCGCGAATCACTGTCAAGAGTCGGCGTCGCTTTGACGAGCCAATTTCTTTTGTCTGATGACATGAGATATGCAAACACACGCTTCAACGACGCCCTTTGGGCGGCGGGCAGTTTCGCTTGGCCAAATTGCAACGCAGTTGCAGGTCCAGCAGGCGCTCAATGATGCCGGAAAGCCGGGCTCAAATGCACCGGCCGCGGTCAACAAATGGCAATTGTTCCGGACACTTACGGACATTCGCGCGCGTCTGGGCGTTTCGGATCGCTCTCTCAGCGTGCTCAATGCACTGCTGTCATTCCATCCGGAAACGGCGCTGACCTTGCCCAAGCAGGCTTCAGAGGAGGAGGCCAGCCCCTCCTGCGATCTCGTGGTGTTTCCCTCCAATCGCCAGCTTTGTCTGCGCGCCCATGGCATGGCCGAGAAGACGCTGCGCAACCATCTGGCGCAACTGGTGGTGGCCGGCCTGATCATCCGCCGCGACAGCCCCAACGGTAAGCGCTACGCCCGCAAGGATGCATCAGGTGCGGAGCGGTTTTCCGATGCCTTTGGTTTTGATCTCATTCCGCTCATCACGCGCGCTGCCAGCTTTGAAGCCATGGCTGAGGAGCTGAAACGCGAGCGGCGTGCCACATCCGTGCTGAAAGAGCGGATTTCGCTGCACCGGCGCGATATCACCAAGCTCATCACCCTTGGTCTCGACGAGAGCCTGGAGGGCGATTGGGAAGCGCACAGGGTCGCTTTCATGCAGCTCCTGACGCCACTGCGCCGGATCAGGGAGCACGCTGAGCTCATCACACTTGAGGCCAGCCTGTCGACACTTCACGCGGAAGTCAGCAAGGCACTGGAATCATGCGTTGATGTTTCAGAATATACCGGCAATGACGGCTTCAATTACCGGCACCAATCTAATTCAAAAACTGAATCTCACACAGATCTTGAACCTGCTTCCAATAAGCAAGGGGGCGAAACCGAGGCTTCTGAGGAGACAACAGAGGCTCCACCCGAGATCGAGACAAAATCGTACCCTCTCGGTATGGTGCTGGAAGCCTGCCCGGATGTGAACGACTATCGCTTTACGGGGGGACCCGTGCGCACCTGGCCGGCGTTTATTGAAACCATGCGCACCATTCGCCCGATGCTGGGTATCAGTCCGGATGCCTGGGAGGCCGCACTCCAGACCTTTGGCACGGTTGAGGCGCATATCGTGCTGGCAACGATCCTGCAGCGTTCGGAACACTCATCCGAAATGCGCATGACGCTCGTTGAAGGCAGTGCAAACCCTGTGGCGACTGTGAACGGTTCCCCAGCGATCAAATCCGCCGGCGGTTATCTGCGATCCCTGACCGACAAGGCGCGGGAAGGGGCCTTCGCGCTCGGCCCCGTGCTGATGGCGCTGATCGGCCAGCGGATGCGTGTGAAACGGGGAGGGTAGGGGGCGCTTCTCCCCTCCTCGCCTGCGGGGGGCAGGGAAGAAAACCCCGCGGAATCCGCTTTCGCTGAGCCCCGGATTGCCCTAGGGCAGGGCATCTCTTTTTGCCGGACATCCCATGATACGCCTTGAAAACATCAGCAAGCAGAATGGCCACCAGATCGTGTTCATCGAGGCTTCGGCTGCGCTCCAGAAGGGCGAGAAGATTGGTCTTGTTGGCCCCAATGGGGCTGGTAAGACAACGCTTTTTCGCCTGATCACGGGACAGGAACTGCCCGACGAAGGGCAGGTGTCTGTCGACCGCGGCGTGACCATCGGTTACTTCAGCCAGGATGTCGGTGATATGGCGGGTCGCTCTGCTGTGGCCGAAGTCATGGACGGGGCAGGGCCAGTGAGCGTGGTGGGTGCAGAGCTTGCCTCGCTTGAAGCGGCCATGGGTGATCCCGCCCGTGCGGACGAGATGGAGCAGTTGATCACCCGCTACGGCGAAGTGCAGGCGCAGTTCGAGGAGCTGGACGGCTATGCTTTGGATGGCCGCGCCCGCGAGGTGCTCTCGGGCCTCAGCTTCAGTCAGGAGATGATGGAAGGGGATGTCGGCAAGCTTTCTGGCGGGTGGAAAATGCGCGTGGCGCTGGCGCGTATCCTGCTGATGCGGCCGGATGTGATGCTGCTCGATGAGCCGAGCAACCACCTTGATCTGGAAAGCCTGATCTGGCTCGAGAACTTCCTCAAGAATTTTGACGGCGCGCTGATGATGACCTCGCATGACCGCGAGTTCATGAACCGTATTGTCACCAAGATTGTCGAGATTGATGGCGGATCGCTCACCAGTTATTCCGGCGACTATGCCTACTATGAACAACAACGGGCCTTGAGCGAAAAACAGCAGCAGGCGCAGTTCGAGCGCCAGCAGGCGATGCTTGCCAAAGAGATCAGCTTTATCGAACGCTTCAAGGCGCGCGCCTCCCACGCCGCACAGGTGCAGAGCCGTGTGAAAAAGCTCGACAAGATCGACCGGGTGGAACCGCCCAAGCGACGCCAGACGGTGGCTTTTGATTTTCTGCCTGCCCCCCGTTCGGGTGAGGATGTCGCCAGCCTGAAGAATGTTCACAAGCGCTACGGCTCCCGCACGATTTACGACGGATTGGATTTCCAGATTCGCCGCAAGGAGCGCTGGTGCGTGATGGGCGTGAACGGGGCTGGAAAATCCACGCTGCTCAAACTGATCGCTGGAGCAACCAAGCCGGATGACGGCAATGTCGCCATCGGCAGCAGCGTCAAGATGGGATATTTCGCGCAGCATGCGATGGAATTGCTGGACGGAGACCGGACTATTTTCGAATGGCTGGAGGACAGCTTTCCGCAGGCAGGGCAGGGATCATTGCGCGCACTCGCCGGATGCTTCGGCTTCTCGGGCGACGATGTAGAGAAGCGTTGCCGTGTGTTGTCAGGCGGTGAAAAGGCACGACTCGTGATGGCGCAGATGCTCTATGATCCGCCCAATTTTTTGGTGCTCGATGAGCCCACCAACCACCTTGATATGGCGACCAAGGAAATGCTGATTACTGCACTGTCGCAATATGAAGGGACCATGCTTTTTGTTTCGCATGACAGGCGGTTTCTGGCAGCATTATCCAACCGTTTGCTGGAAGTGACGCCCGACGGGGTGCAGGCTTACGGTGGAGGTTACACGGAGTATGTCGCCCGCACAGGACAGGAAGCGCCGGGTCTCAGGGCTTGAGGCGCGTCAAGCGCAACGTGACGCTTGACGCATTTTTCATTGTTTAGTATTGTCCAGCAATGGAAATTGAGAGCATCAGTCACAAAGGGCTTCGCCGCTTTTTTGAGACAGGAAGTGCCAAAGGTCTGGTTGGGGATACGGACAGACTGCGGAAGATGCTGGTTTTTATTGATGCAGCGGGCAGTCTGGAAGAACTTGCTGTGCCACCGAACTATGGGCTGCATCAGCTGACCGGCCCACGCAAGGGAACCTGGTCTATGACAGTGACAAAAAACTGGCGACTGACGTTTGGCCTCAATGAAGAGGGCTCTCTTGTTGATATGGACCTGGAGGATTATCATGGCACTTGAAATGCACTCTTCCCTGACTGTTCATGTTGGTGACTGGCTTAAAACAGAGATCGTTGATCCAGCGGCAATCAGTATCAAGGCGCTTGCTGATCATTTCGGCGTTTCCCGGCAGGCGCTAAGCAATCTGCTCAACGGCAATGCCAGTTTGTCAGCTGACATGGCCATTCGTTTTGAGAAAGCCTTTGGCGTGAAAGCTGATACGCTTTTGCGCATGCAAACCAGATATGAGCTTGATCAGGCGCGCCGGAACGAAGACAATATCCATGTGTTGAAACTGCGGAAGGTTGCCTGAAAGAGGCATTTCCTAACTGGCCAGATAATGTGTGGGCAGGAGATCGTCGACGGTCAAGCCCCGGTGCATCTTCATCGTTCCTTCCGTTTCCAAACCTGTCAAAGTCTGGTAGAAAGAAAGGATGGATAGGGAAGTTGCAATCTCTGAAATAGCCGCTCATGCCGATGTGTTGCGGGCGCGTGGTATTTCGGCGGCCTTTCTGTTTGGCTCGACCGCCCGGAATGAGGCGCGATCTGACAGCGACCTCGATATCTTTGTTGATATCAAACCTGGGGCTAAGTTCTCGCTGCTTGATCTTGCCGGGGTGCATCGCATTTTGAACGAAGAGATCGGCCGCAAAGTGGACGTGATGACGCGCGATAGCCTCCACCCCAAGCTTAGGGCCAGGATCGAGCAGGAAGCTGTGCGCGTTTTCTGATGTCGCGTCGTTACGATATTGTTCTTGAGGAGATACTGGAGTCGATTGATCTCGCACAGGGCGCTATCTCTGGACTGAGTACGGCAATGTTCGCCAAGGATGTATTTAGGCAACGCGGTATCGAGCGAACGCTCGAGATTATCTCCGAAGCCGTGCGCCATCTTTCCGATGAGATGTTGGCAACGCAAGTCAACATTCGCTGGTCTGATGTGCGTGCAATCGGCAATCTGATCCGTCATGAGTACTGGCGTGTTGATTCCAACATCGTGTGGCGTATCGTGGAGGATGACCTTCCAGCCTTGCGCGAGGCTGTCACGGCTATTTCTGTACGTGTTCACGATATGCGGCTGACCAGTCACCTGCACTCAACCGCCATTCGGGGCACTGATTAACGGGTGGTGTCCATCGTTGGCCTGCACAGAAGAGCGGGATGTTTGATGGGCGCGGGCATTACCACGGCCAGACGGTCCCGGTCCGACTCAGTCCCGCTGTATTCCTGCAATAGAAACCTCAGCAACCTTCTCCTGTGACCCGTCTCCGGATCCATGCCCGGTGTCGCCTGTGATCGAGCGCCTTGCGGGCAGGGTGGATCAACCCGCTTTCGGACCTGCCAAGGGGGTGTCCCCATCATTGTGTGCCACAATGACGGCTAGGCCGCCCTTCGGGTGGGTGAGCCACCGCCACATGCACCGCGCTTTAGCTTCGATCAGCTGCCGTTCTGATGGCATCATAACGGGAGATCGGCAACGGTCTCCCGTTTCTAATCGATATTGCGCAGAGTGCTGAAAATATGTATTATGCAGACTTCAAGGAGATTGTCATGACGGTCACACAGTTCAAGCAGGTCACGGCGGGCGATGCGGCACGCCGCTTCTCTGAAGTGAATGACACAGCCCTGAAAGAGCCGGTGGTGCTGACCCGCAACGGACGGGCGCGCACTGTGCTCCTTTCCGTGGAGACCTTCGAGCGTTTCCTGGCTAATGAGCGCACTGTCTTTCTCGCGAAGGATACACCGCCAGAGTTTCTTGACCAGTTACAGGCACTGGCTGATGGCGACTTCAAACGCGCTGGTGTTCCTGAAACCGGTGACCAACGCGCTGAGTGATGGTTTTGCCTCCTTCAGTCAAACCCGTGCTGCGCGCCGGTGCTGTCTTTCAGTACGCCTATCTCTGGCATCGCGAGTTTCTCGCTGGCCAGACCGAGGCGCGCAAGGACCGCCCGGCTTTAGCGCTTGCCGTTGCTGTCAGCAGCAAGGACGGACGCAGCCATGTACTGGCGTTTCCGATCACCCATTCCCATCCAAAAAACCCAGATCATGGTGTTGCACTTCCACCGCTGACCAAAAGCATGCTTGGCCTTGATGACGCGCCATCCTGGGTGATCACCACTGAGGCTGCCCGCTTTGCCTGGCCTGGCCCTGATGTCAGAAAAGCACCAGGTCACACGGGACCCATCTACGGCTTTGTCTCGGAGAAGCTCCTGCAAGCCATCGCCAAATCCTACTTGCGCAACAGGCAGCATGGTGAGGCGGTTTCATTCGAACGCTATGATTGAAACGACGCAAAGTTATCTCCGCAACCTTTCAAATGTGCCTTGCGCCGTCAGATAGCCGCTCATGATTTCGGTGACGAGGTCTGCAATCGTGCGCCGTTCACGGAGGGCTTGCAGGTGTAGGGCGTCGCGCAGTTCTTCCGAAATCTTGAGGTTGCACTGTACGACGGCAGCTCGAACCCGGCCCTTTCGCATTGGTATACTCGTTGAGGTGCCTGCCGGTATGGTGGTTGCGGGCGACAGTGCCACTTCGGTTTTTGCCGGAGGTTTCCCATCGTCTGAACCTCGTGTGTTGTCTGGCTTTGGGAGCTCAGCGCCATCTTCGTGATCAAGTGCAGTCCCGCCATAGCCCCCTTCCGCAATCTGGCCATCTGCAATGTCTGCCCCGTCGACGCTGAGCGTATCGACAAAGCCTGTCTCTTTCTGGGCATCGACAATCGTGGCGCTGAGATCAGTAAAGGACAGTGGGCCCTTGCGCCGCACTGTCTGCCTCAGGCGATCAAAAGCCCCCTCAGGTTTAGGTTCGCCATTCATGCCGCATCCCCGGCAATAATCTCCGTCACCTCCTTGGCAAACCGCAATGCTTCGTCGAGAGCATTGGCAGGAGCCTTGTCGCCGCCAGTCAGCGTGCGCAGCATGCCATGGCCATTGGTGACCTTCTTGTAAGTAGGTCGTGAGCGTATGACCGTGGTCAACACATCAAGCTTCTTGGTCATGACAAAGCGCACCGCCTCCTCGAATGATACCTGTGTGGTCTCAATGCCTTCGACAGCATTGAAGACCACACGGTAGGGTACGTGGTGCCCGC
This sequence comes from Beijerinckiaceae bacterium, assembly GCA_051649305.1. GTDB lineage: Bacteria > Pseudomonadota > Alphaproteobacteria > Rhizobiales > Beijerinckiaceae > JADCCX01. Next base: position 32,416 of record JBOFGV010000054.1, read on the forward strand.
GTCCTCGCATGGCTTTGAGGAACTTGACCAGCGCATCGGCCTGCACGCAATCGAAGAGGCTGGCGCGTGTCGGGATCAGCACAAGGTCGGCATATCCCACTGCCACGGCCAGCGTCTCATTGGCTGTCCCCTGAATATCAACAAGAATGACATCGGCATCGATCCCGTTCTGTAAAGCGCTACCCAGTTCTGCTGCATCCCTGATTGGCGTGACCTCAAGGCTATTCATTGTAGCTCCGGCCTCTCGCGATCGTCGCTGCCAGAGCAGGGCGCTGCCTTGTGGGTCGGCATCGAGGATACGCACGCTCAAACCGCCATGGGCGAATTCGCTGGCGAGCAGGATGGCGAGTGTGGTCTTGCCACCGCCACCCTTGGGTGAGGCAAAGGCAATGATCCGGGCATCCCGTGTCTGATCTGCCGATAATAATTCCGCCGCCGCAATTATACCGTCGCGTGGATCCTTCTCACCTGCAGCTTTGTCATCTGCATCCATGGCTGTGATCCTGACTTGCTGGATCGCCCCGGTAGCCTGCTATCTCAATAGCACATGGTCTGTCTATTTCGCTATATGATTAGCAGATGTAGCAAGCTATCTCATGATCCAGATAGCCTCGAAGCCGGCTACAGGGATAGCTCAGCAGCACTCTATCGGGCAAACTATCTGTGGAGCCGGGTAGCAAGATACCAAGCTCAAACGCTTCCTGGTTTTGCCTGACGATGCACCGCTGCTATCCAGCTATCTTTATGCAATGCTATCGAGGTTTTCCACTACACATCTATCGATCTATCGCGCTGATTCACAGAATGATTTATCCTTTCCAGCGTCTAAAGTTCGAGTTATTTTTTGTTATGGCAGGATAGGACATGGCGATATCGCCTGACGGCGATCCGCAGTCCCGCCACCACCGCAAGCGGCAGTGGAAGAGACGAGTGAGGCAGCAGCACTTGTGATCGATGAGACGCAAATTTGCTCGCGCTGGTGCCGAGCAGAACAACTCAGAAGCCGTTTCGGCATCGTTGATAAAGTGCTATTGAAACATCAGGTGATCGAGATGAGACAGCAGACCCTGTTGATCCGTATCGGTGATGAGGACCGCGCAAGCCTGGACCGGTTGGCTGGTGAGCTTGGCGTCTCGCGTGCTGCCATTATCCGGCGTGCCCTGTCGGCCCTGCGTGGTAGCGGAATAGCTGGCGATCTGGGTAGCACGATAGAATTGAAGGCGCTGCAGGCTTCTCTCTTAAAGGTTGGCCGAAACCTCAACCAGATCGCGCGGCACCTGAACAGTGCTGGTGAGGTCGAGGCCGAGCAACTGGGCTTAGTGCTGTCGAGGATCATCGCCTTGAATGACGCGACGCGGCAGGTGCTTGGTTATCTGGCCAGCGGCAGTCAGGTCGCGATGGTGACGGCTGTCCGGTCGCAGGCGGTGACGTTGCAGATGCGATCATGACCGGACTTGATGCCTTGGCGGACGCGCTTTCCCTGCAGCTTGGGCGTGTCGCGTCGTTTGAAGAGGAAGACGAGCGCCGTGGACGTCGGATTACCGGCAGCAGCGTTGGTCGGACGGGTAGCTGTGAGAAGGCGAATGTCAGTGTCGTCAAGTCGAAATGGCATTCCGGGATGCCTCGGGAAAGCAGAGCTTACGGAAGAGCTGCTGAAATTTTTGAAAGAGTATCACTGCGGGTCAAGCCATAGCGTTGCTATTTTGACATATGGGCGCTGACGAAACTGCGACGAAATACAATATGCCCAAGCGATCAAAAGCCAACGAGGTGGCAAGTCGAAAACTTTCAGAAAAAAGGCCCGACACCATATCAGCGCCGGGCCAAGTCGGCGACCGTAGTCGCGGGAGGAAACACGCAGCAGTCGCCTGATACAACAGGGTGGCGATTGCCGGAAACTCCAAGTCCTGAAACAATGAAAGCCGGGTGTGGTTCATTCATCGCCTTTCGCTGCACTGCGATCCAAATGAACTACCCATGTATCGCACATGAAGGTTGACTATACTGCAATAAGCCATTGATTCGCATAAGGAAAATTATGGAACTATGTCGTATTTTTTCACCTGATCCGGGAGTACTGGCGCTATTCTAAGCCGAGAGGAGGAAGGAACGTAGTGGGACACATTCTTCACGATGATGCCAGAACATCAGCGAGAGTTTGAACTCAAATCCAAAGGTCGAAAAAGAAGACAATTGTCCTTGCCCATCGTTATGATCTACGCAGAACGACAGTTCTCAAATGGCAGTTTAGGTCGATCAATACAGGATCAACCATTGCACCGCGCAGTCCTTAAAGTACTGTTCATGCATCGGTTGAAAAAGCCAATATCGTTGAGTACAGGCCCACGCGGCTCACCCGAGCCGTCCTTCGGTCGGCAGTTCTTGATGCTCGCCCAGGCATCGATCAGTGTACTGTCCACCGAAAAGTGGTACGAGGACAGCAGTCGCTTCACCGCCTCCATGCCCACCAAAGCACCAATGAACTCCCGCGCCACATCCGCCTTCGTCAGACGGTCGCGGTTGTGCATTGACACAGTTAGATACCAGACGGCGGCGTCTATCGGCAATCCCGCCAACCAGCGAAACAACAGATTGTAGTTGACCTGCTCAATCAGTTGACACTCGGAGCGAACCGAAAAAATTCCTGCAACAACGTAGCTCGCATCAGCCCGTCAGCCGGAACACTCACGCCACGTTCCCGAACAAGGCGAACAGCCTCAGTCTTTAACTCATTGCCAAATGGTCATCTCTGCATAGGCTACCTACAGCTTTATGAAACACCTAAACTTGGTGTCCATCAAACTAGCAGTAGGCTATTCCAACAAAGCGCGGGCAAGGTCAATTTGGAGGTTTCGCTTGACCGAGCACAGTCAGCTCCCCAAAAAGATAGAACTAGCAGGCTAACGAATGTCATGATGAGCCACATAAAAGTCCTTTTTCTCGTTGTCCTTTGCGCTGTGCAGTTGAATCTGTTCGGGCTTGCTTTTGTTTTGGCAAGTGACTCGCGCAAATCCGAAATAGCACGCCCTCGCGAAATGCAAATCATCAAGGTCGTCACATCGTTTCCAGGATCAACGACCGAGGCCTTCAAAAGAGCTTTTGAGAAAGTCGAGCCGCAATTCCAGTTGCAAATCGTTCATCGCAAAACCAGCGCTGCCCTTGCCTATGTGCTTGCGCCTGACCGCCCGGCAGCGGATATTTTTTGGGCCTCCGCACCTGATGCCTTCGAGGTTCTGGCATCCTTGGACAAGCTTGATCCAATGAGCCGTTTGACCCCGCTTGTTCAGCCACGGATCGGGATTTTTCCAATAGACGATCCGGAAGGGCAATATTTGGGCTTTGCGCTCTCAGGCTATGGCATAGCTTATCACAAGCGCAGATTGGAGGAACGGGGACTGCCTATCCCTCTGGCAATCGAAGATCTCAGACGGACGATCTATCATGGTAATATCGGCATGAGCGCTCCTTCGCGTTCGGGTACGACACATCTGATGGTCGAAAACCTGCTGCAACGTCAGGGATGGGACGCAGGCTGGGAATCCTGGATCGAAATTGCTGCCAATGTATCATCGATTTCTGCCCGCAGCTTTTCGGTCGGTCGCGGATTGCAACAGGGGCGTTTTACAATTGCGCTGTCCATCGACTTTCTGTCTGGCCGCGCCTCATCAAGGGAAAACGCGGGGCAGAGCATTGCCTTCGT
>JBOFGV010000055.1:0-26560 GCA_051649305.1 Beijerinckiaceae bacterium
GGGTCAGGGTGGGGGTTGACAGCACCAAACTCCGAAAACCGACAAGAAAAAGCATCAACCCAGATGCTGACCCAACAACTCCAGCAACCTCTCCGGCGCTTCTTCAGGAATGTAATGCCCTGAATCAACCACCTCCCCGCGCACATCATCCGCCCATGCGCGCCAGCTGCCAAGCACATCAAAGCACTGCCCCACAGCGCCTTTCGCGCCCCAGAGTGCCAGCATGGGACATTGGACTTTCAACCGCCCGAGATCAGCGGCATCCTGCGCAATATCAACCGTGGCAGAGGCCCGGTAATCCTCACAAGCGGCATGAATGGCTTCTGGATCGAAGAAGCAGCGGAGATACTCAGCGAAAGCGGTGGGATGAAACAGATCAACGCCTGCCGGTCCGCGGCTCATGTGCTGGCGCAGAAAGAAGGCCGGGTCAGCCCCAATCATGGTTTCAGGCACAGGGGCAGCCTTGATGAGGAAGAACCAGTGCCAGTAGGCGCGGGCAAAGGCATCCGAGGTGTTCTGGTACATATGCAGCGTAGGCGCGATATCGAGTGTGGTCAGCGTTTGCACTGTGTCTGGAAAATCCAGCGCCATGCGGTGTGCCACACGCCCGCCCCTGTCGTGTCCCACGAGATGGAATCGCTCAAAGCTCAGCGCGCGCATAGCCAGAACCTGATCCCGCGCCATGGCAGACTTGCGATAGGGCGCATGATCAGGAGCGGATGACGAAGGCTTGGCGCTGTCGCCATAGCCAGTGAGATCAGTGGCAATCACTGTGAAACGTTTTGCGAGGTTTCCCGCAACTCTGTGCCAGATCGCATGCGTCTGCGGATAGCCGTGCAGCAGCAGAACCGGCGGGCCAGAGCCACCGATCACGCCGTGGATGGACACAGCCCCGGCATCCACATCAAAGGTGCGAAAGCCGGGGAAGAGAGTTCGGTCAGCGGGCGATGAGGGCATAAGCACGATCCTTTACTTCTCCCCTTGCGGGAGAAGGTGGCCTTTGCGTCAGCAAAGGTCGGATGAGGGGTTACGATGAGAGAAGCCAACTGACCCTCATCCGTCATGCGTGCCGCATGACACCTTCTCCCGCAAGGGGAGAAGGAAGACGTGCGCAAACTATATCTCGCCCACCACAGCCTTGCCAGCTTCAACCGTGTTGAGCTTGCCGCCGAGATCCCGCGTGCGGCCATTGGCGCTTGCAAGCGTGCGCTCGATGGCGCTGACGATGTCATCATGGGCCTGCTTCTCGCCAAGGTGCTCCAGCATCATGGCGGCGGACCATATCTGCCCAACTGGATTGGCAATGCCCTGCCCAGCGATATCGGGCGCTGAACCATGCACTGGCTCAAACAGCGATGGAAAATCACCTGTCGGGTTGATATTGGCCGATGGTGCGATGCCGATGGTGCCTGTGCAGGCCGGGCCGAGATCAGACAGGATATCGCCAAACAGGTTGGAAGCGACAACCACATCAAACCAGTCCGGATGCAGCACGAAATGTGCCGTCAGAATATCGATGTGATATTGGTCCACCTTCAGATCAGGATACCCCTTCTTCATCTCTGCCACGCGCTCATCCCAGTAGGGCATGGTGATGGAAATGCCGTTGGACTTGGTGGCGGATGTCAGATGCTTCTTGGGGCGACGCTGTGCGAGGTCAAAAGCGAACTTGAGAATACGATCGACACCCACACGGCTCATAATCGTTTCCTGAATGACGATCTCGCGCTCAGTGCCGCCATACATGCGGCCACCAACGGAAGAATACTCACCCTCGGTGTTCTCACGCACCACGTAAAAGTCGATATCGCCAGGCTTGCGGCCTGCCAGCGGCGAGGGCACGCCGGGCATCAGCTTCACCGGGCGCAGGTTGACGTATTGGTCAAAATCGCGACGGAAGCGCAGCAGTGATCCCCAGAGCGAGATGTGATCCGGAATCTTGTCGGGCATGCCGACGGCGCCGAAGAAGATAGCGTCATGGCCGCCGATCTGCTCCTTCCAGTCATCCGGCAGCATCTGGCCATGCTTGGCGTAGTAGGCGTAGCTCGAAAAATCGAAGGTATCGAGTTCAAGCTGGAAACCGTGCTTTTTCGCGGATGCCTCAAGTGCACGCACGCCCTCGGGCATCACTTCCTCGCCTATGCCATCACCGGCGATGACAGCGATACGATATTTGCGGTTTGTCAGGCTCATGTCTTTACTCCGAGTGGATCAAGTGTTGTCAGCGCGGATGGCGGCCATAACCGCGTCCGTCACCATGCGTGTGTTGGCCTTGCCGCCAAGGTCCGGTGTGTGCAGCAAAGGGTCTGCCGTCACGCGCTCAATAGCGCGCATCAAGCGCGCTGCTGCATTGTGCTCGCCCAGATGCTCCAGCATCATGGAGGCGGACCAGAAAGTGCCGATGGGATTGGCAATGCCCTTGCCCATGATATCAAACGCCGAGCCATGGATAGGCTCGAACATCGAGGGAAATTCCCGCTCGGGATTGAGATTCGCCGTTGGCGCAATGCCAAGGGAACCAGCCAGCGCCGCCGCAAGATCTGACAGGATATCGGCATGCAAGTTGGTGGCGACAATCGTGTCCAGTGTATGCGGTTTCAGGGTCATGCGCATCGTCATGGCATCGACAATCATCTTGTCAGAGGTCACATCCGGGAACTCCAGCGCCACTTCCGCCGCGATCTCGTCCCACATGACCATGGCATAGCGTTGGGCGTTTGATTTGGTGACAACTGTGAGCAATTTGCGCGGGCGGGATTGCGCCAGTTTGAACGCATAGCGCATGACGCGTGCAACACCGGCGCGGGTCATCATTGATACATCAGTGGCGACCTCAATCGGCAGGCCTTGGTGCACGCGCCCGCCAACGCCGGAGTACTCGCCCTCGGAATTTTCACGCACGATGACCCAGTCGAGTTCAGGGCCGGAAACGCCGCGCAGTGGTGACGTGATACCCGGCAGAATGCGCGTGGGGCGCACATTGGCATACTGATCGAACGGCTGGCAGATCGCGAGCCGCAAACCCCACAGAGTAATATGATCAGGAATATCGGGATGACCGGCTGAACCAAACAGGATGGCATCGTGCTTGCGGATAAGCTCGCGGCCATTTTCAGGCATCATGCGACCGTGCGTCTTGTAGTACTCGCCACCCCAGTCAAAATGGTCAAAGGCAATCCCGAACTGCTCACGCGCAGAGAGAGCCTTCAGCACCTCAATGCCAGCCTGGATGACTTCTGTCCCGATTCCATCGCCGGGAATGGCCGCGACACGATATGTCTTCATTGCGAACGCCTTGGAAAATCAGCGGCCTGGGGGCGACTGCATATTTGCATTGCAACTTCCATGGAAGATGATATGCCAAAGGTCAAGACCGGATTTTCAACGAGGTATCATGTTATCTGGCAACAGATCTTCAACACAGGAAGCGCATCAGCGGCCATCGCTGGTGGAAGATGCCTATGCTGCCTTCAAGCTTGCTATCCGCGAGAGTGAATTTCCTCCGGGACATCAGGTTTCGGAGCAGGAAATTGCCCTGCGTCTGGGCATGAGCCGCACGCCAATCCATGAAGCCGCCTTGCGGCTGCAGGAGGAAGGGCTCGTGCGCATCCTGCCACGCAAGGGAATCCAGATTGCAGCGATATCCCCTGCTGACATGGCGGATATCTTTGACGTGGTGATGGCGATCGAGTCTGCTGCTGCAGAACGTCTCGCTATGCTGCCAGAACCTGAGCGCATGTCCATTGCTGATGCACTGGACGCTGAAACTGAAGCGATGCGCAGGGCGCTGGCTGACGAGAACATGAAAGAACGCGCCCAGTGCGATGACCGCTTTCATCGCCTGTTGGTTGAAGGATGCGGAAATTCCCGCTTCGCACGGATCATGCAAACCGTCAATGATCAGGCGCACAGGGCACGGGTTTTGACGACGCCGCTCAGGCCCAATCTCGCGCTTTCCGTGGATGATCATATCAAGATTGCGGAGGCAATCAGGGTTGGGAGCGCAACGGACGCCCGCGAGCTGACGCGGCAACACCGGGTTCGCGCCAAATCAGAAATTCTGCCGCTGATCGAGCGGATGGGATTGAAGCATCTTTGATAAACTGAACGCCTGCGGGAAAGCAGGCAAGGGAGGAAGAGCAATGAAATCACTGAAGTCACTGTCGTTCGGCATCGTCATGGCCGCGACCGCATGGTCGACGGGAGCAATGGCCCAGGCCTATCCAAACCGCCCCATCACACTCGTGGTGCCCTTTGCAGCAGGCGGCACAACAGACGTTGTCGCCCGCATCATGGCGGATCATATGTCGCGCACACTTGGCCAGCAAATCGTGGTTGAAAATGTGGGTGGCGCAGGCGGCACCACAGGGGCAACCCGCGTCAAGCGCGCAGCACCCGATGGCTACACCCTCTTGATGGGTAACCTTGGCACACAGGCCGCCAGCGTTGGCATCTATGGTGACAAGCTGACCTATGATCCGCGCACGGATTTCGAGCCGATCGTCAACACAGGCGGCACTCCGATGTATGTGTTGCCAAAGAAGGACCTTCCGGTGAAGGACTTCCGTGAGTTTGCAGCCTATGTCAAAGCCAATGCAACCAAGCTCAACTATGGTTCGGGTGGTGTGGGTGCTACATCACATCTCACCTGCCTGTTCATGGAATCCCTGATGGGTGTGAAGGTGACGCATGTGCCCTTCCGCGGTTCTGGCCCCGCCATGCAAGCGCTGATAGGCGGACAGATTGACTATGTCTGCGACCAGTCCGTTGCTGCTGTTCCACAGATTCAGGCCAAGGCGTTGACAGGCCTTGTGGTGGCGAGCACCAACCGCGCACCGCAGACGCCAGATGTGCCAACCTCCGTCGAGCAGGGCATGCCAGCCTTCATCGTCAGCGGCTGGAACGCGATGTTCGCCCCCAAGGACACGCCAAAAGACATCACCGAGGCGCTGAACAAGGCGGCGCGTGCTGCGCTCACTGATGAAGCCGTGAAAAAGCGCTACATCGAGCTTGGCGTGGAACCACCAACCGCTGAAGGCATGACCCCCAAGGCATTGAGCGATCTTGTGGTCAGCGAGGTGGCAAAATGGACACCTATCATCAAGGCGGCAGGCGTTACCGGCAACTGATGCACTGAATCGATCTTCTACAATTCCCTGAGTTTATTGCTGCGGCCGAAGCAAAGTCCTTCGACCGCAGCATTTTTTTAGACCTGATTCAGCCCCCCTCATCACCACAATAACCTCTGATCCATCAGAAACTGTGCGATAACGTATTCGTGCCGATTGCGGGCTTGCAGAAAACCGGCTAGCCATTAAAAAAAACGCTCAATGCGTGTGTGAATTAGGGAGAGTGCGGAATGTCGGGGGAAAGTGACAACAATCCGGGGCTTGTGAAAAGCCCGCAGGATTTTGTGGGTGGACTGGCGCTGCTCGCCATCACCATTGTGGCCTATGTGGGCATGACCAAACTGAGCGGCATGCGCGGTTTCTCTTTCGGCGCTGGCACAGTGCCGCGCCTGTTCTGCGGCATCCTTGGAGGATTGTCCCTGCTCATCATGTTTTCCAGCTTCACCACGCGTGGCCCAAAGCTGGAGCGCTTCCCATGGCGCGGCCCACTTTTCGTCATTCTGGCGGTGGCCTTTTTCGGCATCTCGATCCGCACACTTGGCCTTGCGATCACAGGCGTGATCACGGTCATGCTGGCAGGTTCCGCCGTTGATGACTTCAAACTGAAGGAAGGCGCCATCTTTGCTGTCGCCATCACCACCTTCTGCGCACTGCTCTTCCCCTTCGCCCTCGGCCAGCCCATTCCGCTGTGGCCGACATTCAAAATATTTTAAGGCGAGGGTAAGTCATGGATGTTTTTGCCAATCTCCTCGGCGGTCTGGCCGTCGTCTTTAAATTCGTTCCTGTCGATATCATGCCGGGTGCCGGCAGCCTCATGGTGTCGCTGCCTATAAACGTGCTGCTCTGCCTTATGGGCGCACTCATTGGTACTCTGATCGGCGTTCTCCCCGGCGTCGGCCCCATCGCCACCATCGCGATGCTGCTTCCCATCACCTACAAATTGGACCCTACCGGCGCGCTGATCATGCTCGCGGGCATCTATTACGGTGCGCAGTACGGTGGCTCCACCACGGCGATTCTCGTCAACATTCCCGGTGAAGCGACATCCGTTGTCACCACGCTGGATGGTCACCAGATGGCCAAGCGAGGCCGTGCCGGGGCAGCGTTGGCAACAGCGGCTATCGGCTCGTTTATCGCCGGTTGCGTGGCTACCCTCGTCATCGCCGTGCTGGGTGTTCCCCTCACAGCCCTTGCGCTCAAGTTCGGCCCGGCTGACTACTTCTCGCTGATGGTCATGGGCCTCATCTTCGCCGTGGCTCTGGCGCGCGGTTCGGTCATCAAGGCGCTGGCCATGGTCTGCCTTGGCCTGCTGCTCGGCACCATCGGCTCGGACCTTGAATCGGGCGAACAGCGCCTCACCTTCGGCCTGCTCGAACTGGCGGATGGTCTCGAGTTCGCCACCCTCGCCATGGGCGTCATCGGCTTTGCCGAAATCATGCGCAACCTTGAAAATCCTGAGACGCGCGACGTCGTGACAGGCAAGGTGACCGGTCTGATGCCAACAAAGCAGGACATGAAGGATTCCGCCTTTCCAATCATGCGCGGCACAATCATCGGCTCGATCCTCGGCATCCTGCCCGGCAACGGTGCGGTGCTTGGACCGTTCGCTTCCTACACGATCGAGAAGAAGATCGCGAAAGACCCATCACGTTTCGGTCGCGGTGCGATTGAAGGCGTGGCCGGTCCGGAGGCCGCCAACAACGCCGGTGCGCAGACATCGTTTATCCCGATGCTGACACTCGGCATCCCGCCCAACGCCGTCATGGCTATCATGGTGGGTGCGATGACCATCCACGGCATCGTGCCCGGTCCGCAGATCATGACCAAGCAGCCGGAGCTGTTCTGGGGCATGATTGCCTCGATGTGGGTGGGTAACCTGATGCTCCTCATTATCAACCTGCCGCTGATCGGCCTGTGGGTGAAGCTGCTGAAAGTGCCTTATCGCATGCTGTTCCCGGCCATTCTGCTGTTCTGCTGCATCGGCATCTACTCCGTGAACAACCAGCCGTTTGACGTGCTGATCACCGGCGTCTTCGGGCTCTTCGGCTACTTCCTGCTGAAGCATGGCTTTGAGCCAGCGCCGATGCTGATTGCCTTCGTGCTTGGCCGTCTGATGGAAGAAAAGCTCCGTCAGGCCATGCTGATCTCACGCGGCAGCATGTGGGTGTTCATCGAGCGGCCACTGTCTGCGGGCTTCCTTCTGGTCGCTGTGGTGCTGCTGGTCTTCGCGCTGCTACCTTCGATCAAGAAGAAGCGCGACGAGGTGTTTACGGAGTAACCTTGGTTCAAAAAGAAGTGCTTAAGACGCGGCAATCACCACTGGTTGCCGCGTCTTTCTTTGCCTATATGAGCACCAGCCGGCAATTCCCGGGTCTACGGAGGATACAATGATCAACACAACGAAACGCGCGCTGCTGATGGCTGCTGCCGGCCTCGCGCTCTCAACCGGCGCTGCCTTTGCGCAGGCTTTCCCCAACAAGCCGATCACCATGATCGTGCCTTTCGCCGCCGGTGGCCCAACCGATATCATCGCCCGGATCGTTGGCGAGAACATGTCGAAGACACTCGGCCAGCAGATCGTGATTGAAAACGTGGCAGGTGCTGGCGGCACAACCGGCATCACGCGCGCCATGGCAGCAGCTCCCGATGGCTACACCATTGCCATGGGCCACCTCGGCACATTGTCAGCCGCTCCGGCGCTCTTCCCTGATCTGCGCTACAAGCCGCTTGATGGCATCCAGCACATCGGCGTTGCCGGCGGAACACCCATCCTGATTGTTGCAAAGAATGCCTTCCCGGCCAAGGACCTCAAGGAATTCGTGGCCTACCTCAAGGCCAACCCAACCAAGGTCAACGAGGCCCATGCGGGCGTTGGTGCCGTGTCCTGGACAACCTGCACCCTGCTGAAAGCCCAACTTGGTCTTGCTGACCTCAATTCGATTCCCTATCGCGGCACAGGCCCGGCGCTGAACGATCTCGTGGGTGGTCAGGTTGATTTCATGTGCGACCAGATCCCGAGCGTCATCGGTCAGGTGAAGGCCAACACCATCAAGGCCTATGCCATCGCTTCCGAGAAGCGCTCGCCAGCCCTGCCTGATGTGCCAACCACAGCCGAAGCAGGCCTGCCCAGCTTCCAGATTGAAGCATGGAACGGCATCGTTGGCCCCATGGGCATGCCTGCTGATGCTCTGGCCAAGATCGTCGATGCACTCGACAAAGCATTGGACGATGCTGGTACAAAGAAGCGCCTTGAGGACCTTGGTGCCATCGTGCCAAGCAAGGTTGATCGCACACCCGCTGGTTTCAAGGCACTCGTAAAGCGTGACTTCGACAAGCTGAACCCCAGCCTGATGACAGCGAAGAAGTAAGCGGTTATCCAGCGCTTCACCAACCAAAGCCCCGGTTCAACACCGGGGCTTTTTGCTTTTGCTCCTTGCCGCTTTCCACAGTTGTGGCATGCTGCACCTTGTTGATTTGAACCCTGATGTTTCGTGCGGATGATTCAATCGCGTGGGACCATACGGGATCAATCCATGCACAAGGGACAGCACCATGACCACGCTTTATCCGTCGCTCACTGGCCTGCCGAATTTCTTTCTCTATGCGGCGATTGGCATCGCCCTCAGCTTTGTCTTCGGCGTGATTTATGTCCGCATCACCGGGCATGATGAGATTGGCCTGATCCGCCAACACAACACCTCTGCTGCCATAGCCTTTGGCAGCTCAATGATCGGCTTTTCCCTGCCGCTGTCGAAGGCTATCGCGCAGGCTTCCAGCGTGCCGGACTGTGTTTTGTGGGGATCGATTGCGCTGGTGGTGCAGCTCTTCGCCTATACCATTGCAAGATTTCTGATACCGGGGCTGTCCAAGAACATCGAGAACAACGCCATGGCTTCCGCCATCGTGGTCGCTTCCATTTCCATCATGGCGGGCATGCTGAACGCCGCCTCCATGACCTACTATCCAACGGTAGGAGGCATCATTGAAGCGCTCTGAATACATTGCCCTTGGTGCCGTCGGTGTGCTGGTTGCGGTTACCTTCTGGCCGCGCAGCAGCACACCTCCGGAAGCTGACCTGAATGCAAAGTCTCTCGAACAACAGAGTGGCTTCGAGACCCTCGTCTTTGCCAACAAGGAAGAGTGCCTGAACTCGCAGATTCTGACGGCAACGCGCTGCGATGACGAGTTCAAGAATGCTGAACCCGCCGCCCTTGCTGATGCGCCCAAATTCGACACCATGGACAAATGCACCGCCGAGTTTGGTGCAAACGGCTGCAAGGCAGCCAGCTGGAATGGCACATCGGTGTTTGTGCCAGTGCTGGCCGGCATGCTGATGGCGCGGGCGCTGACCAACAGTCAGGCCGCCAGCCAGCCGGTTTATCCGCCACGCACCGGCCCTGCTTCCTGCCCGCCGGGTGGCAACAACCCACCGGAATGCCAGCGGAGCCAAAGCTCCAGCTCCAGTTCCGGCGGCTCTGGTGGAGGTTCTTCACGCAGATACTACTCCACCGGATCTGGCAGAAGCATAACCCTTGCGCTCGGCAGCGCCATTGTGGACCGTATGTCACCGACCCGCTCTTCCACAACAGCGCGGGGCGGCGGCACATGGACAACGACGCGGGCTGTGACAGCGGCACGGGTTGCAGCCAGCTCATCGAGCAGCACCACATCCCGCGGTGGCTTCGGCTCAACCAGCCGCTCGCACTCGTCATTCGGTTCCTGATCCATGCGCCGCATCACCCTGCCTGAACGACCGGCCTGGCGTGCCAAGGCGGAGGAGTACGGCTTTTCCTTCCATACCATTGGCGGGGAAACCTACTGGGATGAAACAGTCGCATGGCAGTTCAGCCTGAAAGAGATCGAGGAGGATATCGAGGCCCCCACGGCTGAACTCGAAGAGATGTGTCTTGAGTTTGTGCGCCGCGCCATCGCCCACGACGAGGTGCTGCAACGCCTTGCCATCCCCACCGTGCACTGGCCCTTTCTGCGCGAAAGCTGGAAGCGGGGGGACCGAAACCTCTATGGCCGGTTTGATTTCGCCTATGATGGCACTGGCCCGGCGAAGCTGCTGGAGTACAATGCTGACACGCCGACATCGTTGTTCGAAGCTGCCGTCTTCCAGTGGACATGGCTGGAGGACCAGATGGCGGCGGGCGTGCTGCCGGGAGATGCCGACCAGTTCAACTCACTGCACGAGCGATTGGTGGAAGCGCTGCGGCAGCTCCGCCAAGGCAGGCCGTATCTGCTGCATCTCGCCCATGTGGGTTACAGCGCCGAGGACAAGGCAACGGTGGCTTACCTCGCGGATTGCGCGCGGCAGGCGGACGTTGAAACGGTCGAAATGGCCATCGACCAGATCGGCATCAACGGCGAGGGCCAGTTCACCGATACGGACGACACCCTGATACAGGTGCTGTTCAAGCTTTATCCTTGGGAGTGGCTGTTTCAGGAGGAGTTCGCCCAAAACCTCAGCCGCGCCCGCACCCAGTTCATCGAGCCGCCATGGAAAGCCATGCTGTCGTCCAAGGCACTGTTGCCTTACCTTTGGGAAATGGCCCCGAACCACCCCAACCTGCTGCCCGCGTTCTTCGCGGATGATCCGAAAGCAGCAAGCCTCGGTGACCATGTGGTGAAGCCTGTGCATTCCCGCGAAGGGGCCAATATCACAATCAAACGGGCAGGTGCTGCTACAGAGTTCACCGAGGGAAATTACGCCAGCGGACCGGCGATCATGCAGGCGCTGGCACCGCTTGCAAAGTTTGATGGCGGACATGCCGTCATAGGCTCATGGCTGGTGGCAAGCCAGCCCGCAGGCATCGGTATCCGCGAAGACAAGGGTGCGATTACGCGGGATACGGCGCGGTTCGTGCCGCATTTCATCAAGGATTAGGGCGATCTCTTTCATAGTTCAATCTTGAGCAATACCGGTTTTGTTCAGGGAAGGCAGAGAGCGTCATCTGACAAAAAAACTGACACGATTACGCTTTAACGACAAATAACAATCAATGAGGAGCAACTATGAAATCGTTGATAGCCTTCCTGATATTCGTCGCTGCGATGGCCTCTCAACCCCTGGCGGCAGCTGAAGTCCGTGTGCTCGCTATCGTGATCTTCAAGACATCAATGCCGGAACTGACAGCTGCCTACGAGCGCAAAACTGGCCATGTGGTCAAAGCAACAGTACTGCCGCCTGTCGGACTCAAGACCGCGTTTCAGGAAAGCGACGCCTTCGACGCAGTTGTAACCATTGTACCTACGATGAATGAATTTGCCGCGAGTGGATCCCTTGCGACTGATACACGACGCACGGTTGCCCGTTCGGGCATTGGGGTTGCGGTGCGGGCAGGGGCGGAAATACCTGAAATCTCCACGCCAGATACCTTTATTGCAATGCTGCGGAAATCGCAGTCCATTGGTTATTCAACCGGTCCAAGCGGCATGTATGTTGAGCAAATGCTCCAGCGCTCTGGTATTGAGAATTTCGGCGGAACCAAATTCGTGAAGGTCACGCGGGAACCTGTAGCTGCCCCCCTCAGTCGTGGCGACATTGCTGTTGGTTTGCAGCAGTTGAGTGAATTGATTGGCCAGCCCGGCATTGCAGTGATCGGACCTTTGCCATCAGCTCTGCAGCACCATACAATCGCGGATGGTGCCGTCAGCCTGAAAGCGAAGCAACCGCGCGAAGCACTGGATTTCCTGGACTTTCTGCGCAGTGCCGAGGCGTTGGCCATTTTGAAAAAGGCGGGTGTTGACGGTCCGTAACTCACGATTTTATCCCGTATCAGTTGTACGGAATTTACCTGTGTACAGGCAATGGATAACCAAGCCAAAATCAACGAATGACAGCGACAGGACCATACCACTTCCGGGCCGCATTGCTCGATGACCTTGGCCTGCTTCGAGGCTGGCAGAGCATTCCGCATGTCAGCCGCTGGTGGGGAGCAGGTGACCCGTTTGATGAAGCAGAACTTGCGGATCACCGCGTCTCAAGATGGATTGTTTCGCTGGGCAGCAGGCCTTTTGCCTACATGCAGGATTATTCAGTGCATGGCTGGGGGCAGCATCATTTCGATTACTTGCCTGAAGGGTCGCGCGGGATCGACCAGTATATCGGTGAGCCTGATATGATGGATCAAGGACACGGCCAGAGTTTCATTCATCAACGCGTGACGGGTTTATTCAAACAGGGTGCGCCGGCTATTGGGACTGATCCTCATCCAGACAACGCACGGGCAATCGCCGTCTATGAGAAGCTGGGGTTTGAGATTGCAGGCCCCCCTCTGGAAACCGAGTGGGGTTTTGTGCTTCCAATGATTGCACGCGTTAGCGACCAATAGCAGCCACTCCTCGCGGACTTGCAATGAATGTCATCAAGACCGCTTCAGAGCATCGAAAAAACCGATGACTTTTTCGATCATGGCTCCATCCTTTGAGGCGATTATCACATCAATTCCCTCGACAAGCACACTTCCATCGGCCGCTGTCGCACGCCAGGAAAAACGCGCAAGATCGTGATGAGAATCAATTTCACTGGTCCGCTGCACCATCGATCCCGGCCGTTTGGCGATAACACTGGAGATATGAGCGAGCAGCGCATCACGCCCTTGCGCATGAATGGAGGGGTCCGTGTAACTTGCATCGCTGCTGAAGACTCCCTGTAGCAGTTTTGCACGTTGCCCGGCGTCTGGATCGCTCCAAGCGCAACAATAGGTGTCTATCAATTCACTGATAAGCATCCGGATTTTCCCTTTCGCTTCAGATTGCAACCACCATTCCGCCGGTTGAGATCAAAACCTGTTGAAACTCTGGCAGGGCAAGATGGTGGCTAACCTTCAATGTAGCTGGCCTCATACGTCACGGGAAAGTTCACTGAACGGGCGATAAAGCAAAAGTGATGCACTTCCGAGTGCAGGGCATCAGCTCTGGCAAGATCGCCCCCGTGCTGAACCTTGATCCTTGGCCGAAGAACCGCGCGAATGAACCGGCCTTCACCCTTAGATCCGGTCTCGCCCACGCCCAAAGGGTTATCTTGATATTCTTTCACAACGATACCGGCATCGCTCGCCAGATGCAGATACCAGAGCATGTGGCACGCGGCGAGGCTTGAAAGCAGCAAGTCTTCAGGACTTGGCTTCGTGACATCGCCGCCAAGCATCGGGTCATTGGAGCACTCTATCAGCGCTTTGCCAGGGGTAGCGATGCGCCAGGTGCGGTCATAGCCACGATAGTGTTTCGTGCCTTCACCGCGGTTTCCTGTCCAAAGGACATTGGACTCGAAATCATGTGTCTTGCTCATGGCTTGCCTTTATGTATACATGTATTTATGAATACATTAATGACGATAAAACCTGACGTCAAGAGAGCGGAGTTTTCATGGCACCTGAAGTAATTGCTACACAGCTGCGAACCGAGATGATGACAGGCATCCTGCATCCCGGAACCGAGTTATCACAGGTCGTGCTTGCAGAACGCTTCGGCGTCAGCCGCATTCCTATCAGAGATGCACTGCGGGTGCTGGCTGGAGAAGGGCTGGTGGAATTGATCGCAAACCGCGGCGCGAAGGCGATCAACTTGTCAGCTCGTGAAGTCCGGGAGATCTTTGATCTTCGTATACTTCTTGAATGCGATTGCTTGCGACGAGCAGTGCCAGCTATCACCCCGGTGGCGCTGCAGGAAATCGATCGCGTGCGCAGAAAATCCGATCTGGACGCAACCGGACCAGACTGGGCAGAAGGTGACTGGGCCTTCCACCGTTCAATCTATCGTTTTGCAGAACGCAACCAGCAGCTTCAGATCATTGAGGCATTGCGTCGCAAATGCCTTGTCTTCATCAGTGCATATGCGACGTTGCCGACACAAAAACCAAAATGGCTCGATGACCATCGCACGATCTACAACCACATCAGCCGCGGCGAGACAGAAGACGCCGTTGAAGTGCTGGAGCGCCACCTTGCGGCGGCTGCGGACCATCTTTTGAAACACATGGCAAGATTGACGCTTTGAACCGAACTTGAATCTGTTCAACAAGCTCGCACATCAGTCTTCAGGCAGCCGGTTTCTGTTGCACAACTCAAGATTTATGCACCACTATGATCGCGTTCCATACAGGGCGTTATGCGAATGGGAACCGTGACGAAGTCAAGAATTGTGCGAAGCTGAAGGTTAGGTCGGTTCCTCAACTCACCTTCGATGCCGCAGCGAATTCTTGAATGATTGCGGGAAAATCTGATGGCTTCGGAAAGCGCTCGAACGAGCGTTTGGCGGGCGTCGTCACCCATGCTAGCTTTTCCGCAGTTTGCGTTTCCATGAAGGGCCAGAACCAGTTGGCATCGTCGAGCATGGTTGCCCGCACGTTGACCGCGCCAAATTCGGCTGGCAGTCGCGTAAACATCCAGCTCTTGCACCAGTCACAATGATGATCCCAGGCCGGGCCTTCACGCGTGCCGCCCAGAACGGGATCGCCCTCCAAAATTTCCAGCGCATCAGCCGGAATTGTTAGCGAGGTCGAGAAAGCGCTTGCGGTCATACGCTGGCAACCGCGGCAGTGACAAACACTGGTAACGAGCGGCAGTTTAGTCACACGAAAGCGGACTTTGCCGCAACGACAGCCGCCACTCCAAGGAAGTTCTGGTAGGTCCATGATCGCCATCGCGAGTCCCCTATTAGCGTTGATCGGTTGATTGACTGAAATCCTAGCTTGACTTTGAGGCGCGAGAAAGGGCAACGCGCACCCGTGCAAATCTCAAGATTTGTGCAACAAAGCCAAATCTCTGCACCCGTTCAATTTTTTGACTGCATATCTTCGTTGCAAAATTTTAGCGTTTGAAAAGGCTGATGCCCCCTCACCAGCTCCCCGTATTTCCCATACTGACCCAAGGCTCCTGCGCCGCCTTAGCCTCGCCCTTCTGCAACAGCTCAATCGAGATGCCATCTGGTGATTTCACAAACGCCATATAGCCGTCTCTCGGCGGGCGGTTGATTACTACGCCTGCCTTCATCAGCCGATCGCAGGTGGCGTAGATGTCATCCACACGGTAGGCGAGATGGCCGAAGTTGCGCCCGCCTGCATATTCCTTCTCATCCCAGTTGTAGGTGAGCTCCAGCAGCGGTGTGCGCTTAACGGATGCTCCGCCTGCTTCATCGGCAGGTGTCGCCAGAAAGATGAGCGTGAATCGCCCCTTTTCGCTCTCGGTGCGGCGCACCTCCACCATGCCCAGTTTGTTGCAAAAGAAATCAAGTGCGGCGTCGACATTGCCTACGCGGATCATGGTGTGAAGATATTCCATCGGACGCCCCTGTGTGTTGATTGCTTATGTGGTGAATATGGGAACCCTCTGTCGAATGGGCAACCATTTGTTTGGGGAGGGTGGCAAGTTGTCATTCCCGGCCGGAGCGAAGCGGAGGGGAAGGGAATCCATTCTTTCCAATCTACCAGGCGGTCACAAAGTCTGGATCCCCTTCCCTCGCCCTACGGGCTCGCCGGGAATGACATGCCACTGCCACAAAGTTTTTCAATCCACCCTGTCTGCATTCGCCGATCTCTGCTTTAATTGCCGTATGAATCAGCAAAGCCCCATTGCCGCCCAAAGCCAGCTCATCCAGCTTGCGGATTACACGCCACCCGCCTTTCTGGTGGATACGGTTGATCTGCTGGTGCAGCTGCACCCCACACAGACGCGTGTGGTCGTCACCAGCCATTACCGACCCAACCCCGCAACCACACAGCGCGGCATTCCGCTGGTGCTGGATGGTGATGAGCTGTCACTGGTGTCGATTGCGCTCGATGGCGCGCTGCTGGCCGCAAAGGCCTACACGGCTGCACCAGACAAGCTGACGCTGCACGAACCGCCGCTGAAGCCCTTCTCGCTTACGATCGAGACGGTCATCAACCCCGATGCCAACACCAAACTGATGGGGCTTTATCGCTCAAACGGCATCTATTGCACACAGTGCGAGGCGGATGGCTTTCGCCGGATCAGCTATTTTCAGGACCGGCCAGATGTGATGGCGCGGTACCGCGTGCGTATGGAAGCGGAAAAGGCAGATGCGCCGGTGCTGCTCGCCAATGGCAACCCGGTGGAAGCGGGCGACATTGCTGGCACCACGCGCCACTTCGCAGTGTGGGACGACCCGCACCCCAAGCCCTGTTATCTTTTCGCCATTGTCGGCGGTGATCTCGGACATATCAGCGAGCCCTACGTGACAAGCGAAGGCCGCAAGGTTGAGCTTGCCATCTATGTCGAGCGCGGCAAGGAGCATCTGACGGGTTACGCCATGGATGCGCTCATCCGCTCCATGCGCTGGGATGAGGAGGTGTTTGGCCTTGCCTATGATCTCGATGTTTTCAACATTGTCGCCGTGTCCGATTTCAACATGGGCGCGATGGAGAACAAGGGCCTCAATATCTTCAATGACAAATACGTGCTGGCATCGCCCGAAACCGCGACAGACACAGACTATGCGCAGATCGAGGCGATCATCGCGCATGAGTATTTTCATAACTGGACCGGCAACCGCATCACCTGCCGCGACTGGTTTCAGCTGTGCCTGAAGGAAGGACTGACAGTCTTCCGCGATCAGGAGTTTTCGTCCGACATGCGCTCGCGTGCCGTCAAACGCATTATGGATGTGAAGGAGCTGCGCGCGCGTCAGTTCACGGAAGATGCCGGGCCGCTTGCCCATCCAGTGCGACCAACGGCCTACAGCGAGATCAACAACTTCTACACGGCAACGGTCTATGAAAAAGGGGCCGAAGTCATCCGTATGCTGAAACTGCTGATCGGCGATGCGGCTTTCAAGGCGGGGATGGAGCTCTATTTCCAACGGCATGATGGCGATGCCGCGACGATTGAGCAGTTTCTTGCCTGCTTTGCTGAAACCAGTCAGCGCGATCTCACGCATTTCAGCCAGTGGTATGCGCAGGCCGGCACACCGACCTTAAATGTAAGCCGCCGGTATGACACTGCCAGCAACACACTGGTGCTTAACCTGCAGCAGGAAACACTGCCGACGCCGGGACAACCCACAAAGAAACCGCAGGTTATTCCTGTGGCTATTGGCTTCACAGGCGATGGCAAAGCAGCCCCGCACCTCGCTGGCCCTGCCGTCGTGTCGCAGTCACTGATCGTGCTCGATACGGCAGAAACGGAGGTGCGCGTCACCGGCGTTGCGCAAGCCGCAGTGCCTTCGCTGCTGCGCAGCTTCTCGGCACCGGTCAATCTCGTGCTGGATTTTGATGACAAGGACCTGCTGCAACAGGCCTCGCAGGATAGTGATCCCTTCAACCGCTGGCAGGCCTTGCAAACCCTTGCGATGCAAACATTGATGCAGTCTGCCCGCGCGGTGCAGACCTCCGGTCAGCCACACACGCATGATGGACTGGCTGAGGCGATTGATCGTTTGCTGCAGGAAAGTGCATCTGATCCAGCCTTCGCAGCCCTCGCGATTGGCCTGCCGTCAGAGCTGGATATCGCCCGGGAGTTAAAAGACAACATTGATCCAGATGCGATTTTTGCCGCCCGCAAAACCCTGCGCAAATCCATCGGGCAGCGGGTTCTGGCCTCGGCACACCATGTCTATGAAACAGCACAGCCGGACAGCACCTATACGCCGGATGCAAAATCCGCAGGCCGCCGCGCCCTGCGCAACGCAGCGCTGGACTGGATCATCCAGGGTGATGCAGGGGCCGGATGCGCCCTCGCCGCACGCCAGTTTGAGACGGCCAACAACATGACGGACCAGTTCGCAGCTCTCATGCAGCTCAGCCATGCGGGTGGCGAGCATCGCGAAAAAGCCCTCGCGGATTTCGAAAAGCGCTTTCAGGACAATGCGCTGGTGATGGACAAATGGTTTGCGTTGCAGGCCGCTATTCCCGAAGCAGCAACCCTGGGCCGTATCCGCAAATTGATGAGCCACCCCGCTTTCAGCATGAGCAACCCAAACCGGGCGAGATCGCTGATTGGAGGTTTTGCCATGTCCAACCCGACGCAGTTCAACCGGGCAGATGGAACAGGCTATGAATTTGTCGCAGAGATGATCCTGACTCTCGACAAACGCAACCCGCAAACAGCTTCACGCATCATGACAGCCTTCCGCAGCTGGAGCACGCTGGAAACAGCGCGTAAAGCGCGCGTGAAAGGCGTTTTGGAAAAAATGTCGCTCGAGAAAGACCTGTCGCGCGATGTCCGGGATATTCTGGATCGGACGCTGGCATAAAATCCTTTCAAGTCTTAAAAATTCTTTAATTTACACTAGACATCAGCGGTCATTCGGATTCATTTAAGACTGATTCGGGTGTGGGGTTGAACCGGATTAAACGCGCAAATCAAGAGAAAGAGGCCGGACATGGCGCGCTTAAACGCGTCCAGTGCAGACCTGCGTGCCGAGAACACCGGAGGCCTTGCCAAGGCCATCGCAAAGCCGGGATACGTGCAGCAGGTTGCCGCAGAACCCTGGGTTCGCAAGCTGGTGCCCTTTATGGTCGTTGTGTTTCTCGCCGTCGTCTGGGCGGGCGCGATTGTGCAACTGAACCACGACAAGGCGCAGACACTGGCCAACGCCAAAATCGATCTGGACCACATCAGCGCCCTTGCAGCCATTGACCTGCAGATCGAGCTGGGCAGCACAACAATCGCTCAAGGGGAGATCGCTACGAAGTTCAGACTGGCTCTTGGTCAACACGCCCAGGAGGACGGCAGGAAGAGCTACCTGACTGATACGCGCGGCAGGGTTATTGCAGTGGATACCGGGCACAGTCTCGGCGGACCAATTGAAGACATCATCGGCCGCGCACAAATCCTGACAAGCCTTTCGGACAAGGCCGGCGTCATGAGTATTACGCTGGCCAACGGCATCGAAGCCATTGCCACCGCACGCACAATTGGCGGTGGTTACGGACAGCTTGTCATTGTACAGCCTCTGCAAAATGCGCTGCAACCCTGGACGAATCGTGCGATCTCAATGGCGCTGATTGCGGCTGCCTCCACACTGGTCATCGCAACCCTGGCCATTGCCTTCTATCAACAGACAAGCCGGGCCAAGGCAGCTGACGTGCTTTGCAGCGGCATGGACCTGAGGATTGATACCGTTCTCAACAGCGGCCGCTCAGGCCTGTGGGACTGGGATATCGCGCGCGGCAGGATTTACTGGTCAGACAGCATGTTCGGCCTGCTTGGCAGGGATCGTGGCGGTGAGTTCATGTCCTTCGCGGATATTCAGGAAATTATGCATCCCGGTGACTTCAACCTATTCGACATAGCCAACAGCCTGATCAACGACAGTCACAGACAGATTGATCATGAATTTCGCCTTAAACATGCCGATGGTCACTGGGTATGGTTCAGAGGCAGGGGTGAGATGATCGTCGAGAACAACACGCAACATCTGGTTGGCATTGCCGTTGATATCAGCAACGAAAAAGCAACGGCGGAGTTGCACCTCACTGCCAACATTCGCGTGCGTGAGGCGATTGAAAGTATCTCGGAAGCCTTTGCGCTTTATGACGCTGAAGACCGGTTGGTTGTGGCCAACTCCAAGTTTCAGAAGTTGCTTGGGCTGACAGCAGAATTGATAAAGCCTGGCACAAAGCGGCAAGCGATCGATGCGGCAAGCTCCGCCTCGCATATCGAAAGCGTTTATCCACTGGCGTCCTCTGCCCAGACAGGCAGCCGCAGCTACGAAATGCTGTTGAAGGACAATCGCTGGTTTCATGTCAATGAACGTGCCACCAAGGATGGCGGACATGTCTCCATCCTGTCAGACATTACGGCGCACAAGGCCTATGAAATATCCCTTGCCGCCAACAATGCTGTCCTTGAACAAACAGTGCAGGATCTGAAAATCTCACGCAGTGCCTACCAGCAACAATCGTTTGAGAAGAGCGAGTTGGCTGATCTTTACATGGTGCAAAAAGCAGAAGCCGAAAGCGCTAACCGCGCCAAGGCCGAGTTTCTGGCAAACATGAGCCATGAACTCAGAACGCCGCTCAACCATATCATTGGTTTCTCAGAAATGATGGAAAGCGGCATCTACGGCCCGCTCGGCAACGACCGTTATAATGAATACGCAAAAGACATCAGCATCAGCGGCCGTTATCTGCTCGATGTGATCAGCGACATTCTTGATATGTCCAGTCTTGAGGCAGAGCGTGTCAGACTGGAGCGCAAGCAGGTGTCTCTGGGGGCCATTGTGGACACAACCGCTGCTGATCTGACATCCGCCTTTGCTGGAAAGCACATCAGCCTTGAAGTGAAAAAGTCAGGTCCGTTGCATGTCATTGGCGACAACAAGGCGTTGACGCAGATCGTGCGCAATCTGATGAACAACGCGATCAAATTCACGCCAGAAGGCGGCTTTGTTCGCCTGCGCGCAAAACGCATGGGAGAGGCCATTCACCTCTTCTTCGAGGACAATGGCAGCGGCATCTCACCGGCAGTCATGGAAAAAATCGGCCGCCCGTTTGAGCAGAGCGGTGCCGTTTTTGAAAATGGCTTCAAGGGATCAGGCCTTGGTCTCGCCATCTCGCGCTCGCTGGCTGAACTTCACGGCGGCAGCCTGCGCATCCGCTCCCGCGTGGGTGCAGGCACCATCGTCATGTTGAAGCTGCCTGTCAAAGGCGCGCGATCACTGCTGGACAAACAGACGCGTCACTGAACGTTGAGCAGCGCATTCATGGCAGCATGGGCCTGCGCTTGATGCGCCAGAAGGGCGCCTTCCAGCACCTTGAAATCCGGCAGATTGACAGTTGCTGCCAAACGCCGCCGGAAGGCCGGTCGCGCCGCTGCTGGATCAAAGGGAATTGCATCACCAAGGGCTATCAATTGTGCCAAAGCTGATTGCAGGCGATGCGCCTCAACCAGCACTGAACACGTTTCAGGTGACAGCAGACCATTCTCTTTCAAGCGCAGAAGGCAGGCTTCAGTGCCCGGATGCAGGACTGCGGGATGAAGTGCACCATGACGCAACGACAGATGCTGGGCCACGAATTCGATATCAACGAGACCACCATTGGCGAGCTTCAAATCCCAATGACTTTTCGCCGGTTTTTCCTTGGCCATAAGCTGGCGCATGGAGAGGATATCCTTGGCCAGAGTGTTGGCGCTTGTCTTGCGATCAAAGGTCGCCTTGATGGCCGCTTCAACCTTTTCAGCAAAGGGCGCATCACCAGCAACCACCCGCGCACGGGTCAAAGCCATCCGCTCCCATGTTTCGGATTCAGCACTGTGATACTGTCGGAAAGCATCGAGCGTGACGGCAACAGGCCCCTTGCTGCCGGAGGGGCGTAAACGCAGGTCAACATCGTAAAGTGAGCCGCGTTTGGTGGCCACAGTCAGCGCTGTCACCAGGCGCTGCGTCAACCGTGAGTACCACTCGCTGGCATAGAGCGGTTTTTCACCATCAGATTCCGCATCAGCTTCCGGCACATCATAGACCAACATGATGTCGAGATCGGAGAGAGCAGTCATCTCCCTCCCGCCCAGCTTTCCGAGGCCAACGACTGCAAGGCTGGCACCGGGGACTACCCCATGGCGGCGCGACAATTCAGCAGTCACGCGCTGCAGGCAACTGCGGATGGCAGCGGTGGCCACAGCTGCATAGGCGCTGCCAGCCTCAAGCGGATCAGACAGCCCCGACAGCAATCTGGCCCCGATCAAAAACCGCTTTGCCCGGGCAAGATCGCGAATCTGATCAAGAAAATCTTCCATCGATTCCAGCCGCGAGAGCTGGAACTCAAACCGACGGATGATTTCCTCCTCTGAAACGGCTTTGGCAAACTCTGGATCAATGAGCGCATCCAGCACATGCGGGCGCTGGACCACCACCTGCGAAAGACGCGGTGCATTGCCAAGAATCTCGGCGAACAAGGTGCGCAACGCCGCATTCTGTTTCAGCAGCGTGAACAGCTCGACAACGGCAGGCATGCCCTGCATGGCATGGTCCAGCGCAATGACAGCCCCATCAGGATCGCTCGACTGGCCGAAGGCTTCGAGCAGGGCAGGCACCAGCTCGGTCAGCACTTCACGGGCGCGCTGCGTGACAATGGCCTGCCGCCTGCCAAAGTGCCAGCCACGCACAGTTTCCGCCACCAGATCAGGCCTTTGAAAGCCCATTTTTCGCAGTGTTTTCAGGGTCTCGGGGTCATCGGTTGAGCCAGTAAAAACAAGGTTGCCCTTGCCCGCTGACAAAGCGGGCGCATCCTCAAAGAGCTTGGCATAGCAGCGCTCAACGTTCAGCAGATGGCCTGTGAGAACCTTGCGAAACGCCGCTGGCATCAAGCCGCAAAACAGCGCGATCTGGTCAATGCCTGCCTTGCCTGAGGGCAGCTTCTGCGTTTGCTCGTCATCCACCATTTGCAGGCGGTGTTCCACCATCCGCAGGAACCTGTAGGCGGCAGAAAGCTCCTCGACCTCGCCAGAGCCGATCCAGCCTTCGTCGCGGATTTTTTGCAGCATGGCCAAGGTCTGGCGTCCGCGCAGCACGGGCTTGCGACCGCCAAAAACCAGCTGCTGTGTCTGCACAAAAAACTCGATCTCGCGGATTCCCCCGCGTCCGAGCTTGACGTTGTGCCCCTCCACAGCCACCACAGCACCGCCTTTGTGGGCATGGATCTGGCGCTTCATGGCGTGAATATCGGCAATGGCCGCGTAGTCAAAATACCGCCGCCAGATGAAGGGGACGAGCTCCTGCAAAAAGCTTTCGCCCATCGCGATATCGCCTGCGATGGCCCGCGCCTTGATCAGCGCCGCACGTTCCCAGTTCTGCCCAACAGTCTGATAGTAACTGATAGCACGGTCAATGGAGACAGCGATGGGCGTTGAAGCAGGATCAGGCCGAAGGCGCAGGTCCGTGCGGAAGACATATCCGCTGCCCGTTTGCTCATGCAAAATCTTCACCACATCCTTGATGATGCGGATGGCAACATCCAGCGGTTCACGCCCTTCCGCCACCGGCACAGCAGCAGGGTCAAACAGCACGATGAGATCGATATCGCTTGAGTAGTTCAACTCGTGTGCACCATGCTTGCCCATGGCAAGAATGGTGAGGCCCGAGCGTTCTGGATGCTCGAAGGCAGCATCCAGCTGCAACCGCCCCGCCCTTGCCGCCTCACGCAAAGACAGCCTGAGGGCTATGTCGACCGCAGCATCAGCAAACTGCGTCAGCGCTTCGACAACGCGGTCAACAGTCCAGACACCGGCGAGATCAGCCAACGCAATGTGCAGCGCGATACACTGGCGCAGGGTGCGCAGTTGAGCCATCGCGTCTTCAAGCTTCTCGGCCTTTGGTCCGAGCGCACGCACCTGAGACAGCAGACCCGCAAAGCGGTCGTCGGGATCATCATCCAGTGATTCAATCAGCCAGTCCGGATGCTGCCTGACGATGCGCATGAGAAACGGCGAATGGGCTACAACGCCCGCCACCAGCGCCAGTGTTTTGGGTTTCTCACGCAAGGTATGATCGAGCGTTCCGGCAGCATCGCGATCATCCAGCAGATCAAGCAGCTTGAGCTTGCACAGCTTCAGCCCATCCGCCCGGTGGGCCAGAAGCGGTGTGGAGACAATGCGTCCGCGCAGAGTGCGTGCAATGGGCAATCCGCTCATGGCACTTTCACCAGCAAGGGCAGCTCCAGCACAACACGCAAACCCGGTGCATTGTCCTCCAGCATCAGGCGCCCTTTATGCAGGTAGGTCACTGCGGAAACCATGCTCAGGCCAAGGCCGGAGCCCGGCTTGTTGCGGCTGGAGTCAAGCCGCGTAAACCGCTCCAGCACCCTTGCGCGATCAGCTTCCGCGATGCCTGCGCCATTGTCTGCAACAATGATGCGCACAGTATCATCCCGCTTTTCGGTCGTAACAGATATCTGTGCTGGAACAGAAGGCTCAACCGGCGCGCCATACTTCAGCGCATTGTCCAACAGGTTTGCCACCACCTGTCCCAACAGCTCCCGGCTGCCATTGACGGCAAGATCAGGCAGGATATCGTTTGAAAACGCGACTCCGGCCTCTTCGGCAGAAGGTTCATACATCTCTATGAAATCAGCCAGCAGACCAGATATATCAACCGGCACAAATGCGTCAGACCCTGATCCAGCCTCGGCCCTTGCAATCATCAGCAGCGCATTGAAAGTGCGGATAAGACCATCGGACTCCTCAATCGTGCGCTCAAGAGCGGCCTGATAGTCCTGCTTGTTTGAGGCAGTTCGCAAGGCCTGCTCCGCGCTGTTGCGCAGGCGGGTCAGCGGTGTCTTCAGATCATGCGCGATGTTATCGGACACCTCTTTCATGCCCTGCATCAACCCACCGATGCGCTCGAGCATGGCATTGAGATTGAGCGCCAGACGGTCGATCTCGTCGCCACTGCCAGAGACAGGCAGGCGACCTGAAAGATCGCCCGCCATAATCATCTGGCTTGTGGCCGTCATCGCATCCATGCGGGCAAGAGCGCGGCGGGCCACAAAGAAAGTGCCCAGACTGCCGAACAGCAGCAGCGCCCCGATGAGGATGCGGATGGCCTGCCCCAACACCGCATTCAGGCGCGCACGCTCTTCAAGGTCTCGCCCCAGAAGCAGCCGTTGTCCGCTGGGCAGCAGCAGCACACGCACAAGGGCCGGGCGCACGATCGTCTGGCTCTGGCCATCCACTTCTTCAATGCGCTGATACGTGGTCTCGATGCTCTCTGCTGCAGTCGCGGGCACAGCATTCACAGCCACAACATTGCCTGCCACAGTTTCACCGGCAGAGCCTTGCAGCAAAAACAGGAAGGTATCAGCCTGACGCGAGCGGCGCTCTACCACGGCCTGCAAACGTCTTATCCCGCCAATACGGTATTGCGCGCTGAGCACATTGATCTGCGTATCCAATGCCTGCACAATCTGGGCATCGATCAATTGCTGTGCATGGCGACCGACATAGTAGAGCAAGGCTCCGGCAAAGATCGCTGAAGCCAGCATGTAGATTACCGACAGCTTAAACGCCGTGGTGCCGAGAAGCCGCTTAAGCCCCGTCACGAACGACATATCCTGCGCCGCGCACCGTGTGCAGCAGCGGGCGCACCTGCCCCTTATCTATCTTGCCGCGAAGCCGCGAGATATGCACATCAATGACATTGGTGCCGGGATCGAAATGATAGTCCCACACCTGCTCCAGCAGCATGGTGCGTGTTACTACCCGGCCAGCATTGCGCATCAGATATTCAAGCAGGCGAAACTCGCGCGGCTGCAGAATGATGTCTTCCGCGCCGCGCGTCACCTTGTGGGACAGCCGGTCAAGCCTCAGATCAGCAACGGCATAAAAGGTTTCGGCTGCCTGCGGCGATTTACGCCGGGCGAGCACCTCCACCCGCGCCAGCAGCTCGGAGAAAGCATAGGGCTTGGCGAGATAATCATCGCCACCAGCCCGCAGGCCCTTCACGCGGTCATCCACCTGGCCAAGGGCCGAGAGGATCATCACCGGCGTTTCAAGACCTTGTTCACGCAGGCCGCCGATCATGGTCAGGCCATCCATCTTGGGCAGCATGCGGTCTACCACGAGACAATCGTAGCTGCCCTCTTCGGCCATGCCATAGCCGGTGAGGCCATCTTTCGCGTGGTCTGCAACATGGCCTGCCTCGGCAAAGGCCTTCACCAGATAGGACGCTGCATCGGCGTCGTCTTCAACAATAAGAATCCGCATGCGTTCAAGCATACAACACCGCGCGAGAGATGACACAAGAAAGAAGCAGACCGGAGATGGGGCACAACCCCGGCCTGCTTCAGCGTCTTGAAGCCGTCTGGCGAGGGGCGACAGGGGGCCAGTTCCAACTTCTTGAACGTTGGGTTGAGGCTATTTCGTGCGAGGTTTCAGCGGTCTGGAGCAGGGGTTAAGGTTTGGTAATGGGGACTATTGCTTGTCGAGCAGCTTCTCAAGCCGCTGCTTTTCATCCTCGGACAACCCAGCCACAGCCACGGGTTCCAGCTTGCGGCGTGACAACCGCCAGAGCATCAGGCCGCCAAAGCCCACGGCCAGCAAGGGCGCTGACCACAGCAATGCCGTGCGCGCGGAGAACGGCGGTTTCAGCAGCACAAACTCGCCGTAGCGCTTCACCAGAAAGGCTTTCACCTGCTCGTCACTATCCCCCGCGGTGATGCGTTCACGCACCAGCAGGCGCAGGTCTTTTGCGAGAGGCGCAGAGGAATCATCAATCGATTCATTCTGGCAGACAAGACAGCGCAGCTCTGCTGAAAGCTTGCGCGCGCGGGTTTCTGCCACCGGGTCTTTCAGCACCTCTTCGGGCTGCACGGCGTGGGCCAGCGGCAGGAATGCAAAAAAAGTCAGAAGCAGGGCTGCACAAGCTTTGTGCGTCCTTCGAGGCTCGCCTTTGACTCGCACCTCAGGATGAGAAAATTCTTGCCTTGCACAATGCTCCTCATCCTGAGGTGCTTTGCGCAGCAAAGCCTC
>JBOFGV010000056.1:0-32237 GCA_051649305.1 Beijerinckiaceae bacterium
CGCGGCGCTGTCGGGATAAACCTCGTAACCCGACACCTTGCCACCCTGAAAGCGGAAGACATTGATAGCCTTCGCCCTGATCTCCTGACCATTGGCCTTCACCTGCCAGTGCGCATCGAGAAAGATTACCGTTGCTTCAGGCGTATCCATGCGCTCTACAACGGTTGTACGCAGCACATTGAGATGCCCCGTGACCTTGGTGAAAAAGGCAATGACCGCATCAGCACCAATGTGCTCGCCCGCCCAAGGCACGAGATCAGCCGGGCCATTCCACCAGACGCGGATATCGGCAGTGGCCACATCACGGATGGCTTCCAGGTTGCCGCTGCGCAGGGCGCCGTACCATGCATCGAGGATAGTAGAGGACATTACGTTCTTTCAGGCGGCCTTGGCCAGAAGTCCACGGCTCTTCATATCAGCATGCAGAGCGATGGCATCGATATCAAACCCGTTGGGCCATGCCAAAACTCCAAACTCAATGAAGACCCGTTGGAAGAAAGCAACATCCTTGAGAGGATCAAGCATGCTGCCACCCTCAGCGACGATATCTTCAAAGTCATGGATGCCAGTCGTTCCATCAGAAAAATGGATGGCAAGTTTATAGGCTTGAACAGTTTGAACAGCTGTCACCTTCACAAGCTGGATCATGTGTTATCCAATCCCGGAATTTTCTCGAATGGAGCATTGAGTGTGCCACGCTCCCAGTTCGCCATCAACTCCGGTCTGTGCCTTGCAATCCATGTTCGCATCAATTTGGTTGCAACGGGTGGGATTTGCCCAGCGATCAGCCTTCCGTCACTGATACGGAACAAAGCTTCCTGCCCCTGATAATGCGCATGAACATGAGGCGGTGCGTGATCGCGCCAGTACATCTGGACTATGATGCCAAAAAAGACCGAAATCGTTGGCATCGCTAGATTGGCCCACTCACCCCAGCCAGCGCTTGCGCCGCTTGTAGTGCTTCACATCCTTAAAGCTCTTTTTGGCGCCTTCTGCCACGCCAAGGTAGAATTCCTTGACGTCCTCATTTTCGCGGAGCGCTTTGGCCTCACCATCCATCACGATGCGGCCTGTCTCCATGATATAGCCGTAGGTAGCGTATTTCAGCGCCATATTGGTGTTCTGCTCGGCGATGAGGAACGAGACGTTTTCTTTCGAGTTGAGATCCTTCACGATCTCGAAAATCTCTTCGACGATCTGCGGGGCCAGACCCATGGAAGGTTCATCCAGCAGGATCATCTTGGGGCGGCTCATCAAGGCGCGACCAATGGCACACATCTGCTGCTCACCGCCTGATGTATAGCCTGCCATGGAATTCTTGCGCTGGCGCAGGCGCGGGAAATAATCATAGACCATTTCCATATCCCGCTTGATCGCTGCATTGCCATCCTTGCGGGTGAAGGCACCGGTCAGCAGGTTTTCCTCGATATCAAGATGGCCGAAACAATGGCGGCCTTCCATCACCTGAATGCAGCCGCGCTTGACAAGCTCGTTTGGGGACATTGTGTCCACCCGCTCGCCCTCAAACTCGATGTTGCCTTTGGTCACCTGACCGCGCTCGGCCTTCAGAAGGTTGGAAATCGCCTTCAGCGTTGTTGTCTTGCCCGCACCATTGGCCCCGAGAATGGCGACAATGCCGCCTTTGGGCACAACGACGGATACGCCTTTCAGCACCAGAATGACGTGATCATAGATCACCTCGATGTTGTTCACAGCGAGGATGGGCTTGACGGGTTCGATGGCGAGTGCGGCGGACATTTCGCTTGCTCCTCCTTCTCCCCTTGCGGGAAAAGGTGGTCGGCAATGCCGACCGGATGGGGGGTATCAGCAGCTCAATCGGGTGAAATGGAAAACCCTTCACCCGATTTGCTGCGCAAACCACCCTCTCCCGCAAGGGGAGAGGGAAAGTTCAGTACTTACGAAGTGCCTCTGCTCAGGAGGCCTTGGCGCAGGCTTCTGTGCGCTTTGGCCAGCCGGCGTTCTTCTCGGCATACTCCTTGGCAGCAGCCTCGATCAGCGGACGGACCTCATCCTTCATAGGCTCTATCCAGTCCGATGCCTTCACGTACTTCGTGCCATCCCACTCGGAAATGAACACCTTGTGGTGGCCGTTGTGGTCCGTGCAGGAAACACGCACGGGGGCTGCAAAGCCTTCCATGCCCATTTCTTTCAGGCGAGCATCGGTGATGTTCAGTGCCTCAAGACCTTCGCGCATTTCAACACCGGTGATCACCTTCTTGCCTGTGACCTGCTGTGCTGTGCGGATGCCTTCAGCAATCAGCATCGCGTTGTAGACACCGCGGTTATAGAGGTTCTCGCCGATACGATCCTTCGGGAACTTCGAGAGGCCCTTGTCGGCAACATGCTTGATGATGTCCTGAATGACCGGGAAGTTTGCGCCCGAACCATGGAAGTTGAGGGACTTGTAGCCCTTGGCTTCAGCACCACCGGCACGCGCATCTTCATCGCCACCAGCCCACCAGACACCAACCAGTTTGCCAATCGGGAAGCCGTTCTTGATCGCTTCCTTGACTGCAGTCGGGTTCATGGTGCCCCAGCCCTGATTATAGAGATAGTCAGGCCGGTTGCGGCGAATGTTGAGCCAGGTAGCGCCCTGGTTCTGCATGTCAGCTGCGGCGATAGGGTAGAGCTGCACTTCAAAGCCATACTTCTTGGCAAGGCTTTCCAGAACCGGAATTGGCTCCTTGCCGAATGGCGCATCAAGATGGATCAGGCCAAGCTTCTTGCCCTTCAACTTGTCCATGCCGCCTTCCTGTTGCGCCATGTGGCGGATCATGACAGACGCACCATCCCAGTAAGTGACAGGCGGGTTGAACACCCATGGGAACACAGTGCCGTCAGCCGAGGCAGAGAGGCCGTAAGCCATGGAAAGCACGGGAATCTTGTCGACACTCGCCTTTGGAATGATCTGCAGGGTGATGCCGGTGGAGTATGGGTTGTAGACAACCGCGCCCTTGCCCTTGGTGGCTTCGTAGCACTCAACACCCTTCTTGGTGTCGTAACCGGTTTCACATTCCTCGATGTTGAGCTTCACACCGCCAATACCACCATCACGCTCGTTGAGCATGCGCAGATAGTCATGCATACCGTCTGCAATCGACACGCCCGAACCTGAGAAGGCACCGGTGCGGTATGTCAGCAGCGGCACATAGATCGAGTCCTGAGCGGCAGCAGGCGTGATTGCCATTCCTGCCAGCACTGCACCAAAAGCAGCGCCCATCATCCATTTCGTGTTCTTCATATGAGCATCCTCCCAAAGTCGCTCCGGACCGTCTGATCCGTTGTTTGCATCATGCCTGCATACCAATTTCCTGCAAGCCCTTCCTTAGTTCCAAACCTTTCCTTGGTTCATGGCCTTAATAAGGAAACGGCCATGTCCGCAGCTTTTGTTTCCCGATCTGCCAGAGCCTCGCCAGACCATGCGGCTCCACAATCAGGAAGAAAATGATCAATCCACCGACCACCATCTGTGTGAGATGCTCGGCTGTCGCCCCGCCAAGCGGAATGCCGAGGGCTGGCACGCCAAACTTCAGAAGGGTTGGAAAGCCCGAAATGAAGGCCGCGCCGAAGAATGCGCCGATCAGCGAGCCAAGGCCACCAATGATCACCATGAACAGCACGTTGAAGCTCTGGCTGATCGAGAAGGCGTCGTTGGCCTCGCCGCCGCCGTACCACAGGAACATCATGCAGGCTCCGGCCACGCCGCAATAATAAGACGAGACTGCAAAGGACAGAAGCTTGGTTGGCAGCATGCGAATGCCCATCAGTTCAGCCGCAATGTCCATGTCGCGTACAGCCATCCACATGCGGCCAAAGCGACCATGAATGATGTTGGAGGCAATCCATGTCAGCAACACAACGATGATAAGGAGAACATAGTATCGGACTTCAGGCGTTGCGCGCGCACCGGTGATGATGATGCCAGCCATCTCCCGCTGGGGCACTTCAATCGCGCCAGACTGGTTGTAGTTGTAGAGCCATGGAATGCGCACAAAGCACCACTGCAGGAAGAACTGCGCAGCCAGCGTCGCAACAGCGAGATAGAACCCCTTGATCCGGAGCGATGGCAAGCCAAACAAGGCGCCAACTGCGGCGGCAAAGAAGCCCGAGAGCAGAATGCAGGCGATGATGTTGAGGCCGGGAAAGATCGTGGTCAGTTTGTAGCAGGCATAGGCTCCAACGCCCATGAATGCGCCTGTGCCCAGTGAAATCAGGCCAGTATATCCCGTCAGGATATTGAGGCCGATGGCGGCGAGTGAGAACACCAGAAACGGAATCATCACGGAATTCAGCACGAAATCGCTGGCAAAAAACGGAATGCCAACGAAAGCCATCAGCAGGATCAGCACAATGCCGATCCGGTCCTGGCGGATGGGGAAGACTGCCATATCGGCAGCATAGTTTGTCTTGAACTGGCCAGCTTCGCGGTAGAACACGGGATCAAATCCTCTCGATGATCTTGTCGCCGAACAATCCTTGCGGACGGAAGACGAGGAAGCCAAGGGCAATCACATAGGCAAGCCAAGTTTCGATGGCACCGCCAAGCAGCGGGCCCCAATAGAACTCACCGAGCTTTTCACCCACACCGATGATGAGGCCACCGATGATGGCACCGGGCACGGAGGTGAAGCCGCCCAGAATAAGCACTGGCAGGGCTTTCAGCGCGATGGTTTCAAGCCCGAAGGACACGTCTGAACGCGCGCCCCACATGATGCCCGTGACGAGCGCCACCACACCGGCTGCGAACCACACAATGATCCAGATCTGGTTCAATGAAATACCGACAGAAAGTGCGGCCTTGTGGCTGTCTGCCACGGCGCGCAACGCGCGGCCAATGCGGGTTCTCTGGAAGAAAACAGCAAGCGCAATAATCATCAAAGTGGCGATCACCGCCGCTGCAATATCGATCTTCTGCAGGGTTACGCGCCCACCCAGAATGGCAAGATCAATGGCTCCCTTTGGCAAGCCCAATTGGTCTGAAATCATCACCTTGGAGCTGCCACCAAAGATAGTTTCGCCCAGACCAATGAGAAACCGCGCCAGACCGAAGGTGGCCATGAACAGGATGATGTCAGGCTGGTTCACGAGGGGACGCAGCACCACGCGTTCAACACTGAACGCCAGCATCAGCATGACGCCAAGGGTCAGGACCAGCGCCACATAGGCAGCAAAAGTTCCGCTGAACCCATTGCGGGCAAAAAACTCATAGAGGCCCACAAGCGTCAGGGCAGCAAACACCACCATGATCCCCTGCGCGAAGTTGAAGACACCGGACGCCTTGAAAATCAGCACGAAGCCCAGCGCGATCAGCGCATAGAGAATGCCTGCAACCACACCTTCCCAGAGCGTCTGCACCAGAAGGTCCGGCAAGTCCCACATCTCGATGAAGGGCGCTGCCAGAATCTTGTGGCCCCAGCTGCCTTTGGGAGCAATGCCGGAGGTCACCAGCAATGTGATGGCAGCAGCAATAGCGCCCATCACGCCAAGCGTTTTCAGCAGGGGCATAACCCAGGACGGTAGGGCGGGTGAGGAGGAGGTGACTTCAGCGGTTGCCATGGTGCATCTCCCTCAATGTGCCACGCCGAGATAGGCATCGATGACCTTCTGGTCGGCCTTGACCACCTCGGGCACGCCGTCGGCAATCTTGCGTCCGTATTCCAGCACCACGACGCGATCAGACAGGTCCATGACCACGCCCATGTCATGCTCGATCAGGGCGATGGTTGTGCCGTATTGCTTGTTCACGTCGATGATGAAGCGGCACATGTCCTCTTTTTCTTCCAGATTCATGCCGGCCATCGGCTCATCGAGCAGCAGCAAATCCGGCTGCATTGCGAGCGCGCGGCCAAGCTCGACGCGCTTTTGCAGGCCGTAGGGCAGTTTGCCGACAGGCACCTTGCGGATCGCCTCGATCTCCAGAAAGTCGATGATTTCCTCGACATATTTGCGATGCTCGATTTCCTCTGTCATCGCGGGACCATGGCGGAAGAGATGCCAGAAGAAGCTCTTGTGCATCTTCAATGTGCGCCCGACCATGATGTTGTCGAGCGTCGACATGCCTTTGAACAGGGCAACGTTCTGGAAGGTGCGGGCAATGCCGCCCACCGCCGCCTCATGCGGGCGTACTTTGGGGCGCTTGATGCCCTTGAAGGTGATGGAGCCTTCCTGCGGATGGTAGAACCCGTTGATGCAGTTCAGCATCGAGGTTTTGCCAGCACCATTGGGGCCAATGATGGCGCGGATTTCTCCCTTGCGCACATCGAACGAAACGTCCGAAATGGCGCGCACGCCTCCAAAGCGCAGCGATACATTGTCAACGGAAAGCAAGGTCTCGCTCATGCTGCCTTCTCCTCTTTGGCAGCAAAGGTCTTGCCATCGCGTATCTTCACGGTCGCTGAGATATTCCCCTTGCGGCCATCCTCGAAGGTCACTTCCGTGGCGATGAACTGCTCTCTCTTGTCGCTATAAAGCGCATCGACCAGCGGTTGATACCGCTCGGCGATAAAGCCACGGCGCACTTTCTGGGTGCGGGTCAACTCGCCATCGTCGGCATCAAGCTCTTTGGGCAGAATGAGAAACCGCTTGATCTGACCGCCCGCCATCATGGGCTCATTGGCGAGTGACTGGTTGGTTTCATCGACATGCGCCGCAATCAGATCATAGACCTGCTCCATGCCCGCAAGTTCCTGATAGCCACCGTAGGAGACACCGTTGCGCTCGGCCCAGTTGCCAACGGCAATCTGGTCAATGTTGATGAAGCAGGTGACATAATCCTGGTCCTGACCGTAGGCCACGACCTCCTTGATGTTGGGATAGAACTTCAGTTTGTTCTCGACATATTTTGGCGCATAAAGCGCGCCGTTTTTCAGTTTGCCGACATCTTTGGCGCGGTCGATGATCCTGAGATGGCCATTGGCATCGAAGAACCCGGCATCGCCCGTTTTCACATAGCCATCAGATGTCATGGTCTCAGCGGTTTTGTCCGGCTGCTTGTAATAACCCACGAACTGGCCGGGGCTCTTGTAAATCACCTCGCCGTCGTCAGCGATCCGGATGTCGACATTCGGCGTGGGCGGCCCAACCGTATCCGAGCGAATTTGCCCATCGGGCTGCGCCGTGATGTAAAGGAACGCCTCTGTCTGGCCGTAGAGCTGCTTCAGGTTCATGCCGAGCGAGCGGTAAAACGAGAAAAGCTCCGGGCCAATCGCTTCACCCGCTGTGTAGGCCACGCGGATGTTGGAGAAGCCAAGCGCGTTCTTCAGCGGCGCATAAACCAGCAAGTTGCCGACAGCATAGGAGAGGCGCGCACCCAGCGGCACGCTTTCACCATTGAGGATTTTCTCACCCCATTTCTTGGCAACACCAATGTAATGGTGGAACATCTTCCGCTTCAGATTGCCTGCATCCTCCATGCGGATGGTGACGCGGGTGAGCAGGTTTTCAAACACGCGCGGCGGAGCGAAATAGAAGCTTGGGCCAATTTCCTTGAGATCAGATTGTGCTGTCTCGGCGCTTTCCGGGCAGGCCACACAAAAGCCCGCAACCAGCGCCTGCGCATAGTTGAGATAATGATCCCCCACCCAAGCAAGCGGCAGATAGGCCAGCACTGTGTCATCATCGTTGAGCTTGTCGAAAGTCACGGTATCAGTCGCAGCATTGATGCAACCGCTGGCCGACAGCATGACGCCCTTGGAGCGGCCTGTGGTGCCTGATGTGTAAAGGATGATCGAGACATCACTGCCTTTTCCGGCGGCAATATCAGCGTCAAGGACGCTTGCTACACCAGCATCGCCAGAAAGCGCTGCCTTGCCTGAAGCAATCACTGCCTCCATTGGATGCAGGCGCGTGTGGTCATATTCCTTCAGCCCGCGCTCTTCATCATAGATGATTGTTTTGAGAAGAGGCACCTGATCAGCCACGGAGATGATCTTGTCGACCTGCTCCTGATCCTGAACCGAGGCGCATGTCACTTCAGCGTTGTTCAGAACATAGGCGAGCTCGTCAGCAATGGCGTCGGCATAGACCGGAACGGGAATGGCACCGATTGTCTGGGCCGCCATAATAGACCAGTAGAGACGCGGGCGGTTGCCGCCAACGATCGCGATCTTGTGGCCGCGTGCCAGACCCAATGCCTTGAAGCCAACGGCCAGCGCACGGACTTCAGTGTTCACCTCAGCCCAGCTCCAGGTCTGCCAGATGCCTTGTGTCTTGAACCGCATGGCGGGCTTTGATCCGCGCACGCGTGCGTTCTCGGCCAGCAATTTGCCGAAGGTGTCGAATGCAGACTCAGGTCTTGCCGTCAAATGCTCCCTGTGGTGCCTGCGCACCACCTCCCTTATCCAGTCTGTTCTTTTGCGCATGTAGCGACAGTTGATCTGCCGTCCGACTGAAAGTTGCATATGCAACTATCTTGTCAAAGCGCAAGTCACTCTTTAGTCGCGACAAACTGGCACACCCCATCCCGGCACACCGCCGTTAAGGTTAAACATCGGTAAAGAGCGCGCAAGCTCAAAATTCTTGTTAAGGTCCTGTTAGTGAGTGTTTAACAAACGTTAACAGGGGTTGCGTAGCATGTTTGATAAAGCGGTTAGCGGATCAGTCGAAAAGCCTTTTGCCATTTCCTTTGCGGAAAAGATGGTGGCTTCGGAAGGTTTCAAGGCCCTTTTCTCGGAAGGCATGTCCCTCGTTGAAGCAACAGCCAGCTATCTCGATGGTGATGGCCGCAAGGAATCGCGTGATTTGCAGCGTGGTGCCGCCCTCGCTTATGCCAGCGAAAGCATGCGCCTGACCACACGCCTGATGCAGATAACATCATGGCTTTTGCTGCAGCGCGCCGTCAACGAAGGTGAACTGACCCGCGTGGAAGCTGAGCACGAACACCGCAAGGTGAAGCTGGCACCTTCCGAAACAGCGAGCACGCCTGAAATGCTGGCGCTCTTGCCAGCCAAATTGAATGATTTGATCCAGTCCTCCATCCGCCTGCAGGCCCGTATCATCAAACTCGATGAGCTTTTGCGCGCTGAAGACAAGCCAACAGAAGAAGAGCTCGACAACCCTGTTGCCCAGCAGCTGGGTATGCTTCAGGCTGCCTTGGCCAAAGGCCTGCGCTGAACGCTTCAGCAAACATCCAGACCAACAAAAAACCCCGGTCGAATGACCGGGGTTTTTTGTTGTTGAGCGAATATCGAAAATTATTTGCCGAGACCAAGACCGGCAAAGCGGTTGTTGAACTTCGACAAGCGACCACCACGGTCCATCAGCTGCTGAGTACCACCGGTCCATGCTGGATGGCAGCTTGGGTCGATATCGAGGGCAAGCTTGTCGCCTTCCTTGCCGTAAGTCGAACGGGTCATGAATTCAGTACCGTTTGGCAGCACGACCTTGATGAAGTGGTAGTCTGGGTGAATGTCGGCTTTCATGGCACAAAACTCCTGCGCCAACCGGCGCTTTCGGGCATTATTCGAATTCGGAAGGCGTGGCCATACAGCAAGACTGCTCGGGAAACAAGACGGGACAATCAAGGATATTGCTGTTTCACGAAACAGACGCCTTGCGTTTAGCCGCCTCATACTTTCCTTCCGCCAGAAAAGCAGCAAAAGCCTTTTCTCCCGTTGCCGAAAACAGCACAGCACGGCTACCGCTGTCTCGCCGCGCCCAACCCCGTGACAAAATCACTTGGGTTATGGCTGCGCCCAGACTGCCCGCGAGATGGTGGCGTCTTTCGCTCCAGTCGAGGCAAGCCTTGCACAGCGGCCTGCGTTTCTCTTCAAGTGCATTCACATCAATGCCTTCTGCAACAAACCGCCTTCTGCCTTCAGGCGAAAGCCCAAGGCCATTTGGTGTTGCAACCAGCAACCCCTGCGCGACAAAGGCATCGTGCATGGCAGCACCCAACTCCCCCGCCAGATGATCATAGCAAATGCGGGCACGGCGAAGCGCGGGATTGCGCGGACCCGGCTGCGTGCGAATGTGGCCAAGGCGCGAGGCGAGGCCCATCAGGGTTTCGATGGTCTCGGCAATGTCCGGTCCGGCCAGACGGTAATAACGATGCCGCCCCTGCACCTCGACAAACAGCAGGCCTGCATCGGTCATTCTGGCGAGATGGCCGCTGGCGGTCTGCGGCATCACGCCAGCCTCGCGCGCCAACTCTCCCGCTGTCAGTGCTTTGCCGCTCATCAGCGCCGCAAGCATATTGGCGCGTGCTGGATCACCAATGATGCTGGCCAGACTGGCAATGACAGGTCCGTCTTTCATAACAGCCTTGTAGCACGGCAGTATGTTTTGTGCTTCGGTCATAACCGAAGCATCCCAGTGCAAAACCAGAAGACAATAACAAAAGACAAGCAAGAGAGTTTTGCAATGACTACTGACACCACAAGCAAGGAATTCTTCGGCTGGAAAGCCGTCTGGGGTGCGTTTCTCCTCGCGGTCTTTGGGTGGGGCCTCGGCTTCTATGGACCGCCGATCTACCTCCAGACTGTGAGCGAAACACGCGGCTGGTCCATTGGCATTGTCTCGGCGGCTGTCACTTTCCACTTCCTTGTCGGGGCTTTGGTGGTTGCCAACCTGCCTGCGCTCTACCGCAGATATGGCCTGCCTCTCGTAACCAAATGCGGCGCAGTGATCCTAGCCCTCGGCCTGATTGGCTGGTCGCTGGCTGCGCAGCCATGGCAGTTGTTTATTGCGACATTGTTCAGCGGGGCTGGCTGGGTGGCCATGGGGGCAGCAGCTGTCAACGCAATCGTATCACCGTGGTTTGTGACAGGCCGCCCCAAGGCGCTGTCCACTGCCTACAACGGCGCGAGCATCGGTGGCGTGGTGTTCGCCCCGCTCTGGGTGCTGGCGATCAGCACCGTAGGGTTCACGACTGCTGCTGCACTCATTTCAATCGTCTTGATAGCAACGATCTGGTGGCTTTCAGACAGGTTTTTCGTGCACACTCCGGCCAGCCTTGGACAGTTGGCTGATAACGGTCTGGCATCAACCCTGTCGCAGACTGCAACCAAAAGCATTGCGCCACTGCCCGGTGCAGCGCTGTGGCAGAACTGGCAGTTCAGAACGCTCGCCGCAGGCATGGCCCTTGGCCTCTTCGCGCAGATCGGCTTGCTCGCCCATCTGTTCTCGCTGATTGTCCCGGTTGTTGGCGCTGCCGTTGCAGGCGCGATGATGGCGCTTGCCACGGCATCAGCGATTGCAGGGCGCACCTTGTTCGGCTGGCTGATGCCACCCACAGCCGACCGACGGGTTGTCGCCTGTCTGAGTTTCACCATCCAGATCATCGGCTCATTGCTGCTCTGGTGGGCCGGCGATGGCATCGTTATGATCTGTCTGGGCATTGTGCTGTTCGGCTTCGGCATCGGCAATGCCACCTCCTTGCCGCCGCTGATTGCGCAGGTGGAATTTGCCAAGGAAGACACGGCCCGCGTGGTGCCCCTTATCGTCGCCATGGGACAGGCGACCTATGCCTTTGCGCCACTTACTTTTGGCGTGTTGCGGGAATTACAAAGCATAGGCGTTTCATCCGGCACCATGGTTTATTGTGGTGCGGCATTCATTCAGCTCATCACCATCCTGTGCTTTCTGGCAGGCCGTCGGCGCATGGCTTGATCTGCCGGCTCTTTATCGATCCTTTGGATCGAGCGCATCGCGCAGGCCATCACCGATAAAGTTTAGCGCAAACAGTGTCATCACCAGAAAGATCGCCGGGAAAACCAGCATATAGGTCGCACCCTGAATGTTGCGTGCGCCATCGGCAATCAGCACGCCCCAGCTGGTCAGCGGTTCCTGCACACCAAGGCCGAGGAACGACAGGAAGCTTTCGAGCATGATCACCTTGGGCACGAGGAGTGTCATGTAGACCACCACCGGCCCCAGCACATTGGGGATGATATGGCGGCGCAGAATGCCGCCATGATCTACGCCCAAAGCCTCAGCCGCCTGCACGAACTCCTGCTTGCGGAGCGACAGTGTCTGCCCGCGCACGATGCGGGCCATATCGAGCCATTCGACTGCCCCCACGGCCACAAACATCAGCACGAAGTTGCGCCCGAAAAATACCATCAGCATGATGACGAAGAAGATGAACGGTAACGCGTAGATGATGTCGACAATGCGCATCATGATGTCGTCGATACGGCCACCGAAATAGCCGGAAACCGCCCCGTAGATCACGCCGATGATCACGCCAACACCGGCAGCCAGAAGACCGATGGCCAGCGACACCCGGCCAGCAATCAAAGTGCGTGTCAGAAGATCCCGGCCATTGGAATCCGTGCCAAACACAAAGCGGCGGTATTCAAGTGGAACGCTGACTGTCAGTCGCTTGCCCTCGTCAGCACGCGTGACAACACTGGCCTCGCCAAACATGTCCGACCGATTGAAAAAAGCGAGGCCCCGCTCATCGATGGCGCGCGCTCCAACAAGGGCAAAGCGTGCGATACCATCTGCAATCACAATATCTTCCGGCTTGGCCCTGAGCCGCACGGAGATGCGCTCGATGGCAGGCGTTATCAAATCTTGCGACGGATGAACCTGCAAACCTGCAGGCATCCGGGTGTATTCCGGATAAACCTTGTCATAGGCATGGCCGGTAAAAAAAGGGCCAAACAACGAGAGCAAAGTGACAAGAGTGAGCACCAGCAGACTGGCAACGGCAGCCCGGTTTCGCCGCAGCCGCGAGGCGGCATCATCCCAGAGCGAGCGCCCTGTTGTGGCGGTGGCAGCAGCGATCGTCATGCGTATCTCACACGCGGATCGAGGATCGCATAGGCGATATCCACCAGCAGATTGAAAACAAGCACAAAGCAGGCAATCACGACGACTGTGCCCATCACCAGTGTGTAATCGCGGTTGAGAGCACCTTCGACAAAATAGCGGCCAATGCCCGGCAATCCGAAAATGGTTTCCACCACAACGGAGCCTGTCAGCAGCGCAGCAGCAGCGGGTCCAAGATAAGACACGACAGGCAGAACAGAACCTCGCAGGGCATGCCGTATGATGGTCCATTGCGAGAGACCCTGCGCCCGCAAAGTTCTGATGTGGTTGGCCCGCAGGTTCTCGATCATCGCAGCGCGCGTCAGCCGGGCGATGACCGCCATCTGCGGCAGGGCCAGCACCAGCACAGGCAAGACAGTGTTGCGCAAGGCCCCATCGTTCCAGCCGCCAACAGGCAACCAGGCCAGCCAGAGGCCGAACACCACCTGAAACACAGGGGCAGTCACAAATGTGGGGATAGTGATGCCCGCCGTGGC
The DNA here is from genome assembly GCA_051649305.1 of Beijerinckiaceae bacterium. GTDB lineage: Bacteria > Pseudomonadota > Alphaproteobacteria > Rhizobiales > Beijerinckiaceae > JADCCX01. Next base: position 13,272 of record JBOFGV010000056.1, read on the forward strand.
CACGGCAACAACGGTGTAATCCGCAGCTTTGTTTTGCCGAAGCGCAGCGATAACACCGCAGACAAGCCCCACAGCCAGCGCCAGCAAAAGCGCCAGACCGCCAAGCCGCATGGACACCGGCAGGCCTTTGGCAAAAAGCTGCGCAATGCTGAGATCACGGTAATAGAACGACGGCCCGAGATCGCCCTGCAACAGGCCTCCGAGATAGCTCAAATACTGGACGTGCAGCGGTTCATCCAATTTGTAGAGACGCTTCAGATTATCCATCACCGCTGCTTCCAGCGGCTGCTCCAGATCAAATGGCCCGCCAGGTGCCAACCGGATCAGGAAAAAGCTGATGGTAACGATCACGAACAAGGTCGGGATCGCAGACATCAGCCGTCTGAAGATGTAGGTCAGCACTGGGTTGTCATCCCGTGCGCAATGCAGCGCGAAGCGATGCTTTGCAGACACGGGATCTCCACAAACACTAAACTCTCTGCGGCGCAGGCATCAGATCGTCCCAGCCGGGATTCTGTGCCTCTATCAAGGTTTCTTTCCATGCCCTCCGCCACTTCTTGATCCGTTTTTCTGCCGCAATTGCTTCTGTCACATCACCAAATGTATCAGCATAAACAAGCCTGAACAGGTTGTATTTCTGCACGAACTCAGAGCCTTCACCGCGTCTGTGCTGCCAAACCCGCCGTTCCAGATCATTGGTAACACCGGTATAGAGCACACCTTTTGGCTTGTTCGTCATGATGTAGATGCAATAGGTTTTGCTCATATTGCGCAGGCTGTTGTGGAGATCCCGTGTCTGCGCTGCACCACTGACGTGCTGCAACGCGCACGGGATGACAATGAGTTAAGGCTTCAACCTGTAGAACCGTGTCGCATAGGCCCCGCGCAAATTGGACTGGAAACCCTCAAGCTTGTTGGAAACAAGGTTCTTGGTGGAGTAGAACAGCACCGGCGCATAAGGCTGGTCGCGGGTGAAAATCTGTTCGGCCTTGAACAGGATATCCGCCCGCTTTTTCAGATCAGTCTCGTTCTCGGCCTGCTTCACCAGAGCATCGTATTCAGGATTGTTGTACCGCGCATAGTTAAAGCCCTTGTTGTCGGAGAGCACGAGGAACAGGAAGTTGTGCGGATCGGAGTAGTCTCCAATCCAGCCGACTCGCGCCACATCAAAATCACCGCCTTCACGCAGATGGGCAAAGTGTGTCTTGCCATCGGTGTTGATGAAGGTGGTTTCTACGCCAATCTGCTTCCACTGGTCAGCCACGGCCACAACAGTGCGGCGGTTGTTGTCGGTGGTGTTGTAACGGATTTCCACTTTCAGTGGTTTGCCCGGACCATAGCCAGCCGCAGCGAGCAATTTCTTCGCATCATCCTCGCGCTCGATAGGCGACTTCTCGGCCCAAGGCGCAGCCGCAGGCTTGCCGTAGTTGCCAATGCCCGGTGGCACGAAGCTGTAGGCAGGCACCATCGTGCCGCCCCAAATCTGCTCGGCAATGAACTCGCGGTCCATGGCCATGGAGAGCGCCTGACGCACACGCACGTCATCGAACGGCTTCTTGCTCATGTTGAAGGCGAGGTAATAGGTGCCGAGATACGGCGCGATCTTCACCTGATCACCCAGACGCTCCTTCAGGAATTTCACCTGATCAGCGGGAATATCCGTGGTGAATTGCAATTCTCCCGCCATAAAACGGCGGGAGGCAGCAGCGTAGTCAGGTGTTGGATAATAGATGATCCGCTCGATCTGGACGTTGGCGGCATCGTGGAAATGCGGGTTTTTCTCAAGACGGATGCTGGAGTTTGGCGTCCATTCTTTCAGCACATAAGCTCCGTTTGATACCCAGTTCTCGGGTTTCACGAAATCCTTGCCATGCTTTTCAACCGAAGCCGGATGGACCGGCAGGCCTGTCGCATGCGTCAACAGCTCCAGAAAATAAGGCGTTGGACGCTCAAGCGTGATTTCCAGAGTACGGTCATCAATGGCCTTGACGCCAAGATCCTCTGGTTTGACCGAGGCATCCTTCTTGTTGATTTTCTCGGCATTTTTCATCGAATAGAGAATATTGGCGTATTTTGCGCCAGTCTCAGGGTTCATGATGCGGCGGAAGGAATAGACAAAGTCGGAGGCTTTGACGGGATCGCCATTCGACCACTTGGCATTGGCGCGCAGTTTGAACGTGTAAACCTTGCCGTCGGCGCTGGCTGTATGGCTCTCGGCCACACCGGGCACCACCACACCGGCTGCATTGTGGATCATCAGACCCTCGATCATATCCCGGGTCAGGTGCGCCTCAACAACGGTTGATGTCTTCTGAACATCCAGTGTTTCAGGATCACCGTCATTGCCACGGTGAAAGGTTACCTGCGCAAAAGCTGCGCTGGAAAGGATCGTGGCGCTCGCCAAAACAGCAGCGCGGAAAAGACTGTGCTTGTGAAACATGGTCATGCTCTCCCTTTGCATGGGGCGGTCCAACCGCCGGTCTGACCACAGACAAGCCTGAAAATGGCTTTGGCGCAACGGTGAAGCGTTAAAAAGACCGAAAAGCCTTCCTCCGGTTGCCTCATGATGCTGTCTTGCCTAAGGACAGAACCATGAAATTCCTTGATCAAGCCAAGATCCAGATCCAGTCCGGTGCCGGAGGTGCAGGCTGCATTTCGTTTCGGCGCGAAAAATATGTTGAATATGGCGGACCGGACGGCGGCGACGGCGGGCGTGGTGGCGACGTCTGGGCTGTTTGCGAGAACGGCCTGAACACATTGATCGATTTCCGCTACCAGCAGCACATCAAGGCGCAGACCGGTGGTCAGGGCGCTGGCCGACAGCGGGCTGGTGGCAAAGGTGCGGATGCCTTTGTGCGCGTGCCGGTGGGCACACAGATTTTCGATGAGGATGGCGAAACGCTCGTCGCCGACATGACCGAGGAAGGCCAGCGCTGCCTTCTGGCCAAAGGCGGCAACGGCGGCTTTGGCAACCTCTACTTCGTGTCATCCACTAACCGCGCGCCGCGTCGCGCCAATCCTGGCCAACCTGCAGAGCAGCGCACCTTGTGGCTGCGCCTGAAACTCATCGCTGATGCTGGACTTATCGGCCTGCCCAATGCAGGCAAATCTACCTTTCTGGCAGCGACAACCGCCGCCAAACCCAAGATCGCCAACTACCCCTTCACCACATTGCATCCCGGTCTTGGCGTGGTGCGCCTCGATGATCGGGAATTCGTGCTCGCGGATATTCCCGGCCTGATTGAGGGTGCATCAGAGGGCATTGGCCTTGGTGACCGTTTTCTCGGCCATGTCGAACGCTGCCGCGTGCTGCTGCATCTTGTCGATGGCACAGGGGCTGATGCCGGCAAGGACTACAAGACCGTCCGCAAGGAAGTGGAAGCCTATGGCGGCGGCCTGATTGGCAAGCCAGAGATCGTGGCACTGAGCAAGGCGGATGCGCTGGACCCAGACACCTTGAAAAAGCAGGTACAGCGCCTGAAGAAAGCATCCGGCATGGCCCCGCTGGTATTGTCAGCCGTTGCCAGACAGGGCGTGCCTGATGCGCTGTCGCGGTTGATCGCGGTCATTGATGAATCCCGCAAGGAAGAGGAAGTGATCACGCCAACCAAGGGTGTCTCCTTCCAGAAATCGAAGCGCTCTGCGCCGCTTGATGACGAGGATGATGACGACAACTGGGAATATGCGCCGTGACCCTGTCGCTTGCTTCCTTCAAGCGCATTGTTGTCAAGGTTGGTTCCTCGCTGCTGGTTGATCCTGCCAAAGGCCCCAAAACAGAGTGGCTGAATGCGCTGGCCGATGATCTGGCAGCTTTGCACAAGCGTGGCGCAGATGTGCTGGTGGTTTCTTCAGGTGCCATTGCCCTTGGCCGCACGGTCATGGGTTATCCCAAAGGAGCCTTGACCCTTGATCGTTCGCAGGCTGCTGCTGCCGTCGGGCAAATTGCGCTGGCGCGCATCTGGTCCGAAGCGCTTGGCAATCACGCCATCACAGCCGGGCAGATTCTGATCACACTGCAGGACACCGAGGAGCGCCGCCGTTATCTCAATGCGCGCGCTACTTTAGACGAATTGCTGGCGCAACGCGCTGTCCCCGTCATCAACGAAAACGACACCGTGGCCACTGTCGAAATCCGCTATGGCGATAACGACCGTCTGGCAGCCCGCGTTGCCACAATGGCTGGCGCTGATCTTCTCATTCTGCTGTCCGATATTGACGGGCTTTATACGGCTCCACCCCACACCCATCCCGATGCGACCTTGATCCCCGTTGTGCCCCGCATCACCGCCGAAATCGAAGCGATGGCCGGAGGGGCAGCATCAGAACTCTCACGCGGTGGTATGACCACCAAGATCGAGGCCGCCAAGATTGCGGTAGCCGGTGGTGCGCATATGATCATTGCCAATGGCAAGCGGATGAACCCGGTGCGGGCGATTGCCGAAGGGCAAGCCTGCACCTGGTTTCTGACACCGTCCGATCCTGTCAGCGCCCGCAAGCGCTGGATTGGTGGAAGCCTCGATATCAAAGGTACAATCACCGTTGACGATGGCGCAGCCGTTGCGCTCAAGGCTGGCAAGAGCCTGCTGCCTGCTGGCATTCGCCAGATCGACGGCGATTTCGAGCGCGGCGACGCTGTGCTGGTGCGCACAGTTGGCGGTGTTGAAATCGCGCGTGGTCTGGCAGGATACGATGTGCAGGAAGCGCGTGCGATCCTTGGCGCAAACAGCCGCGACATCGCGCGTATTCTGGGCTATGCTGGTCGCAGTGCCATGGTCCACACGGATGATATGGTACTGATCGGCGAAGGAAGCGACAAAGGAACTTGGTTTTGAACAAGCCAGTCAATCCATCCGACTTTGTCGGGGACAGCGCAAAGCTTACTAGCGAGATGCTCGCGCTTGGCAAGCGCGCCAAGGCAGCAGCGCGTGTGCTGGCGCTTGCTCCGGCAGACCAAAAGAATGCGGCACTTCACGCAGCAGCTGCTTCCCTGCGCGCAAGCACAGCTCACATCATCGAGGTCAATGCTGTGGACGTTGCCGATGCCCGCCGCGGCGGCATGACACCCGCTTTTGTTGATCGTCTGGTGCTTGATGAAAAGCGCATCAACGGCATTGCCGATGGACTTGAGACCGTTGCCAATCTGCCTGATCCCGTGGGCCGCATGCTGGAGCGCTGGCAACGCCCCAACGGCATGTGGATCGAACGGGTGGCCACACCCCTCGGCGTGATTGGTGTTATTTTCGAAAGCCGCCCCAATGTCACGGCTGATGCCGGTGCCTTGTGTCTCAAGGCTGGCAACGCCGCCATTCTGCGCGGAGGCTCAGACAGTTTCCATTCGTCGGCGGCTGTCCATATCTGTCTCGTTGAGGGCCTGAAAGCAGCCGGACTGCCGGAAGATGCCATCCTGAGGGTCCCCACCAAAGACCGTGCTGCCGTCGGAGAAATGCTCAAAGGGCTTGGCGGCACATTGGATGTGATTGTACCGCGCGGTGGCAAATCACTCGTCGCACGCATCCAGAACGAGGCACGCGTTCCTGTCTTTGCCCATCTCGATGGCATCGTGCATGTCTATGTGCATGCAGGGGCTGATCTTGAAAAAGCCAGGACGCTTCTCCTGAATTCGAAGATGCGCCGCACCGGCGTTTGTGGTGCCGCAGAAACGATCCTGTTTGATCGTGCCATTCTGGAAACACATGCCAAACAGCTCGTGGATATGCTCGTGGATGCAGGATGCGAAGTGCGCGGTGATGAAGCCGTTTCTGCACTCTCTTCTGCTGTCAAACCAGCCAATCCCAAGGACTTCGGCCATGAGTTTCTCGATGCCGTGATTGCGGCAAAAGTGGTTGACGGGCTTGATGCCGCTATCAATCATATCGAGACGCACGGCTCGCACCACACTGATATGATCATCACCGAGGATCAGCTTGCCGCCGAGCGGTTTCTGGCGGAAGTCGACAGCGCCATCACTGTGCACAACGCCTCCACACAGTTTGCGGACGGTGGCGAGTTCGGCTTTGGGGCTGAAATCGGCATTGCGACAGGCCGCATGCATGCGCGTGGGCCTGTGGGTGTAGACCAGCTTTGCGCCTTCAAATACCGCATCCGCGGTACGGGTCAGATCAGACCCTGACAGTGCCTATGCTCGCGATCCCGTCGCCTTTGCCAGCACTTCCCCGTCATGCTCCCGGCATGACCATTGGCCTCTTTGGTGGATCTTTCAATCCGCCTCATGAAGGCCACAGGCTTGTCACACTCACGGCCCTGCGCCGTTTGGGCCTCGACAGTGTCTGGTGGATTATCACGCCAGGCAACCCGCTGAAAGACACGCGCGCCTTGCCACCGTTGGCTGAGCGCATGCAACTGTGCCGTGCCCTGATGCCGGAGTTCAAGATTGCCATCACGGGCTTTGAAGCCAGCATCGGCACGCGTTTCACATTGGATACATTGCGATACCTCAAACGCCGCTGCCCTGCAGTGCGCTTTGTCTGGATTATGGGCGCTGACAATCTGGTGCAGTTTCACCGCTGGCAGGGGTGGCGCGAGATTGCGCGCCTGATGCCGATCTGTGTCGTGGATCGTCCCAAGGCGACGCTGAAAGCCTCCGCCAGCCGGGCCGGGCATGTATTGCGCCAATCACGCAAGCAGGAACACGCGGCGCGTTCCATTGTGTCGACGCGTCCACCCGCTCTGGTGTTTCTGCATGGGCCACGTTCAAATCTGTCCTCATCCGCTATCCGGCATAATCGTGGTGCCAGGTAAAACCATCTGAGGTGTTTTGTCCGAGGTGTTTTACTTGAAGTGTTTTGCTTGCCTCGGAAAGCAAAGCTTCGTATCGCCTTGTTTCAGCCTGTTTCGTGATTGAAGCAAAGCGCTCACCGGAAGACTGCGATGTCAAAAACCCCGTTGCTTGATACAGTCCACGCGCCCTCAGATACACGTGATCTGACGATTGAGCAGCTGACACAACTGGCTGACGAATTGCGGCAAGAAACCATCAGCGCCGTCTCAGTCACTGGCGGGCATCTGGGAGCTGGCCTTGGTGTCGTGGAACTGACAGTGGCGCTGCATCATGTTTTTGATACGCCCCGGGACAAACTGATCTGGGACGTCGGCCACCAGTGCTATCCGCACAAGATTCTGACAGGACGGCGTGGCTTGATCCGCACCTTGCGCCAACCCGGCGGACTCTCTGGTTTCACACGCCGATCAGAAAGCCCATACGATCCATTCGGTGCGGCCCATGCGTCCACCTCCATTTCGGCCGCCTGTGGCGTGGCGGCTGCCCGTGATCTCTATGAGGATGACTACAATGTTGTCGCTGTCATCGGCGATGGCGCGTTGTCAGGCGGCATGGCCTATGAGGCGATGAACAACGCGGGTGCCAACAACAAGCGTCTGATCGTGATTCTCAACGACAATGAAATGTCGATATCAGCACCTGTTGGCGCTTTGTCGGCCTATCTCACCAAACTCTTCACAAGCCAGACCTACATGTCGCTGCGCGAGGTCGGCAAAAGACTGAGCAAGAAATTTGGCAAAACGATTGATGAAACCGTGACCCGCGCTGTGGAGCACACTCGTGGTTTTATCACCCACGGCACGATGTTTGAAGAACTCGGTTTCTATCACCTGGGCCCTGTCGATGGTCATAACCTCGAACACCTCGTGCCCATCTTGCGCAATGTGAAGGCGCTGAAGGATGGTCCCGTCATCATCCATGTGATCACCCAGAAGGGCAAAGGTTATGAGCCTGCCGAAACTGCACCAGACTACTATCATGGCGTGTCTCGCTTTGATGTGGCCACAGGCGTGCAGGTCAAACCCACGGCCAATGCGCCTTCGTACACCAAGGTTTTTGCCAACAGCCTGATCAAGGAAGCCCGCAAGGACAGCAAGATTGTCGGAATCACCGCAGCTATGACAACCGGCACGGGATTGGACCTGTTCGAGAAGGAATTTCCTGATCGTACCTTTGACGTCGGCATCGCCGAACAGCACGCAGTGACTTTCGCTGCCGGCATGGCTACCGAGGGCCTGAAGCCGTTCTGCGCCATCTATTCCACCTTCATGCAGCGCGGCTATGACCAGATTGTGCATGACGTGGCCTTGCAGAAACTGCCTGTGCGCTTCTGTCTTGACCGGGCAGGCCATGTGGGCGCTGATGGCGCAACACACGCCGGGGCGTTCGACATCGCTTATCTCGCCTGTGTGCCCAACATGGTGGTCATGGCACCATCCGATGAGGCGGAGCTCGTGCATATGGTCGCTACGGCTGCCGCCTATGACGATGGCCCGATTGCCTTCCGCTATCCGCGCGCGGACGGCGTGGGTGTAGACATTCCCGATGAAGGCGAGGTTCTGGAAATCGGCAAGGGCCGCATTGTGCGGGAAGGCAAGCGCGTGGCGCTGCTGTCCTTCGGCACGCGCCTGTCCGAGTGCCTCAGGGCAGCCGATGAACTGGAATCACGCGGCCTCGCCACAACCGTGGCTGATGCGCGCTTTGCCAAGCCTTTGGACTTGCATCTGCTCAGTCGCCTTGCCAAAAACCACGAAGTGCTCATCACAGTGGAAGAGGGATCAGCCGGTGGCTTTGGTGCCCATGTCCTGCATGCGCTGGCTGCGGGTGGCCTTCTCGACAGCGGCCTGAAAGTGCGCACCTTGACCATGCCAGATGTGTTTCAGGATCATAACACCGTTGATGCGCTTTACCGGGAAGCTGGGCTTGATGCTGATGGCATTGTGAATACAGTTGTCGCCATTCCGGGCCTTGGATTGCCTTTGGTGACAGTAACCGGCAAGCATACGTAGGCAGGATAAACCCCTCACTCAGGAGATCGTTATGCGCAAACTGTCCACTGCCTTTGCCATCACAGCCTTTTTCGCCCTGCCATTGGCAGCTGTTGCCCATCACGGCTGGGGTGCCTTTGATACGAACAAGCCGCTTGATCATACAGGGCCTGTAGCACGCTCTGTTTTTGCCAACCCCCACGGCACGCTTTACATGATGAAAGATGGTGCGGAATTGACGATCGAGCTTGCTCCCGTTTTCCGCATGGATGCGCGTGGCCTGAAACCGGAAGATATTGCAGCGGGGAAATCCCTGCGCGTCTTTGCCTACCAGAATACCGGCAATCCACGTGTTTACCGGGCTGAATGGGTGGAAGTGAGCGGCAAGCGCATCGAGCTGCGCTGAAAATGCCTATCCGCTGAAAGCTATCCAGCGCCCGAGCAGCAAGGCTATGAGCCAGGCTGTGAGTGAGGTAACGCCTACAACTGGCGCAGCCCCTGTCGACAAGGTTTGATCTGAACCACGGCGCAAGCGCCACTCCAGAACAAGCGCATTAGTCAAGCCTGCAACAACCACCAGCATCTTCGCCCAAAATACAGGATTGATGGCATACTCCGCAGGCTTTGCTGAAAACAGCATTAAACCAGCGAGAATGGTGAGGGTTACACCAATCTTCGCAACCCATCGCAACAAGGCGATAGCCGCAGAGTCCAGCCTGCGCACCACGCCGATAAGATGCAGGTCAACCAACAGGATAGGGCCGATCAACAGCGCCATACCAAGGATATGACTGGCTGAAACCAGAGCATAGATAACGGATGATCGTGCGACACCGCTTGAAACGCCGAAAGCAGCAATCGTTTCAAGAACGGTCATCACCAGTTCAATTCGCCGCGCATCCGCGCGCCATATAGGACAGACGCCCAACACGCTGCGTTACGCTTCCGTCCGCAATCCTGATCCACTGGCTGCGCAGTTGGTGGGGTGGGCGACAATTGCGCAGGGCAATGACCTCGACCCTGTCGCCAATCCTGACTTTGTCCGAGAGCTGGAAAAAATCACCGACGGGCGGAAACTCTATCTGCCGGATTTGCCCGCTGTCTTCGAGCGGTGCAATCAGGGGACCCGTTATTTCAGAAGGCATCACCATACTGGGAGGCAACGTTGGGGAGATCTGCACAGCCAAAACCGCATGCGGAGGAGAAAAAGACGCAGCGGTGACCGTGCCAGTCAGCCAGACAGGTTTGTCGGTATCATAACGTCCGGTAAAACCGTGATGACCGAGCACCGCTGTTGCCACAGCAAACGCACCAACAGACACAATCCAGCGCAGCACCATCACGGTATGACCTCCCCGTTCATTGCACAGTGAAGACTGGCAAATCAGGCAAGATCAAGCCCGAAGCGCTGCAATCATCAAGCGCCCAGAGCTTCTTTCGCCTTGCTGAAGCGCTTGCGATCATTGAGATCGAGATAGATCTTGCGGATGCGGATCGATTTCGGTGTCACTTCCACCAGTTCGTCATCCTGAATCCAGGCCAGAGCCTTTTCAAGCGTCATGCGGATTGGCGGGGTGAGACGCACGGCCTCATCCTTGCCAGCAGCGCGGATGTTGGTGAGCTTCTTGCCCTTGAGAACGTTCACTTCCAGATCGTTGTCACGGTTATGGATGCCGATGATCATGCCCATGTAAACCTTCCAGCCCGGCTCGATCATCATCGGACCACGGTCTTCAAGGTTCCACATGGCATAGGCAACAGCTTCGCCCGGTTCGTGGGCAATGAGAACGCCGTTGCTGCGTCCCTGCATCTCGCCCTTGTAGGGCTGATACTCATGGAACAGCCGGTTCATGATGGCTGTGCCGCGTGTGTCTGTCAGCAATTCCGACTGATAGCCGATCAGGCCGCGTGTTGGCGCGTGGAAAACCAGACGAAGTCGATTACCGCCTGATGGCTTCATTTCCAGCATTTCAGCTTTGCGCTCGGACATCTTCTGGATAACGATGCCGGAATGCTCCTCATCCACGTCGATCAGCACTTCCTCAATCGGCTCAAGCATCTGGTTCGACGCTTCGTCCTTCTTCATAACAACCCGCGGACGTGAGACGGCGACTTCAAAGCCTTCGCGGCGCATGGTCTCAATCAGGATAGCGAGCTGCAATTCACCACGGCCGGACACGAAGAAGCTGTCCTTATCTGGGCTTTCCTCAATCTTCAGCGTAACGTTGCCTTCTGCTTCCTTGAACAGGCGGTCGCGGATGACGCGGCTTGTCACCTTGTCACCTTCGGTGCCAGCCAATGGGCTGTCATTGACGATAAAGCTCATGGTCACGGTTGGAGGATCGATTGGCTGGGCTGTCATTGCCTCAGTGATTTCAGGTGCACAGAAAGTGTCGGCAACCGAACCCTTGGAGAGACCAGCGATGGCAACGATGTCGCCTGCAACTGCTTCATCAATCGGCTGACGCTCGACACCGCGGAAGGCGAGGATCTTCGAAATGCGGCCGGTTTCGACAGTTGTTCCATCCTGAGCGAGGACTTTCACAGACTGGTTTGGCTTTATTGAGCCTGATGTCACGCGACCTGTGATCATGCGGCCGAGGAACGGGTTTGCTTCCAGCAATGTTCCGATCATCCGGAAAGCGCCAGGCTCAGTCTTGGCCAATGGCACATGCTTCAAAACGAGATCAAACAGGGGGGCAAGGCCCTCTTCCTTGGAACCATCGGCGCTGGTGTTCATCCAGCCATCACGGCCTGATCCGTAGAGGATCGGGAAATCAAGCTGATCGTCGTTGGCATCAAGCGCCGCAAACATGTCGAAGACTTCGTTGATCACTTCAACATGGCGCGCATCGGGGCGGTCAACCTTGTTGATGGCGACGATAGGACGAAGGCCCAGCTTCAGCGCCTTGCCGACCACAAACTTTGTCTGCGGCATCGGGCCTTCAGCGGCATCAACCAGGACGATGGCGCTGTCCACCATGTTCAGGATACGCTCCACCTCACCGCCGAAGTCGGCGTGGCCCGGTGTATCGACGATGTTAATGCGTGTGCCCTTCCACTCAACGGAGGTGCACTTTGCCATGATGGTGATGCCGCGCTCTTTTTCCAGATCGTTCGAATCCATCACACGCTCGACAATGCGCGCATTCTCTCGGAACGCGCCGGACTGGCCGAGCAGTTTGTCAACCAGTGTGGTCTTGCCATGGTCAACGTGGGCGATGATGGCGATATTGCGCAGTTCCATCGAATGTATCCTGAAAGGGGGGCGTCTTGAAAAGACAGAGAGCGACCAGCCGAATACGCGGCGATCGCTCGATTGTGCGGCGCAATATCATGGCAAGCGTGCCGGAGCAAGCGTTGCGATTGCGGGAGACGGTTTAAACCGCTCAGAACGCCACGAGAATTTTGCCAAAGACCTTGCGGCTTTCGAGCCTTGCGATGCCCTGCTCCAGATCTTCCACAGGGAAGATGGTATCAATCACCGGTGTGATGCCTGCTGCCATCTTGTCGAGACTCTGACCGATGTTCTCTATGCGGCAGCCGAAAGACCCGAAAATCCGGTATTGCTGCTGAAACAATTGCATCAGGTTCATGTTCACGCTCACGCCCGACGTGGAGCCACAGGTGACAAGCCTGCCGCCCTTTTTCATCGACAGCAGCGAGCCGTTCCAGGTGTCAGCACCCACATGCTCGAACACGACATCAACACCGATGCGGGCGCTGTTGCGCTTGGTCCACTGGCGGACTTCGCCTTCAAAGCGCTCGGTACGGTAGTTGATGACATGATCAGCACCCAGTGCCTTGGCCATGACGCCTTTTTCATCATCGCCCACCGTGGTGATGACCGTGCAGCCAATGGCCTTTGCCATCTTGATGGCGACAGTGCCAATACCGGACCCGCCAGCATGCACCAGCACGGTTTCCCCAGGCTGCAGCTTGGCATTGTCAAACAGCATGTGCTGGGTCGTTCCAAAGGCAATGCCGGCACAGGCCGCATCTTTCAGCGGCACAGCATCCGGAACCTTCACCACCAATCGCGCAGGCATATTGAGCTTTTCGCGCGCAAAGCCATGAATATGGAAACCGTAGACGCCCTTGACCTCCTCGCAGAGGTTATCGACGCCTGCCTTGCAGTTCTTGCATTCGCCACAGGTCAAGGCGCCGTACATCGTGACCTTGTCGCCGCGTTTGAAGTGCGTGACACCTTCCCCGACAGCAGAAATTGTGCCGGAACCTTCCGCGCCCACCACCAGCGGCATCTGGCGCTTGGCAAAGGCCATGCCGCGAAAACCCCAGACATCGATGTGGTTCAGCGCCACATGACTGACGCTGATCTGCACTTCGCCCGGTGCAGGCGCATCAGGATCGTCCATTTCAACCAGTCTCAGGTCTCTGTCGCCGTGAAGCTGAAGCGCGCGCATGAAAAAATCCGGATTAGAGGCAGCAAAAACGTGTGTTGTGTCCGTCTAGTGCGAGGGTGAACGATGCGTCAATGCAATCCGTTAAATCTCTGGCAGGCAATTTCGCTTAATATGCGCCCAGAACCAATCTGGAAGTGCCAAGTGAACGATAAAACTGTAACCAAAAAAGCTGCAACAAATGCTCCTGCAACCAGTGAGCAAAGCGCAAACCACACATCTTTCAAACGGGAAAGCACTGGAGAGTCGCAACGCAATGCCGTTGAACAGCCCATGGTGCTGGCTGGCGTAGCCATGGCTGATACGGCCATCATCCTCTTCGCTGCCCTGTTTGCCGCCGCTTTCACAACAGCGCAGTACAGCCTCTCTGTCGCCCACCCCTTTTTGCTGGGCGTCGCGATGTCTGGCGTCGTGCTTTTCGCCCTGCAGCGCGCCTGGGCCTATACGATTGCTTCGTTAGGTGATCTTGTTCGCCAGATGGCCCGTCTTGCAGGCGGTATGGGCGCGGCTTTTGCTGCGATGGTGGCCGTTGTCTATCTCTCGGGCTTCGAGCAGGCTGTTCCCCGCCAGTTTCTGCTGGTCTGGCTGGTCGCTGCCTTTGCCATGATGAGCGTTGTGCGTGTGGGTCTTTCCTGGCAGATCAACCGCTGGTCACAGGCTGGCCGCCTGACCCGCCGCGCCGTGATTGTCGGTGGTGGCAAGCCTGCCGAGGAATTGATCAAGCAATTGCGCCGTTCAAAAAGCGCCAATATCCAGATTTGCGGCGTTTTTGACGATCGCTCCAAAGACCGCTCGGAAAATCCGGCGGATCGCTACCGTGTGCTCGGCACGTTCGAGGAAATGGCTGATTTCTGCCGCACCGAAAGCATTGATCTCATCATCGTCACGCTGCCTTCGTCAGCAGAAGAGCGCATCCTGCACCTGATGAAGAAGCTCTGGGTGCTGCCCATCGATGTGCGCATCAGCGCACATCAAAGCAAACTGCGCCTGCGCCCCCGCGCCTACAGCTATATCGGCGATATTCCGTTCCTTGCTGTCTTTGACAAGCCGCTCTCGGACTGGGGTTGGGCTGTGAAAGAGGTTGAAGACCGCGTTATTGCAGCGATTGCCATTGTGCTTCTGTCGCCAGTCATGCTGGCGGTCGCAATCGCTGTGAAGCGTACCTCAAAAGGGCCAATCCTGTTCAAGCAGAAGCGCCATGGCTTCAACAACCAATTGGTTGAGGTCTACAAGTTCCGCTCGATGTACACTGATATGTCTGATGCAACGGCGTCAAAGCTGGTCACCAAGGACGATCCGCGCGTGACACCTGTTGGGCGCTTCATTCGCAAATCCTCGCTGGATGAACTGCCACAGCTATTCAATGTACTGAAAGGTGAGCTTTCACTTGTCGGCCCGCGCCCCCATGCCACGGCCTGCAAGGCAGGCGAGCGCCTCTATAACGATGTGGTGGATGGCTACTACGCCCGCCACCGCATGAAGCCCGGCATCACTGGCCTTGCACAGATCAACGGCTGGCGCGGTGAAACCGATACGGAAGAGAAAATCCAGCGCCGTGTCGAGTACGACATCCAGTACATCGACAACTGGTCTGTCTGGATGGACCTTTATATTCTGGCGATGACGCCGGTGTCGCTGCTCAACACGAAAAACGCCTATTAAAGCGTTGGCTGCGCAAAGGGCTATCAACTTTTGCGCAGCCATTTTCAAACGCTCCGGCAATCGCTATCTGATTGATAATGATTTTATCGCGGCTGAAGCAGACATGGCGTATCCTCTACCGGATCTATGATGGTCTTTACCGTCATGATGGCTGGGCGATTGCGAGCCATATTGCCCTTTCCATCCTACTGGCCCTGTTTCCGTTCCTGATCTTCCTGACTGCGCTTGCGTCCTTCTTTGGCACCAAGGAACTGGCTGATGCTGTTGTGCGCATCCTGATTGACGCATTGCCTGAGGCGGTAGCGCGGCCCATCTCGATTGAAGTGCGCAACGTGCTGACCGGCCAGCGACGCGATCTTCTGACGATTGGTGGCGCCCTGGCGATCTGGTTCTCGTCCTCGGGTGTTGAGAGTCTTCGGGTGGGTCTCAACCGCGCTTACGGCGTTGAGGAAATGCGGACATGGATGCTGACGCGGTTGCAATCCATTGTTTTCGTACTGTTTGGCGCAGCCGGCCTGCTCGCCCTTGGCTTTCTGGTGGTCCTTGCTCCCGCCGCCATTGCAGCAACATCCGTGTGGGTGCCGGAGTTCGATGTCTTTGCCCGCCGCTATGACATCACGCGCTATGGCGCCACCTCTGCCATTCTGTTGTCTGGTTTGATCATAGCCCATGTCTGGCTGCCAGCAGGTGGGCGAAAGGTGATCAGCATTTTGCCGGGCGTTGTCATGACGCTTGTCTGCTGGCTGGCGGCCGCTATCGCCTTCGGGGCCTATCTCGCGCGGTTCTCCACCTATGCATCAACCTATGCAGGCTTTGCCGCACCGATGATGGCGCTGGTCTTCCTTTACTTTCTGGCTGTCATTTTCATTGCCGGGGGAGAGTTGAACGCAGCCATCGCTGAAGAGCAAAAATTGAGCGAAGTGACCTGATGTCAGCTGACATCATGATGACGCAGGAAACGCCGCACACACAACTTTCGACTGTCTTGAGGTGTTAACCGGTTTGGCAGTATCAGGTGATTCTCAACGAAGGACTTCCCCATGCGTCTTGATGCCATCGCCATTGGCCAAAATCCTCCCCACGACGTCAATGTCGTAATCGAAGTGCCGATTGGGGGCGAGCCGATCAAATACGAGATGGACAAGGAATCCGGCGCACTTGTGGTTGATCGCTTTCTCTACACACCCATGCGCTATCCCGGTAACTACGGGTTTGTGCCCCACACCTTGTCAGATGATGGTGACCCCATCGATGTTCTTGTGGCCAACACACGTCCCATTATCCCCGGTGCCATCATCAATGTGCGCCCGATTGGCGTATTGCGCATGGAGGATGACGGCGGCGGAGACGAGAAAATCATCGCGGTTCCATCCGCCAAACTGACAGCACGCTATGCCCATGTGCAAACTTACACCGATCTTCCCGAAATCACATGGAAGCAGATTGAGCACTTTTTCCTGCATTACAAAGATCTTGAGCCTGGCAAATGGGTCAAATTGCTGGGTTGGGGCGATGCAAGGGAAGCACAGAAATTGATCGTGGAAGCGATAGAGCGCGCAAGATCGAAATAAGTCAGGCTGGCAAAATCAGGCAGGACTGTCAGACCCGCAAACCATGCGCTGGAGCAGTGCGCGGTTTGCCTCTGCCGCACTGGCCACCGGGTTGAGTGCGCGGACAACCACAACACCGCGCATGTCTTTCACGCGGATCCGTAATTCCTGCACCGGTTCATCATCCGGGTCTTGCGCTTCCACCTGCCGAAGCTGTGTTTCGGTCAAGATGCGGATATCAATGACGCGGCGCAGTGCGGCTTTGTCTGTCATGGCATAGTTGATACGACCGTCGTTGGTGAGGAACACAATCGATAGAAAATGCTCGCCAGTGCGCAGCTGCAATCGCACCGGTGCGTCTGTGACATCAAAAGGACAGACCGCTGTTACCATGGCAGGATCAGCAAAGGGCAGGTCTGGACTGCCAGCTGTTTTATCTGCCAGCTGAAAGGGTGCATTGGCTTCAAGCCCGGATGCCAGCCGCTGGGCGGGATTGTTGCTGGCGAGATAAGGCATCATCAGAACTGACAAAAGATGCGTGATCCCGGCGAGGATCAAAACACCGAGCATGAACTGAAGACCCTTGGTCAGAACGCTGCTCATGACGGGCAATCCAGAACGCTCAATCTTGGCATGCGTGACCAGTCAAGCACGGAGGCAACTGCACTGAGTGGCGTTTCATAGAAGCGCAGCACCAGCACAAACGGACTGGATTTTTCAACCGGAAGCCAGTTTCCCGGTTGGGCTGCTGCTGCAATCTGGATGCGCGTCTGACCGCTTTCAAGCACAGCCTCTGCCGAGGTTATGCCATGGCGTGCGGCTGGATTGTCAATCAGACGGCCATCCACATGATAGGCCGCGATGGTCCATACCCTTGCTGTGGGGAAGACACCGGACACCTCATAGCGACAGTTGCCAGAGAGCGGCCTTCGTTGCGCATCCTTGAAAGCAAACAACGCCAGGCCTTCACCTTGCGCCATGGGAATATCTCCCCGGCGCGCATGGATGGCTTTGGAATAGGGATCAGGATCCGGCGCACCGGCCTTTGGCCAGAGCACCCACGATGCATGGCTGACAGACCCCGGTGCCGACGTTGACAAAAGGCTTTTCAAAGTGATGGCCAGACCAAGGCAGAGCCCCAGAACCAGCATCACAACGACAGACAAAATGGAAGCAAGGCGCGTCACGCCAAGTGGTTTAGACGAAGACCGGAGAAAGGGAAATGCCGATTGTCGTCACCGGCTACAAGCGACCGGTTCTGGAGATTAACGGGAAGTGCTGCCAGATGCGCGGGCGGCGACTGAAGAGGGTGCAGAGCCTGTCGCAGCAGGTGCCTGGCTTTCGGCACGCTGGTTGTTCTCAGCTGCCCGCCTGCTCTTGTTGACTGTAAACTCTGAATCCAATGTGGAGAGCACATCCGCTGTCTTGCGCGACAGTGTCGCCGGTCTTGCGGGTGTCAGGATTTCAAACCCCGGCGCACGGTTTTGTACAGCCGGTGTCTTGCTGGGCGCAGGAGCGTCCATAGCAGGCACGCCCGGCATGTTCTGGATGGTCATACCGGTGTGGGCATAACTCATGATTTCGTTCCAGGCCATGGCAGGCATGGTTCCACCGGTCATATCAGCTGTAGAGCTGTAATCATCGTTGCCGAACCAGATCGCTGCCGTGAGATTACCTGTATAGCCGACATACCATGCATCACGGTAGGCGGTTGTGGTGCCTGTTTTGCCAGCAGACCGGATTCCGGGGAGTGCAGCGCGGCGGCCCGTGCCTTCTTCTGGCACTTTCGACAGCAGAAAGTTCATATCTTCCGCCACCTGACGCGACATGATCTGTTTGGCAACAGGCCCATTGCGGTCCCGCCTGTAGATGACCTCGCCACGGCTGTTCTGGATTTCAACTGCAGCATAGGCTTCCGACCTTTTTCCGGCATTGGGAAAACTGGAATAGGCTGACGCCATTTCGAGCACTGTCATTTCAACAGAGCCGATTGGCATGGAAGGTGTGTCCTTCAGCTCGCTGGTGACTGACATTTCACGCAGCAGTTTCACCACCTGATCACGCCCAGCCCTTGCAGCACGGAATGTGTGGGTCGGATACTGGTCCTGCCCCATGGTGACAGTCAGACTGACAGGAATGGTGTTGATCGAGCGTGCCACAGCTGATGTCAGCGGCATGGCGCCAGCAAACGAGCGGTTGTAGTTCTGCGGGCACCAGTTGCCCAGACAGATCGAGCGATCAGAAACAGTGTTGTTTCGCTGCAATTTGCCGCTCATAAGGGCTGCTGCATAAACATAGGGTTTGAAGGCCGAACCCGGCTGACGCATCGCATCCGTCGCACGGTTGAACTGGCTTGCGCCGTAATCGCGTCCACCGACAATGGCCCGCACGGCTCCGTCAACATCCATAACAACGGCAGCACCCTGCTCAGCCTCGTAGTCCGGCCCGTTCTGACGCAGCATGGTTTCAATCACGGATTCCGAGCGCCGCTGCAGGTTCATATCCAGCGCTGTCTTGATGGTGACAACGCGCTCTGATCCGAGTTT
>JBOFGV010000057.1:0-39171 GCA_051649305.1 Beijerinckiaceae bacterium
ATAGGGCACTGCAACCCCTCATCCGCCTTGCTTCGCAAGGCACCTTCTCCCGCAAGGGGAGAAGGGGAGAACACGACCATGAAACTCAATAACTTTTCCATCGAGACCGATGCCGACGGCATTGCCACCGCGACCTGGGACATGAAGGATCGTTCCATGAACGTCATCACCGTTGAGGTGATGGACGAGCTGGACAAGATCATCGACCATGTTGCTGGCACAGAAGCCATCAAGGGCTGTGTCATCACCTCGGGCAAAGACAGCTTTTCGGGTGGTGCTGATCTCACCATGCTGCAGGCCAGCAATATTGAATACGCAAAGTTAATGAAAGCCAAGGGTGCGGAAGCTGCCAACCAGTTTCTGATGGATTCTACTGCTCGCCTTTCCAAAATGTACCGTCGCCTTGAAACTTGCGGCAAGCCTTTTGCCGCTGCCGTCCACGGCACCTGCCTTGGTGGCGCGTTTGAACTGACGCTTGCCTGCCAATTGCGTGTGCTGTCCGACAGCGACAAGACCCGCGTTGGCCTGCCGGAAGTGAAAGTAGGTCTGTTTCCCGGTGCTGGTGGAACACAGCGTGTCGCTCGCCTGATGCAGACCGGTGATGCACTCCAGATGCTGTTCAAGGGCGAGCAGATCCGCGCTTTGGCTGCCCGCAGCATGGGCCTCGTCCATGCTGTTGTGCCGCGTGAGCAGATGGTGGCACATGCAAAGGAATGGCTGAAAGCCAACCCGAAGGCAAAGGCTCCATGGGATACGGAAGGCTACAAGCTTCCATCGAACAAGGTGCATTCGCCAGCCGGTATGCAGATATGGCCACCGGCCAGCGCCATCTACCGCCGCGAGACATCCAACAATTATCCAGCAGCCCGCGCCATCCTCACCTCGGTTTATGAAGGCCTGCAGGTGTCGATGGATCTCGGCCTGCGCATCGAGAGCCGCTACTTCGCCAACATCCTCCGTTCCAAGGAAGCAGCAATGATGATCCGCTCGCTCTTCATCTCGAAGGGTGAACTTGAGAAGGGTGCGCGCCGCCCGGCCAAGGTTCCTGCTTCAAACATCAAGAAGATTGGCGTTATCGGCGCTGGCTTCATGGGCGCTGGCATCACCTACGTTACGGCCAATGCAGGCATCGATGTTGTGCTGCTTGATCGCGACATGGAAGCTGCCGAGAAGGGCAAGGCCTATTCGCATAAGCTGGTGTCTGACCAGATCATGAAGGGTCGTGCCAAAACGGCGGACCGCGACGCGCTGCTGGCCCGCATCCATACAACCGCTGACTACGCCGATCTCAAGGATGTCGATCTGATCGTTGAAGCTGTGTTTGAACAGCAGGACGTCAAGAAGGCTGTGACCGAGCAGACTGAGACTGTGATTGGCAAGGACATCATCTTTGCCTCCAACACATCCACCATTCCGATCACGCAGTTGGCCCTTAACTCGAAGCGTCCGGAGCAGTTCGTTGGCATCCACTTCTTCTCGCCTGTCGAGAAGATGCTGCTCGTCGAAATCATCAAGGGTGAGAAGACAGGCGACAAGGCGCTGGCAACCGCGCTGGATTATGTGCGTGCGATCAAGAAGACGCCGATTGTCGTCAATGACAGCCGTGGCTTCTTCGCCAACCGCTGCGTGCTCAACTACATCATGGAAGGTCACTTGATGCTCGCAGAAGGCGTGCCTCCTGCCATGATCGAGAACGCTGGCAAGATGGCGGGCATGCCCGTTGGTCCGCTGTCGCTCAATGATGAGATTGCTTTGGATCTTGGTTGGAAGATCCTGCTGGCCACCGAGAAGGATCTTGGTCCCAAGGCAATCAATCCGGTGCAGAAGCAGGTCATTGAGTACATGGTCGTCAAGCAGGAGCGTCTGGGCCGCAAGAACGGCAAGGGCTTTTATGACTACGATGGCAAGAACAAGAAGCTCTGGCCCGGTCTCGCCAAGCTGCAGAAGAAGAAGCTGGATCCAGACAAGCTCGACATTCAGGAATTGCAGCACCGTCTGCTGGTGACGCAGGCACTGGAAGCAGCCCGCACCGTGGAAGACGGTGTGATAGTTGATCCGCGCGAGGCTGATGTCGGCTCAATTCTTGGCTTCGGCTTTGCGCCTTATTCTGGCGGAACCCTCAGCTACATCGATGGCATGGGTGCCAAGGCCTTTGTCGCGATCTGCAAGGATCTCGAGAAGAAGCACGGCGCACGTTTCAAGCCCTGCAAACTGCTGCTGGAAATGGCCAAAGCCAACGAGACTTTCTACGGACGGATGGCTGCAAAGAAGGCTGCCTGACGGCTAATCCTGGCCCTTAAATTTGCAACCCGGTAATGTGGAATAGCGGGTTGCAAATTCAAAATTGTGCTCTAGTTGTGCGCTCACCCAAAATGATGAGGAAACAACATGGCAGATTTTATTGCACAATACGGATGGCCAATTCTCCAGATTGTCTGGATTGACCTTCTGCTTTCCGGTGACAACGCTATTGTTATCGCACTGGCGTGTCGCAATCTGCCACCTGAACAGCGAAAAATGGGCATGCTGCTGGGTGCCGGTGCTGCAATCGGTCTGCGAATCATCTTTGCTTTGATGATCACATTCCTGCTGGGTGTGCCCTTCCTCAAGATCGTTGGTGGAATCCTCCTGCTCTGGATTGGCGTGAAGCTGGCCATGGGCGAGGATGAAGCGCATGAAGCCGTTCAGGGCTCTGACAAGCTCTGGGGTGCGGTGAAAACCATCGCCATCGCCGATGCCGTCATGAGCCTTGACAACGTCCTGGCCATTTCAGCTGCCTCGCACGGCAATGTATGGCTGTTTATCTTTGGCCTGCTTCTTTCGATCCCGCTGATCATCTTCGGTGCGCAGCTGATCACATCAATCATCGACAAGTTCCCGATCTTCATCTGGCTTGGTGCTGCCCTGCTTGGCTGGATCGCTGGCGAAATGATTGCGACTGACCCTGTCATCATCAATTACCTCAAGGCCAGCATGCCTGCCTGGGTGATGCCAAATCCGAAGCTTCTGACGGAGATCATTCCAATCAAGACGCTGTACTATGGTGCGGCGGCTGTTGGAGCGGCTATCGTGATTGCGGGCGGGTTTATCTTCCGCCGCAAGCCCAAGGCACACGCAGCCTGATTTCACAGGTTCTGCAGACAAGACAAACCGCAGCGCTCCGGCGCTGCGGTTTTTTTTATTTTTGGCGTTTCTCATGAAGGTTTGAGACGGACGAATTGCGCCAGTGTCCATTGGCGCATCGCTGACTTCATCGACTTTGAATTTGAGGAAGAATGGTACAGCTACCCCGGCTCGAACGGGGGACCTTCGGAGCCACATTCCGACGCTCTAACCAACTGAGCTATAGCTGCATACCAACGTCAACGCTGGCTGGGCGTTGATCTCTGGCGGTTGCATAGTCTGAACGCACGCAGCTTTCAAGCCAAGAGTGCAGATGCAGACGGTTTTTCAGGCAACAGGCTTTATCCCAGCTTCTCGGCAATCGCGATCAGGCTGCGGTCAGTGCCCGCTGGCCCCATGATCGAGAGGCCAAGGGGTGCGCCCAGGCGCGTGGCCAGCGGCATGGAGAGTTGTGGCAGTTTTGAGAGGCCGGAGAGGCACAGCATGTTCAGGCTGCGGTTGCGGTAGCTTTCAAGATCAGCCTCGCTGTCAGTCAACTTCGGCGCAATATCGGCCATGGTTGGCATGATCAGGACGCCGTCCTTGCCCAGCAGTTGTGTAATGGCAGCAGTGTAGTTTTCCCGCACAACGATGGAGGCTTTCACCTCAGCGTCGGTCACGCCTTTGGAATAGGCAAATCTCTCTGCAACACCAGGCCCCAGTGGCGGGAGATATGTGGTGATGAGATCGCGGTCAGTCTCCCATGCCTCGCGCCCCTGAAGGCGGCGGAATGCCCAGTAGAGCGCGTCGAACCCGCCGGGAGCGGATACAACCGGAGTGGCCTTCCCGTAGAGCGCTTCAAGCCGCTTCACTGCCGGAGCCAATGCTTTCTTGACTGGCCCCTCAAGCAGGTCGAAGCAATCCTGTGCAATCAGCAGTCTTGGCTTTGCGGGCAGCGGCTTCTTGTCTTTCGCCATCAGCACATCAGCGACACGGGCGTAGGTGGCAATGTCACGGGAGAACCAGCCGAGGGTATCAAAGCTGCGGGCGAGATCATGGGCGCCTTTCAGGCTCATGCGGGCGTGGGTTGGCCGCAGGCCGTAGAGGCCGCAATGGTTGGCAGGAGCACGCACCGAGCCGCCCGTGTCGCTGCCCAGCGCAAAGTCACAGAGGCCGTTGGATACGGCAGCAGCAGAGCCTGATGACGAGCCGCCCGGAATGCGGTCTGGCGCACCGCCGTTCACTGGCGTGCCAAAGTGTGCATTCTTGCCGTTCATGGAGAACGCCAGTTCGTCGCTGATTGTCTTGCCTGTGAACGTTGCGCCTGCATCCAGAAGTTTCTGCACAGCATTGGCGTGCTTTGTCTTGATGCCGGACATGGCCAGCATATGGGGGCTGCCAGCACTTGTTGGATAACCAACGACGTCAAAGAGATCCTTCACGGCGAAGGTCAAGCCCTTCAAGGGGCCGGACCGAGCGTTCGGAACCTTGACGGAAGGAAAGGGCATATATCCGCGGGAAGGGTCTTTGGAGAGCAGCATGGTTCATCATCCAGTTGAAGCGTAACTGGACGCTACACAGATTCAGAACATGTTACGAGTCAGACTGAGAAGAAAAATCCTTGCTCTGCAAGGCACTGGTGCAGAACTCTCAATAGGTGCGCAGCATTGCCAGAAGAGACTCCAGCTGTTGCTCCGTGGCAGAGAGAAGACGCGGCGCAACACCGAGCCTGTGCTGCAACTTTCCGGCATCCGAAGTAGTCGTCTGTTGAGACGCAACTTCACGCAGCAGCTCTTCTGCAACGATGGCAACATTGCGCGCTGATGCGATGATCGTCGCGAGCTGCTCTTCCACGTTGTTGGCAACGGAGCTCATTGCAATGGTGGCAGTCTGTCCGGTTGTTTCAGTCAATGTCTCTTTTCCCAAAAGTATCATCAAACGCGCTCCTGTATGCGGAATTTGACTGCCGTTGGGGCAAACAGATCCGCTATAGTTCGCAACCAGAGGTATCAAATTCCAAACCGTTTTGGGAGTTACACTGTGCTACATGGCGTCATGTAACCGTTACATGGAGTTGTAACGTGATGTGCTGAACCGTCATTCGCCGGTTTTATCAGTGGTAAATTGCACCGTAATGCATATGCTGATCCTGTTGGATGCTTGAGGGGCGCTGGTTGTCCGAATCCATAAGAAAAGACAGCGATCTGCACCAGGCTTCACCGACGCAGGTGGAAGCGGCGCTTGCTCGTCTGTTCTCGGCTCACCCGTTCAGGGATGCGCCCCAGCTTCGTTCCTTTCTTGGCTTTGTTGTCAAAGAGGCCCTTGAGGGGCGCGGCAACGATATCAAGGGGTACTCTATCGCCACTCTGGCACTTGGTCGCCCCGAGAGTTTCGATCCGCAGACAGACCCTATTGTTCGCGTTCAGGCGGGACGTGTGCGACAGGCGCTTGCAGAGTTCTATTCAGACAATCCTGATGAATCAGTTATCGTGAGTCTTGAGCGCGGCAGCTATGTTCCGCAGTTCAGTCTCAGAACGGATGTGGGTGTCAGTGCTGAAGTCGGCAGTGTGGCTATGCTCACTGACAGCACCAGTGATGCTGTTGCGCCTGCTCAATTGCCGAAAGCAAAAGCCGTCAGACCATCAATAGCCTGGTTTAAACCGCTTGCTCTAGTGCTGGGACTCTTTCTTGCTGCAACCGCAGGGTGGTGGGCTTTCCGCAAGCAGCCTGATCAAGCCCGGCCTGTTTACAGTTCTTATGTTCCCTCCCTTACTGTCGAAATTGACGGACAGACCAGAAGCAGCGACCTTGCTTCCATTGCAGAACGGACAAGGGCAGCGATAGCGCGGTTCGATGATGTTGTTGTGGTGCAGGATAACCCGGATATGGCGCCAGCCTTGCCTGAACGCGGCCAGACACGCGTTGGCATCCGGCTTGTTCTCAGGATCAGCGGTGCGGCTGCTGGTCCTGACCAGTCACGGATACTGGCTCGTCTTGTAGACCCAAGGGAGCAAACACTGGTGTGGTCAAGGGAGTTCGATCCTTTTCCGTCAGGACCATCAGGCGACGATCAGCGCAGCAACATCGTGAAAGCAACAGCAACTGCCATTGCTCAGCCTTATGGCGTCATCCACGCCTATGTCAGGTCATTGATCAAGACAGCCCGTATCAATGGCGATCCCTATGGCTGTGTGGTTGCCAGTTTTGATTATTGGTTGTCCAACGATAGAAAACGACACCTTGAAGTGCGCAACTGTATCACGCAGCGGTTGGTTGATTATCCCAATGCAGCGCCTATGCATGCGCAAATGACCTACATTCATCTTGAGGAGTATCGCCAGGGCTATAACCAGATTCCTGGTGACCCGCTTGAGCGTGCACTGCTGAGCGCTCAAAGAGCGGTCCAGCTGGCACCCACAAGCGCACGTGCCTATCAGGCGCTGATTGCTGCCCATTTCGCAAGGAAGGAAATGCATCTGGCCTGGCGTGCAGCCAGTGACGCACTTCTGCTTAACCCCTACGATACTGAAATTCAGGCGGACATTGGAGCGCGCCATGTTCAATCTGGCAACTATGAGAAAGGCCTGGGTTTGCTGACCGAGGCGCTTGCGCTCAACACATCACCTCCGACGTGGGCAACCACCTTCAGGGTTATTGCGCTCTACATGCTGGGACGTGTGGCCGATTCCAGTTCTCTTGCCTTGACTCTGCAAGGCTCAGACTATCCTCTCGCCCTCGTGGGAATCGTGATGGGACATGTTCAGCTACGCGACTTGCCCAAAGCGAGGGCTGCCATGAACATCCTCCAGACGAAGCACCCGGAAATACAGGCTGATCTTTTTGCCTATCTCAAGAAGCTGTCTTTTGATGATCAGACAGCCCGCCAAATCTCCCATGACTTCGACAGATCAAAAATCTGGTTGAAGGCTGGTGGTCCGTAGCACTCGACCGGACTGTTACGCCTCGCCGACGGTTTCAAACATGATGGCGTTCAGGGCTTCCTCAGCCGTCTTCCCTGCCCATACGATGAACTGAAACCCCTGATAGTGTTTCTCGCAAGCATCTGTCGCTATCTTCAGCATCATCTCGCACTGGCGTGCGTTTGGCTCCAGCCCGCCTGAAAGCACCAGTGCATGGCGGAACATCACGACATCCTCTTTTGACCAGAGATCAAAATGGCCAACCCAGAGTTGCTCGTTGATTGCCGCCATCAGCTTCAAAAACTCGTTCCTGCGGCGCTCGGGCACCTTGAGATCAAAGGCGCATGCGATGTGCAGCGCTTCCATGTCTTCAAGCCAGGTGAAAGCCACATGGTAGTCAGACCATGTGCCTTTGACCGATATTGAAATTTCGTCATCTTCGTCGCGTTCAAAGGCCCAGTCATTGAGGGCGGCAATCCGCTCAATAGTGTCGACGGGATGTTCCATGCGTTCGTCGGCAGATTCAGTCAAAGTCATTGTGGTCTCGGTACGGCTCATCAAATGCCCCCACTTCAGGCGGGGATTTCGCAGTTCCCGCCATCGCTGCATATGCGAAACTCACACAACACCCTGAGTGTCTCTCCCAGTGGTTAAGACGAGCTTAACCATTCGCCGAATCACTCTGCGATTAGGAATAACACAAGGGAATCAGGGAATGCACGCGACGGCTGAAACCTGAGATCACGATTGTGGATTCGCGCGTTCGCCACAACGATTCGTAGGCGCTGTGCACAGATTCGGTGATTGGCTTTGCATGAAAAGTCGCGAGAGGGCTTGAGCGGCTCCCTCACGGTTGCCCTTGCGAGACGGTATCATGTGCAATCAGACCCACGAGATTTTCTGCCCATGCCGCATACACAGGTGGTCCGGGATGAAATCCATCAGATGCCATCATGTTCAGGTTACCTTCTGAGGGCTGTCGATAATAGATACAGACGGGCATTGTCGTAACCAATACCTCAAGCGCACTGTCGAAATGCCGCCCCTGCCACCCCAAATACCACCGCAGAGGCTGGGGAAGCGCAGGAAATCGCCCCACCGGCGGTATGCCGCAAACCACAATCCTAGAAACGCCAAAGCGCTCCCGCAGGGTGACAAGAATACCTTCCATGTTGTTCAGGAAGTTACGTCTGGATGTGTTTGAGGTGACGTCATTCAGTCCAGCGGACACAACCGCGATGTCAAAAGGCTCTGCATTCAGGCTATTGAGATGTTTGAGGGTTGACGCCGTTGTTGCACCGGTCTTCGCTTCAAGGGCCCAGGAGATACTCTTTCTTCTAGACAATCGTGAGACAAGCTGTCCAAGCAAGGCTTCGTCCTGGCTGGAAGCACCAACGCCAGCTGCCGCAGAATCCCCTGTTATCAGAAGGCGCAGTGTTTCATTATTCCCAGAAATTCCGCGTCGCGCGCCGGGAGGTTCCGGCAGCAAAGGCGTAGAGCGGCGAACATTCCGTCCTTGCAGGAGCAAAAGGGGCGCAAGACAGACCGTCACACATTGGCGAAGAATAACGTTCATGCTGTCTCCGCATGCCGTACAGCAGATGCGTCGGCTTGCGCTATGCCGAGGGCGCAGACTTGGCTTTTGGCGCTGGCTTTGGCGCAGCTTTTCCCGCAATAGCGTTCTCAAGGGCATCAATGCGCGCTTTCAACGCTTCATTCTCTTCACGCGCAAGCACGGCCATTTCACGGATGGCTTCAAACTCTTCTCTGGTCACAACGTCTGCATCGCGCAGGAGCCGCTCGATCTGGGACCTCACAATGCCATCCACCTCGCGGCGCACGCCTGATGCAACACCGGCTGCATCTGTCATGAGGCGTCCAAGATCGTCCATTATGCGGGAAGAGGAACTGCTCATGTCGGTCTCGTTGTCCTGGTGGCAGGCCATCAGACCGTGCCAGCGTTGTCATTGTGCTTTTTCTATAGCATAGCGCGAAGCGAATGCAGAGTTGCCATTTGCGCGCAGTCTGTGCTGTTTCTGATATGGATCGGGAGATCTGAGATTTGACCGGCTTTGCCTTTCCCAACATCGATCCTGTTGCCCTGCAGATAGGGCCAGTCGCTATCCGCTGGTATGCGCTGGCCTATATCGCCGGGTTGTTCGGTGGGTTGTACTACGCCAAGAAACTGGCCGCTTCTATGCGGCTTTGGCCCAACATCACCCGTCCGACGTCGCTTGATCTTGATGATCTGCTGCTTTGGGCCACGCTTGGCGTCATTGCTGGCGGGCGGTTGGCCTATGTCACCTTTTATGAGCCTGCGCGCTTTCTGGCCAAGCCCATTGAGATCTTCGCCATCTGGTCCGGTGGCATGTCGTTTCATGGTGGTCTGGCGGGGGCGACGCTGGCGATCTATCTCTTTGCGCGCGCCCGCAAGCTGCCCGTTCTGTCGATGTTTGATCTGATTGCAACGGTGGCACCCATCGGTCTGTTCTTCGGGCGCATATCCAACTTCATCAACGGCGAACTGTGGGGGCGTGCCACGGATGTTTCATGGGCCGTGGTCTTCCCGCATGGCGGGCCAATCCCGCGTCATCCAAGCCAGCTTTATGAGGCGATGACAGAAGGCTTTTTGCTGTTCTTTCTGCTGGCCTTTCTGGTGCGACGTGGCGGCTATCAAAAGCCCGGTTTCATCACCGGCGTGTTTGGCGCTGGCTATGCCCTCTCGCGCATCTTCTGCGAATTTTTCCGCGAGCCTGATCCGCAGCTTGGCTTCCTCTTTGGTAACTGGGCAACCATGGGCATGCTGCTCTCGGTGCCCATGTTGATGATAGGCCTGTGGCTGATCCTGCGCGCCAAGCCAGTTCAGGCTGCCGCGTGAACACGCTTGCTGACGAACTCCGGCAGCTGATCCAGACTGAAGGCCCGATCTCGATCGAGCACTACATGGCTTTGTGTCTCGGGCATCCGCGTCTGGGATATTACATGACTCGCGATCCTATCGGGGCAGCTGGGGATTTCACCACGGCACCTGAAATCAGCCAGATGTTTGGGGAGCTGATCGGCCTCTTTGCGGCGCAGGCATGGCTTGATCTTGGCCAGCCTAACCCTGTGCAACTGATAGAGTGTGGCCCCGGCAGAGGCACATTGATGGCTGATATGCTGCGTGCGTGCAAAGCGCTGCCAGCGTTTCGTGCTGCTCTCAGCGTGCATATGGTGGAAACCAGCCCGGTGCTGCAGGGCATTCAGAAACATGCTCTGGAAGCGGCTTCTGTCCCGGTTCAGTGGGTTGATAGGCTGGATGCTGTCGCGCCGGGTGCGCCTTTTATTCTGGTCGCCAATGAGTTTCTCGATGCCTTGCCCATTCGGCAGTATGTCCGCCAGAACAACCAATGGCATGAACGGCTTGTGGGCATTTCAGAGGACCGTCTCGCCTGCGGTTTGGCACCTGAGCCTGAAAAGAATCTGGTCAAGGAAGCGCCGGAAGGCAGTGTTTTTGAACTCGCTCCTTCAATCCTCAATTTTGTGGCAGCCCTTTCTAAAAAGCTGGTAGCGCAAGGTGGTGTGGCGCTGCTGATTGATTACGGTCATTTGCAAAGCGGCTTGGGCGATACGCTGCAGGCCATGCGCGAACATGCCTTTGTTGATCCTCTGGCGGCGCCCGGCCAGTCTGATCTTACGGCCCATGTAGACTTCGCGACTGTGGCAGCCGTTGCCCGCCAGAACGGCGCGGTGGTGCACCCGCCACTGACACAAGCCGAGTTTCTCCAGCGACTGGGAATTGAAGAGCGGGCCGCGGTTCTCATTCGTGGTGCGAAACACGATGCACAGCGCGCCACCATTGCATCCGAGCTGGCGCGCCTGACAGATCCTTCCAAACTGGGTATGGGGGAACTGTTCAAGGTCATTGCCATCACTGGTCCGGGGCAGCCTGTGCCGCCTGCGTTTGAGACAAAGGAATAGAGGTTTCATGCTCACCCCTGTCACATCATCCGCACTTTCCGGCATCCTAGGCATCCGGCATGCTTTCTTCACCCGCGAAGGCGGCGTGTCCGCTGGTTTGTATGCCTCGCTCAACGGCGGGTTGGGATCCCAGGATGAGCGTGCGCTGGTGCTCGAAAACCGCAGGCGGATGGCGGCGCACATGGGGGTGTCTGATGAGCGCTTCCTGAATGTCTGGCAAATCCACTCAGCAGATGTTGTGGCTGTCGATTCTCCCTGGACGACTGACGAGCGGCCAAAGGCGGATGCTATGGTGACGGCGACACCGCATCTTTCCATCGCTGTGGCAACAGCTGATTGTGGACCAGTTCTCTTTGCCGATGCCAATGCGCGCGTCATCGGTGCAGCGCACGCTGGCTGGCAGGGCGCGTTTCACGGCGTGCTTGAGGCAACCCTTGATGCCATGGAAGCGCAAGGTGCCAGACGCTCCGCCATCACAGCGGTCATAGGCCCCATGCTGAGCCAGCGGAACTATGAGGTTGGCCCGGAATTTGTGGCTCGCTTTCTGGCGCAGGATGCGGATAACGCGCGCTTCTTCGTTCCATCGAATCGCGAGAGCCACGCGATGTTTGATCTGCCTGCCTATAACACCATGCGCCTGACAAAGGCGGGCGTGGGGCAGGTGCAGGATCTGGCCATGTGCACCTATGCTGATGAACAGCGGTTTTACAGCTACCGACGCGCCACGCACCGCAAGGAAGCGGATTATGGCCGCCTGCTCGCGGCTATTGCGATTACGGCCTAAGATTTTTCTTGATAACGATATAAAGATATCATTATATGAAATTCAGACTGCGGCTTTGCATGGCGGCTATCCGACACTTGCGTTGGTGATGCCCACATCCCCGTGTTAGGCGGCAACGATATTTTCAATGCGTCCAATCGGGAGACACTTCATGTCAGCGGCCAACCAAGCGTCACGCTCCAACAGTTTCTTCTCGGCTTCACTGGCTGACAGCGATCCTGAAATCTTCAACTCGGTCACGCTTGAGCTTGGTCGCCAGCGCGACGAGATCGAGTTGATCGCATCCGAGAACATCGTGTCACGCGCCGTGCTGGAAGCGCAGGGCTCGGTGATGACCAACAAGTACGCCGAAGGTTATCCCGGCAAGCGCTACTACGGCGGTTGCCAGTTCGTGGACCTTGCCGAAAAATTGGCCATCGATCGCGCATGCCGCCTGTTTGACTGCCAGTTCGCCAATGTGCAGCCGAACTCCGGCAGCCAGGCCAACCAGGCCGTTTTCATGGCGCTGATGCAGCCCGGCGATACCTTCATGGGTCTTGATCTCGCCGCCGGTGGTCACCTCACACACGGTGCTGCCCCCAACATGAGCGGCAAGTGGTTCAAGCCTGTGCACTACACTGTGCGGCAGGACGATCAGCACATCGATATGGAAGAGGTGCGTCGCATCGCGCTGGAGTGCAAGCCCAAGATCATCATCGCGGGTGGTTCTGCCTATTCCCGCATCTGGGATTTCCCGCGCTTCCGCGAAATTGCTGATGAAGTCGGTGCGTATTTCTTTGTCGATATGGCGCATTTCGCCGGTCTCGTGGCTGGTGGCTCGCACCCCTCGCCATTCCCCCATGCGCACGTGGCAACAACCACCACGCACAAGACCTTGCGCGGCCCACGCGGCGGCATGATCCTCACCAATGATGAGGCGCTGGCGAAGAAGTTCAACTCCGCCATCTTCCCCGGCCTGCAGGGCGGCCCGTTGATGCATGTGATTGCAGCCAAGGCCGTGGCTTTCGGCGAGGCACTCACACCTGAGTTCAAGCTCTACGCCAGGCAGGTTGTCGAGAATGCCAAGGCGCTGGCGGAAACGCTGAAAGCAGCTGGCTTTGCCATCGTCGCCGGTGGCACGGACAACCACCTGATGCTGGTGGACCTGCGTCCCAAGGGCCTGAACGGCAAGGCGGCAGAAGCCGCCCTTGGTCGCGCGCACATCACCTGTAACAAGAACGGCGTGCCGTTTGATACCGAGAAGCCAACGATCACCTCCGGCATCCGTCTGGGATCACCCGCCGCCACATCCCGTGGTTTTGGCGTGGCTGAGTTCAAGCGCGTGGGTGAGTTGATCACCGAGGTGCTGGATGGTCTGGCGAAGAACGGCGAAGCTGGCAATGGTGCTGTCGAAGATGCGGTCAAAGCAAAAGTGCACGCTCTGACGAAGCGGTTCCCGATCTACGGGTGAGCGAGTGGCAGACGCTCGAGGACATCGTCCAGGGTGATACGATACCATTTGTCATCATGGACGATATGGAATGTGTCACCCTTGCCGTCGATCCACTGAATGTTTTCAGCCTTCTGGCCTTCGATATCAAAATAAACAATTTTCAGTCGTTTGGATTTAGGTGCTTCCAATAAGCTGAAAACGCTGATTTTGTATTGGGTTTCGTCGTAGCGCCCTACGCTGGCGATAGTCGAACCTCGAACTGCAAGAGCTGCTACACCATTGTTCACTGTTGCCCACGATTTGGCACTGCCGTCGGGCTCGAAACGTGTGATCGCCATTGATGTGTAGTGCTGTGCCCATGCAGAGGTGCCTATTACATTGAGCGCATAGCAGCACCAAAATGCCATACCGTTATTGTTTGGTGTGTCTGGAAATCCTTGCAAATCATGATGGAATTGCTCTGCTCCATCCGGAGCAAAGAATGATATACCACCTAACTTAGCTTTGGTGTCCTGACAGTCATCTACATGCCCAATCCATATCTGATCGCTTGTGGTTGTCTGAAGGAAACCAATCGCGCCGCCCGCATAGAAGGTCTGGATGCAATTACCATCTGCACCATAAATGGTGGTGTCGTGGTTTCCAGTGGCAATTTCCTGACATGATCTCGCAATAACCCAGCCACCGTTTGGCAGCACTGCGAAATAAACCCATCGTGTGGGAATTTGAAACATAGGGAGGATTTTGGATTGGCCCATTTCATTGATCAATACGATACGGGCATTTCCCGAAGGGTCTGGCGTCATCTGCCAACTCTGATCCACGCCAGTCCATTGAGGCTTCGCATCGCTGTAAAGGACAGCCAGCGTCTGTCGATCAACGACTGATGTTTGAATCCTCTGAAGCCCTTCAAATGAAGGAGGGATAGGCAGACCGTTTGAAAGTGACAGCATCTGAATCAAGACTCCTAGTCTTGTATAGTGTCTTGAGTGGCATCTCTTTTCAATGTACATATATCCGTACAGATAAGGAGGTGCAGCATGTCCACCGTATCTCTCACGGAATTTCGCGCCAATATGGCGCAGCATTTTGACAAGCTGGAGCAGGACCGCGACCAGCTGATTGTCACGCGCCAGAACCATGAACCGATGGTGATCATGCCCCTCAAGGATCTGGAGGGCATGGAGGAGACGCTTTACCTTCTCAGCAATCCGGCCAATGCTGCGATGCTGAAGAGGTCCATTGCTCAATTGGATGCAGCCAATGTGATTGAGGTTGATCCTGAAACCATGCAGCCCTTGCGCTGATGCGGATCATCTTTTCGCCGGACGCATTCACGCATTATCTGTATTGGCAAAATCAGGACCAGAAAATTGCCAGGCGCATCAATGAACTGATTGTTGCTGCCAGCAGGACGCCTTTCATGGGTATAGGGAAACCAGAACCTCTGCGTGGTCAACTGCAGGGATTTTGGTCCCGTCGCATTTCGCAAGAACACAGACTGGTCTATCGTGTTGTCGGAACTGGCGATACACAGTCTCTCGAAATTGCGGCTTGCCGCTTCCACTACGGATAAGAACCATGCGTTGCCCCTTTTGCGGTTCTCTGGAAACACAGGTGAAAGACAGCCGCCCGGTGGATGATCACACCACCATCCGGCGCAGGCGCGTGTGTGATGCCTGCGGCGGGCGCTTTACAACGTTCGAACGCGTGCAGTTGCGGGAACTCACCGTGGTCAAGCGGTCGGGCCGCCGCACACCGTTTGAGCGGGACAAGCTAGCGCGCTCGGTGTCGGTTGCGTTGAGAAAGCGCGATGTCTCGCCTGAAAAGATCGAGCGGCTGATCAATGGCATTGTCAGCCAGTTGGAAAGCCAGGGCGAAACTGAGATTACATCGCAGCAGGTGGGTGAGACCATCATGGAGGCGCTTAAGAACCTCGATCATGTGGCCTATGTGCGCTTTGCCTCGGTTTACCGCAATTTCAACGAAGCCAAGGATTTTGGTGCCATTGTCGATGAGTTGAAGGCAGAGGACTGATTCAACACCTCCGGGCTTGCCTGCCCGGACCCTTGCCACTAGAAAGCGGCTCCGACCGATCCACGCTCTTTGAAAGTCCCCGTTCATGGCTCAGCCCAACCGCACTGCTGATACACAATCACCACTGCCGGGTGTGCGGATTCTGATTGTCGAGGGCCGGTTCTACAATCACATTAATGATGAGCTGGTGGCAGGCGCAACAGAAGCGGTAGCTGCTGTTGGCGGCAGCGTTGAGGTTATCACCATGCCGGGCGCGCTCGAAATTCCGGCTGCTATCGCTATTTCGATGGACAATGCCGCTGCGGCAGGCAAACCTTTTGATGGCGCGGTGGCACTTGGCTGCGTTATTCGCGGCGAGACATACCATTTTGATATCGTGGCAGGTGAAAGCTCCCGCGCGCTGATGGACATGACCGTTGCGCGCAAGCTTGCGCTTGGCAACGGCATCCTGACTGTCGAGAACGAGGCGCAGGCCGTTGTGCGTGCCAACCGCCATGAAATGAACAAGGGTGGCGATGCAGCGCGCGCCTGCCTTGCGCTTGTGCGGCTGAAACGCCAGACCGGAGCGCGCACATGACCGCTGAAACCGCAAAGACAAAGAAGCCGCATGTGGGCCTTGGTGAGCGTCGCTCCGCTGCGCGCCTCGCTGCTGTGCAGGCGCTGTATCAGATGGACCTGACCCAGAAGGGCCTGAATGATATCATCGGCGAATTCGAGCGCCACTGGATGGGTAAGGAAATCGAGGGCGATCTCTACAAGCCGACGGATTCAGGCCTGTTCCGCACGGTTGTGCAGGGCGTGCTTGACCAACAGAAGCGGATTGATCCGACCATCGACGAATTGCTGGCCAAGGGCTGGCCGCTGAAGCGCATCGAGACTGTCATGCGTGCGGTGTTGCGCGCCGGGGCCTATGAGTTGATGATGACGCCGGATGTGCCTGTCAAAGTGGTGATTTCGGAATATGTTGATATCGCCCGCGCATTTTTTGAAAAAGACGAGACATCGATGGTCAATGCGGTGCTGGATCGTCTGGCGCGGGATTGTCGCGGTGGCGAATTGCCAAACCGTACCTGAAAGGCTGCATGCCATCCGAGTTTGACATCATCGCCCGCTATTTTGCTCCGCTTGCCGGGGAGGGTGCATTTGGCCTGCTGGATGATGCTGCTGTTTTCAAGCCGACAGCCGGAAATGAGCTTGTCATCACAACAGATGCCATTGTGGCTGGCGTGCATTTCTTTGCCAATGATCCGGCAGATACGATTGCGCGCAAGGCGCTTGGTGTGAATCTCTCTGATCTTGCGGCAAAGGGCGCGCGCCCGCGCGGCTTTCTGCTGACGCTGATGCTGCCGCGAAAGGTTGAAGATGTTGTGTCAGGGGAATGGTTGGCAGCTTTTTCAACGGCCCTTGGGCAACTTGCGGCTGAATCAGGCTGTGCTCTGCTCGGTGGCGACACGGTTTCCACCTCCGGCCCACTGGCTTTGTCCATCACAGGCTTTGGCGAAGTGCCTTCTGGCAGCATGGTCCAGCGTAGTAAGGCGCAGGCGGGCGATCATCTCTTTGTCACCGGCACCATCGGTGATGCGGCCATTGGCCTGCAGCTGCGTCTGGCAGACATCGCTGGCACGCACTGGCCGCTTGCGCCGGATCATCTCAGTCATCTGAGAGAGCGCTATCAGGTACCGCGCCCGCGCACTGTGCTGGCGGAGATTGTCCGGAAGCATGCCCATGCAGCCATGGATATCTCGGATGGCTTTGTGGGTGATCTCACCAAGATGGTGCGCCTCTCAGGCAACGGTGCAGAGGTGTTTCTGGCGGATGTGCCGTTGTCGGTGGCAGCAAGAGCCGCCATTCGCATGAAGCCTGATTTGCGTGACACGGCTTTTACTGGCGGCGATGACTACGAAATCCTGGCGTCAGTGCCATCGGCCAAAGCCAAGGCCTTTCAGGCTGCCTGTCTCGCTGCCGGTGTTGGCGTCACGCTGGTAGGGTTGGTTCAAACTGCACCCGCGCCCGTGCGGTTTATCGAAGCCGATGGCACAGAGCGCAGTTTTGCGCGCGGGTCATACGTCCACGGATGATCCGTTACTTGGGTGCGCGCTTCGCCAGAATGCGCTGCAGGGTCCGGCGGTGCATGTTCAGGCGGCGGGCGGTTTCTGAGACATTGCGCTCGCAGAGTTCATAGACACGCTGGATGTGTTCCCAGCGCACACGATCTGCTGACATCGGATTGTCAGGCACAGCAGGCTTGGCACCGGGGGTTGATTGCAGGGCAGCGTC
The DNA here is from genome assembly GCA_051649305.1 of Beijerinckiaceae bacterium. Lineage (GTDB taxonomy): Bacteria > Pseudomonadota > Alphaproteobacteria > Rhizobiales > Beijerinckiaceae > JADCCX01. Next base: position 17,513 of record JBOFGV010000057.1, read on the forward strand.
AATCTCATCAGCATCGGCAGGCTTGGCGAGATAGTCAAAGGCGCCCATCTTCACGGCTGTCACGGCGGTGGCAATGTTGCCATAGCCGGTGAGCACGATGCCCCGCGCTTCCGGCCGCACGCGCTTCAGTTCTGAAATCACGCTCAGGCCGTTGCCGTCAGCCAGTCGCATGTCGATCACGGCATAGGCCGGTGGAGCAGCTGCAATGGCAGCAAGGCCAGCAGCCACGCTTTCAGCTTGCATAACGACATAGCCGCGGGATTCCATGGCGCGGGACAGGCGCAAAAGAAACGGCTTGTCATCATCCAGGATCAGGAGGGATTTGTCTTCACCAGTTTGCGCTGGAGCGCTGTTTTCGACTGTCATGATAGCTGTACGTTATAGCTGAATAACTGGATGATGCCGAGCGTCTTGTGCATGGCGGCATCAAGCCTTTTGCAAAGCTAGGTCATACTCAAAGGCAGAACGCGCCCAGGTCAAGGTGATGTCAGCGCCTTTGTCAGTGCCGGTGCGGTTCCTGGCTTCAAAAGCTGCGCCTGATCGCTCCAGCAGTGTTTTGGCAATGAACAATCCAAGGCCAAGGCCACCGGCGCGTTTGCGGTCTCCCAGGCCCGTACCACGGGACGTTACATAAGGCTCGCCCAAGCGGTTGAGAACCTCGGGTGCAAAGCCGGGACCGTCATCAAAGATGCGTATGACGACTTCCTGTGCGGTCCAGCGGGCTTCAATGCAGACAGTGCTTGCGGCAAAGTCCACGGCATTGTCGATCAGATTTTCCAATCCGTAGAACAGTCCGGGGCTACGCTTGGTATCTGGCTCACTGTTTGTTCCATCTGCATCAATTTTGATGCTCACCCCGAAAGCGCGCTGAGGGGCAGTCACCTCCTCGATCAATTGCTTGAGGCTCAACACAACAAGCGGGCCAGCAGGTTCTGTTCCCAGTGTCGTGATCTTGGAGAGGATTTGCCTGCAACGCGTCGTCTGCTGTTTCAATAGCTCGATGTCATCCTTGTGCGGATCGGATTTTTTAGTCGCACGGTCCAGCTCTCCCACCACAAGCGCAATGGTTGCCAGTGGCGTGCCAAGCTCGTGCGCAGCGGCGGCTGCAAGGCCATCTAGCTGGGAAAGGTGCTGCTCGCGTGCCAGCACCAGTTCTGTAGCTGCCAGCGCGTCACCCAATTGGCGTGCTTCATCCGCCACGCGCCATGCATAGATGCCGATAAAGGTGAGGCCGAGCAGGATCGATAGCCAGACACCCACTATATAGAGTTGCGGCAGGCGCAGTGTCTCGCCCGGAACCCAGGGCAGTGGTTGATGCCAGAGAGCCAGCACAGTGGTTGCGGCCATGGCCAATGCACCGAGCATCAAGGTGCGCCGTGGCGGCAATGCGGTGGCTGAAATCATGACCGGTGCCAGAAACAGGATGGCAAAAGGGTTTTCGAGCCCGCCTGTCAGATAAAGCAGGGCTGCGAGCTGCACCACATCGAAGGCAAGCAAGGATGCGGCTGCACCATCGTTCATGCGGTGCGTGGTGTGGAACCTTGCGCGCAGGGCAAGGTTCAGAACGGCAGATACGGAGATGATGCCAATGGCTGCGAACATGGGCAGCGGAAAGCCGAAAGCATGGTTGACGATCAGCACCGCAACCAGCTGTCCGGCAACAGCCAGCCACCGCAACTTGATAAGGGTATCAAGCCTGATCATGCGAATATTGCCGGCCTGACGCTGCTCTGTGTGGTCAACCATGAGCCTGTGAATGTCCAATCGAGTCTAGCAAAATGACGTTGCGGCAAACTATTGCAATGAAAACTGCCGATAAGTGAATAATTTTCTGAAATTTTTGCCGATTGAAACGCTTCATCAACCGTTTGCAGTGATTGTGACATCAATTACGTCGTGTTGTGTACGGATGCCCCGATGGACGATTTGTTGCGTGAATTTGTAGTTGAGACCTCCGAGAACATCGATGTGGTCGACAATGAGCTTGTGCGGTTCGAGCAGGACCCCAATAACAAGGCGATTATCGCCCAGATTTTCAGGCTTGTTCATACGATCAAGGGAACTTGCGGATTTCTGGGATTGCCACGCCTTGAAGCGCTGACCCATGCCGCTGAAACCGCCATCGACAAATTCCGGGATGGTGCGCCGGTTACCCGCGATGCGGTGACGCTTATTCTGTCCACCATTGATCGCATCAAGGTGATCATGGCCGAGCTTGACCGCTCGATGTCCGAACCAACGGGCGAAGACCATGATCTGATTGAAGCGCTGGAAGCCTTATGGAAAGCCAGTTCGCAAGGTTTGGATACGGCGGCCATCGACGCTGAGGTTGCAACCGATATCACTGTGGGATCCCTGACATATCAGGTGCTTGAGCGCCCGTTGCGTCCGGGTGAGGTATCACTGGATGATCTTGAAAAAGCTTTCCGCGAGACAAGCTCTGAAGAAACCGAGTTTGGTGCCTTTGCATTGCAGAATGCCGGATTGGCAGAGAGCGGCTTTGGTGCCATTGCCGATTCCAGCCAGGACTTGACGCTTGCTCAGGAAGCAGCTGCAGAGGCGGCAAACTCCGACGCTGCCCGTCGTAACAACTCCATTCGCGTTCCTGTTGATACGCTTGAACACCTCATGACGATGGTGTCCGAACTGGTTCTGACACGCAATCAGTTGCTTGAGATATCACGCCGCGATGAAAACAGCCTGTTCAAGGTTCCGTTGCAGCGCCTGTCTCACGTCACAGCCGAATTGCAGGAAAGCGTAATGAAGACCCGCATGCAGCCGATTGGCACTGCATGGGCCAAGCTTCCGCGCCTTGTGCGTGATCTCAGCGAAGAGCTTGGCAAGGAGATGGATCTTGAAATGCTCGGCGCCGAAACCGAGATTGACCGACAGCTGCTGGATCTGGTGAAAGATCCGATGCTGCACATGATCCGCAATGCAGCTGATCATGGCATTGAGCGTCCGTTCGAGCGCGTGAAGGCAGGCAAGCCCTTGCGCGGCATGATCAAGGTATCGGCTGCACAGGAGGGTGGATACATCACCCTTTCTATCGCTGATGATGGCCGCGGACTTGATCTGCCCCGTATCCGTGAAAAGATTGTTGCCCTCGGCCTGGCTTCAGAGGCTGATGCCTCACGCATGAACGACATGCAGATCGCTAAGTTCATCTTCCATGCTGGTTTCTCGACTGCTGACCGCGTCACCAACATATCCGGTCGCGGTGTTGGCATGGACGTGGTGCGCAACAACATCGAGCAGATGGGTGGTTCGATCGATGTCAAGACTGACACCGGCAAAGGCACAACGGTTTATATCAAGATCCCGCTGACCCTTGCGATTGCTGCTGCGCTGATTCTTGAAAGTGGCGGTCAGCGTTTTGCGTTGCCGCAGATGGCCATCATTGAGCTTGTAAGACCTAGCGGCAGCAATGAAGCACGCATCGAACATCTGCACAGTGCGCCAGTGCTGCGCCTGCGCGAGCGGCTGCTTCCGCTTGTTGAGTTGAGCCAGGTGCTTGGTCTGGATTCGAAGCGCTCCGAGAACTGGTCTGATGCTTTCATCGTGGTGTGCCAGGTCGGCACCATGAAGTTTGGTATGGTTGTGGACAGCGTGTTGCAGACGGAGGAAATCGTTGTGAAGCCGGTTTCCGCTCGCATCAGGCATCTCTCCTGCTACTCCGGCGCCACCATTCTGGGTGATGGCTCCGTTATCATGATCCTTGATCCCAATGGATTAGTGCAGCATGTCGGCACAGTGGCCGAGGCACACAACGACAATAGCCTTGATGCAGCGGCTGCCGATCTTCTGGCGCATGCCGCAAGCACCATGCTTGTCTTCCGTGCCGGAAACGGCGGTCCAAAAGCTGTTCCACTGGCGATGGTAACGCGCCTCGAGGAGGTTGATGTCAGCCGTATCGAGACTGCAAATGGCCAGAAGTTGCTGCAGTATCGCGGACGTCTGATGCGTCTTATCCCATGTCAGAATGATGTCACGATCAAGGAAACGGGCACACAGCCTGTGCTTGTCTTCGCCACAGGCAATGCCGTGGTTGGTCTGATGGTTGATGAGATCATTGATATCGTTGAAGACCAGCTCGATATGGGCATGGGTGGCGGTGAACCTGGTGTCATCGGCTCTGCGGTTATCCGCGGGCGTGCAACAGACATTCTTGATGTCGCCTATTTCGTGCCGGAACTTGCAGGTCTTGCCGCTCCCGCTGCGCAGAAACAGCGCCGCCTGCTGCTTGTTGAGAAATCTGACTTCTTCCGCGCCATGCTTGGCCCCGTGCTTCAGGCAGCCGGGTTCCAGTTGCATCAGGCAAGCTCTGCTGCTGATGCCATGCGGCATCTTTCCGCCGGTGCCTTCGATGTGGTGGTCGCCAATGTCGAAGAGCCCGGCACGCTTGCGCTCTCGTCAAAGGCCGGTGCTGCTACTCTTTGCATTGGTCTTGCCAGCCGGGCGTCGCGCCAGGTTCTTGAGAGTGCCCATCAGGCGGGTTTCCACGATGTCGTGGGGCAGTTTGATCGTGAAGGGCTGCTTGCCAGCATCGGTGCAGTCAGCAATGCAGTGGGAGAAGCGGCATGAGCCTTTCGTCTTTTCAGAGCAACGACACAGAGCAGTCTTCGCAGGTTGACGCTCACATGTCGCAGCTGGTGACTGTGTATGTTGAAGGCCAGCTCTTCGGCTTGCCAATCCTGCAGGTGCGCGATGTTTTCATCGTCAGCGATGTGACGCCGGTGCCTCTGGCTGCACAATCGGTTGCCGGACTTTTCAACCTGCGTGGCCGTGTGATGACCATGCTGAGCATGCGCGCGTTGCTGGGCCACAAGCGTGACAGCAGCAAGCCGGAATCAACTGCCATTGGTATCGAATGGCGCGGCGAGTCCTATGGCTTGCTCGTTGACCGTGTAGGCGAAGTGATGAACCTTTCAGCCTCAAGCCGTGAGGCTAACCCAATCAATCTCGATCCACGTTGGGCAGCTTTGAGCGCTGGCGTACACCGGCTGCAGGATCAACTGCTCGTCGAAGTCAGTCTCGACACCCTTTTCAACAGCCAGCTCCAAAAAGCAACCTGAAAGCTCCGGAGAGAACCATGACCAAACACTGCCTCGTCGTTGATGATTCAGCTGTCATCCGTAAAGTCGCCCGCCGCATTCTGGAGGGTATGGACTATATGATCATGGAAGCGGAAGACGGCAGCAAGGCGCTTGATGTCTGTGCTGTGCACATGCCGGACGCGATCCTGCTGGACTGGAACATGCCGGTCATGGATGGCTACGAGTTTCTGAAACTCCTGCGCAAGGTTGAAAATGGCAAGAAGCCAAAGGTGGTTTTCTGCACAACCGAAAATGATGTGGCGCATATCGCCCGTGCCATGCACGCCGGTGCCGATGAGTACATCATGAAGCCTTTTGATCGTGAAATTCTGGTCACGAAGTTTCAACAGATCGGGCTTGGCTGAAACACAGACCCGCACTGTCCCCTGATATGTCCGGCTTCGCTGCCCCAACCCCGCCACTGACATCGCTGTCAGGCAAGCCCGTGCGCGTCATGATTGTTGACGACGCCGTGGTGGTGCGCGGACTGCTGTCACGATGGATGGCAGAGGCTGGCGGGATTGAGATCGCATCGACGCATCGCACAGGGGCTGAGGCTGTCTCAGCCATAGAACACATCAAGCCAGATGTCGTGTTGCTTGATATTGAAATGCCGGACATGGACGGCATTACCGCGCTGCCTCTGCTGTTGAAGAAGTGGCCGAGCGCGAATGTGATCATCGCTTCCACGCTGACAACCCGCAATGCGGACATCTCACTCCAGTGCCTTTCACTGGGAGCCATCGACTATATCGCCAAGCCATCGACAAACCGGGATGTGACTTTCTCCACCGACTTTCGGCGTGAGATTATTGACAAGGTCAAGACACTTGGCCGCCTTGGACCTGCACGCTTGCGCCGTCCGGCTACCAAGGATGCTGCTGGCAATGTTGCGCCTCTTCGGCCATTGCCGGGTGACAGGCCCGCTGCCCCGGCGACACCGGTTCAACTGCGTCCTTTCAACCGTGCTGCTCCGCGCATTCTGACGATCGGTGCGTCTACAGGCGGGCCAAATGCTTTAACAGAATTGTTGCGCGCCTGCCGTCCCACTCTTCAGAAAATGCCGATTGTCATTGCACAGCACATGCCAACCATGTTCACCAGCATGTTTGCGGAACATATTCGCAGACAACTGGCTGTTGATGCCTGCGAAGCCCAGAATGGCGAAATGGTTGACAAGGGCCGCATCTATGTGGCGCCGGGTGGTAAGCATGTTCGGCTTGAGCGTGTTCCTGCGGGCATAAAAATTGTTGTGGATGACAGCGCGCCGGTTAATTTCTGCAAACCTTCTGTTGATGTGGCTATGCTTTCTGTGGCCCACGTTTTTGGGCCCGGCGCGTTAGGTGTCATGCTGACGGGCATGGGGTCAGATGGTTTGCGCGGCGCAACTGATATTGTTGAGCGCGGCGGAAATGTTTTGGCTCAGGACGAGGCAAGCTCTGTTGTCTGGGGTATGCCAGGGGCCGTAGCCAAGCGCGGGATATGCGCCGCTGTTGAGCCTATTGATGGCCTTGCACGCATTATCAACCGCCTTTCGCAGGGAGAGCAGCCATGACCGAGGCTGATCTCGCCCTGTTCCAGAGCTTTATCCTGCAGCGTACAGGCATCGTGCTGACACCAGAGAAGCGGTATCTTGTTGAAACCAGACTCGACCCTATTGTGCGCAAGATGCAGCTGCCTTCACTTGGCGCTCTTGCTGCCAAACTGCGTCTGGGTGATCGTGCTGTTGAAACCGCTGTTATTGATGCGATGACAACGAATGAAACGCTGTTCTTCCGCGACAAGCTCCCGTTTGATCAGTTTCAGAACATCATCCTGCCCAAGCTGATTGCAGCCAGACGCCAGACAGGGCGTATCCGCATCTGGTGTGCGGCCTGCTCAACCGGTCAGGAGCCATATTCATTGAGCATGATGCTTGATGAAATGCGGAGCGAGCTCGCCGGTATTCAGGTTGAAATTCTGGCAACAGACATTTCCGAGAAGGTGATTGCTGCTGCCAAAGAGGGTGTCTACTCGCAGTTTGAAGTGCAGCGCGGCCTGCCCATCCGCATGCTGATGAAGTATTTCAATCAGGTGGAAACGCGCTGGAAGATTAACCCGCTGATGGGTGATCGCATTCAGTTCAGGCAACTCAACCTGCTGCAGCCCTTCAAGAATCTGGGCACATTTGACGTTATCTTCTGCCGGAATGTCCTGATCTATTTTGGCGAGGCTACCAAGAGAGACGTTCTCGATCGCCTCTCGGAATCCTTGAGTCCAGATGGATATTTGTTGCTGGGTGGCGCAGAGACAGTGCTTGGTCTTGCCAAGGGGCTTTCACCGCACAAGCTTGAGCGCAGCCTTTATGTGCACAAGGATTCAGCCGAAGCGCACAGCGCATCTTTCGTGCGTCCGCGCCTGATCGCCTGATCAGGCCAAGTTGCCTTTAAGCAGCGGTTGAAACGCGCGCCTGACCGGGATCAGGCACGATGATACCATCCGCCTCATACTCATTGAGCTTGTTGCGCAGTGTCCTGATCGAGATGCCCAGAATGCGTGCCGCATGGGTGCGGTTGCCGAGGCAATGATCCAGCGTATCAAGGATAAGATCCTGCTCAACGCGTGCCACAGTCTGGCCGACGAGCGAACGTGTGATCGCTTCTGCTGTCATGGCAGCGCGTTCTGCAATGCCAGTGCTTCCGCCAATCATGTCGCCATCAGGAGAGACCAGAGCATCGGTATCGACCTCTGCGCCGGATGAAAGCAGGACCGCGCGGTGGATGGTGTTTTCCAGTTCACGCACATTGCCGCGCCAGTGGTTGGCCGTCAGAGCACGTCTTGCATCGGCTGAAAGCACCCGCTGCGGAAGGCCGTTCAACTCAGTGTATTTGACAACAAAATGCTCTGCGAGGGCCAGAATATCGCCCGGCCGCTCACGCAGGGCTGGTATCTTCAGGTTGACGACATTGAGTCGGTAAAGCAGGTCCTCGCGGAACGTGCCTTGCTTTACAGCGTCCATCAGGTTGCGGTTGGAGGTGGCGATGATGCGGATATCCACCTTGACCGGTTGTGTGCCGCCGACGCGGTCAATCACCCGCTCCTGAATGGCGCGCAGCAGTTTGGCCTGCAGACGCACATCCATTTCGGAAATTTCATCCAGCAACAACGTGCCGCCATTGGCTTCCTCGAACTTGCCAATCCGGCGGGCGAGTGCGCCGGTGAAGGAGCCTTTCTCGTGGCCAAACAATTCTGATTCCAGCAGGTTCTCGGGGATGGCCGCGCAGTTGACCGAGATGAAAGGCTTGTCCTTGCGCTTGGATTTGTGCTGCACAAGACGGGCCATCACTTCCTTGCCAACGCCGCTTTCGCCTGTGATCAGGATAGAGGCTTCCGAGCCCGCGACCTGTTGCGCCAGCTTGACCACGCGCTCCATGGCTGGATCGCGGAAAATGAGGTCTGACTTCTCACGGCTGACAGCTTCCAGAATCGCAGCAATGAGCTCCGGGTCAGGCGGCAGGGGGATGTATTCCTTGGCGCCGGCCTGAATGGCGGCCACGGCTGCTCGCGCATCAGTGCCTGTGCCGCATGCAACAATCGGAGCCACGATACGCTCGGCGTCCATGCCATCTGCGAGCTTGCGGACATCAAGGCTGACATCCACCATCAGGAGGTCAGCGCCACGTCCGGCGCGCAAATGGTTGAGGGCGGATTCGATGCCATCCACCTGTGCCACCTGTGCGCCGCGCTCGCGCGCGATCTTGGCTGCTGTGATCAGCTCGCCCTTCAGTGTTCCTACGATCAGAAGCCGCATTGGTCTGGTCCTTGGTTGGCCGGATTATTCCCGGTCTTTCTATCGTTCAGTCTTGATGATTTCCGTCATGGTCACGCCCAGCTTTTCATCGACAACGACCACTTCGCCGCGCGCCACAAGCCGGTTGTTGACATAGATGTCGATAGCCTCGCCAACCCGGCGATCCAGTTCCAGCAGTTGGCCCGGTGCCAGCTTCAGGAGCTGGGAGACTTCCATTCTTGTCTTGCCAAGAACAGCGGATACCATGACAGGCACATCAAGCACCTGCTCCAGATCCACCGCAGCTTTCGGACCGCGCGTGACCATCTGATCCCCACGGCCCATGCTCATGGAGTTGTTGTCCATCTCGTTGAGATCGGGCAAGTTCAGGTCATTGTCCATAATGCAACTCCGTCTTTGAACCTGAGGTCATGAACCTAAGGTCATTCCCGCCGCAAGGGCGCGGTCTACGCCTTCGGCTACTGTTCGTTCCACGCGGGCGCGGTCTCTCACGATCCCACCATCCGCCCATTCAATCTTGACATCACCGGGCAGATTTTCCGGCTCTCCCAGCACGATCAGGCGACCTTCAAAGCCGCGTTCGCGGGTGATGCCGGATATCTTTTCTTTTGTGATATCAACCAGCTCCGGCGACACGCGCACGGCGACATGGGATTGGCCACGCAGATCATCAAAGATCTGCCTTGCGACATCTTCGATGACTGCAACCGGGCTTGTATCAATCAATTTGCCAGCCAGCTTGCGTGCAAACTCATGGGCAAAGGTTATGGCTTCTGCGGAAGCCGAAGCTTCAATACCATCGAGCGAATGCCGCAGCACTTCGAGGGCGTGTGAAACCGATTCCATGGCGCGGGCAAGACGCGCGGTTTCCTCTGTATCCGCTGCCAGCTTGCCTTCTGCATAGCTTTCGTTTCTCGCCTGTTCCAGCGCCAAAGACATCGTCAATTCATGCTCGGCAACCGTAATTGTCGGCTCTTTCTGTTCCAGCGGGACATAGTTGTCCTTGGTTGCCGGAAACTCGCGCTCAAAAGTGAAGCGGCTGTGCGACATCAGTACACCAACTCGTCTTCAGCACGGTTCTTGGAGATCATGATGTCTCCCTTCGCCGCGAGATCCTTGGTGAGAAGCACCATCTTCATCTGGGCATCATCCACCTCTTTCAGGCGAACCGGTCCAAGACCGCCCATTTCGTCTTCTAGGTTCTTGGCGGCGCGTGTCGACATGTTGCCAAGGAAGAACGTGCGGGCTGCATCGGAAGCGCCCTTCAGCGCCATTGCAAGCGTATCCTTGTCGACACCGCGCAGCAGGGTCTGCACGCTGGCTGGATCAAGCTTGAGGAGGTCATCGAAGGTGAACATCAACGAGCGGATGCGTGCGGCGCTGTCACGGCTCTTCTCATCAAGGGTCGAGAGGAAACGGGTTTCTGTCTGGCGATCAAACGAGTTGAAGATTTCCGCCATTTGCTCGTGAGAATCACGGCGGCTCGACATAGACAGGTTTGAGATGAACTCGCTGCGCAGTGTCTCCTCGATGCGCTCAAGCACATCTTTTGAAACAGCCTGCATCTTCAGCATGCGCTGCACGATATCCATGGCAAAATCATCGGGCAGAATGCCCAGAACACGGGCCGCCTGATCTGGCTTGATCTTGGACAGGATGACAGCAACGGTTTGCGGATATTCATTCTTCAGATAATTTGCCAGAACCGCATCTTGCACGTTGGACAGTTTCTGCCACATGTTGCGACCAGCGGGGCCACGGATTTCACCCATGATGAGCTCTGCGCGATCCTTGGGCAGCAGCTTGGCGAGCAGGTTTTCCGTACGGTCAAAGTCGCCTGTGACAGCGCCTGAGGCTGACATCTTGGAAACGAATTCGGCAATCAGGTTTTCCACCATGGCGGAATCGATCGAACCCAACTGGCTCATGGCCAGCGAGATGGTGCGGATTTCATCGTCATCCAGCAATGGCCAGATCTTGGCACCATGCTTTTCGCCAAGCACCAGCATGATGATGGCGGCCTTTTCGGCCCCTGTCAGCACGCGCGGCTTGGCCACTCCTGCCATAGACATCGACTGTGAGCGTTCTGATGAAATGGTGTCTGAAATGCGGGCCATGGTTTACTCTGCCCCCTCAGTTCGAGCCGTGGATCCACTGGCGAAGGATCGCCACGGATTCCTGCGGAGCCTTGGAGGCCACCTCACCAACCTTTTCAACAGAACGGGCCTGAATCGCACCGCTGATCTGGCTCATCTCGATCATCTGTTCTGTTGCGGTTGGTGGTTCATTTAATACGGGGCCTGACAGTGCTCCTGCCGCGTCAGCAGGGGCAGTGACTGCAACCATCTGGCCGTTGTTGCCCTTCACCATGACTGTTTTGGTATTCTTTTCAGGAGCAGCTATCATCGCCATCATCGGGCGCACCACGAAGAGGAAGACAAAGGCGGAAACAATGGCGAGGATGCCCAATTCCAGCATGCGGAAAGTGTCATCTTTCGAGAAGTTGAAGAGCTTCTCGAAAGTGGTCAATTCCTTGATTTCATTGACAGGAGGGGCTTCAGCAAAGCGCAGGTTGACCACTTCCAGCGTATCGCCACGGCGTTGGTCGAAACCCATGGCTGAGCGCACCAGTGTGTTGATGCGGTCAATCTCTTCCTGTGGGCGCGCCTCGTAATTGGTCTGGCCATTGGTGCCGCGCACATAGTTTCCATCAACCAGCACGGCCACCGAGAGCTTCTTGATGCGTCCACCTTCCAGCACTTCTGTGCGGACGGTTTTGGATATCTCGTAGTTGACCGTTTCCTCGTTCTTCTGTGAGGCTTCACGGGCGGTGTTGTTCTGGCCCTGCGCCCCGCTGCCCGGCAGTTCGTTGTTGACGGTGACCTGACCTTCACGTGCATCGTTGGAAAGATTGTTCTCGTTGCGGGTCTGGGTAGAGCGCACAACGCGGCTTTCAGGATCAAAGCTCTCCTGTGTCTGCTGCACGCGGTTGAAGTCCATTTCCGCAGCAACCTGCACACGGGTGCGGCCACGGCCCACAACCGAAGCGACGATATCCTCGATCTGGGTGCGCACGCGGCGCTCGTAGCCCAGCTGCTTTTCGGCAATCGCACCTGTGTGGTCGTTGGTGTCGCCTGCGCCGTCAGCCAGCAGGCGGCCGGCTTCATCGACAATCGACACACGCTCCGGCTTCAGGCCTTCAACAGCGGATGCAGTGAGGTGGCGAATGGCGCGCACCTGACCGGGATCAAGCTCACCGCGCACTTTCAGGACTATAGAAGCGCGGGCTTCCTTTTTCTCGCGTGTGAAAAGCTGCTTTTCTGGCAGGGCGAGATGCACGCGGGCGTTCTGCACGCGGTCCAGCGCGCGGATGGTGCGGGCGAGTTCGCCTTCAAGAGCGCGGAGCTGGTTGATGTTCTGGACAAAGCTGGTGGCAGACAACGAGTCTGTCTTGTCAAAGATTTCATAGCCGATGCCACCACCCTGTGGAAGGCCTTTGCTGGCAAGTTCCATACGCAGGCGCAGTGTTTGATCCTTGGCAACGAGAATGGTGCTGCCATCATAGCGCATCTCATACTTGACGCCGCGCTGCTCCAGATCACGCATCACAGCAGTGGAATCCTGCATGTTGAGATCGCTGAACAGGGTTGTCATGGTGGGCGCGGTGACGCGCATGATGATGAATGCAAAGAAGCCCATGAGCGCAAGTGTGACTGCGCCCATTGCCATCAGTTTCTGAGGGCCGAGTCGTTTCAGGAAATCAAAAACGCTGTTCACTGGAGCAAACGCCCTTCACCAACTGGAATTCCAACTTGATGATCCGGCAGGCAGGCAGCCGCATCACCAGTGACTCGTTGACAAGTCACTCGGCAGAAATTGCCGGGTTCATGGTTACCAGCTGGTTAAGTTTGTTAAGGCTCTGCAGAAATTCTGTATTTTTGTGAAGAATTTCTGCTTGTGATCAGTTGCATTTGCCTGAATCAGGCCCGTGTCTGCACCTTGGCGGCTGCCGCTTGTGCATTTGCACAGATGCCATCCCAGTTGCGGGCAGCAATATCCTTGTTGGAGGCAATCCACGAGCCACCAACAGCCACAACATTCGCCAATGCCAGATAGGACATCATGGTATCCACCGTAATGCCGCCTGTTGGCACGAAGGCGAAGTCTGGCATCGCCTGCCCGACAGCCCCCAGCATGCCGCGACCGCCCACCACTTCTGCAGGAAAGAGCTTGAGGAACGACAAGCCTTCGGCGCGGGCCATTTCCATCTCGGTGGGTGTGGCAATGCCTGGCAGATACGCGATCTTGTTTTTGATGGCGTAGGCCGCGACCTCTGGCACGAGGCCGGGGGAAACAAGGAAGGAGGCTCCCGCTTCCTGACATTCTGCTGCCTGTCTGGCATCACGCACAGTGCCTGCGCCAACCAACATGTTTTTGTGTGCTTTGGCCACAGCGCGGATGGCATCAAGCGCGCCATCAATCCGCAGCGTCATTTCAATCGCTGGCAGACCGCCTTTGAGCAATGCATCGGCCAGCGCCACACCATCGCTTGCGCCAGACACGGTGACAACCGGCATGACACCGATGGTGCGTAGCAGCGGCTGGAGAGCTTCAGCGGTCAGTGCCATGGGGTTATCCTTGTGCGAGTTGATAGTCTTTGATGTCGGTGAAGGTGATTGCGGGCCAGCGCTCCTGATCATACTTCAAAGAGAAGGCCGTGGGTGCCATGAACACCGGCGCACCATCGAGATCGGTGGAAATCGACGAGCCATTAGCATCCGAAAACTTCCGAAGTTCCAGCGGGTCCTTGCTCTCGATCCAGCGGCACACGGTGAAGCGCGTCTGGTCATAATCGATCGGCAGGGTGTATTCCGCTGCCAGCCGCACCTTCAGAACATCGAGCTGCAAGGCACCGACAACGCCAACAATCGCCGGTGAGCCATCGGTGGGTATGAAGACCTGCACAACGCCTTCCTCTGCCATCTGCTGAAGTGCTTCGCGCAGTTTCTTGGCTTTCATCGCGTCCTTGAGTTTGACGCGGCGCAGGATTTCCGGCGCAAAGCTGGGCACACCGCGGAAGATGATGTCTTCGCCTTCGGTGAGTGTGTCGCCGATGCGCAGCGTGCCGTGGTTGGGAATGCCCACGACATCACCGGCGAAAGCTTCTTCCGCCAGCACGCGGTCGCGCGCGAAGAAGAACTGCGGTGAGCTGAGGCTCATCTGCTTGCCGGTGCGCACCAATCGGGCTTTCATGCCGCGCTGCAATTTGCCCGAGCACACCCGCATGAAGGCGATGCGGTCGCGGTGGTTGGGGTCCATGTTCGCCTGAATCTTGAAGACGAAGCCGGTCATCTTTTCTTCGTCGGCCTTGATCATGCGCTGTTGCGAGGCCTGTGCGCGCGGCGGCGGGGCATAGGCTCCCAGAGAATCAATGAGATGGCGCACACCAAAATTGCGCAGCGCCGAGCCGAAGAAAACTGGCGTCAGATGCCCTTCCAGAAAGGGTGCCAACTCGAACGGGCGGCAGCCATCGGCAGCCAGTGAAAGCTCCTCGCGAAAAGCCTCCACCTCCGTACCGGGAAGCAGACGATCAAACAGCGAATCCTCCGGTCCATTCACGCTGATAATGTCATCCGTATCCTGCTTGCGGACCTGATGCTTGCGCAGATCATAGGTGCCTGCAAAGCTCTTGCCCTTGCCGATGGGCCAGTTGACCGGGGCTGTATCCAGCGCCAGCGTCTTTTCGATTTCATCAAGCAGATCAAAGGGATCGCGTGTTTCACGGTCCATCTTGTTGATGAAGGTGACGATGGGGATATCGCGCAGGCGGCAGACCTCGAACAGCTTGCGTGTGCGGGCCTCGATGCCCTTAGCGCCGTCAATCACCATGATGGCGGAATCAACCGCCGTCAGCGTGCGGTATGTGTCTTCCGAGAAGTCCTCGTGGCCTGGCGTATCGAGCAGGTTGAACACCCGATCGTCGTATTCAAAGGTCATGACGGAAGTGACGACCGAGATGCCGCGCTCGCGCTCGATGCTCATCCAGTCAGAGCGCGTGTTCTGGCGGTCTTTCTTGGCCTTTACTTCACCGGCAAGCTGGATGGCACCGCCGAAAAGCAGCAATTTTTCGGTCAGCGTCGTCTTGCCCGCATCCGGGTGGGAGATGATCGCGAAGGTGCGCCGCCGGGCTGCGGCAGCAGAAAGAACGTTATCCATGGTGGCGGCATGTAGCGCGAAAGAACGGGAGATTTCAACGTCTGAACAACGATATCCGTCTTTCGGGTGAAACCCGTGGCTTTCCTGCTTGCAACTCGGATCGAAAACACCACATTACGACACGCCGCTGTCATTGGCTTCCCATAAGCCATGACCGCAAAAGGTTGTTTTGAAAGACGGAGTTTCAGCGATGCTGGAAGGTATGGCGCCCGCGCCCGATGATGGTTTGATCAAGGATACGACGACCCAGACATTCAAGCAGGATGTGATGGCGGAATCCATGAAGCAGCCTGTGCTGGTGGATTTCTGGGCCCCTTGGTGTGGCCCCTGCAAGCAGTTGACCCCTGTCATCGAGAAGGTGGTGAAGGCCGCTAGTGGCAAGGTGAAGCTCGTCAAGATGAACATCGACGAACATCCGCAGATCGCCGGTCAGCTCGGCGTCAAATCCATTCCCGCCGTTTTTGCCTTTCAGAAGGGCCAACCGGTTGATGGTTTCATGGGCGCTTTGCCTGAAAGCCAGATCAAGAGCTTCATCGAGCGTCTGGTGGGCAATCTTGGCCCCAGCGCGCTCGATGAGGTGATTGCCGCCGCTGAAAAGAGCGTGACTGAAGGCGACCTCTCGCAGGCGGCTGAGCTTTATGCTGCTGCTTTGGCTGAAGTCGACACCAACGCCAAGGCGCTTGGCGGTCTCATCAAGGTTTATGTGCTGATGGACATGCCCGAGCAGGCGAACCAGTTGCTGGGTGCCGTTAAGCCTGAGCAGATGAACGATCCTGCCATCGTGGGCGCGAAGGCTGCCCTTGAGGCGGCAGAAGCGGCTGCTTCTCTTGGTGATACCGCTGGCCTCGTCGCCGCAGTGGAAGCGGACCCCAATGACCATCAGGCGCGGCTTGATCTCGCCATTGCGCTCAACGCCAAGGGTGACCGCGAGGCGGCAACCGATCATCTCATTCAGATCATCCGCAAGGACCGCAAATGGAACGAGGATGCTGCCCGCAAGCAGCTGATCCAGTTCTTTGAGGCCTGGGGATCGGACGACGACTTCACCTCTGCCGGACGGCGCAAGCTCTCCGTTGTGCTGTTCAGCTGACATCAAGGATCACGCGATGACCAGCAACGTTGCCTATGCGGGTCCGGGCGATATGCCCGAGATCATTCCGGTGTTTCCCTTGTCGGGCGCGCTGCTGTTGCCGCGCGGGCAGATGCCGCTCAACATCTTCGAGCCGCGCTATATGGCGATGATTGACCACGCCATGAAGCATGACCGTCTGATCGGCATGATCCAGCCGCACCCTGACCGGACGGACGCTGGCCTGAATTACCAGATCGGCTGCGCCGGGCGCATCACGCAGTTGGCTGAAACCGGCGACGGGCGCTATCTGCTGACCCTCACCGGCATCGCCCGTTTCAAAATCGTGCGCGATGCAGCGGATAAAACCGCCTTCATGCAGTTCAAGGTCGACTGGTCATCCTATGAGCAGGATTACAAGCCGCGTTTTGGCGAGGACGATGTGGACCGCAAGGCGGTGCTGGGCGCGCTGAAATCCTTCTCCGAAGTCAACGATGTGCCGGTGGACTGGGACAGCGTGAAAGACGCGCCCAACGAAGCGCTGGTCAACGCGCTGGCGATGATGTGCCCCTACGGCGTGCGCGAAAAACAGGCGCTCTTGGAAGCCGCTGACCTCAAGACGCGCGGTGATCTGCTGGTGGCGATCACCGAGATGGAGCTTGCCAAAGCGGCGTCTGGCAGCGATATGCCGCTGCAGTAACGGGGATTTCAACCATGGCTGACACCGCACACAATCAAGGCGCAAACCGCAGCCTTGGCATTGATACCAAACTGCTGGAACTGCTGGTTTGTCCCGTGACCAAGGGGCCGCTGGAATATGATGCCGTGCGGCAGGAGCTTGTCTCACGCTCGGCGAAACTGGCTTATCCCATTCGTGATGCGATCCCGATTATGCTGCCGGATGAGGCGCGGAAGCTGGATTGAGGGGGGAGCAAACAATCATCGGATTTCAGTCGGGAAATTTAGAATTATTCTTTATGTTTCGATGAATTAATATAGTTAAACGCACGACGCTCACATTTATTTATAGTGCATATGTTTCAAAACGTTGTGGCTACGAGAACTTAATTTATCCATTCAATTTTATATATTATACCTATTTCAGGATTTTTTATTTTCCACGAAAACGTATGCCTGTCGCTTGAAGTGCTTTGAGTAGCGCTTGTGCCCGTCAAGTTTTTTGATGTTCCCCTTATCTTATATAGTTTTATTTGTCTTGGAATATGCTTATCCAAATAAGATACATTTATTTCGAGCAGTTTTGTATCGATGCTAACCTCTTGACTCCAATCTTCTTCAATAGAAGTAAATGTTTCAAGTAGATCAGCAGAAAATTCATAATTTATTTTTTCATTTTTTTTGTATTTTCTATCGAGGTCAATCTTATTTATCAAAAATCCATGTTCAAATTTACTTGAACTAATGTGTCCAACGCTGGATTTTATAGATCCAAAATCACCAGTACAGGTTACACATTCATTTATATGATCTGCAAATTCACTCGAAACTGTTACAACGCTTTTCTTTGAATAGAATGCTTTTTTTCCTAGCCTGTCATCAATAACTAGTGAAACGATCATCGTTTCGCTCTTAATTTCGTTTGAAAATGTGTCTGTTTTATTCCAAGGTAAATTACGAAAGGCAATATTTTTTAGCCATTTATTGAATTTACCAACTTCTTTTTTTATGTGTACGAAAAAATAGCCTAGAGTTGAAAAAAGCAATAATGAAAACGCCCATATTATACGTTCATAAGTGAACCATTTTTGCAAAAATTCCATCATAGACACCGAAGCTATTTCCCATATTGTATAATCGATTCTGTCACATAACATGCAAGCCAAACCAAAATTTTGGGAGGATAAAAATGGTTTTTCACGGAGTATATACCAAAATGATGTGTGCTTCGGAACTTTACTTTGACGGCGGGACTGGCTCTGGTGGTGGAGGTGGTGGCTCGGGAGGTGGTGGCTCGGGAGGTGGTGGTGGAGATAAAGGGGGCGGTGGCTCAGGTGGCAGTGGTAAAGGTGGTAAAGGTGGTGGTGGAGGTGGTGGGAAAACTTAGAGTGGTAATAAACTAAGAGTACGTGTTTGAATTCAATCGCTTGGCTTCAGATCTTTTGCCGCCTTCGGCGAACCATTGTGCCTAGTATTACGGTAACAGTATTACGGTGACAGTGCATTTAATTATGCAATCCCATTGTGGTCATTGGACAATCAGCACGAAACAACCCCGCAAACCGGAGACAGTTAGCTTTTTTCTTTGCTTCGCTGCGAAGAAAAGCAAACCGTCACCGTTTTGCTGCCACCTCACCCTGCCTTGGCCGGTTTCCCCGACAGCTCTGCCCGGAACAGCGCCAGTGTGCGCTCCCAGGCGAGATCAGCGGCTGCCTTGTTGTAGCGCTCGGCACTCGTATCGTTGTTGAAGGCGTGGTTGACGCCCTCGTAGCGATAGACCGTCGCATTCTTGCTCGCTGCTTTCAGCGCTGCTTCAAAGGGCGGGAAGGTGTTGTTGACGCGGTCATCAAGCCCGGCGAGATGTGCAATCAACGTGCCTTTCATGTTGGGTACCAGCGCCAGATCTGGTGCCACACCGTAGTAGCAGGCCCCTGCCGCCAGTTCCGGAATGGCCAGAATAGACCGGTTGACCACGCCGCCGCCCCAGCAGAAACCGACCATGCCGGTTTTGCCCGACCCCTCGGCATGCTTTTGGCCCGCGAGCACCGCCTTGCGGCTGGTTTCCATGATGTAATCAGGCGTCAGGGTAGGGAACAGCGCCCGCGCCTTGTCGCCATCTTCGGGTGTGCCGCCCAGACCATGGAGATAATCCGGCGCGAAGGCCGCAAAGCGGTCGGCAGCCATACGGCGTGTCACGTCCTGAATATGGGCGTTGAGGCCACGGTTCTCATGCACCACCAGCACAAAGCCGTTCTTTGGAGAGCCCTTGGGCACAGCGAGATATCCCACCACGCCTTCTGCCAATGTGTGGTTGGCTGTGACCGTGATGCGTGCATCATTGGATGCAATGGTTTGCGCCATGGCGGCGTTTGGTTCCAGCAGCGAGAGCACAGAGTTGGCCGCGGTCAACGAGCCGACCATCAGCACGAGGCGCTCCATGAACACCCGGCGCGGCAGCGGCGCGTGGGTGTATTCGTCGTAGAGATCGATGATGTTCTTATCCATGGTGCAAACCTCCCGTTGGGGTCATTCTGGCATACGAATGGTCGCGGTGGCCAGCGCAGAAATGCCCTCGCCACGCCCGTTGAAACCCAATCGTTCGGTCGTTGTCGCCTTGACCGAGACGTTGCTGATGCGGATGTCCGCAATCTCCGCCACCCGCTGGCGCATGGCTTCCGCATGCGGGCCAATCTTGGGGGCCTCGCAAATGATCGTGACATCGATGAGATCAAGGATCCCGCTGCGCTGGCGCAGGCGATCCACGGCGAACTTCAGAAACTGATCGGAGGATGCGCCCTTCCACTGCATGTCGCTGGGCGGGAAGTGGCGGCCAATATCGCCATCGGCCATCGCGCCCAGCAACGCATCGGTGATGGCGTGGAGCGCCACATCGCCATCGGAATGGGCGATGAAACCGTGCTTGAAGGGAACTTTCACACCACAAAGCCAGACATGATCGCCCTCGCCAAAGGCATGCACATCAAAGCCGGTGGCGGTGCGCGAAATCATCGTTGTGTGCGGTTTCAGGCGGGCTTCGGCATGCATCAAATCGTCCTGCGTCGTGATCTTGGTGTTGGCGGGATCGCCCGCCACGATATGCACGGCGTGGCCAGCGGCCATGGCGACGCTGCCATCATCTGTCAGGTTGGCCGTGCCCTCGGTGCGCGCCTTGCGGTGTGCAGCGAGTATGAGCGGAAACTGGAAGGCCTGTGGGGTTTGCACGGCGCGCAGGGCTGTGCGGTCTGTTGCGGCAGAAACGTGGGCATCTTTTGCAACAACGATTGTGTCTGACACCGATGTGGCCGGCACAGCGCAACCCTTTTTGGTGGCGGCATCAATCATAGCGGAGATGAGATCTGCCTGCACGAAAGGGCGGGCGGCATCGTGGATGAGGACAATATCCGGCTTTTGTTCCGCCAACGCCATCAGGCCATTGCAAACAGAGCCCTGACGGCTGTCGGCACCGTGCACGGGCGGCAGGAGTTTGGGGGAAGCAAAGCCCGCCGTTGTTTCCCGGTAAAGTGGAGCATGGTCAGGGTGGATGACCACAGAGATACTGCTGATGCGTGGATGCCCGTCAAACGCCCGCAGGGTGTGGATCAGCACGGCTTCGCCCGCCAGCGCCTGAAACTGCTTGGGCACAGGGCCGCCAAGGCGGGTTCCTTGCCCGGCAGCGACGATGAGAGCCGTAACGCGTTGTGAATTTTGGGACGATGACATGTCGAAGCGCTAACACGGGTTTGCAGTTGGCTCAATCATGGGCATAAGACGGCATGGTAACCGTTTGTCATTCCCGGCGAGCCCATAGGGCGAGGGAAGGGAATCCACGCGATGTATGTGTCTGTTGTTGACCTGTGTATGGATTCCCTTCCCCTCCGCTTCGCTCCGGCTGGGAATGACACCAAGAGCGTTTACCGATCATGATGTCAGACATTGTCAGTGTCAGCGCACCAGCCAAGCTCAATCTCGCGCTGAACATCACGGGCCGCAGGGCGGATGGTTATCATGAGCTGGATTCGCTGTTCGCGTTTTGTGATCTAAGTGATGAGTTGGCGATTACTCATGCAGATGAGCTGACACTGTCAGTCACCGGATCTTGGGCCGGTCACATCACGGCTGACTCTGACAATCTTGTGCTGCGTGCGGCGCAAATGCTGCGGGAGCACACGAAGGTTATCAAAGGCGCTTCGATCCAGCTGACCAAGCATATCCCTGTTGCGGCTGGTTTGGGCGGTGGTTCCGCTGATGCAGCAGCAGCGTTGCGGGGTCTGAACAGGTTCTGGAATTCAGGGTGTTCAGAGGAAGTGCTGCTGTCACTCGCAGCAAGGCTGGGGGCAGATGTACCTGCCTGTCTTGCAAGCAAGCCTGTTTTGGCGCGCGGTATTGGCGAGGTGCTGACGCCGCTGCCTGCGCTACGAGCCTGTGGCGTTTTGCTCGTCAATCCACGAGTGGAAACACCGACGCCTCAGGTGTTCAAAGCTTTTGCGAGGGCCAACGCCGTGATTGCACAGCGCCAGCTGGTTTCGCTGGAGCAGTCCTTCGCCAATCTTGATGCCTTGGTTGAAGCGCTTCGTCCGCGCGGCAATGATCTGCTTGAGGCGGCAACAAGTGTTTCATCTGTCATTGCCGATGTGCTGGATGCTTTGCATGTCTTGCCGGACTGCCGCTATGCCCACCTCTCCGGCAGTGGTGCGACATGCTTTGCGCTGTTTGAAACGGAAGCACTGGCGAAAGCTGCGGCAAAAGAGCTGTCGGAGGCCAGACTGGACTGGTGGTCCTGGGCTGGTGGATGGGCGAAAAACCCATGAAC
>JBOFGV010000058.1:0-50030 GCA_051649305.1 Beijerinckiaceae bacterium
CCGCTGTCACCAGACCACCATCTGACGTGATCACAGGCGCGTCGTTGGTGTTGGTGACTGTGATGGCCAATGTTTGGGTATCGACACCACCCAAACCATCGGAGACCTGTACAATCACATCATAGATGTTGTCACCACCAACATCGACTGGATTCTCGAAGTCCGGGGGGGAAACAAAGGTCAAGACCCCCGTTGTAGCGTTAATCGTGAACCTTGCCTGGTCTGCACCGCCGATAATGACATAAGTCAACATGGCAGCGATATCGGGATCAACAGCAGTCACTGTTGTTGCAAGAGAGGTATTCTCAGCCAGTGAAATAGCACCAAAAAGTCCGCCGCCGTCCGAAGTAATTCTCGGTATTTCATTCTGGTTGGTGACAGTAACCCGGACAAGTTGGGAATCAAACAATCCACCATCCGAGGCGAGAACAATCACCTCATAGATGTTGTCTCCGTCCGCATCCGCAGGTGCTTCGTAGTTCGGAGCGTTCCTGAAGCGCAACACACCAGTAACGGAATCAATTTCGAACAGCGTTTCATCAGCACCGCCAGAGATGAAATAGACGATACTGGAGCCCGCGTCCTGATCGGTTGCAGTCACCGTTGTAACTGAGGTTCCGTTCTCGACAATAAACAGAGAAGTGGAAGCGCCACCGCCGTCAGATGTGATTGTTGGCGGCTCATTGGCATTGTGCACAGAAATGGTCAGAACCTGCTGGTCCGTCAAAGATCCGTCACTCACCAGAACAATAACCTCATAGTTATTGTCACCATTGGCATCACCAGGAAATTCAAAATCGGGAGCCGACAGGAATCGCAGCACACCGGTATTAGGATTGATCGTGAATCGCGCCTGATCAGCTCCCCCGATGATGCTGTAGATTACCAGCGCACCAGGATCAGTGTCACTCGCTGCGACGACAGTTGCGACCGCATCATTCTCATCAATATTGACTATGGCGGTTGGTCCACCCCCATCCGAGACAATCACAGGCGCATTGTTCGAATTGATCAGCTCAATCACAAAAAGCTGATCATAGGATAAGCCTCCGGCATCAGTGACACGAACAGTGACAACGTGGAATGGGTCCGTGCCGAAATCCAGCAAAGCACCTGTCGCAAGGCTGATAACGCCTGTCACAGCGTTGATCTGGAAACGTCCACCAGCATCGCCGCCAGCGACAAACCCAAATGTGAGAACATCTCCAGCGTCGGGATCGATACCAGTGACGACACCAACCACAGTACCTGCCGCAGCGTTCTCAGCTATTGTGTTGGCAGACAGAAGAGCCGAAGTCGGCGCTTCGTTGACATTAACAACATCAATCAGAAAGGTCTGGAGATCGATCAGTGTTCCGTCCGATGCCTGTACGATGACCTCGTAACGGCCATCGCCATTGGCATCTCCAGGAAATTCAAAATTGGGAGGAGCCAGAAACCTGAGCGCGCCAGTCGTGGCATCAATCGAGAAAAGAGCCGCATCAGCTCCGCCTGCCAGGCTGTAAGTGACAGTCTGGCCATCAGGATCGCGTGCATAGACGGTTGAAACAGACGCAGTATTCTCGGATAGGACAACCTGTGCAACCGAGCCACCTCCATCTGAAAGGATGACCGGCGCCCTGTTGGTGTCAATGATGTCCAAAACAAATGTCTTGTCAAAACTCAAGCCGTCCTGATCCGTAACACGGACAATGATTGTTTCCTGAGGGTTGGTGCTGGCGTCAAAAACCGTACCGGAAGCGACCGTGACAACGCCGGATAGACTATCGATCAGAAAGCGACCGCCTGCATTACCCTGTGGTGCAAAGGAGAAAGTCAGAACCGCAGCAGCATCAGGGTCGACGGCTGTCACAGTGCCAACAACAGCTCCTGCACCCGCACTTTCAGTCAGTACACTGCTGCTGAAGAACGCATTGGTTGGCGCTTCATTGACATTGGTAATTGTGACCGAAATACCCTGTTCGTCTGAACCTCCAAATTCATCCAGAACAGCAATGGTCACAGAATAAACATTGCTGCCTGTACTGCTACCGGGCAACTCAAAGTCAGCTGACTGGACGAGATAAAGCTCCCCCGTCTCACTGTTGATGGCGAATTTATCTGCATCAGCACCGCTGGCGATGGCGTAGTGAAGCTTGTTCTTTTCCGGGTCCGTTCCTGCAACCCTTGTTGCAGCACGGGAGTTTTCGGCCATAGTCAGACTGGCCTGTGCGCCTCCACCATTTGATGTAACGGTCGGGTCCAGATTTTTAGCTTCAACTTTTGGTGCTTCAGCGGGGTCATTGCTCTCTGTCTGTCCACCAGACCTGGCAGATGCCACTTCCTCTATGGCATTTGTGCGTTTGGCAAAGCGACCGCTGGAGGCGGAGATTGATCCTGTTTCAATCTCTGTGTCGAGAGTCCCCCGGCGGGCGGGCGATGGCGTCAGGCTGGCCGGTGGCAGACTAGGCATCTGGACCACAGGTATTCCGTTGGATGGCGCAACGGGCTCCTGTTTATCCACCTTGAGGGAAGCTGATACGGCAAGCAGTGGCAATTGATCTGCAAGCTGCACGTCGCCAACACGCGCAATGACGCTGGAGGGATCAACATCCTGATCCTGAAAGCGCAGCTTGGGCGCATCGCCACCCAGCATGCGAACAGCGAGCCCGGGAAGGATGACTTTGCCGCCATCATCGAAAATCACAACGAGGTCGACGTCAAGAATGGCAAGCTTGGCTGAAGCAAATGGAAATTTGAAAGCAACGTTCTGCGTCTGGCTGCTTTCAACCAGAATGACCGCACCTGGAGCCGGTTTCACAACATCAAGTGTTGCAGCTCCGGTTGATGGCGCTGGTCCACTGTCAGTTTCTGTCTGCTGCACTTCCATACCGCACGAACCCGCTACGCATCACAATTCGGCATCTCAACCGGGATTTGATTGCACAAAATGGGTTAATGGCATGATAAGATTGACGTAAAATGCCGTTTAGATGGTTGTTTTACAGTGAAAAAATACCTCAGCACTCACTCGATTCCTTTAGGCGTCTCATGAAACTGAACTGCATATGGCACTGGAAATCTGCTCAAATGCTGACTTTGTCATAGACAGCAGGAATGATACTGGATTGATATTGGCAGCATCAATCGGGAGGATTGCATGATGAACCAGATTACGCGGCGTTCGGCGCTCGCAGGCCTTGCCCTTTCGCCATTGGCGGCGCAGGCCCAATCTTCAAACTGGCCAGCCGGTCAGACAATCAGGTTTGTTGTGCCTTTTCCGGCAGGTGGATCAACCGATGCTGTCACCCGGCTTGTTCAGCCCGGCATGCAACAGAAACTCGGCGCAACAATCCTCGTTGAAAACCGGGCAGGTGCAGCCTCAAGCATTGGTGCAACGGTTGTGGCCAAATCCCCGCCGGACGGCCTGAACTGGCTGTTTGTGTTTGACAGCCATGCCGTGATTCCAAGCCTCATGCCGCTGCAGTTTGATCCAAAGAAAGATCTGGACCCGGTGCTGTTGATTGGCACTGCACCGATGGTGCTGGCCTGCCACCCTTCCAGACCCTTCAAAACCTTTGCAGATGTCATGGCTGCGTCGAAAGCCAAACCAGACAGCCTGACCTATGGCTCTATCGGCAATGGCAGCCTTGGCCACCTGACCATGAACCTCTTGCAGAAAAAGGGAGATTTCAAGATCAAGCACCTGCCCTACCGTGGAGGTGGCCCGCTGATGAATGATTCCGTGGGCGGCCATATTGACTTTGCCATCGGCTCGGTTGCGCTTATGGCATCGCAGCTGGCGGCCGGCACCTTGAAGCCCATTCTGCAGACAGGTGCTACGCGACTGCCGACACTTCCTGATACCCAAACCATGATCGAGGCTGGCTTCAAGGATTTCTCGGCGAATGCCTGGTGGGGCGTTTTTGCGCCGGGCGGCACACCCAAACCGATGGTCGACCGCATGGTGAGCGAACTTCAGGCTACGCTGAAAGACCCACAGGTGGCCAAGCGGCTGGAGGAAAGCCAGCAGGTGACCTTGCGGATGGATGGCCCTGAAGCTTTCAAAGCGTTCTTTGAGCGTGAAATGCAGGTCTGGGGCGAAGTGGTCCGCGAAAACAACATCAAGCCGGATTGATCGATATGTCAGACAAAGCAAATGCTCTCCCCAGAATCGCCGTTCTGAATGACAGCCAAAACATTGCCGCTACAAGCGCAGACTGGTCTACGCTGAAAGGCCGCGCTGATGTCACCATCATGCGTGAGCCTTTTGCATCAGAGGCCGCAGCTATCAAAGCGCTGAAGGACTTCGACATCATCGTGCCGATGCGTGAACGCACACCTTTCACGGCAAGCCTGCTGGCTGGCTTGCCGAAGCTGCGCATGATTGCGCTGACAGGTGTAAGGGCGGCAACGCTGGATCAGGCAACCTGTGATGCGCGTAAAATTCTGGTCTGCAACACGGGCGGTGAACATGTTTCGCCAGCAACGGCTGAGCTCGCCTTCGGGCTGATTTTGGCTTGTGCCCGCCGCATCCCGCAGGCTGATGCTGCCATGAGGACAGCTGGCTGGCATGAAGGACTGGACATGGGCTTCAGCCTTGCCGGCAAAACACTGGGTATTGTGGGTCTTGGCAAGCTGGGTGCACGGGTGGCAGGCTATGGCCGCGCTTTTGGCATGAATGTGATTGCCTGGAGCCAGAACCTGACTGCTGAAGCCGCCAGTGCGGCGGGTGCAGAACTTGTGAGCAAGGAAACGCTGTTTCAGAAGGCCGATGTGGTTTCGCTCCACCTCGTGCTATCCGCCCGCACGCGCGGCATTGTTGGGAAAACCGAGCTTGATCTCATGAAGCCCGGAGCCATCATCGTGAACACAGCGCGTGGCCCTCTGATCGACGAACAGGCTCTTCTGACAAAACTGGGTACAGGCAGCCTCTATGCAGGGCTCGATGTGTTTGATACCGAACCTTTGCCGGAAAAGCATCCGCTGCGACAGATTCCCAACGTTGTTCTCACGCCCCATCTGGGATACTCAACACAAGCCGTCTTCAGGCAATTCTATGGGGAAAGCCTCGAGAACATTCTGGCTTTTCTCAATGGCACGCCAAAGCGCGTCATCAACCCGGTTGTTCTCACCGCCTGAAAGCACAGCCACGGTTCCTTAACACGCCCGTGTTAAGCCGAACCTCTATGGGTGCGCCTGACAACACCGCTGCTGACAGAAACAGCGAGACCAGAATCATGGCTCTCGCTGGCATCGCTGCGCGCGTCTTCAACGCAGGCATCGTTTTTCTGACACAGGTGCTGTTTGCTCGCGTCATGGGCGTTTCGGAATTTGGTGTCTACTCTACTGCCAACACCATCATGCTGCTGGTGGCTGGCTTTGCCACCCTAGGGCTGGTTGCCATGCCGCAGCGTTTCTGGCCGGAGTATGAAAATGCCGAAGATCAGGCACGGTTGCGTGGCCTGGCGCGCTTTGCAAGCTGGGCTCCTTTCGCCATTGGCTCCGGCTTTGCGCTTGGAGGCACACTCATCGTGGTGCTCGCACGCGACCTGCTCTCGCCGCCTGTGGCCACAGCAGCCTGTATCGCACTGCTGACCATCCCTGCGCTCACATCTCTTGATGTGGTTGAGGGCATTGCCCTGACGAAAGCCTGGAAGGGATTGGCCTACGGCATCGCCTTTGTGCTTCGCCCCTTGATCGTGCCGTTTGTTTTCGGCGGGGCATGGCTCTTCGGTGTCAAGCCCAATGCCACATTGGCCATGGCCAGTCTTGTTGCTGCCACATGGCTGGCCTCGCTTGTGCTGCTGGTGCTTGTGCACCGCAAGCTCAGGCATCTTCTGCCCAAGGGACCTGTTGCAGAAGAGCGCCAGCGCTGGATAAGGGCAGGCCTGCCGATCATGCTGATTGACGGCGCTTTTATGCTCATGACATCCACCGACATCCTGCTCATGACAGTCTATCACAGCGATGCTGCGGTGGGCATCTACAGTGCGGCGGCGCGCCTTGTTGCGCTCGTTGCTTTTGTCCATCACGGATTAACCTGGGCCAGCGCGCACCATTTCTCGCATCTCTATCAATCCGGCGACATGGATGGTCTGGCAACCTATGCTGCCAAAACCACGCTCTGGACCTTCCTGCCTTCAGTCGGCGCTGCCCTCGTTATGGCACTGATAGCGCCGCTTCTCCTGATGCTCTTTGGCAAGGGCTTTCAGGACGGCGGGGTGATCACGGCAGTCTTGATGCTTGGCCTGCTGACCCGCGCGGCCGTCGGCCCTGCCGAGCAATTGCTGGTGATGACCGACAACCAGAACGCCTGCGCCTATGCCTATGGCTGGGCCTTCGTGGTCAACCTTGGTTTCTGCCTTGCACTGGTTCCTCTTTACGGAGGACTGGGAGCGGCTGCCTCAACCGCCTTTGCCTATCTAGCAGCCAGCATCATTGTTGCCCGCGAGGTGCGGCTGCGTCTTGGCTTTGATGTCCATATCTTTGCGCTCCTCAGGCGAAAGCAGGAGATCGCTCTCCATGCCTGAGATGGCTCCAAATCCCTTTGCCTCTGCACAGGCAATGCATGCTGCTGCGACCCACTACGGTATCAAGCCAGCCCTCGGCCATGTCGCGCTGGCAAACGGTCATCGTGCAAGCTGGGCTCTTGGTCTGCGCAGAACGCCTGTTGGCCTAAACTGTCTCATGGCTCCGCTTGTGCCGCTGTATGACACCAGCGCAATGCCCGTCTTAGGTGATGGACAAGAAGCGGCCACTCTGAACGATCTGTTTGACGCTACCCGGCAAGATAGAGCCTTGCCCAAAACCATCGTTGCAAACAACATTGTTGCAGAAGGCCGTGTCTGGGATGCACTCACCGCCATGCAGGCAAGCGGCAGCATTGGCATGACACCGCTGGTGATCTGGGAACGCGCCATCCTGTTGCGATCAGCCGCCACTGACGCAGAGCAATACTTCGCCCAGAACATGTCCGGCAGCTCACGCAAGCGGCTTCGTTCCAAACGCAAGAATCTGGAAGCCGATGCTCCGCTTCAGCTTCGCATCCACACAA
This sequence comes from Beijerinckiaceae bacterium, assembly GCA_051649305.1. Taxonomy (GTDB): domain Bacteria; phylum Pseudomonadota; class Alphaproteobacteria; order Rhizobiales; family Beijerinckiaceae; genus JADCCX01. Next base: position 7,037 of record JBOFGV010000058.1, read on the forward strand.
CGCCTGACCGGATCAACACAGGCTTTGACGCCTTTCTCACGCTGGAAGCCAGTGGCTGGAAGGGCCAGACCGGCACAGCTCTGAAACAAAACCCGAAGGACGCAGCGTACTGTCTGGATGTCATCCTGTCTCTCGCCACACAGGAACAGGCCTTTGTCGCCACACTTGAAACAGGCAACCGCACCATTGCAGCGGGCCTTTTCCTGCGCAGCGAAGGCGAAGTGACTTTCTGGCGAACCGCCTATGATGAGACCCTGTCGAAGGAGTCACCCGGCGTTATCTTCGATATGATTCTGACGGAGTATTTCTACCAGCAGCCCTGGTTCAAGGTGCTGGATTCGGCGTCCGATGAGACCGTTGATCCTGCTGGACTCATCTGGAAGCAGCGGCGCAAAATGGCGAAGATCGTCATTGATCTTGAGCCGGGATCATGGCGTGGCCATGCTGTTGTTGCCGGCTATCGCTTGCGCTCGAAACTCAAGGACCTGCGCAACCGGTTCAGGCAGCGCTGAAATAAAGCCCTATCATGCGCTCATAAACGCGCGTCAGGACTTCCAGATCAGCAATGCCGATGTTCTCATCCACCTGATGCATGGTGCGCCCTATCAAGCCAAACTCAAGCACCGGGCAATAGTCCTTGATGAAGCGCGCATCGGATGTGCCGCCGGTTGTCGAGAGCTTCGGCTTGCGGCCAGTTTCTGCCTCAACCGCAGATACCATCATATCCACAAACGGCCCCGGCTCAGTGACAAAGGCCACAGCATTGGTTTTACCGAACGTTGCCGTGTAGCGGATGTCAGAACCGGCAGCATCGAGCCTGCTGCGGATTTCAGCTTCCAGTGTGGCTGGCGTCCACAGATCGTTGAAGCGAATATTGAAGGTGGCTTTCGCCTCATTCGGGATGACGTTGGACGTGGGGTTGCCCACATCTGCCGTTGTCATTTCAAGATTGGAGGGCGCAAAATGCGCTGTTCCCGGATCAAGCGGCTTTGACAGAAGGCTGGATACAAGACGCACCAGAGCATGGATGGGGTTGGAGGCGCGTTCGGGATAAGCGACATGCCCCTGCTTGCCATGCACAGTTATATGCCCGGTGAGCGAGCCGCGCCGTCCAATCTTGATGGTATCGCCCACTGCCTCAACATTGGTGGGTTCGCCCAGCACACAGTGATCCATGCGATCACCACGGGCTTTCACCCATTCCAATAGTTTCACCGTGCCATTGATGGCAGGGCCCTCCTCATCACCTGTGATCAGAAAGGCGATGGAGCCATTCTTGGGCACGCCATGTTCCTTGAGATGCTTGAGACAGGCTGCAACAGAAGCCGCCACACCGCCTTTCATGTCCTCGGCACCGCGCCCGTAAAGACGACCATCGACGATGTCAGCCGCAAATGGCGCATGCGTCCAGGCTTCCAGCTTGCCCGGAGGCACCACATCCGTATGCCCGGCAAACATCAGGCAGGGACCGGCAGAACCGATGCGGGCATAGAGATTTTCAATGTCTGGCGTGTCGGTGTCGGCAAAAATCGGGCGATGAACCTCAAAGCCTGCCTTGGCAAGAACATCCGCGAGATGCTGGATAGCCCCGCCTTCAGCAGGTGTTACCGACGGGCATCGGACGAGATCGCGGGTGAGGCTAAGGGCATCGGGTGTTGTCATGCCCCGTGGTTAAAGCGGCTTTTCTTCACGGTCAACGTGCGCGGGACTCGATCTCAACAATAGGATTGTGATCCACTAGGCCAAGATCGATGGTGTACCAAACAATGACCAGCATCAGGATGATGCCAAGACCAGTGTTCACCGGCATCAGCGGCAGGAAATCACCCGACAGTGTGGCAAGGGCAGACATAAATGCACCCACCAGCGCCAGCGACGGTGAACGTCCAATCGCCCTGAAGCGCTTGGCGTTCACAGAAAAGAACGGCAGCAAAATTGCGATGGAAACAAACAGCATGATGGCACGGTCGAGACCCGTATGGCCCAGCCATTTCGCCACACAAAAGCCGGCAAGCATATAGACAGCCATCAGCACGCTGCTACCCAGCCACCACTGGCGCCGTGTAATTGTGCCCTCGTCATCGAACAGGAGATGCGTCATAGTCATAACGTTTTATCAACCATGCTGACTGCAAGGTCGAGCGATGACTGAAAACATGGCAAACGGAGATCGCGCGATGCGGTTTGCTCAAAACATAATACGCAAGAGCCTGTGGCTGTTGGGCCTCCTGGCGACATGCACCACATCGCAGGTTTATGCACAGGCCACACAATCCGAAGAAGCCGTGCGCCGCGCCAAAGTGCTGCAAGGCCTGCCGGAATGGGCAGCCAAGCGCCAGTTTGGTTCGCAGACCAGCGGTGCGCCTATGGAAGCCCGCGCTATTGGCTCCTATGCCCGTGGCTGCCTTGCAGGCGGAACGGCAATTTCGATTGATGGCCCGGCCTGGCAGGTGATGCGCCTGTCGCGCAACCGCAACTGGGGACACCCGGATCTGATTCGCTATCTCGAATCCTTTGCCAAGCAAGTGCCGCGCGAAGTGGGCTGGAACGGCATTCTCGTGGGCGACATTTCCCAGCCCCGTGGCGGCCCCATGCTCACAGGCCACGCTTCCCACCAGATTGGCCTTGATGCCGACATCTGGCTGACGCCTATGCCCAACCGCAAGCTTTCAAACTCCGAGCGCGAGAACATGAGCGCGGTCAACATGGCCCGCTCGGACTGGATGGATGTGAACCCGGATGTCTGGACACCGAATCACACAAAGCTGATCCGCATGGCCGCGCGCGACCCCAAGGTGCATCGCATCTTCGTCAATCCGGCGATCAAGAAGGCACTCTGCCGTGAAGCGGGATCAGACAGATCCTGGCTGAAAACGGTCCGCCCGATGTGGGGACACAATTATCATTTCCACATCCGAATGGGTTGCCCAGCCGGCATGAGTGGCTGTGTCGATCAGGATGATCCGCCCGAAGGCGATGGCTGCGGTGCAGAACTCACGGGCTGGCTGAACCTGCAGTACAAGGCCTTCTTTGGTCCCAAAGCGCCAGCAACAGGCCCCAAGAAACCACCGCCACCGCCGATGTCAGTTGATGCCCTGCCACCGGCGTGTCGTGAAGTGCTGGTAACGCGGTGATCATGTCAGCGTCATGCTGATGTCATGTGATCTCAGGCATATACCCTACCCGTTTACGGGGAGGGTGGACCGTAGCGTAGCTATGGGCCGGGTGGGGCCGCGATCTAGGCAGGATAGATTGAGGCCCCACCCCCGCCCCCTCCCCGTAAACGAGGAGGGGAGAAGGATAATTCAGTGCCCGCCGCCTGTTGTATGGTCCGACGGCTTGGGGGCTGATGACGTCTTGCCACCATGCTCCCCGGAAATCCTGTCGGTCAGCGCCATGAACACGCCTGACAGCACGAACATCATGTGGATGCCGACATACCACATCAGCTCCCGATCACTGATGTTCTTCAGGTTCATGAAGGCCTTCAGAACCTGAATAGCCGAGATGGCGACGATGGAGGAAAGCAGCTTCAGCTTCAATCCGGAAAAGTCGATCTTGCCCATCCATTCAGGCCAGTCCTCGTGGTCGGTGTGGCGAATTTTCGAGACAAAGTTCTCGTAACCGGAAAAAATGACGATCAGGATCAGTGAGCCGGTGAGTGTCAGGTCAATGAGCGCAAGGACAGCGAGGATCACCTGGCTTTCCGTTAGAATCAGGGCATGGCTGGCGAAGTGCCAGAGCTCCTGCATCGCCTTCAGCAACAGCACGCACAGGGCAAAGACGAGGGCAACATAGAATGGCGCCAGAAGCCACCGGCTGGCGAAAAGGAATTTCTCGAGCGCGATTTCGATGGCACTGTCCTTATGTCCACCGGACGTCTCACCAGTCTTCAAGTCACCTGCCATTGATGTCATCCCGCTTTCTTGTCTTGTGCCATGGCTTTCAGCGCAGCAATCAAACCTGCAGTCGATGAATCCCGGCCTGTCGGTTTGACACGGCCTTCCACCATCGGCTGCAAGGAGTTCGCCAGTTCCTTGCCCAGTTCTACACCCCACTGATCATAGGAATTCACATCCCATATGACACCTTGCACAAACACCTTGTGCTCGTAGAGGGCAATCAATGCGCCCAGAATGGCTGGATCCAGTTTCTTGTAGAAAAGGGTATTGGTTGGCCGGTTGCCGGGGAAGACCTTGTGCGGAGCCAGCCGCTTGATCTCGGCGTCAGACAATCCCTGTGCCTTCAGCTGTGCACTGGCTTCTTCTAATGTACGACCCTTCATCAGGGCTTCGGTCTGCGCCAGGCAATTGGCAATCAGCAACTGGTGCTGATGCGCCAGATGTGGCTCATGGCCCTCGGCGCCAATCAGGAAATCGCAAGGGATAACATCCGTGCCCTGATGAATGAGTTGATAAAATGCATGTTGCCCATTGGTGCCAGGTTCGCCAAACACCAGCGGCCCTGTTTCCTCTGTCACCGGCTTGCCATCGCGCTGCACACGCTTGCCGTTGGATTCCATATCAAGTTGCTGCAAATAGGCTGGAAAGCGCAGCAGGCGCTGCTCGTAGGGCAGAACTGCAAGAGCAGGAAACCCAAGCGCATTGCGGTTCCAGATGCCGATCAGCGCCAGAAGCACAGGCAGATTTTTCGCAGGCGCTGCCTTGCGGAAATGATCATCCATCGCCTTGGCACCAGCGAGAAATTCCGTGAACCGTTCGGCACCTACAGCCAGGGCCAGCGAAAGGCCGATTGAGGCCCAGATGGAATAGCGCCCGCCAACCCAATCCCAGAAACCGAACATCCGGGCAGGATCAATTCCGAAGGCCTCAACCTTCGCTTTGGCAGTTGAAATAGCGGCAAAATGCGCACCCGCCTTGGCAGCCCCCAGTTCTGCCACAGCCCATGCCCGCGCTGCATTGGCATTGGCCATGGTTTCCTGTGTGGTGAATGTTTTCGATGCAATCAGAATGAGGGTACGGCGCGGATCAAGCCCACGCAGCGTATCAGCCAGATGCGCGCCATCAACATTGGAAACGAAGTGAATGGCAGGCCCATCGTGATAGGGGGCGAGAGCCGCCACAGCCATCACTGGGCCGAGATCAGAGCCGCCAATCCCGATGTTCACCACATCGCTGAACGGCTTGCCATCAGACGCCAGATAGCGGCCTGCCCGCACATCTTCGGCAAAGGCCAGAAAGCGGCCCAGCTCATGCGCAATCAGCGGATCAACCGCGACGCCGTCCACCTTGGCCTTGCTGCTGCCACCCGCGCGCAAGGCGGTGTGCAGCACAGCGCGGCTTTCTGTGTTGTTAATCGCCTCGCCGGCAAACATGGCCTTGCGCCTGCTGTCGAGATCAGCGGCTTTAGCCAGCTCAACCAGCAGGCCCATGGTCTCTTTTGTGATCAGGTTCTTGGAGTAGTCGAGTGTCAGGCCGGCACCCGATGCCGTAAAGGTCTGGAAGCGTTTGCTGTCTTCCGCAAAAAGCGCGCGCAAGGAGGCCTTTTTCATTCCCTTGCCATGGGCTTTGAGTGCTGCAAACGCTGCCTTTGTACCCGTCATTGCAAGCCCTGCCCCTTCGCGATCAGCCCTGACCGTAAACCGTGTTCAGCTGTGCACCCACCATGATGAAGGTGGTGCGCTTGGGCACTTCCTTCAGGCTGACAGCGCCGATGTAGGTCATCATCGAGCGCACACCGCCCATGATATCCTGCATCGTGTTGGCGACTGAGCCGCGATAGGCAACCTCGACAGTCTTGCCCTCAGAGGCTCGGTACTTCGCCACACCACCGGCATATTTGTTCATCGCGGTATCCGATGACATGCCGTAGAACAGCATACGCACAGGCACTTTTACACCATCGCGTTCTTCGTAGATGATCTCGCCTTCGCATTCGTCATGGCCGGACAGCATGCCGCCGAGCATGATGAAATCGGCCCCGCCACCAAAGGCCTTGGCGATATCACCGGGAACCGTGCAGCCGCCATCGCCGCAAACCTGCCCTTTCAGACCGTGGGCGGCATCGGCACATTCGATGATGGCGGAAAGCTGCGGATAGCCGACACCGGTCATCTTGCGTGTGGTGCAGACAGAGCCGGGGCCGATGCCCACCTTGACGATATCTGCGCCGCCCAGCACCAGTGCCTCGGTCATGTCGCCCGTCACCACATTGCCCGCCATGATCACGGCATCGGGGTTCTGGTCACGCACGCGCTTCACCATATCGACAAAGCTCTCGGTGTAGCCGTTGGCCACATCCATGCAGATCATCGAAACAGGCGCTTTGGCTTTCACCGCCTTGAACTTCTCATGATCAGCCTCGTTGGTGCCGATGGTGTAGAAGGCGTTGCTGCTTTCCTCGCTGTTGAAAAAGGAGATCAACTCTTCAGCCGGATAATATTTGTGCAGGGCAACCATAGCGCCATGCTTGCGAAGGGCTTTTGCCATGGGAATGGTGCCCGTGACATCCATATTGGCGGCAATCAGCGGAAAGCCTGTCCATGTGCGCTTGGCGTGGCGGAAAGGAACCGTCCGCTCGATGGTGACATTGCTGCGGCTGGCCAGCGTCGAGCGCTTGGGGCGAATCAGCACGTCTTTGAAGTCGAGTTTGGGGTCGTTCTCGATACGCATGGTTCATTCCTCACTGCTTCTTGCAGCGCGGATATCAAGCCCAGCGTTGCCATTGGTAATAATCATGTTCTGGCAGAGTCGGCAACCGACAAACCAATGATTTGTAAGTCTGCGCATTTGCAACGCAGATGCAATCACGCTACCCAAAAGCATGATCGTGGTGACACCCCATATTGCGCTGCAGGAGAGTGAGGTTGAGCTCTCATTCGTGCGGGCGTCCGGTCCGGGCGGACAGAATGTCAACAAGGTAGCAACCGCCTGCGAGTTACGCTTTGACGCCAGACGGAGCCCTTCCCTGCCTGCTGATATTGCAGTGCGCCTGATGAAAAGCGCTGGCCGCCGCCTGACCAAGGACGGTGTGATTGTCATTTTCGCTGACAGGTTCCGCTCGCAGGAACAAAACCGCGAGGATGCCACCAACCGGCTGCTGGACTTGATTCGCGAAGCAGCAAAGCCGCCTCCGCCCAAAAGGCGTGTGACAAAACCCACCAAGGCCTCGGTGGAGCGCAGGCTTCTGGCCAAGACAACCCGCAGCACAGTAAAAAAACTGCGCGGCGGCAAACCAGCGATGGACTGACCTCATGAAAATCCTGTTTGTCCACCAGAACTTTCCCGGTCAGTTCCGCTACAGTGCGACTGCCTTGGCGGCTGACAAGCGCAATCAGGTTGTGGCGCTTTGCATCAACCAGCCTGCCTACCCCACACCGGGGGTTTCCGTTGGACGCTATCAAATCAAGCGCGCTCCCTCACAGGATATCCATCCGCTGATGGCAGACCTCCAGAGCAAAATTCTGCGCGGCGAGGCCTGCCTTGCGGCAGCTGCCGAGCTGAAGAAAAAGGGCTTCAATCCCGATGTCATCGTGGTTCACCCCGGCTGGGGAGAACAAATGTTCTTCAAGGATGTCTGGCCCGATGCGCCTATGCTGACCTTCATGGAGTTCTTCTATCGTTCAGAAGGTCTGGACACCAATTTTGACCCGGAATTCGCGCAGAATTCGCTATCAGGAAGAGCCAAAACACGCGTCAAGAACATCAACCATCTGCTGGCGCTTGATGCAACCGACTGGTCCTACAGCCCGACAGAGTGGCAGAAATCATCGCTACCCAAGGCGTATCAGGCCACAACCAGCGTGATATTCGATGGCATCGACACTGACTTCATTGTGCCCGATGCGAACGCCACCTTCACATTGCCGGACGGGCGCAGCGTGAAAGCCGGCGACGAGGTGCTGACATTCGTCAACCGCAACCTTGAACCCTACCGGGGCTTCCATATCTTCATGCGCGCCCTGCCGGCCATCCAGAAAGCCAGACCCGACGCCATTACACTGATCGTGGGCGGCGATGAAATCAGCTACGGCGCCATGCCAAAAAGCGGCAAGAACTGGCGTGAGGTGATGCTGGCTGAGGTGGGCGACAAGCTGGATATGAGCCGCATCGCGTTTCTCGGCCGCATACCCTATCCAACCTATCGCAGCCTCATTCAGGTCAGCCGCGTCCACGCCTACCTGACCTATCCCTTCGTGCTGTCATGGTCGATGCTGGAATCTCTCGCAGCAGAGTGTCTGGTCATTGGCTCCTCAACCCCTCCGGTCAAAGAAGTGCTGAAGCATGGCAAGAACGGCCTTCTGGTTGATTTCTTTGATACCGATCACTGGGTGAAGTCCATCACGCAAGGGTTGGCAAAGCCAGCGGATTTCATGCCGCTTCGACAGGAGGCACGGCGTAACATTCTGGCAGAGTACGACCTTAAAACGAGGTGCCTGCCGCGTCAGCTTGCACTGATTGATGCTGTCGCCCGCAAGCAAAATGCCAAGGTTCTGGCGAAGATTTGAGCCCACCGTCATTGCGCGGAGGCGCTTGCAGCTCCCGATGTCCTTATCCTGAGGAGCTCTGAAAGCGCGTCTCGAAGGACGCATTTTGCTTGTGCAGCAGGCTGGCAACAATATCTTGCGTGCTTCGAGACGGCGCTTCGCGCCTCCTCAGCATGAGGGACATTGTGGGTGGCAACACATGATCAGCGCTCGCAATGACGGTATCACACATCCCTGAACCGATGCACCGGCACACCGGCGACACCCAGATCAAGCTGATACAATCCACCTGATTGCGGCCACCGCGCCAGATCGGTTTTGCCGCCCATGGACCGCAGGCTAGTGACAAAAACCGTTCTCAGATCAGGACCCGCAAAGCACAGCATCGTAGGATGCGGCGCAGGCAAGGCAACCTTATTCACCAGCTTGCCTGCCATGTCATAGCAATTGAGACAGCCAGCCGAAACGCCTGCTGACCAATAGTGGCCATCAACATCGAAAGCCCCGCCATCAGGGCGTCCCATGGTTTCATCCGCTGTCGCCAGCAAGCGGCGGTTCGCAATGCGGCCGGTCTTCGCACCAAAGTCCCAGGCGTGGATCGTCAAGGCAGCCGTGTCGGTATGGATCATGGTGCGGCCGTCCGCCGACCATGCCAATCCGTTGGAAACCGTTACGCCATCAAACTGCTGCTGTGCTCCTGCCATTGTCACGCGGTAAAGCGCGCCTGAAGGCTGGCGCGGGGTCCGCTCATCCATGGAGCCTACCCAGAAAGCACCATCTGGGCCCACCTTGCCATCATTCAGCCGGTTCATCACAATCTCTGCCTCGATGGTGGCGATGTGCTCATACTGCTGCGTGCCCGGCTCATGCAGGAAAACACCGTCTTCAAAGGCGAGGACCAACCGACCGCTCTCGCAGAGACCCAGTGAACCCACACGGCGTGGCATTTCAAAACGCGTGACCTTCCGGTCTGTCCAATCCATGTGGAAAATCGCCTTGGCTGGAATATCCGTCCACCACAGGCAATGGCGTCTGTCATCCCAGACAGGGCTTTCGCCTGTGCCAAACTGCCCATCGACGACAAGATCAATCTTCATGGTCATCATCATTCTGTGCTTGCGGAAAGGAGCGACAGGGTGGCACAGCAACCCCGCCTGTCAATCATTTGTAGCAGGCACTGGTGTTTCTTCTAAACAGTTCTCACTCCTGCCACATTGCCATGACGCAAGGATTTTGCTCATACTCCGTGAGCGAAGCAGGGCTGAGGTTCAAACACACAATGCGTCATCCCGTTCTGGCACTCCTCGCCGTTGTTCTCGCCATCATCGGTCTTGGAGCGCTTGCCTATTTCGTTCTCTCGCAACCAACAACCCTGCGCGTGGCTGTCGGGCCCGTGTCAAACGAGAATGTCCGCATCGTGACCGCCGCGATCCAGACCCTGCAGCGCGAGAGAGAAAACTTCCGGCTGCGCCTCGTCATAACGGATGGCACAGAGAAGAGTGCTGCCGCACTGGATGCAGGCAATGCTGATCTGGCCATTGTCCGCACGGACATGGGCTATCCGCGGGCTGGTGCAACAGTTGCTGTTCTCCATACAGATCACGCCATTCTGGTGGCACCGGGAGGCACAGGCATTGCATCCGTTGCCGACTTCAAGGGCAAGACTGTTGCTATCCTGCGTGACAGCCCCGGCAATCTGAAGATGCTTGGCATCATCGCGGCACAGGCTGGGCTTGCTGAAGGTGATATCAAAACTGACAGAACGCGCATGGCAGACCTGAAGGCGGCGCTGGAGCAGGGGCGCATTCAGGGCGTTCTTGCCGTTGGTCCCACAAGTGGACGGTTGCTGTTTGATGTCGTCAACACGGTGACCGACGTTGGCAGGGGGCAGATCAACTTTGTCCCCATTCCCGAGACCAATGCCATTGAACAGCGCTATCCCTTGCTGGAAGCGGACACACTGGTACGTGGTCTGTTTGGTGGCCCCTCTCCGAGACCCGAGAGAGACGTGCCGACACTGGTTGTCTCTCACACCCTCATGGCTGCCAAAACACTGTCGGATGCCACGGTTTCCGATTTCACCCGTGTGCTGCTGAATGCCAAATCGCAGATCGCGGCAGAAGCACCACTGGCTGTGCGGATGGAAGCGCCGGATCAGGAAAAATCCAGCCCCATTCCCATCCATCCCGGCACCATCACCTATCTCGATGGCCAGACCAGCACCTTCCTCGAACGCTATGGCGACTGGTTCTATATCGGCATCATGGGCTTTGGTCTGGGGGGATCTGCACTGGCTGGGTATCTCAGCTGGGCTGCCGCGCAAACCCGCAGAGGTGTGATGCGCATGTTGTCAGAATTGCAGCAGCTCGCGCCCAGGGCGCAGGCCTCACAATCCGATGAAGAACTGACGGCGATTGAAACAACAGCCGGAGATATCTTCGAGCAAACAATGGCACAGGCCATCGAGAACAATGTTGATCCAGCTTCAATGACAGCCTTCAACATGGCCTTTGCCCATGTGCGCAATGTCGTGTCCGAGAAGCGTAAACAGCTGTCGGTTTAACGCGCGAGATAGTTGAGAATGCCCTTGGCAGCGGCAGCACCTATCGCAAAACTGCCCTGCAGCAGATAGCCGCCGGTTGGCGCTTCCCAGTCCAGCATCTCACCGGCGCAAAACACACCCGGCAAGGCCTTCAGCATCAGCTGATCATCAACCTCTGACCAGCGCACGCCGCCTGCTGATGAGATGGCACGGTCAATGGCATTGACCCCTGTGATGGTGAGCGGCAGGGCCTTGATCAGCCGCGCCAGTTTCAGCGGAGGCAGGGCAGCCACCTGCCTGTCCACCTCATGCAGCAACGCTATAGAAACAGGCGGCAGGGCCAATTGCTTGCGTATGGCATTGGCAAAGCTGTCGCGCCCGCGCGGCCTGGACAGGCGCTCCACCAAGGCGTTTTCTGTGAGATCAGGCCTGAGATCAAGCTGCACAACACAGTGTCCGTCCTTGGCGACAGCATCTCTGATGTCAGCTGACAACGCATAGACAGCACCGCCCTCAATGCCTTCCTGCGTCAGCATCGCCTCGCCGCGCACCTGCCTGCCGTTACAGGCAAGCGCAATGCGTTTCAGAGGCTCACCGGCAAAGCGGCTTTGAAGATGCTCTGACCAATTGATTTTGAAACCGCAGTTGGAAGGCCGGAGGGACTCAACCCCGACAGCCCGTTCTTCCAGTGTCTTCACCCAGCCACCATCAGAGCCAAGCCTTGGCCAGCTGGCACCGCCAAGCGCCAACAAAGTGGCGCGCGGCGTACAACTGACCATGTCCTCGCCCACCTTGAAGCGCAACGCACCGTCATCTGACCAGCCCTGCCAGTGATGGCCAGTTCTGAGTTCAACACCCTGATCGGCCAACCTGCGCAACCATGCCCTGAGCAGCGGCGAAGCTTTCAGAGCACGGGGAAACACACGCCCGCTGCTGCCAACAAAGGTTTCCTGCCCGAGCCCCTCGGCCCATGCCCGCAGCTCATCCGGTGTGAAAGCCTGAAGCAAAGGCGCAATTCGCGCCTGAGATGCACCGTAGCGCGGAACAAAACGCTCAGAGCTTTCGCTGTGCGTGAGGTTCAAGCCGCCTCTGCCAGCCAGCAGAAACTTCCGGGCAGGCGACGGCAGGCGTTCAAAGATACAGACCTTCAGCCCCTTTGCTGACAACACTTCAGCAGCGAAGAGACCAGCAGGTCCTGCGCCGACAATCGCGACATCCATGATGGGGAAGGCCATGCTGTTACTTCTGCCGCTTCAAGCTGAGCCCTGATACCTTGGCCAGACCTATCGTGACAACGCCGTAGATAACACCCCCGGTCACGGCGTGAACCAGAAGACGCAACTCGTTGCTGAAGGCGGTTTTCAGGAGTAGCTGCTGCACAGGATCATAGGTCAGCAGCAAAGTGATTGCCAAAAGCAACGATGCAACAGCCGCGATGCCAATGGCTTTGCCAAAAATACCATCCGGCATCATCCAGCCGCGCTCATCGGCCATCCACACCAGCAGGGCGAGATTGAGTGTCGCCCCAAGCGCCGTTGCCAGCGCCAACCCCATGACACCGTAGGGACCAACCAGCGCAAATTTCAAAGCGACGTTCAAGGCGACAGCCGTGAGAGAAATAATCATCGGCGTCTTCGTATCCCCGCGCGAATGAAAGCTTGCCACCACCGAGCGGATCGAAACAGCTGCAATCAAGCCGACACCATAGGCCGCCAGCACCTTGGCCGCTTCAGCTGCCGCCTGCTCGTTGAATGCGCCACGCTGGAACATGGCGCGGATGATCAGATCCGGCATCACAAGCGTTGCTACCCAGCAGGGCGCAGCCAGCAACAGCGTCAGGGCAATCGTCCGGTTCTGTGCATCGTGCGCGCCATCAACATCGCCTTCCGCAATCCGTTTAGACATCGTCGGCAGCAGCACTGTGCCTGCCGCAATGGCAATGACACCCAGCGGAAGCTGGTAAATCCGGTCAGCATAATAAAGTGCTGAAGCGGACCCTTCCTGCAGAAGTGTCGCCAGAATCGTGTCTGCAAACATCGCGATTTGCACACCGGCAGAGCCGATGACTGCAGGCAGAAAGGCACGGAAGAACTGGCGGACATCGTCGTCAAGCTGTGGTTTCGCGGGTGCCACCAGCACCCCGGCACGCCAGGCCGCAAAAGCCAGCAAGGCAGCCTCCAGCAGGCCAGCGGCAAACACGCCCCAGCCAGCGGCGTGCGCAGGCGTGGCAAAGAGCGTCGCCATCGCCACAAAAGCGAGGAGCGAGAGATTGAGTAGAACGGGTGCTGCTGCTGCCGCCGCAAACCGCCCCACAGCGTTCAATACACCGGACCACAACGTCACCAGCGTGATGAGCAGGAGATAGGGAAAGGTGATCCGCGTGATCTCGACGGCCAGCGCAAACTTGTCAGGATTGGCAGCAAAGCCGGGGGCCAACAGGCGCACAGCTGTCGGCGTGAAGAGCAGTGCCAGCGCCAGAATAACGATCTGCGAAATCAGCAGCAGTGTCAGAATGCGGCTCTGGAAAAGGTTGGCATCCGGCGCGCCGCGCTGTGTCTGGATGCGCGCAAAAGCAGGCACAAAGGCAGCGTTGAAAGCACCCTCGCCGAAGATGGCGCGGAAATGGTTGGGCAGTCGGAAAGCGACCGTGAACACATCCATCAGACCGCCCGCGCCCAGCACAGCCGCCATCACGATATCACGGGCAAAACCGGTGATGCGTGACAGCAGCGTCCAGCTGCCAACGGAGAGAATGGATTTTAACATCAGTCGCTTTTAGCAGGCGAAAGTGCAGAATTTCCAAACGCTTTTGCGGATGCGCTCACCTCATCTGCCACGATATACAGCGGACGCTCTTTCACCTCGGCAAAGATGCGCCCGACATACTCGCCAATAACGCCCAGAAAGATCAATTGAATGCCAGAGAAGAACATCACCGACACCAGAATAGACGGGAAGCCCGGCACATCTGCGCCAAACACAATCGTGCGTACAATGGTGATGAAGGCATAGACAAAGGCCATGGCCGAGATGATCACGCCGATATAGGTGGCGAGACGCAGCGGCACGGTAGAGAAGGACGTCAGGCCATCGAGCGCAAAGCGGAAAAGCTTGCGGTAGTTCCACTTGGTTTCACCATGCACCCGCTGCGCCACCTGATAAGGTACACCGGTCTGCTTGAAACCGACCCAAGCATAAAGCCCTTTGGAAAAACGCGCACGCTCCGGCATGCGACGCAAGGCTTCAACCACGCGCCGCGAGATGAGCCGGAAATCACCCGCCCCTTCCGGCAGGGGTATTTCGCCAAAGCGCTCGAAGAGGGTATAAAAGCGATGGGCAAAGCGGCTGTAGGTCTTGCCGTCGGTCATGCGGTCGGTGCGCTGGCCATAGACCATGTCAAAGCCCTCGCGCCATTTGGCGACAAAGGTGGCAATCACCTCGGGCGGATGCTGCAAATCCGCATCGATCATGACAACCGCATCACCGCGTGCATGGTCAATGCCTGCGGCAAGCGCGACCTCTTTGCCGAAGTTCCGACTGAAGGACACGGCCCGCACCCGCGAATCAGTTTGTGAAAGCAGGCGAATAGCGGCCAGCGTACCATCGCGGCTGCCGTCATCCACAAACAGGATTTCATGCGAGCGAACACAGGACGTGAGCACCGCCGTGAGTTTCGCAACAATCAGCGGCACGTTCAGTTCTTCGTTTAAAACCGGCACAACAACAGAAAGTTCCGGCGCTTGCGGGAGAAGAGTCAATTCAACACTGGATTTTTTTGCCATATCCGCTCTTATCACGCCAAATCCTGTCCATAAACTGAACAATGGCCGGGTTAGCACGATCCAGACAGCCAAGGGGGTTAATTTGGCGCGTTTCACACTAATAGCCGACGATTATGCCATGACCGCAGGCGTCTCGCGCGGCATCATCCGTCTGCTGGAGCATGGCCGCATCTCAGGCGCAGGTGCCATGACCAACCGTCCGCACTGGAAAGGCTGGTCCAATGCCTTCCGCGGCTTTGCGGGCGCGGCTGATCTTGGCGTGCATCTCAACCTGACGCTCGGCAAGCCGCTCACATCGATGCCACGCTTTGCGCCCGCTCAGACCTTCCCCACCATTGGCGACATCACCAAGGGCGGTTTGTCCCTCAGATTGCCTATCGAAGAGCTGGAAGGTGAAATCGAGGCGCAGCTGGATGCCTATGAAGATGCTATGGATGCGCGGCCGGATTTCATCGATGGCCACCAGCATGTGCACGGCCTGCCCGGAGTACGCCGCGCATTCTTCAATGTTATGACAAAGCGCTATGCCAAAGGCACAAGGCCATGGCTGAGGGACTCATCCGATTCGCTCCGCAATGTCGTGCGCCGTGGCCGCAACATGCAAAAGGCGCTGGCTGTGGCTGGCCTCACCAGCGGCATGGAAACAGCAGCCAGCAAGGCTGGATTTCTGACCAACGATACCTTTGCCGGATTTTCCTCCTTTGACCCAAAGCAGGATTTTGCCACAGACTTTGCAAGCTATCTCATCAATCCCGGCGCGAGGCATCTTGTGATGTGCCACCCCGGCGAAGTGGATGATGAATTGCGCGGGCTGGACCCGGTCGTCGAGACACGCCCGCAGGAGCTTGCGTTCCTCCTCAGCGATCAGGCACTTGAGATCGCAAGCGCAGCAGGCATGCGTCTGGCGCGCTTGCGCCCGCTGGCTTCATGAGGCGATAGCTCGCTCATGGCTGATGATATTCCCTTCGACAGAAGCAAACCGGAGCCGGGCGAGCTGGTGCAGGTGTCGCCGCTGATCCGGCGGTGGGTGCTGCCCAACCCCAGCCCATTCACCTTCACCGGCACCTGCGCCTATGTCATCGGCCATGGCAAGGTTGCGGTGGTTGATCCCGGACCGGGCAAACCCGGCGAGATGGACGCCTTGCTGAAAGCCCTTGGCAAGGAGCACGTGGCGCATATCGTCATCACCCACACCCACCGCGATCATTCGCCAGCTGCACGCCAATTGAAAGCCCTGATCGGAGCACCTATCAGCGGCTGCGCGCCACACCATGCTGCCCGCGCGCTCAACATGGGCGAGCGCAACATTCTGGATGCCAGCGCTGACCACGAGTACGCGCCCGACACCCTGATGCAGGACGGCGATGTACTGGCTGGCGATGGCTACCGCCTCGAGGCCATCACCACGCCAGGCCACACCATGAACCACCTGTGCTTTGCACTGCCTGAGGAAAACGCCCTGCTCTCGGGCGATCATGTGATGGCATGGTCAACCAGCATCGTTGCACCGCCCGATGGATCGATGGGGGCCTATATGGCATCGCTCGAAAAGGTGCGCAGCAGGTCTGAAGCCATCTTCTGGCCGGGCCACGGCGGCCCGGTGCTCGATCCGCAGCGGTATCTCAGAGCCATCATCGGGCACCGCAAAATGCGGGAATCATCCATTCTCGCCAGCCTTAAGACAGGCGAAAGCACCATTCCGGACCTTGTCAGCAGGCTTTACGAAGGTCTTGCCCCCGGCCTGAAAGGCGCAGCGGCGCTGTCAGTCTTTGCGCATCTCGAAGACCTCTGCGAGAAAGATCTCGTCAGCTGCGGCGGCCCGCCGTCGCTGGAGGCCACCTACAGCGCTGTGTAAACAGACGTCAGAAGCGTGTGGTGAGTTCTGTCAGCCAGGCAGGTGAAGCATTGACCAAGGCACCCTCGATGGTCTTGTCGAGGCCTGTCAGCACCAGCACACCGGCGGTCACCAGCACGGCACCAAAGATCATCTTGCCGCGACCACCAGCGGACATCAGTTTGTTGCGCCACTTCATCAGCGCTTCGCGGGACAAAAAGCCCAGAAGCACCAATGGCAGGCCTGCACCAATGCCGAAGGACAGCATGGTCAGCGCAACCTGCCCCAGATTTTCGCCCTTGGACGCCAGCACCGATGCCGCGCCAAGGGTTGGGCCGACGCAGGGACTCCAGACCGCACCCAGCAACAAGCCAACAGCAAACTGGCCGCCAAGGCCTGTTGTTGAAAAACCACCAAAGCGTTGCTCAACCCAATTGCCCGCTGGGCCACCGGCCGCCGCAAGCTGCATGGAAAACTGCGGCACCAGCAAAACCACGCCGATGAGGATCATCAGCACGGCAGCTGCCATGCGGAACACATCGCCGGTCAGGCCAATGGAGAACCCGACGGTGGCGATGAACATGCCGATAGCCACAAAGGACAACGCCAATCCCGTTGCCAGCGCCAATGGCCCCAACCGGTGCTCTGTTGCTGCCGTCCCAAGAACGATCGGGAGAATAGGCAGCACACAGGGGCTGAGGGTGGAGAGCACACCGGCGAGGGCAGCAAGGGCAAGGGTTGTCAGCATAAGACTATCAGATCGCAGATTTGAAAAGTTTTTCAATCTCTGCTGGCTTGGTTTCGCCGATAGAGCGCAATGTTTCTGCCTTTCCCTTGAAAGCAATCAAGGTGCTCTGTGACTGCACTTTCAGCTTTTTCAGAACATCTTTCTGGCTGTCAAAATCCACCTCCAACACCGTCACATTGCTGTATTCGGTCTTTGCATTCATTCTCTTGAGAATGGGAGCCTGTGCTTTGCAGGTGGGGCACCATGGTGCTGTTACATCAACAATAATGGACTTTCCTGACGCCTGCGCCGCATCAAACGCTGCCTGCGTATATTTTGGAAACGAAGGCGTGTTCGATTGAGCCAGAACAGACGTGGCCGAGGTGGCGATGACACCGGCAATGACTGCGCGGCGTGAAAGGGTATGAATCATGATCAACTCCGGATGCGTTTGTGTAACCTAGCAGCCACAAGATCTCTCATCTCAGCTTCACGCGCATTACACAAAGCAATCATGTATTTTCACAAAAACGTCAGCGCGATTTGACGAGACCGGCACTTCGCGCCAAAGAGACGGCAGAAAGCGCTGCTGCCATGTCTCACAACACCTTTGGTCATCTTTTCCGGTTCACAACCTTTGGCGAAAGCCACGGGCCAGCGATCGGCGCGGTTGTCGACGGCTGTCCTGCGGGTATTGCGCTGACAGCTGAAGATATCCAGCGAGATCTGGATCGCCGTCGCCCCGGCCAGAGCCGCTTCACCACACAGCGGCGTGAACCCGATGAAGTGAAAATCCTGTCTGGCGTCTTTCCCAATGATGCCGGCCAGCAGGTGACAACCGGCACATCCATCGGCCTGATGATCGAGAACGTCGACCAGCGCTCGAAGGACTACGGCGACATCAAGGACAAGTTCCGCCCCGGCCATGCCGATTACACCTACGACGCCAAATACGGCATCCGGGATTATCGCGGCGGCGGCCGCTCCTCAGCGCGCGAGACCGCGATGCGCGTGGCGGCAGGTGCCATCGCCCGCAAGGTTGTAGCAGGTGTCACCATCCGCGCGGCGCTCGTGCAGATGGGCCCACACCTGATTGACCGCAGCCGCTGGGACTGGGATCAGGTTGGGCAAAATCCGTTCTTCTGCCCTGATGCAGAGATGGCGAATTTCTATGAAACCTACCTTGATGGCATCCGCAAGGATGGCTCATCGGTTGGTGCTGTCATCGAGGTTGTGGCGGAAGGTGCGCCCGCTGGCTGGGGCGCGCCAATCTATGGCAAGCTCGACACGGATATCGCAGCTGCCATGATGTCGATCAACGCCGTCAAGGGCGTCGAGATCGGTGCAGGCATGGGGGCGGCAGCGCTTCGCGGTGAAGACAACGCCGATGAAATGCGCCTTGGCAACACAGGCGACATTCATTTCTCCAACAACCATGCCGGTGGCATTCTGGGTGGCATCTCCAGCGGCCAGCCGATTGTGGCGCGCTTTGCGGTGAAGCCCACCTCCTCGATTTTGACACCGCGCGCGACAGTTGATCGATTCGGCAACGAAACAGATATCCTGACCAAAGGCCGCCACGATCCCTGCGTCGGCATCCGCGCCGTGCCTGTGGGTGAGGCCATGATGGCACTGGTGCTGGCAGATCATTTCCTGCGCCATCGCGGGCAGATGGGCGGATAGATCATAAGCGGAGCAGCTGAGATGGCAAAAGGTACACTGACTGGCGGTTGTCTCTGTGGCTGGATCCGGTTTGAAGCCCACGGCAAGCCCGGAAAGCCCCACACCTGCTCCTGCAAGATGTGCCAACGCCAGACAGGCGCGCTGACGACCACCTGGGTGGAATACCCGAAAGAAGCTGTGCAATGGACAGGGGAAGGCGGCATGCCAGCCACATTCCGCTCGTCCGATTTTTCCAACCGCGCCTTTTGCCCCAAATGCGGCAGCGCCATCGGTGCCATCGACGATAAACCGACGATTGGCCTGCATCTCGGCGTGTTTGACAGCAACAACCGCAAGGACGTGATGCCGGAATATCACTCCTACAAGGGCGGCAGGCCCAAATGGTGGCAAGTCACTATCAAGTCTGAAGACTGAGCATTTTGCGCGCTATAACGCATTCCCCTTTGTTTGATCATCGGCTAGGGAAAACCAGCATCTGATTTCAATAACCATGCTCTGCACAAGGAGGCCGGTATGTCGCGGCTTGTAACAGTTTTTGGCGGTTCAGGATTTGTTGGCCGCCATGTGGTGCGCGCGCTGGCAAAGCGTGGCTGGCGGGTGCGGGTGGCTGTGCGCCGTCCTGATCTCGCAGGCCACCTCCAGCCCATGGGCGGTGTTGGCCAGATCATGCCTGTGCAGGCCAATTTGCGCTATCCTGATTCTGTCATGCGCGCTGTTGAAGGCGCTGATGCTGTCGTGAACCTCGTAGGCATCCTGTTTGAAACCGGTCGTCAGGGCTTCAGCGCGGTCCAGACAGAAGGCGCACGCACCATCGCGAAGGCTGCGACACGGGCCGGCATCACCAACATCGTGCATCTCTCAGCGATTGGCGCAGATGCTGACAGCCCTGCCCTCTACGCCAGAACCAAAGCGCAGGGCGAGGCGGCAATGCGCGCGGAAGCGCCATCCACCATCATCATGCGCCCTTCCATCGTGTTCGGTCCGGAAGACAACTTCTTCAACCAGTTTGCCAATCTCGCACGCTATCTGCCGTTCCTGCCCTTGATTGGCGGCGGTGAAACAAAGTTCCAGCCTGTGTTCGTGGGCGACGTGGCAGAAGCTGTGGCGCAGGCACTGGATGGCAAGGCGAAGGCCGGAACAACCTATGAGCTTGGCGGCCCCGCCGTCAAAAGCTTCAAGGATATTCTGGCCTATATTCTGGCAGAAACCGGCCGCAACCGTCCGCTTGTGCCGGTTCCTTTTGCCATCGCTGAAATGCAGGGCCGTGTTTTGCAGATGCTGCCAAAGCCACTGCTGACGCGCGATCAGGTGTTGATGCTGAAAACCGATAACATGGTTTCAGATGCCGCCGTGAAAGCAGGCCACACCCTTCAGGGTCTCGGCATTACGCCGGATTCGGTAGAAGCCATTGTCCCGAGCTATCTCTACCGCTTCCGCAAGGCCGGTCAGTTTGATCGCGAGAAGGCAGCATAAAGCTGTCACATGATGCAGTCATGTCGGACCGCCATGGGGACAGAATACGCATGACAGACGCAGACGTTATTGTTGTTGGGGCAGGTCCGGCAGGCCTTGCTGCGGCCATCAATCTCACAAAGTCAGGATTGTCTGTCCTGCATTTCGAGGCGCGGGATCGCATCGGTGGGCGCACGCATACCATCTCCCATGGCAAGCATAGCGGGATCGATGCTGGCGCACACTGGCTCCATGCCCGCAAGGTCAACCCTTTGGCGAAAGAGGCCAGCCGCCTTCACATTGAGCTCAACAGCGCTGACAAATGGCCGATTGTCATCGATGGCGAGGATATTCTGGGTACTTGGGGCCAGATGAAACTCTGGCGTGCCTGGCGCAAGATCGACAAGGGCATTGTCCGTATTGCTGACAGAAACCCTGATGCCTCAGCTGATCTCGCCTTCGATGCGACTGACCGTTGGCAAATCCTTGCGGGCGAACTGCACGGCACCCACGCCTGCGGCACATCCCTCGCCAATGTCAGCGTGGAAGATTTCGCCAATGCATCCGACAGCGAAGACCAGTTTGTTGAAGGTGGCTTTGGCGCTTTGGTGGCCAAGGCCGGGGCGGCGGCAACACCTCAATTGGGTGTCACGGTCAGCGATATCGTACAAACTGACGATGGCGTTGAGGTCAAAACCAGCAACGGCACTTTCACCGCACGGGCCGTTCTGCTGACAATACCGGCACCGCTCATTGCCAATGACAGCATCCATTTCGAGCCTGCATTGCCAGACCGCCACAAGCAGGCTGCGCGGGATTTGCCGCACGGGGCCTATGAGCGACTGGTGTTCACCCTTGGCGATGACCCGTTTCTGGAAGACCGGGACAGGGCTGTTATCCTGCTCAACGCCAAAAACAAATCATTCTACATGCTGGCGGGTGGCGGCGGGCGCGGCGTTCATTTCGCTGATTTCGGCGGGGATGAAGCGCGTGAACTTGCAGCCAAAGGCATGGATGCCATGGTTGAGGTCGTGAAGGACTGGCTTGATCTTCAGGTCGGCGCTTCTGTCGCCCGCAGCCTCAAGCCACTTTACGCCAGTTCCTGGAGCACAGATCCATTGGCTCTTGGCAGCTGGTCCGTTGCCCGTCCGGGTCGCGCTTCAGCACGGCGGGAATTGCGCGCACCAATCGACGGGCGCATCTGGTTCGCCGGTGAAGCCACAAGCATCGATCAGTGGGGAACTGTTGGCGGCGCATGGTCGGAAGGCTTGCGGGCGGCAGGCGAAATTCAGCGCGTGCTGCATGGCCAGCTATCAGTTGCAAAACTAGATGCTGTTCAAACGGCAGACCTGAAGCGCAAGGCACCCAAAGCACGCCCGCGCAATCTTACATGAGGCAGGAATGAAGCCACTGCCGCATCCTTGTCTGGTGGCTGATATCGGCGGAACAAACGCACGCTTTGCGGTTGTTCTGAAACCGGGAGACGCTCTCTCGCCTATGGTGACACTGCCCACAGGCCAGCACGGCCAGTTTGCTGATACCGTCCGCGAAGCGACAGCTCTGCTGCAATGCCCTGCCCCGCACTCCCTGCTGGTGGCTGTGGCTGGTCCAGTTCAGGGGCGGACAGCAACGCTTACCAATGCTGTGACCCACGATGGCCCTTTGCACATCGATGGGCCAGACCTAGCGCGATCACTCGGCCTGAAGCAGGGGCTTCTGCTGAACGATTTTGAGGCGCTTTGTTTGGCACTACCTGTGCTTTCAGGCGCCGATCTCATGCCAATCGGGCCAATCAATCCAGAAGCAAAAGGCCCAATGGTTGTTGTCGGCCCCGGTACAGGGTTGGGTGTCGGCGCGCTGCTTGACCAGAACGGCGTTTTTCAACCCATCGCCAGCGAAGCCGGGCATATGACGGCGGGCGCAGAAACTGCGGAAGATCTGGCTCTCTGGCCTCATCTGGGCGATGCGCCCGTCTCCTTCGAAGACCTGCTTTCTGGCCGTGGATTAAGCCGCTTATACGGTGCCATGACCGTGAAGGGTAGATACCCCCGTCAGGAGATGAGCCCGCCCCATATCATCGAAAACGCTTTGAACGGATCAGATCATGCTGCCGTTGAAACCATCGATTACAGCCTATCGCTTCTGGCAAGGCTTGCAGGTGATATGGCTCTCGCCTTTTGCGCCACAGGCGGCGTCTTTATCGGCGGGGGCATTGTTCCGCGCATCCGGAGTCTGATCAATCCGTCAGCGTTTCGTGCCGCTTTTGAGCGCAAAAGCCATGTCAGCGCTTTCCTCAAACCCATCAGCACCCAGCTGATTGTGGCACCAGACGCAGCTCTTCAAGGCCTTGCAGCAACAGCTGCACGCCCCGACGGCTACAAACTGGAATACACCAGACGCTTCTGGGTGGGTTAAAACCGTCAGGCTGCTTTGGAAGTCTCGGAAAACTGTGTCAGCAAGGCGTGCATGACGCTGGCATCGCGCGTTTCACGCAGGCTGGTGATAACAGCACTGTTGCGCAGGATACGCGCCACACGGGACAATCCCTTGAGATGATCAGCTCCCGCCCCTTCCGGAGCCAAAAGCACAAACACGAGATCAACGGCTTCGCCATCAAGGGCTTCAAAATCGATCGGCTTTTCCATGCGAATGAAAAGGCCAACCAAATGGGACAGGCCCTCGAACTTGCCATGCGGAATGGCAATGCCGCCACCGATGCCGGTTGAACCAAGACGCTCGCGCTGAAGCAGTGTTTCAAACACAACACGCTCTGGCAGACCCGCAACGCGGGCAGCATGCCCGGCGATAGCCTCGAGCAGCGCTTTTTTGGTCGTGGCTTGCGCCGAGGGAACAATGCCCTCAGGAGCCAGAATATCAATCAACGGCATGCTTTTTCCATTGTCATTGCGCGGCGGTGTTTTGGACCATGCAAATCATGGTCCAATCCGATGCGCAGTTCCCTTGCCCCAGATCAGGTCTGTTCCGCAACATCAATCCAGCCTATCGATCCATCGGACCGATCCTGCAGAATATTGATGCGTCCCGTCCCATTATTGCGGAAAACATAGCTCGACAAAGAGCCTGATTCCATCCTGTTGATAGCGTCTTCCAGAGAAATCCGGTCTAGCCCGGAAACCCTCTCAGCCACTATAGGACGTGCATCGCCCATATTCTGCGCAATTTCAATGGATTTAATTGCCTGATCCCGCACAATATCAGGCTCGGACATTTCGTTGAAGTCGATGACATGGCCGTTGCTATGGGCTGTGCGCTTGCGCTTGTCGCGCCGCATCTGCTTGCCAATGCGTTCCACCACCTGGCTGACGCTGGCATAGGCATCATGCGCAGAGCCTGAAACGCGCATGAGAGCGCCGGTATCAAGATGCACTGTACAATCCGCCCTGAAGCCCGTGCCTTCTTTTTCAACAGTTACGCGGCTTGAAAAGCCTCCGTCGAAATATTTGGCAACCGCCTCGCTTATTCGTTCCTGCGCCTGCTCTCGAAGAGATTGGCCGATATCCAGATTTTTTCCAGAAACACGAACGTCTGAGGCGCGATGCAGCATAGGCAATCTCCTTCGAGTGACCCGACCTGCCGCCCCAATGTGCGACACAGCTGGGATCAAGTGAAAGGTAGGAGCCTCTCATCAGGCTGTCAACGCACCGCCAGTGCCTTCTTTTCACGCCGGCGCATGGCTGAGGAAGGAATGCGCATGGCTTCCCGGTATTTGGCGACAGTGCGCCGTGCAATATCAACACCTTGCGCCTTCAAGGCCACGACAAGCGCGTCATCCGATAAAACATCAGCCGGACTTTCAGCCTCGATCAATTGTTTGATCCGGAAGCGGACAGCCTCGGAAGAATGCGAATCTTCGCCCTTCGAACCGGCAATTGCAGCAGTAAAAAAGTACTTCATGTCAAACATGCCACGCGGCGTGGCCATGTGCTTGTTGGAAGTAACACGCGAAATTGTGGATTCGTGCAGGCTGACAGCCTCTGCGATGGTCTTGAGGTTCAGTGGCTTGAGATACTGGACGCCGTACATGAAGAACGAATCCTGCTGGCGGACAATCTCGGTGGCCACTTTCAGGATTGTTTTGGCGCGCTGTTCCAGACTGCGCGTCAACCAGTTGGCGGTTGCCCAGGCTTCATCAATGAAGCTCTTGCCTTCCACATCCTTGGTTTTGGAAATGCGCGCATAATAGCTCTTGTTGGCAATCACGCGTGGCAAGGCATCGCTGTTGAGCTCAATCGCCCAGCCCCCATCAGCCGCGGCGCGGATGAAAACATCGGGGATAACAGTCTGTGTCGGCTCGGACCCAAAAACCAGACCCGGCTTGGGGTCCAGCCGTCGGATTTCACTGACCATATCAGCGAGATCCTCATCATCCACCCGGCAAAGCCGCTTCAGTTGCTGAAAATCGCGCTTGGCGAGCAACTCAAGATTCGCCACTAGCACCTGCATGGCAGGATCAAAACGGTCCTTATCCTGCAGTTGCAAGGCCAGACACTCCGCCAGATTGCGGGCAGCAATGCCCACAGGCTCGCATTGCTGGATAACCTGAAGCACAGATTCCATATCCTCGATATCAGCACCCAGCCGAAGGCCGATATCCGCCAGCGGCTCGGTCAGATAGCCCGTTTCATCGATGCTTTCGATGATCGCCTGCGCAATACCCCTGTCAGCAGCAGTCACCAAAGCGCCCAAGGTCTGGTTCTGCAGGTGATCCTGCAAGGATAGGCCACTGGATATGAAACTCTCGAGATTGGAGTCATCATCCTCGAAAGACCCGCCTTTGGCGCTGCGTCCACCGCCATCCAGCGAAGGAAGCGTTGGCCCCTCGGAAGCGCGGATCGACGGCGTTGCAGCCATTGCAGCGTCATCAGGGAAGGCATTGGAGAGATCTGTGCCGAGATCCCGCTCGATGGCCGCCCGGTCCGTGCGCAGCTCATCGCTCGCCCAGTCCGCCTCATCGGCTACACCGCTGGAAGCATCCTGTTCAGCGGCAGAAAAAGGTGCATCATCCTGATTTGCCTGACGCTCCAGCAGTGGATTGCGTTCCAGCTCCTCCTCCACATAGCTTGCGAGTTCCACCGTAGACAGCTGCAGCAGTTTAATCGCCTGCAGAAGCTGCGGCGTCATGACCAGCGACTGTGTCTGGCGAAATTCGAGGCGTGGTCCGAACGCCATGGAGGCTTTGTAATCCTTATTAAGGCCGCTTCTCAGCGCTTCATAAGCACACGGCACAATCCTTGCATACTGCTTCTTGGCATTGCGGTAAAAAATCATTCATTTCCGCGCGCTTGCAATCATCCGGCGCGTCTGTCTTGCACACCTGCCGTTGAGGGATTGTTCATTCCTTTGCTGACAAAATTATGCAGCTTGCCTCCTTTGCAGCTTACGCCTAATTTGCCTGCGATTTCCGGAGTAACCTGTCCTTTGTTTCAGCCTGAACGCCAAACCTCCATCAAGACACGCCTGAAAAAGGACATTGATCTTGATGACGAAGCGCGGTTCCTCAAATCCTGGTTTGAAAACCCCTTGAAGACAGGCGCCGTTGCGCCCTCCGGCAAGGCCTTGGCCACGCGCATGGCGGCGGCGGTTGATCCTGTTGTGCAGGGACCGATTGTTGAACTGGGGCCTGGAACAGGCCCGGTCACGCAGGCGCTGCTCGCCCGCGGTATTGCGCCCGAACGCCTGTTTCTCGTCGAGTACAGCAAGGATTTCGCCCGCCTGCTGCAACAGCGCTTTCCCGGCGTCACTGTCATTCAAGGCGATGCCTACGCACTTGCCGATACTTTGGCAGACCATATCAAGGAGCCGGTGGCCGCCATCGTCTCAAGCCTGCCATTGCTGACCCGGCCGGAGCGACAGCGCGCCTCGCTGCTGCAGGATGCCTTCAACATGATGTTGCCTGGCAGCCCTTTCGTGCAGTTCACCTATATGAATGCCTCGCCAATTCCGCTCTCAGACGGCGTTGAAGGCGTGGTGTCGCGCCGTATCTGGAAGAATCTTCCACCCGCCCGTGTCTGGACCTATCGCCGCCCGACCGTCTGATCAGGCAGCAAACCGCTTGGCGTCATGGCCATAGTAGTTGATGTACTTCGGGTCGATATCCGCAACGCGCAGGATGATCAGCACATCTGTTGTGCCAAACTGATGGTCGATCACGGCACCATCCCCAATCTTGGCGCCAAGGCGAAGGTAGGCCTTGATCAGCGGCGGCAGTGAGACCAGCGCACGCTTTGTATCAATGCCCTCTTTTTCCATGCGGTTCATGGTGACATAGCGCTTGGGAAGAGCGCTGGCCTGCCACTCATCCGATGGTGGGGCATAGTGGTGCATGAAGCTGAGTTCCTGCCGCATGCTCTCCGGGTTGGTGCCCTCAAGGCTGGCGCAACCGAACATCACATCAACCCTGTGGTGCAACACATAGGCCCAGATGCCCTGCCACAGCAGCTCAACCGTTTTCTTGGTGCGATACTCGGGCAAAACGCAGGAGCGTCCGAGTTCCAGAAAGCGCTGGCCGGGGTGACGGGCGATCAACCCATCAACTTCAAACTCACTGGATGTGTAGAAGCCAAAGTTCACATCGGCGATATCCTGCCGCAACAGGCGATAGGTGCCCACAACCTTGGGCTTCCTGCGCTTCAGAGGTCCACCGACATAGTCATGGTCGATCACAAGCAGATGGTCGCACACCCTGTCGAAGGCATCCTTGTCCCGCCGGATCAGCCGTGTTGTCGGGTCAGGAACCGCTGACATCTCGCCGTAGAAAACCTTGTAGCGCAGCTTTTGCGCGCGGCGAATTTCCTTGCGGGTTGTGGCAAGCCGCACTTCAAGCGATCCCAGCCTTCCCAGCACAACCGGAAGGCCCATGGTGTCGCGGACAATGTCATTTTTGCGCGCCTTGCCATCCAACGGCTTTTTTCCCCGCAGCAGAATGGGTCGCATTGTCTCGAAAACCTTGCTTTCGAGAACCTTGCGAACCGTAGCAACCATTGCATTTTGCATGGGATAAACCCTTGAATCGGTGCTGGAAGGCCAGCACACAACCAAGTCTATTCCATCAGAATTGTGACAATCACATGAGAGCAGTCAGGCTGCAACACCCTGCGCGGCTGGTTTTCTGACACTTTCTTGTAAAAATTGCGCAATAGCATCCCGATTGAGCGGCTTGGGGATGAAAGCATCGAACCCGGCATCAAGACAGGCGATTCTGTCCTCAGCAAAGGCATTGGCGGTTATGGCGGCCAGACGCAGGGGTGTGCCAGCCACAGACCGTTCCACATCACGGATATGGGCCACAACCATCTTGCCATCCATCTCTGGCATACGCACATCAAGGAAAGCCGCATCAAAGTGCGGGCCCGTGCCACGAACAGACGCCAATGCCAGTTCAAGCGCCAACATGCCGTCCTTGGCCCAGGTGACCTTGGCTCCCAACCGCTCCAGCGTGCGGGTGGCCAACAGCGCGTTGATAGCATTGTCTTCTGCCAGCAGCACATTGAAAACTGGCTCTGCACCCGGTGCACCCGAGGCAGGCAGCACATCATCCGCTTTTACAGGAGCAGGTGCAGGTGTCAGGCGAGCATAGAGCGAACGCGGACGCACAGGCTTGACCAGATAGCCATCAAAGCCTGCTTCAGCAGGCGAACCAAAACTGCGCCGCTCATAGGGAGACAGCAGCACCAGTGCCTGTGTCTGCGGTGCTGATCTGACAGCCGCACCCAAAGCACGGGTTTGTTCGGGACCAAAGCCACAGTCGATGATGGCGAGATCAAAGGTGGTTTCGGCCAGTTCAGCCATCGCGGTATCGAGATGAGAAACCAACCTGACATCTGCACCACGTTCTGCCAGACGCTTGACCAGAAACCGCCCTTCGTAAGGTCCACTGGTGGCCAGCAGCACCTTCTGCCCTGTGAGATCAAGCTCCGGTGGCGCATCTGGCGCCCCGCCCACCGCAACCCGCAAAGGCAGAGCGATAGCGAAGTGAGAACCTACACCGGGCTGGCTTTCAACACGGATGCTGCCGCCCATCCGCTCGACCAGACGGCGCGAGATGGCAAGGCCGAGACCGGTCCCTTCATTCTGGCGCGCACCCGAACCATCCGCCTGCTCAAATTCTGCGAAAATAGCTTCCAGCCTGTCAGCCGCAATGCCAGGGCCTGTGTCATAGACATCAATGGTGATACCGCTGACATCCGCACTCAGATTGACGCCCACGCCGCCATGCTCTGTAAACTTGACCGCATTGCCGGCAAGATTGAGGAGAACCTGCCGCACGCGCGCTGCATCACCCATCACCAGACGCGGCGTTTCCGGATCAATGGAAAGGGCAATCTCGATGTCCTTGCCCTGCGCACGCGGGGCGAGAAGTTCAATCACACCTTCCGCCACCTGATGCAGATCAAAGGCATCTGATGCGATATCCGCCTTTCCTGCCTCGATCTTGGAGAAGTCCAGAATTTCATCAATCAGCGACAGCAAAGCCTCGCCTGAGGTCTTGATAGCGCTGACATAGGTGGTCTGCTCCGGCTCAAGATTGGTATCAAGCAGGAGATCAGCCATGCCAAGCACACCGTTGAGCGGTGTTCTCACCTCGTGACTGACGGTTGCCAGAAAGCGGGATTTCGCCTCACTTGCGGCTTCCGCCCGGCGACGCTCCGTGATGTCGCGCCCAACGGCATAGCGTTCGATCAAACGGCCCTCACGGTCTTTCACCGGAATGACAGACCATGCGAACCAGCGCTCGATGCCAGCAAAGCGAATAGCCTGATCGTAGCGCTCTGTCAGATGATCCGCACCCGGAGCTTGCTCACGGCTGCCAGCAAAATCAAACCGGGTGCCACATATCTGTTCAAGTGGCTTTCCTGCCGCCTGCGCAAAGGCGGCATTGGCCATGGTGACAACGCCACCGAGATCACGCCTGACAACCAGATCACCCTGATTCTCGATAAGCTGCCGTTGGCGCTCCAGACTTTCTGCTGATGCAAACAGTTGATCGGAAAGATCTTCAGCGCGCGCTTCGGACGCCTTCAGACGACGTTCCCCCGCGATGGCATCTTTCAAAAGCCAGACAGAGCTGATGACAGCAACCAAAGTCACTGCGATCATCGCAAAGCTGAAAGCTCCAAGTTCTGATAGAAACGCCACTGTGTCACGCAACCCATGATGCAACTGAGGGTGACTCTGCGCGCAATGGGTTGACAGAGAGTGGACATGCTGTGCCCTGAGAGCAACAGATTGACCTTAAGGCGACCTTTTCAGACGATCTTCTTTCGGGATGGTTTCAGAAACCTTGCATTAACCCGCCAAAGGAACTGCGAGCAAACCTGCAGGCCGGATATCACCCACGTGGATGCCATTCCAGTTGGTCAAAGGCTGGGTGTGCCAGCGAGCCATGGCTGCAAACGTGTCATCACTCAACCCAAGATACCGCTTGATCACAGCGGCCATCATCACCTCGGCAGCCCGCGTGGTGCCATCATCGCATTTCAGGGCTACGCCAAATCCGAGGTCCGGGAAGCTGGCGCAGTAAACACCTTCTGCGCCCACTTTCAGGAAAGCGCGCGTGCCCAGCACCTGCATCACTTCGGTATCAAACCGCTCCGTGCCGGCCACAAAGAACGGCGCATTGGCGACAGCAGCGCGAATGCGCGCCGTTGCTTTCTGCCGCTCGCCCCCGAGCTTTGCACCTGCGCCAAAGCGCGCAAAACCAAGAGCCAAAGCCCGCAAAGGGATAGCAAAGGTGGGGATAGAACACCCATCTGTGCCTGCAACAGCCTCCGACAAGTTGTGACCGGTCATGGAAGCAACAGCCTCTGTCACAGCCCGCATGGTGGGGTGGCTTGCCTTGATGTAACCCGCTGGATCATCTCCTGATGCACAGGCCACACAGACAAAGCCGGAATGCTTGCCAGAGCAGTTGTTATGCAGGGCCGTGGCGGGCTTGCCTTCCCGGATGAGCGGATGGCCAGCATTGGCCCGCATCGGGAACTGCGCACCGCACTCCAGAGCGCCAACACCAAGTCCCGCTTTGGCCAGCATGCCGAGCGCAGTCTGTGCATGACGCTCCTCCCCGTTATGGGAGGCACAGGCCAGCGCAATTTCGTCATCTGTCAGCTGATACTTGTCTGCTGCACCGCTCTCGATCAGCGGAATGGCCTGCAGGCCCTTGATGGCAGAACGGGGAAAGATGGGACGGTCGATATCACCAATCGACAGCACAACTGCACCGTCAGCATCCACAACGGCAACAGCGCCGCGATGGCTGGATTCAACAATGCCACCGCGCATCACATCAACGAGAACTGGATTGGTCATGGTTTTGTCTCGGCTTGGGCTTGCGCCCGGTCAAAGTCTTTCAGGCGTCCATAGGCGAAGAAGCCAAACACGCCCAGCAGCGTCAAGGCAAATCCGAACCACGTGCCTGCATATTGCAGGTGGTTGTTGGGAATGCGGGCAATCGTCTCGCGTGCCTCGATACCAACCGGGGGCGTCACGTTGTTGGGGATACGTTCCGCATCAATGAAGAAATTCACCACATTGGTGACAGAGACCGCCTGTGCCATCGTCTCTGGATCACGGGTGAAATACTCGCCCTTGGCTGGCACATCAGCGGGTGTGAAGGTTTGCACCTTTTCAGGCAATCTGATCAGGCCTGTAATCGTCTGCCTGCCTTCAGGTGTGGCGATTGCCGGGGCTTTCCAACCCATGCCGGAGGGCACAAAACCCCGGTTGATGAAGACAATGCCCCCGCCATCCACCTGCAAAGGTGTCATCCAGAAATAGCCGATACCGCCTGCCACGCCGCCCTTGGAGGATGTGGGAAGGGTGGCGCGCACCGGCACACTGCGCGAGGGCACATAGGCTCCGCTGACCGTGACACGCATCAGTTCCGGCAAGGCAGGGCTTTTGAGCGTGCGTGTCGCGGAGGGAAACACAGTGACCGTGGCGAGATCAATGCCACCCGCCCCCAGCGCCACGGGCACCGCCGAAATCGAGGCCTCCAGTGCTGCCAGCATGGTTTCCTTTTCTTGCTTGCGCTGCAATTGCCATGTGCCGAGAGCCAGCAGAGTGCCAAAGGCCGCAAGCGTGGCAATGCCCGGCCAGAGAATGACACGCCAGCGGCTCATCGCTCGATCCGTCCTTCGGCAGCGCGTGTCAGATATTGCTTGTGCACGGTGAAAGCTTTCAGCGGGCGCAACAAGCTGAGGCACACCACAAGTGCCATGGGCATTAAGATTGCGAAATGGACCCAGAGTGGCGGCGTGTAGTTGATCTCAGTCCACAGCGCAGCACCCACCACCAATGCGCCTGCGCCCAGAATGATGAACACAGCCGCACCGTCATCCGAGTCTGCAAAAGCATAGCTCAGGCCGCAGGACGTGCACGACGGTTTCACAGTCAGAAATCCGTCAAACAACTTGCCTTGGCCGCAACGCGGGCAGGAGTTTCCCGATGGCATGATGTGTTCCGAAAATACGCCTCAAATGGAAAGGGCGGCCTAAGCCGCCCTTGTTAAAATCAGTGGGCCGCTGCCGCCATGCCCCATTGTGATCCCCAGAGGTAGATCGCCGCAAAGAGGAACAGCCAGACCACGTCCACGAAGTGCCAGTACCAGGCAGCGAACTCGAAACCGAGGTGCTGCTTGACCGTGAAGTGGTCCTTGTAGGCGCGGTAAAGGCACACACCCAGGAAGATCGTGCCAATAAGAACATGGAAGCCATGGAAGCCGGTCGCCATGAAGAAGGTTGCACCGTAGATATGGCCGGAGAAGCTGAAAGCCGCATGGCCATACTCATAGGCCTGAACAGCCGAGAACAGGATGCCAAGTGCAACCGTGATCCACAAAGCCTGCTTGAGACCCTTGCGATCGTTGTTGAGGAGCGCATGGTGCGCCCATGTTACGGTTGTGCCGGATGTCAGCAGGATCAGCGTATTCAGCAACGGCAGATGCCAAGGATTGAACACTTCAATGCCCTTTGGCGGCCAGACACCGCCGAGCTTTTCAACGCGGGCATACTGGATGGCTTCGTTGGCGTAGATCGAGGCATCAAAATAAGCCCAGAACCATGCGACGAAGAACATGACTTCCGAGGCGATGAACATGATCATGCCGTAGCGGTGGTGAATCTGAACCACGCGTGTGTGATCACCCTGATGGGCTTCGGTGATAACGTCTTTCCACCATGCGAACATCACATAGAGAACACCGAGCAAACCCGCACCCAGAAGGTAAGGGCCAATCTTCAGGCCAGCCATCGTCATGGCCTTCATGGTCATCACAGCACCAACAGCCATGACGAAGGCAGAGACCGATGCCACGAAGGGCCATGGGCTCGGGTCAACGAGATGGTAATCGTGGTTCTTAGTATGGGCTCCAGCCATGGTGTCCCTCGTCCAGTCCAGTGTTATCTATTGTGCCACAACGCGTGATTCCGAAGAAAGCGCAGCCAGTGGCTTAGGCAGCGTTTTGGACGGAAAGAACGTATATGACAAGGTGATCGTGTTGATGTGTTTCAAATCCTGATCTTTTTCGAGGTCAGGATCAATGAAGAAAACAACGGCTTCATCGCGGCTTTCGCCCGCTTTCAGCGTTTGGTCCGTGAAGCAGAAGCACTGGATCTTGCTGAAAAAGCCACCAGTGCGCTCTGGCGTCACGCCGTAGGAGGCGACGCCGATGGAATCACGGTCCGTGATGTTGGTAAGCTTGTAATAGACGGTCTTCACTTCGCCGGGAATGAGCTTGATGGAGGCCACTTCCGGCGTGAACTTCCAGCCGAGATTGCCTGTGACATTGGCGTCGAATCGCACGATGATTTCACGAACGCCCGTTTTCTTGGGCGCTTCTTTTGCCACCATGGTGGTGCCGCCAAAGCCAGTGGTGCGGCAGAACCAGTCATAGAGCGGCACAGCAGCAAAAGATGCGCCCAGCATTGTGAAGGCAATGCCAGCCGCAAAACCGGCCACTTTGATGTCAGAGCGCTTGCGGGGCTGTGGAGCAGGAGCAGCCATGATCACATGCTCCGGTTCACGACAGCACCACCCAATTTAAAGATGGTGATGAGGTAAAACAGCACAACAAGAAACACCAGCCCACCGGCAATGGCGATTGACCGCGTGCGCTGCCGCTTGTTGGTCACGGGTGCTGCTTTTTGTGCCTCTGTCATGACCGTCACCAGACCCCGCCGCGCATGGCGAGCTTGTCGATGAGGATCATCAGGAACAGAGCGAAAAGATAGACCATGGAATGGCCAAACATGCGCCAGCAGGCCTTGGTCGCAAGCGGGCCTTCACGGTGGCGCAGGATATCAAACGCCAGCCACAGCATCCATGCACCACCAGCAACGGCTACAGCGAGATAAACCAGACTGTTGAAACCGAGGAGTGCAGGCAGGCAGCCGACAACCGCTGTCGGGATTGTGTAGAGCATGATCTGGCGGCGGGTGGCATCATCGCCCACCACATTCGGCAGCATGGGCACGTTGACCTTGCCGTATTCTGCTTTCTTCACAAGTGCCAGCGCCCAGAAATGCGGTGGTGTCCAGATGAAGATCAGCGCAAACATCACAGCGCTCTCAAGGCTGAAACCACCGGTGGCAGCCGCCCAGCCAATCATTGGCGGAAAGGCCCCGGCAGCACCGCCAATCACGATGTTCTGCGGTGTCCGGCGCTTCAGCCACATGGTGTAGACAACGACATAAAAGAAGATGGTGAAGGCGAGCAGACCGGCTGCAACCCAGTTGGTCGCCATGCCAAGGGTGATGATAGAGAGAGCCGAGAGAAACAGGCCGAAACCCAAGGCTTCTCCGGGCAAAATTTTGCCACTGGGGATAGGCCGCGTGGCCGTGCGTGTCATGACTGCATCAATGTCGGCATCATACCACATGTTGAGTGCGCCAGATGCACCACCACCAACGGCGATGCAAAGGATGGCAATGGCCGCGAGACCGGGATGCATAGACCCGGGAGCAGCCACGAGACCCACAAGGGCAGTGAACACCACAAGCGACATGACACGCGGCTTCAAGAGCGCAATGAAGTCGCGCACAGACGCTTCCGAAACG
Organism: Beijerinckiaceae bacterium; assembly: GCA_051649305.1. Lineage (GTDB taxonomy): Bacteria > Pseudomonadota > Alphaproteobacteria > Rhizobiales > Beijerinckiaceae > JADCCX01. The sequence goes on from JBOFGV010000058.1 coordinate 41,575, forward strand.
TCTGCGCCCGCTGTGCTGTCCTGCAATGCTGTCGTCTGCGACATGGTTGAACTCACTGGCGCTTCAACGCCGATATTGAAGGAACCCCTCTTGGACAAAAGGTCCGGAGCATGACTTACGTCAGGTTATCCCGGACCGCTTGGCCAAAAAGGCTGACCATTATGGTCAGCCCGGATTTGGTCAGTGATGATCATCCGCCGCAATGCGCGGCAGAGTTTCAAACTGGTGGAATGGTGGTGGTGATGGCAATGTCCATTCCAGTGTTGTAGCGCCTTCGCCCCACGGATTGTCACCAGCAGGCACCTTGTCTGCATAGGCCTTGATGATGCCGTAGAAGAAGAACAGCAAGCCAAAGGCAAAGACATAGGAACCCCATGAGGAAATCAGGTTCCAGCCTGCATAGGCGTCTGGATAATCCACATAGCGGCGTGGCATGCCGGCAAGACCAAGGAAGTGCTGCGGGAAGAACAGGACGTTCGCACCCACAAAGGCAATCCAGAAGTGCACACGGCCAATCCAGTCAGGAATGACATAGCCGGTCATCTTGGGGAACCAGTAGTACCAGCCTGCGAAGATCGCAAAGACAGCGCCAAGGGACAGAACGTAGTGGAAGTGCGCCACAACGTAGTAGGTGTCATGCAGCACGCGGTCCACACCGGCGTTGGCCAGAACCACGCCTGTGACGCCACCAACAGTGAACAGGAAGATGAAGCCGACAGCCCAGAGCATAGGCGCTGTGAAGCGGATGGAACCGCCCCACATCGTCGCAATCCATGAGAAGATCTTCACGCCGGTCGGAACGGCAATCACCATTGTCGCTGCAACGAAATACTGCTGCGCGGCCAGCGAAATGCCGGTTGTGTACATGTGGTGCGCCCAGACAACGAAGCCCACAACGCCGATCGCGACCATGGCGTAGGCCATGCCGAGATAACCAAACACTGGCTTGCGCGAGAATGTCGAAATGATCTGGCTGATGAGGCCGAAGGCAGGCAGGATCAAGATATAAACTTCAGGGTGACCGAAGAACCAGAAGAGATGCTGGAACAGGATGGGGTCGCCACCGCCTGCAGGATCAAAGAAGGTAGTGCCAAAGTTACGGTCTGTCAGCAGCATGGTAATCGCACCAGCCAAAACAGGCAGCGAGAGCAGCAGCAGGAAGGCCGTGACCAGCACCGACCAGACGAACAGCGGCATCTTGTGCATGGTCATGCCAGGCGCACGCATGTTGAAGATGGTGGTGATGAAGTTGATGGCACCCAGAATAGAGGATGCACCGGCGATATGCAGCGCCAGAATAGCGAAATCAACCGCAGGACCGGGCGAACCAGCCGAACCGGAAAGCGGCGGATACATGGTCCAGCCACCGCCGACACCCAAATCGTTCGGGCCAGCACCACCGGGCACAAACAGAGAGATCAGCAACAGGGCAAGAGCCGATGGCAGGAGCCAGAACGAAATATTGTTCATGCGCGGGAAAGCCATGTCAGGCGCGCCGATCATGATGGGCACGAACCAGTTGGCAAAACCGCCGATCAGCGCAGGCATGACCATGAAGAAGATCATGACAAGGGCATGCGCCGTAACGAAGGAGTTATAGGTATGCGGATTGGTGAAATACTGCAGGCCGGGCTCAGCCAGCTCCAGACGCATTGCGATGGAAAGAGCGCCACCGATGATTCCCGCGACCAGCGCGAAAATCAGGTACATCATGCCGATGTCCTTGTGGTTGGTGGAGTAAACGTAACGACGCCAACCGGTAGGAATGCCGTGGGCGTGATCGTCGTGATGAGCGGCGGCTGTTGCCATGATAATCTCCTGCTCTTCTTTTCTGCGAATTACTGCTGAGCAGGTACTGGACCTGCAACCTTCACAACACCGTCATCCAGCGTTGATGCATATTTCTTCTTCGCCAGTTCCTGCCATTCGGCATACTTGGCAGGCGAAACAATGCGGATCGCCATTGGCATGAAGGCATGGTTTGTGCCGCACAGCTCGGAGCACTGACCGTAGTAAACGCCTTCCTTCGTGGCCTTGAACCATGTTTCGTTCAAACGACCGGGAACTGCATCACGCTTCACGCCGAAGGATGGCATGGCGAAAGCGTGCAGAACGTCGGCCGCTGTCACCTGAATACGGATGACCTTGCCAACAGGCAACACAACCTCGTTGTCAACAGCCAGAAGCCTTGGCACCTCTTCCTTCTTCTTGCCCTTGGCGATTTCAGCAGCAATCTGCTTGTCGTCCAGCATAATGGCATCGAATGTAAAGCCGCCTGCATCCTTGGCGTATTCGACCGTCCAGTACCACTGCTTGCCAATCACCTTGATCACGACATCAGCCGGCGGAATCTCTTCCTGCATTTTCAGCAGGCGGAACGAAGGAATGACGATAGCCATCAGGATAACAACAGGAATGACCGTCCACGCCACTTCAATACCAACGTGGTGGGTGGTTTTTGAAGGAACCGGATTGGCTTTTTCGTTGAACTTGATGACGCAGTAAACCAGCAAGCCCAGAACAAACAGCGAGATCACCGTGATCAGCCAGAAAAGCGCGGAGTGAAACGAAGCAACGAAATCCATGATTTCCGATGCTGAGCCCTGCAGGCCCATCTGCCAGTCATAGGGCTGGCCCAGACCGCGCTCCTGCTGCGCCATTGAGGCAGATGGCAAAATCAACCCTGTGAAGAGCGCTGCGATGCGCTGCCATGCTTTTTGCATGATACGTCGTCCTTCTTACAGTCCGCTCCGGATACAGGAGATTGCCCGCATACAGAACTTTTCAAGTGACAGGGCATAGCGAAGCCGCAATCATCTCACAATGCACGCCTTTCACCACAGGCCAATCCCAGTTTCAACCACATATTGCCAGAATTCATGCGTCATAAACGCGCGAAGGAGAAAGGAAGCATTGCCTTGGCGTCTGATACGACGCCTCAACAGGCTGACAATGCTGGAAAAAGCCTCGCCCTTGACTAAAAATCCCGGCTGACAGGGCAGTCGCGGTACACACCATAATATTGCTACAATGACGGTACGAATCAATTGAACCATCAGAGGACCGCGCCGCCGGCACAGGCGCGCGGGATAGGCATGAAGAACACGATGTGGCTCCAGACAAAAGCTGCAGCTTTTGGCATCTCGCTTGTTACGGGGCTTATTCCGGCATCACCGGCCACGGCGCAGGGTGTTGTGCGTGGAAACTTCAGCGACTGGGAGCTGCGCTGTGAGCAGCAGCAGGGCAAGGAAGAACAGTGCATCCTTTACCAGAATGTGGCTGACGACAAGGATTCTAACATCAATGTGGTGGTCGTTGTGTTGCGTGTGGCCGAGGCGGCAGGCACGGATGGCAAGCCTGCGGTGCGCAAACCTGTCCTGCGTGTCATCGCCCCGCTTGGCGTGCTTTTGCCGCGCGGTCTTGGCCTGAGGGTTGAAAGTGCGACTGAAAAAGACGCGCAGGGCAAGCCTGTGGTCAAGGACATCGGCTCCACCGGTTTTGTCAAATGCGTGCCATCGGGCTGCGTTGCCGAGGTAGAAATTGATGACAAGCTGCAAAAAGAGATGAGCAACGGCTCAACCGCCACCTTCATTATTTTTGACAAGCCTAACGAGGGCCGTGGGTTGCCACTTGCACTGGCAGGTTTTGAGAAGGGCTTGCAGGCGCTGAAGTGAGCTATGGACACACAGCGGGCTACTGCCTCTTGGCGACAAGCCCACTTTCATGCGACAGAAGCTGTGATTGACTGAACGATATGGGTGAATGATGCGTATTGCGGTTCCGGTGATAATGGCTTTGTCCCTTGGTCTGGGTGCCTGCGGTGGCGGCATTCCGGGTTTGGGTGGTGAATCGCGCCCTTCTGCGCCTGGCCAGGAATCACAAGGCGTGGGCACATCAGCGCGCAACCTTTTCCTGTTTGGCACGTCTGAACCGCCGCCAATCCAGCCCCAGAAGGTTGATGAAAAGGAAAAGACCTGCCCTGCCATCGATATCATCGAGAATGCAGCGGGCTACCGTGGCGCTGGCTCGGGTGGCTCTGCTTCCGGCGTTTCGTTTCAGGCCTCCATCACTAACACAGCCCGCGAGTGCATCTTTGAGGGCAATCAGTTGCGCCTGCGCGTTGGCATCGAGGGCCGCGTGTTGCTCGGCCCCAACGGCAAGGCAGGCAGCTATTCCGTGCCGGTCCGCGTTGTCATCAAGCGCCGCAAGGACAATGTCACGCAGCGCTCTGCCCGCGTGAATGTCACAATTCCCGGTTCGGATACACAGGCCGAGTTCTCCCACATTGAGGAGAACATTGTCCTGCCGATCACGCAGTTTGATCCGGGCGATGAATACGACATTCTTGTTGGGCTTGATGCCAGCGGGTCGCAGGCACAGCGCTCAACACGTAGAAGATAGTGGATTCTGCACCGCAGGCATTGACTTGACCGATGCTTGGGCTATTTGCGGAACCCAACAGACAGTAACCTGCGGGAGAGTTTTTGTGGGCAACCACGAAACGCCGAAGGCGCAACCGCCCCGGAAACGCTCAGGCCCACGGACCGCAGATGTGGTTTCAGTCCTCTGAAATCCCTGTCACTCTGGAAAGCAGCGACAACCTTCGCGGGTTGCGGCTCACCGACGGAGTAAGCACGGCACACCCCGTGTGAAATCTCTCAGGTTCCAAGACAGAGGGGGCGTCGAACAGGGGAAACCCTGAGCGATGTCCTTTGCTCTGTTATCCACGGTGACTGATGGCTGATAACGCGTCTGATGCTCCTCTTCTGACAACACCCTTGCACGGTGCCCATGTGGCCGCCGGTGGCAAGATGGTCGGCTTTGCAGGCTATGATATGCCTGTGCAGTATCCCCTTGGCATCATGGGAGAGCACAACTGGACCCGCGAAAGCGCTGGCCTGTTCGATGTCAGCCACATGGGGCAGGCCTATCTCATCGCAGCTGACGGCAAGCACGAGACTGTGGCCCGCGCACTGGAAACACTGATTCCCGCCGATATTCTTAATCTCGCCCATGGCCAGCAGCGCTACTCGCAGCTTCTGAATGATGAGGGCGGCATTCTGGATGATCTGATGGTCACGCGGCCAGCTGAACCGGGCACCGAAGGAACATTGATCCTCGTGGTCAACGCGGGCTGCAAGGAGCAGGATTACGCGCATCTCAACGCCAAACTGCCCAAAGGCGTGACGCTGAAACGCCGGGATGATCAGGCGCTTCTGGCCTTGCAGGGACCACTGGCCGCTGAAGTTCTGGCACAGTTTGCACCAACCGCTGGCATGCTGTTTATGACGGCCTTTGCCACGCATTTTGATAAAACGCCGGTCTATGTCTCACGTTCGGGTTATACCGGTGAGGATGGCTACGAGATTTCTGTCGCCGCCAATGAGGCTGGCCGTATTTGGGGGGCGCTGCTCTCGGATGACCGCGTCAGGGCCATTGGTCTGGGTGCACGGGATTCGCTTCGTCTCGAAGGGGGGCTTTGCCTCTACGGACACGACATCGACACCACAACATCACCAGTTGAAGCGGGCCTGAGCTGGTCTATCCAGAGAAGACGCCGTGAAGAAGGTGGCTTTCCGGGCGCTGCCCGTATCCAGAAAGAACTGCGCGAGGGCACATCCCGCCTGCGTGTCGGCATCCAGCCTGAAGGCCGCCAGCCTGCCCGCGAAGGCACCGAAGTTTTCGTTGGCTCGCGCAAGATCGGCATCGTCACCTCCGGCGGCTTTGGTCCCAGCGTCAATGGCCCTGTTGGCATGGGCTATGTTGAGGCCGCTTTTGCTACGCCGGGAACGCCCGTAATCCTGATGGTGCGCGGCAAGGAACTGCCAGCACAAATCACCAAAATGCCTGCGGTGCCAAACCGCTTCTACCGGACACCGAAACTCTGAAATCTGCCGAGAGGACATCTCCCATGACCACGAAATACACCAAGGACCACGAGTACATCCGCGTTGATGGCGACGTTGGCACAGTCGGCATCACGGATTACGCCCAGCAGCAGCTTGGCGACGTGGTGTTTGTCGAGCTTCCAGCCAAGGGCAAGACAGTTGCCAAGGGCAGCGAGGCTGCTGTGGTGGAAAGCGTCAAGGCCGCCTCCGAAGTCTACGCGCCGGTGTCCGGCACCGTGGTTGAAGTGAATGCTGCACTTGAAGCTGCACCTGCCACAGTGAATGAGGATTCTGCCGGCAAGGGCTGGTTCCTCAAGCTCAAGCTTTCCAACAAGGCCGAACTCGATGGCCTGATGAGCGAAGCCGATTATCAGGCATACCTGAAGACTATCAGCTGACCCCCTTTCCTTCTCCCTTGGGAGAAGGTGTCATGCCAAGGCATGACGGATGAGGGGAAATCCCTGAACCGTCGTGCTTCTCCCTCATCCGCCCTGCGCTGCAGGGCACCTTCTCCCAGGGGAGAAGGCAAGGAGCAAACCTATGCGCTATCTGCCCCTATCCACTGATGACCGCGCGGCCATGCTGGCCAAGATCGGCGTTGCCAACATCGACGCGCTTTTTGCCAATGTGCCTGCAGGAAAACTGCTGAAAAAGCCGGTTGATCTGCCGCTTTATCAGGGCGAAATGTCCGTGGAGCGCACGCTTGGCGCACTGGCTGCCAAGAACGTGACGGCCAGCAGCGGGCCGTTCTTTGTGGGCGCAGGTGCCTACAAGCACCATGTGCCGGCCACCGTGGATCACCTGATCCAGCGCTCGGAGTTCCTGACCTCCTACACGCCGTATCAACCAGAAATCGCGCAGGGCACGACGCAGTATCTCTTCGAGTTCCAGACGCAAGTTGCGAACCTCACCGGCATGGATGTGGCCAACGCCTCGATGTATGATGGCTCCACCGGTGCGGGCGAAGCCGTGCTGATGGCCCACCGCGTCACCAAGCGCAGCAAGGCCGTGCTCTCGGGCGGTCTGCATCCGCACTACGCCGATGTCATCCGTGGCCTCTCCGCCATGTCGAGCGACACCGTGGTGTCGATGCCGACAGATGTTGAAGCACAGGAGAATGTCATCAGCCAGATCGACGCAGAGACCTCCTGCGTCGTCGTGCAGTCACCAGATGTCTACGGCAACCTCAGAGATCTTACACCCATCGCCAAGGCCTGCGAAAAGCACGGCGCACTGCTGATTGCGGTTGTGACCGAGGTTGTCTCGCTGGGCCTTGTTGAATCACCTGGCGCCATGGGTGCAGACATCGTGGTGGGCGAAGGCCAGAGCATCGGCAACAGCCTCAACTATGGCGGGCCTTACATCGGCCTCTTTGCCTGCAAGCAGAAGTATGTGCGCCAGATGCCGGGTCGTCTTTCGGGCGAAACCGTGGATGCCGAAGGCCGCCGCGGCTTCGTGCTGACACTCTCCACCCGCGAGCAGCACATCCGGCGCGACAAGGCGACGAGCAACATCTGCACCAACTCCGGCCTCTGCTGCCTCGCTTTCACAATCCACATGACGCTCCTTGGCCAGAAGGGCCTGAAGCAACTCGCCGAGATCAACCACGCCAACGCCGTGACGCTGGCTGACATGCTGGAAGGCGTGAAGGGCGTGAAGGTGCTGAACGAGACCTTCTTCAACGAGTTCACGCTGAAACTGAAATCGGATGCTGCAGCTGTTGTCGAAAAAATGGCCGCAAAGGGCGTACTGGCCGGCGTGCCGGTTTCACGCCTGATTCCCGGAGACAAATCCGTGGCCAACCTGCTGATCGTGGCCAACACCGAAGTAAACACCGATGAAGACCGCGCCGCGTTCGTCAAAGCCTTGAAGGCCAGCCTCTGATGCAAAGCGGGGGGATTAATCTTCCCTCCCCCCGCTTGCGGTGGGGAGGGCCAGGGTGGGGGGCGCTCATGCCAGACACAAAGGATCGTGCTGACCCGCGGACCGGACGTGCACGGGCATTGCGTCGCAACGCGACACTGGAAGAGCGCCGCGTCTGGTTCAGATTGCGCCAGCTTGACGTTGGCGGGCACTTTCGCAGGCAGGTGCCTGTTGGTCCCTACTTTGCTGACTTCGCCCATCACGGCCTTAAGCTGATTATCGAGATTGATGGCGGCCAGCATGGCACGCCTTCTCGTGCTCTTCAGGATGAAAAGCGCGACCAATGGTTTGCTGCCAACGGTTATCGCACCCTGCGCTTCTGGAACCATGAAGTGCGCGAGAATATTGACGGCGTGATTGATACGGTGCTCGCCACTATCGGTCATGTTGAGACAGAGATCGTCCCCCCACCCCAGCCCTCCCCACCGCAAGCGGGGGGAGGGAGTGAGTCCGCGAATCCGCTGGATTCGATGAAAAAACCAAAGGGGGAATCCCAACAATGAACGCCGTGAGGAGCATGCCCTCCCCCCGCTTGCGGTGGGGAGGGCCAGGGTGGGGGGTGCTGATGCCAGACGCAGTTGACCGTGGTGATGCGCGAACCAATCGTGCAAAGGTCTTGTGCAGTAATCTTGCGCCTGTAGTGCT
>JBOFGV010000059.1:0-3070 GCA_051649305.1 Beijerinckiaceae bacterium
GGTCTCATCGCCGCCATCGCGCGGCTGGCGTCCAATCAGGGCATGCTGCCCGCCGGTGCGGAAGCGGGAAAAATACGCATAGGCTCCATCGGGCGCAGGTACAGATGAATCGTCTTCCTTGATTCTCCCGCGCATCTCCCTGATCAGCTCAGACTTCAGCGCCGTCAGAGAACCGAGAATTGACTCAGTGTATGCATTTTCTGAAACGAGATGCGCATGAATTTCATCCGGCAGTTTGGCCGGATCTTTCAAAACCTCGCGCCAATTTTCGGCCTTTAACCACGCATACTCATCCTGAATTGATTGGCCGTGCAGGGTAAAACTGTGATCCTTGCGTGCAGCGATTGGCGCAAAAATTCTTTTTTCATCGGTCATTGTTGGCCAGCCCGCGAAAGATTGAGTGGTTGGAGGATATGCAGCCGAAAGTTCAGCTCTGTTCGGTATGCGAAATCAGAACATCTTCGTGGCAAGCGTGTGGATCGCGCGCCTATGGCGCATTTGACATGCAATAGGGTTGGCGGAGGCGCCGTGCAAGCCAGCCGCTGATGATTCAGAACTTTTATGCAAACAGACTTGAAGGGCGTCAATGATAGTCAGTAAAACCGAAAGGCATTGAAATAAGCAGGCACACCGCCTACTGTATTTCCAAGTAAAAATGAGTCGGGTTGTTGTGGATTCCCGGCAATCAAACAGGGTCGTTCCATGGACAATGCAAACGTGAAAGACCCAGTGGCACTCACGGCGCAGATTGTGGCGGCTTATGTCAGCCACCACCAAGTTGCGTCATCAGAATTGCCCGATCTGATTCGTACCATATATGGCACGTTGACGCGGATTGATGCTGGCCCAGCGGAGCAGCCTCAGGAACTCAGCAAGCCTGCTATTGCGGTCAAGAAATCCGTCCATCCCGAATACATTGTTTGTTTGGAGGATGGGAAGAAATTCAAATCTTTGAAACGGCATTTGCGTACGCAATACAACATGTCGCCGGAAGCCTACCGGGAAAAATGGGGGCTGCCCGCTGATTATCCCATGGTTGCTCCAAACTATGCCAAGGCGCGTTCCCAGCTTGCCAAGGAAATGGGGCTGGGACAGACGCGCCGGCGGGGCGCGTGACGCTTTCCACCGTTTTGCCTCCGACAAGGGTGGAATCCTCAAACTTTGCCTGCGAATCTGGCACAAACGTGAATTCAATCCAGATTTCGCCCAGAGCAAACAAACGGGCTTGCCAAAGCGTGATGGGGAGTATATTCCTAAAAGAACATAACATGAACATAGGTGCCTTATGACAATTCCGGTGACGATGACAGCGGCCGATCAGGCCGATGACGGCGTGCGCCTGGCGCGCCAGCTCGAGCGAGCGCTGCGCCATCTTCAGTTGCCAGGCGCTTCGCTGGCGGATGACCCGCTGGATCAAGGGCGCGTGGTGATGATCCTGTCACGGCGCAAATTGTCCACGGTGTCTGGCACCCTTCCACGCGAGATGGTCGCTGAATGGCTCCGGCGCGGCTTGCTTGAGATGGGTGCAGGACCGGGGAAGCGGTTCATATTGAGCGAGGCAGGGCGGATGATGGCCCGACGGGTCAACGCGCCAGAGGGCGAAAGTTACCTGAGCCAGCATCGCGAGGAATCAGAAGGAACAATTGCGGGGGAGGAAGGCCGCCCCGTAAGGCTCAATGATGCGGAAAGCCCGCTTGCCTGGCTTCGGCGGCGACGCAACCGGGACGGTTCTCCCATGTTGGATGACGCAAGGTTCGCCGCAGGCGAGCGTCTTCGTGCTGAAATGACCTATGCCCAGATGCTCCCGCGCGTCACAGCCAACTGGACGGCAGCTGTGGCATCTTCTGCGCGCTCGGGAGATCGCTCAGATCCGACTGACGCCACGATTGCCGCTCGTCAGCGGGTGCGTAAGGCGCTTGATGCCGTTGGACCAGATTTGGCGGGCATTCTGATCGATGTCTGCGGCTTTCTGAAAGGTTTGGCCGACATCGAAAGGGAACGGCAATGGCCGGCAAGGGCGGCGAAGGTCGTGCTGGATCTCGCTTTGGGGCGATTGGCCAGCCATTATGGTTTATCAAGCGAGGCCCATGGCAAGCCGAGCCTTCCCATGTCGAGTTGGCAAGCCTGTGATGCCCGCCCGATTGTCATGCCTGTTTACAGGAGTGATGTGGCATCCTGACGGATACGCTCAACCATGGCCCGTAAGCCGTTTGACCTTTGGGGTGTGAGGTGCTCGGCAAGGCCAAGCTGCCTGAACAGGGCCAGTGCATCGGAGGCAACCACCTCTGATGCGGTCTTGCCATTGAAGTAAGTCAGCGTGAGCGCTACGAGACCTTTGACAATCAAGGCGTCGCTGTCGCCACGCCAGCTCAAACGAGCTGGTGACTGGCTGGTGTCGGGATCAAACTGTAACCAGACTTGGCTGGCACAGCCGCGAACACGATTGGCCTCCGAGCGCTCGGCTTCAGACAAAGGTTCAAGGCCTTTACCCAACTCGATCACATAGCGGTAACGATCCTCCCAATCATCGAGTATAGAAAAATCATCAATAATTTCAGAGATTGCCATCGCGTTCAGCTCAATAGGGTGTGCCACTATGCAGGCCGCGGGGACGAGGCGCGACCTTTCCGGTAGCATGTAGGCGCGAACAGCGCTCAAGGATAGAGGCCAGCGAGTTCTGCTCCGTAAGCAGATTCTTGTCGTTGAAAGAGTATAGGCCGGGCAACGACCGGCTCTTGTCAGCCATTTCAGAACTTGCGGTCAGTCTCTGGCCACAAGCCGCCAACGCCAAGAAACTTCAGGTTCTCGGCCGCTGCCCATCACGCGAGTTTACGATCAAGGCCTCACTGGCGGAACGGCCAGCAGCGAGGGCAGCCTTTTTGCATAGCGATACATCAGCTTCGCACAGACGCGCGATCTGCACGGCAGCTGCCTGAGCCGATGGCGTAACAAGAGAAGCAGTCTGTATCGAAGCACCCTGATTAACGGGTGACAAAGCTGTGATTGCGCCGATGCAAAACACGCTGCGGATCAAAAGTCCCATACCCATTGCTGCAGGCGCAGCCCCCAT
>JBOFGV010000060.1:0-15036 GCA_051649305.1 Beijerinckiaceae bacterium
TGGGGAAATGTGTATGCGGCGCTTGGTGAAATGCTCATGATAAAGACCAGCGGATAGAACCAAATGCACCTTTCAACAAGCGTCGGTTTGACAGCGAGGCCAGTCTTCCCCATGTATCGCGCCAAATCATGCCGCATTGAGGGCATGCGAAGGGGCTACACCGCGTGAGCAATCTGGTCATTGTCGAGTCTCCCGCCAAGGCGAAGACGATCAACAAGTATCTTGGCAAGGATTATGAGGTGGTTGCCTCGTTCGGCCATGTCAGGGATTTGCCTGCCAAAGACGGTTCGGTTGATCCCGAAGCCGATTTCAACATGCTGTGGGAGATTGACGGCAAGGCGACCAAGCGCATGTCGGATATCGCAGCCTCTGCCAAAGTCTCGCAAAAAGTCATTCTGGCAACTGACCCGGATCGCGAAGGGGAAGCGATTTCCTGGCATATTCTGGAAATTCTGAAAAACAAACGCGCCCTGAAAGACGTGAAGGTTGAGCGCGTGACGTTCAATGCCATTACCAAACAGGCAGTAGATGAGGCGATGCGCGCGCCCCGCCCTATCGATCAGGCATTGGTGGACGCCTATCTCGCCCGCCGCGCGCTGGATTATCTCGTGGGTTTCAATCTTTCGCCCGTGCTTTGGCGCAAACTGCCGGGTGCGCGCTCAGCTGGCCGTGTGCAATCTGTCGCGCTCAGGCTTGTCTGCGACCGTGAAATGGACATCGAGCGCTTTGTCTCGCGGGAATACTGGTCATTGACCGCCAACCTCAAGACCGAAAAAGGCGACAGCTTTGCCGCCAAGCTTGTTGGCGCAGACGGCCAGAAGATCACACGGCTTGATATCGGCAATGAAGCGGATGCAACGGCTTTCAAGGCTGCGCTCGACAAGGCTGCGTTTCAGGTGACATCCATTGAATCGAAGCCTGCCAAGCGCCATCCCTACCCGCCTTTCACAACCTCCACCTTGCAGCAGGAAGCATCCCGCAAGCTTGGTCTGGCCCCGGCCATCGCCATGCGCGTGGCGCAGAAGCTTTATGAAGGCGTGGATATTGGCGGTGAAACGACGGGTCTTATCACATATATGCGGACTGACGGCGTTCAGATGGCAGGCGAAGCCGTGGCTGGCGTACGCCGGTTGATCGCCAATGATTTTGGGGATCGTTATTTGCCCGGCACACCGCGTGCCTATTCGACCAAGGCCAAGAACGCGCAGGAAGCGCACGAAGCCATTCGCCCGACTGACGTCTGGCGCACACCGGACCAGATGCGCAAATATCTGGGTTCTGATGAGGCCAAACTCTATGAACTCATATGGAAGCGCACCATGGCGAGCCAGATGGAATCGGCGGAGCTTGAGCGCACAACCGTTGATGTCCTGGCCACCGCTGGCGAGCGCAAGCTGGATTTGCGCGCCACTGGCCAGGTCGTGCGGTTTGATGGCTTCCTAACGCTTTACAACGAAGACAAGGACGATGAAGACGATGAGGACGGCGGTCGCCTGCCTCTCATGCGCAAGGGTGAAGACCTGAAGCGCGAAAACATCGTCTCCACGCAGCATTTCACCGAGCCGCCACCACGGTTTACGGAAGCGTCGCTTGTAAAAAAGATGGAAGAGCTCGGCATTGGTCGCCCTTCCACTTATGCCTCCACACTGCAGGTGCTGCGTGACCGCGAGTATGTCCGTATCGACAAGAAGCGCCTTGTGGCCGAGGACAAGGGGCGTCTGGTAACAGCGTTTCTCGAAAGCTTCTTTGCGCGCTACGTGGAGTTTGATTTCACGGCGAACCTTGAAAACCAACTGGACCGCATTTCGAACAACGAGATCGAGTGGAAAGAGGTCATGCGCCAGTTCTGGCATGACTTCTCTGCCGCCATTGGCGGCACCAAGGAATTGCGCACCACTGAAGTGCTCGACAAGCTGGATGATCTGCTGGGGCCGCATCTTTTCCCCAAGGGAAAGAATGGCGAGGACACCCGCGCCTGCTCTCGCTGTGGCACTGGCCGCATGGGCCTGAAGCTCAGCAAAACGGGTCCGTTCATTGGTTGCTCGAACTATCCTGAATGCCGCAACACACGGCCCTTTGGTGTCGCACCGGTTGACGGTGAAGGCGAAGGCGGAGCCGGATTTGGCCCCGATGGCGCGCGTATTCTTGGCAATGATCCTGTCACAGGCCTGCCTGTCACTGCACGTTCGGGCCGGTTTGGACCTTTCGTGCAGCTGGGTGAAGGCGAAAAGCCCAAACGCTCTTCAATTCCAAAAGGTATTTCGCTCAATGGCATCGAGCTGGAGCAGGCGCTGCAACTCCTCGCCCTGCCCCGCGAAGTGGGTAAGCACCCCGATGATGGCGAACCCATTATGGCCAACAATGGCCGTTTCGGGCCCTACGTGCAGCACCTCAAGACCTATGCCAATCTGACGGCGGGAGAGGATGTGCTGACCATTGGCCTCAACCGCGCGGTTGATCTGATCGCCACCAAATTGGCCAAGGGTCCGGGCGGTTTCCGCCGCGGTGCCGCGCCTGCTGGTCGCCCGATTGGTAGTCACCCAGACGGGGGTGAAGTGCAGGTGCTTGACGGCAAGTACGGTGCCTATGTGAAATGGTCGGATGTGAATGCAACCATTCCCAAAACCATCGAGAAAGATGCGATTACGCTTGAGCAGGCGCTGGATCTGATCCGCGCACGTCAGGCCATGGGACCTTCGAAGAAAGCTGGCGCAAAGAAGCCTGCAGCGAAAAAGCCTGCTGCTGACAAGGAAGCCAAGAAAGCGCCTGCAAAGAAAGCTGCGGCCAAAAAACCTGCAGCAAAAGCCAAGCCGAAAGCCAAGACGGAGTGAAGCGCAGCGACGCAAACACCACGCGCAATGATGATGCGCCAAGGCGGAAATCCTTGCCGCCGGTTTTTGCAGCTGAAATCACCGGGCGGGATCGTGACGGTGAGTTGCTGGCACGCCCATTGGAATGGGCTGGCGACGACGCGCCAGTCATTCGCCTCAACATTCCAAGGCGCGAGCGCATACAGCCCGGCGTGGGCGATCAGGTCATTCTGAAAATAGATCGCCTTGGCCGGGGCAAGCATCAGGATGATCTCTATGCACGCGTGCTGAAAGTGCTGGCGGCGCGCCCGCAGCAAACCATCGGCGTGTTCCGGGCCCATGGCAGCGGTGGAGGCCGGTTGCTGCCCATCGACAAGAAAGCACTGGGGCGTGAAATCGTCATTGATGCCCATGACGCCAAGGGCGCTGAAGACGGTGAACTTATTGCCGTGGAAACAATCCGCGAGTCGCGCCTTGGCCTGAAAACCGCGCGGGTCGTCGAGCGTCTTGGCGATGTATCGTCAGAGAAGGCAGCCAGCCTGATTGCGATCCATGCCCAGGGCATTCCGCATGTCTTTCCTGACAATGTGATCGAGGCAGCAGAGGCAGTAAAACCAGCAACGCTCGAAGGGCGCGAGGATTGGCGCAAACTCGCCTTGATCACCATTGATCCGATTGATGCCAAGGACCACGATGACGCAGTGCATGCGATCGCGGATGATGATCCTGCCAATCCGGATGGCTTCATTCTCTCCATCGCGATTGCTGATGTTTCAGCATACGTGACGCCTTGGTCAGCTTTGGATGATGAGGCGTTCCTGCGCGGCAATTCGGTCTATTTCCCGGACCGGGTTGTGCCGATGTTGCCGGAGCGCATCTCGAATGATCTTTGCTCACTTGTGCCTGACAAGGACCGCCCGGCTATTGCTGTTCGTGTTGTGATCGGCGCTGACGGGCGCAAGAAATCCCACACCTTCCACCGCATCATGATGCGCTCTGCCGCCAAGCTCGCCTATGAGCAGGCGCAGGCCGCCATAGACGGACGTGGGGAGGCAAAGGCTGCGGCTCTGCTGGAAACAGTGCTGAAACCACTCTGGGCTGCCTATGACGCCTTGAAGACAGCGCGCGACCAGCGTGAGCCGCTTGATCTCGATTTGCCAGAGCGCAAGATCATCCTCAATGCGGATGGCAAGGTGGCCGATGTTGTGGTGCGTGAGCGCCTGGATGCGCACCGATTGATTGAGGAGATGATGATCCTCGCCAATGTCTGCGCGGCTGAGACGCTTATCGACAAGCGACAGCCCCTCATCTTCCGCATCCACGATGAGCCGTCGCTGGCGAAAATGGAAAGCCTACGCACATTCCTGAAAACGCTGGATATCGATCTGCCAAAGGCAGGCGCTCTGAAGCCCGCGTTGTTCAACCGGACATTGGCCATTGTTGAGGGCTCAGAGCACGGAGCGCTGATCAACGACATGGTGCTGCGCAGCCAGTCTCAGGCGGAATACTCCCCTGACAACATTGGCCACTTCGGCTTGAACCTGCGCAAATACGCGCATTTTACCTCGCCCATTCGCCGCTATTCCGACTTGATTGTGCACCGGGCACTCATCCGCAGCCTTGGGCTGGGCAAGGATGGCCTGCCCGATATGACGCCAGAAAAACTGCGCGATATCGGCACCAAGATTTCAGCGACAGAGCGGCGCGCCATGGTAGCGGAGCGCGACACTTACGACCGTCTGATTGCGGCGCATCTTGCAGACCATATCGGCGCAAAATTTGGAGGGCGCGTATCAGGCGTCACCAAGTCTGGCCTGTTTGTGAAACTCACCAAAACCGGCGCAGATGGCTTTGTGCCCGCATCAACACTGGGCGCGGATTTCTTCCGCTACGATGAAGCAGCACAAGCCATGATTGGCGAGCGCACCGGCGAAGGTTTTCGTCTTGGAGACACCGTAGAGGTGCGACTTGCTGAAGCACTCCCCATGGCAGGCGCTTTAAGGTTCGAAATTTTGTCCAAAGGACGCTATATGAAACCCGTAGACAGCAAGCGCGGCTTGCTGCGCCGCAGGGGCGAGATGAAACCCGTGCGCTATCCGGGGCGGAAGTCCCGCAAACGATAGATTGCGAGAACTGGACATGACAACAGGCAAGATGAGCACTGGTGAACGATCCACGGGCGATGCCATGTGGAAGGGTTTTCGCTGCCGCTGCCCGCAGTGTGGCGAAGGCAAACTGTTCAGCGGCTTTCTGAAGCCGGCACTTGTGTGCTCTACCTGCAATGAAAAGCTGGATGGGCATCGCTCGGATGATTTGCCTCCCTACATCACAATCATGATCGTCGGCCATTTGATCGTGCCGTTTATTCTGGCCAACGAGATGTCAGCCAATCCTTGGCCGCTTTGGGTGCATTTCTCGGTCTGGTTGCCTTTGACGTTCATTCTAACCATGCTTTTCATGCAGCCGGTCAAAGGCTCTATCATTGGCATGCAATGGGGCATGCGCCTGCATGGTTTTGACCCCAAGGGTGACTATCACGCTATGCCTGCGACTGCGTCAGGTGTATCCAAGAAAGCATGAACGATCTGACTGTCAAACTCGATTCGGAAGTGCGCAGCCGTACAAGCGCGCCCATGCGGCCTGTCGATGCGGCCACACTGATCGTACTTGATACGCAATCGAAGAAGCCAAAGATGCTGATGGGCAAGCGCAACATGTCATTGCGTTTCATGCCCGGCAAATATGTGTTTCCCGGTGGTCGCATGGATGCCGGAGACCGCAGCATGGTGGCTTCAGGCGCTCTTGCACCGCGCATGGAGGCACGCCTGATGGCCGCCTGCCCGCGCATGACGCCACAACGTTGCCGCGCGCTGGCGATGTCAGCCATCCGCGAAACATTCGAGGAAACGGGCCTGATCATCGGCACGAAGGACTACGGCGCGCCAGCCAAAACACCCTCCGGTGTCTGGGCAGAGTTTGGGGCCGAGGGGTATCACCCCACACCGGATTCCCTGCATTTTGTGGCGCGTGCCATCACGCCGCCCGGTCGTCCAAGGCGCTTTGATACCCGGTTCTTTGCGACGACGCGTCAATCCGTGGGTGGCGAAATCAAACGTGATATTGGGCCTGACGCGGAACTCACCGAGCTTGTCTGGATATCGCTTGATGATGCCTCGTCGCTGGACTTGCCGGTCATCACGCAGGTGATTGTGGGAGAATTGCGCCAGCGTCTGGCTCTTGGCCTTGAGCGTGATGCGCCTGTGCCTTTCTACTATGAGCGCAACCGCAAGTTCCTGAGAGAAACGGTTTGACCGTTTCAAGTTCCACCCGCGCCAAACTGACCTATGCCATCGCTCTGATTGCAGTCGTTGGTTTCTCGCTCAGCCTGTACATTCCGCTGCTGGCCATCTCGATGGAACGCATGCAGGTTTCTGCCACCCTTTCTGGTCTCAACACCGCGATAGCGGGAGTGGGAACCTTGTGTGCCCTGCCCTTCGTGCCGCGACTGGCAGCGCGGCTTGGCATCAGAGCCATGATCCTTGGTTCTGTTCTGCTGAGCTCAGCAACAGCCATCGGGTTTTATCTTTTGCCATTTGTCTGGTGGTTTCCCTTGCGGTTCACCTTCGGTGTCACAATCGGCACATTGTTTGTGTTGTCGGAATACTGGATCACGTCAGCAGCGCCGCCTGACAAACGCGGCGTGGTGATGGGTGTCTACGCAACAGTATTGTCTCTGGGGTTTGCCTCAGGGCCATTGCTGCTGACTTTGACAGGCACGACAGGTGCCATGCCCTATGTCGCTGGTGCTGCACTTTTTCTGGTGGCGCTTATACCGCTAGCCCTGTCGGGTCCCGACATGCCTTCAATCGAGAGCCACGGAAAATCCCGCGTGATCCCAATCATGCTTGCAGTACCGGTTGCCACCTTAGCGGCCCTTGTTTTTGGTTCGATTGAAACCGGCGGTTTTGCGCTTTTCCCGGCTTATGGCATCCGCAACGGCATGAGCGAGGTTTCTGCCGCTACTCTCATCAGCATTGTTGCCGCTGGCAATGTGATATCGCAAATTCCGATTGGCTGGCTGTCCGATCATTTTGACAGGCGCAAAGTGCTGCTGATGTGCGCACTCGCCGGGGTTGTTGGCTGCATGGCCATGCCTTTTGCGCTCTATGATTTCCGTATTTTTGCGACTGTTCTTTTCATCTGGGGTGGCTTCACTGGCGGATTGTATACCGTTGGTCTTGCCCACCTGAGCGCACGTTTTTCCGGCATGGAACTCGCCAATGCCAATGCTGCATTCGTGATGCTTTACTCCGTTGGGCTGGTGGCAGGGCCGCCATTGGTCGGCCTGAGCATGGATCAATTCGGCAAGCACGGATTTGCACTCGCTTTGGGATTGATGCTTGCGGCCTATGCCACATTGGTGGCGCACCGGATCATGACCGTGCGGGGTTAACCGCCTGTCGTCATTAAGACGGAAGCCTTACTTGCTGACAGGCCAGCAATGCGATAGTCATGTTTTCATACCGCATTGCACAATAAAAAAGTGGGCTTTGCCGGTCCTACCGATTGTGAAGGATTTCGTCCGATGACTGCTCATTCCACTACGTTGAAGGTTGATGACAAGGTTCTCGATTTGGCCACCAAAAAGGGCAGTATCGGCCCTGATGTGATCGATATCGGCAAACTTTACGCGCAGACCGGCATGTTCACCTACGATCCCGGCTTCACATCAACGGCTGCCTGCGAATCCAAGATCACCTACATTGATGGTGATGAAGGCGTGCTTCTTTATCGCGGTTTCCCGATCGAGCAGCTGGCCGAGCACGGTGACTTTTTGGAAACCTGCTATCTCCTGCTTTACGGAGAACTGCCAACAGCTGCCCAGAAATCCGATTTTGACTACCGCGTGACACGCCACACCATGGTGCATGAGCAGATGGCGCGCTTCTATCAAGGCTTCCGCCGCGATGCGCACCCGATGGCTGTTATGGTAGCTGCTGTTGGCGCGATGTCAGCCTTCTATCACGACTCAACGGACATCTCTGATCCCCAGCAGCGCATGATTGCCTCGATGCGGATGATCGCCAAGATGCCAACGCTCGCCGCCATGGCCTACAAGTACACTGTGGGCCAGCCCTTCGTTTATCCGCAGAACAGCCTCGATTATTCCTCGAACTTCCTGCGCATGTGCTTTGCGGTTCCGGCTGAGGACTACAAGGTGAACCCGATCCTGTCGCGCGCGTTGGATCGGATCTTCATCCTGCACGCTGACCACGAGCAAAACGCCTCGACCTCTACCGTGCGTCTTGCCGGTTCTTCCGGCGCAAACCCGTTTGCCTGCATTGCCGCCGGCATTGCCTGCCTCTGGGGTCCTGCCCACGGCGGCGCCAACGAAGCAGCCCTGAAGATGCTCGCTGAAATCGGCAGCGTCGAGAACATTCCAAAGTACATTGCCAAGGCCAAGGACAAGAATGATCCATTCCGCCTGATGGGCTTTGGTCACCGCGTTTACAAGAACTACGATCCACGCGCCCGCATCATGCAGAAGACAACGCATGAAGTGCTGGCCGAACTTGGCATCAAGGATGATCCTTTGCTGGACGTCGCGATGGAATTGGAGCGCATTGCACTCAGCGATCCTTATTTCATTGATAAGAAGCTCTACCCGAACATCGACTTTTATTCAGGCATCACCCTGAAGGCCATGGGCTTCCCGACCTCGATGTTCACAGTGCTGTTTGCACTGGCGCGCACTGTCGGCTGGATTGCCCAGTGGAAGGAAATGATCGAAGATCCAGGCCAGAAAATCGGCCGCCCGCGCCAGCTCTATACCGGCGCGCCTACACGCGATTACGTGCCTGTGGCCCAGCGCCGCTGAGCTGGCTCTGCATGAATAATGAAAAAGGGGCCTCAGGCCCCTTTTTTTGTGCTTTCAATCTGCTCAAGAATGATTTCAGCCGCTCTTCGACTTGGGCTTTCAATGCCCTCGCTCATAATACGCCTGACTTCATCGAACCCTGAAAGCTGCGCCTCGCGGAAGGGGCCGTCTTTCAATAACGCAACGACGCTGTCGGTTATCTCGGCGGTTGTCCAGTGCTGCAAAAACTCCGGAATCAATTTGCGCTCTAATATCAGGCTTGGCAAAGCGACATAGGGAATTTTGATCAGCACTTTTCCAGCTGCAGCTTCTATGGGGCTTACTCTGTAAACCAAAACAGTAGGCACGCGCGCCAAAGCCAGCTCCAACGTAACCGTGCCTGATGCAGCCAAGGCGGCGCGCGCTGTGCGGAAGGCACGCCACTTGGCTTCTTCGCCAAGCACAATCTCTGGCTTGATTGGCCATGATGCAACGGCCTGTTCGATTTGCGCCAGAAGATGGGGAACAGCAGGAATGACCAGACGCACATCCGGCATGCGCTTTGCCAGTTCTGCCACCATCTCGCCAAAGGCTGGAAGCAGGCGGCTGGTTTCGGAATTGCGGCTGCCGGGCAAAAGGAGCAATGTGTATGGCTCGGAAGCCGCACGCTGTTTCTCCTCTTTGGTCGCGGTAAATGCCTCTACTTTCTCGAGCAATGGGTGCCCGACATAGACTGTTTCAGGTCCGCCGAGGCGCTTGTGAGCCTCAGGCTCAAAGGGAAGAACCGCCAGCAACTTCTTGAAAAGGGGCGCTATTTTCCTCGCGCGCCCAGGCCTCCAGGCCCAAACGGTGGGTGATACGTAGCCTATAAGCGGAATGTTGGGCGCAACAGCTTTCAACTTGCCTGCCACGCGCTTGTTGAAATCCTGCGCATCGATGTGGACAACGATATCGGGCTTTGCAGCAGCCACACCCTTGGCAGCCTGATCAATGCTGCGCAGCAAAGACGGCAAACGCTTGATGACCGGAACCACGCCATTGACGGCGATATCAGACATTGGAAACAGGCTTTTGTGGCCCTCAGCTTCCATCAAGGGGCCGCCAACACCCATAAAATTTATCGGAATCGCTGACTGCTCGCGCATCCTGCGGATCAGCAAGGCTCCAAGCTGATCACCTGAGGATTCACCAGCAATGATTGCAACTGTCAGGGACTGACTATTGTGCCCTGAAGTGCTCAATCGCCATCGCCCGGAACACAGATGGACCGGTCGCCACCAGCCCGGATGAAGTCCAGAATTTCATGGATCAGCGGGTGCTCTTCAAACTCAGAAGCGACATCTTCAACCCGCTCTTTGAGTGTGCCCTCATTGGCAAACAGCAGGCGGTAGGCACGACGCAACTCATGGATATGCTCACGTGTGAAACCACGGCGCTTGAGACCAATGATGTTGAGGCCAGAGAGATGCCCTGCCCGGTTTGGCGTGACTGCCATTCCGTAGGGAATCACATCGTCACCAATGCCAGTCATGGCACCAATGAAAGCATGATCACCCACACGCACGAACTGATGCACGCCTGATCCGCCGCCCAGAATGACGTAGTCGCCAATGGTGCAATGGCCCGCCAGCAGCACGTTGTTTGAGAAAATCACGCCATTGCCAACCTTGCAGTCATGGGCAACGTGCGCATTGGCGAGAAACGTGCACTTGTCACCCACAACCGTGGTCATGGTGCCGCCTTCAGTGCCGGGGTTCATCGTTACCCCTTCGCGAATGGTGCAATCACTCCCGATAATGAGGGTGGATTTCTCACCCTTGAACTTCAGATCCTGTGGCTCATGCCCCAAGGAAGCGAAGGGAAATACGCGCGTTCTGGCACCAATGGTGGTAACGCCCGCCACAGCCACGTGACTGATCAGGTTTACACCGTCGCCGAGTGTTACATCAGGACCAACGACGCAGAACGGGCCAATGGTCACGCCATCGCCCAGTTTGGCTTTGGCATCAACAGCGGCCATGGGATGAATGTTATTCAAGGGATTCCCCTTCTTTGGATGTCTATTGGACGGAACTGAAAAGGCTTTTGACCGTTATTCCGAAATAATCATGGCACCGAGCTCTGCTTCGGCACAAACTGTTCCAGCCACTTTCGCTATGCCCTTGAACCACCACATGTTTTTGCGGCGGTTGATGAGGCTCATATGGTATTCAAGCACATCGCCAGGAACGACTGGCTTGCGGAACTTTGCTTTATCGACAGTCATGAAATAGACCATCTTGGCGCGCTCCCCAGCCCCGCCTGAGACGAGTGCCGCACAGCCCGCCGCCTGCGCCATGCCCTCGATAATCATGACGCCCGGCAAAATGGGCTGGCCGGGGAAATGCCCCTGAAACTGTGGCTCGTTATAGGTGACATTCTTGATGCCGATGCAGGACTGCGCGCCCTTGATCTCGATGATTTTATCAACCAGTAGAAACGGGTAGCGGTGCGGCAGAAGGTGCATGATCTTCTGGATATCGATGGATTCCAGCGTTTGCGGTGCTTCTGCAATCTCTGTCATGGATCAGCCCTGCCCCTCGGTTTTTTCTTTATCTGGCTCTGATGCGGATGTTTTCCCACGTGTGAGACGATCCAGAGCCGTCATTTCCTTGAACAATTGCTTGATGGGTTTGGCAGGCGTTCCCGCCCAACGCTCACCGCGCGGCACATCACGGCCCACAGCACTGGTTGCAGCAATTTGCGCACCCATGCCCACTGTTGCGTGGCCAATGACACCAGCCTGACCACCAATCACGACAAAGTCCTCGAGCTTTGAACTGCCGGCAAGTGCTACCTGCGCCACGATCACGCAATGGCGCCCGACCACAACATTATGAGCGATCTGCACCATATTGTCGATTTTTGTGCCTTCACCGATCACGGTGTCGCGGTTCATGCCTCGGTCTACGCAGGTGCCTGCACCAATCTCGACATCATCCTGAATGATGACACGCCCGACCTGCGGCACCTTGAGATGGCCAGCAGGGCTCATGGCAAAGCCAAAGCCATCCTGACCAATGTTGCAACCGGCATGCACGATAACGCGGTTTCCCAGATGCGAATGTGTGATGGCGACGTTTGGGCCAATAGCACTGTCCCTGCCAATCGTCACGCCGGGGCCAATTACAGCATTGGCGCAGATGACGGTATTTGAGCCGATTTCAGCTCCCGCTCCAACAATAGCGCCGGGATCAACAATCACGCCCTTTTCGAGACGTGCATCTGGATGCACAAAAGCACCTGCTGATACACCTGTCGCCCCGAAAATGGACTGAGGACGCATGGACGCCGGGAAGAAAGCAGCCGCAATCTTGGCAAAAGCACGGTAAGGCTCGCGTGCTACCAGCTCAATGGTAGATGCGGACACTTTGCCTGCGTGGCGCTGCCCCACAATGCAAACACCTGCTGTAGTGGTTGCGGCCTGTGATACGTACTGCGGATTATCAAGAAACGTTACGTCTGACGGACCTGCCATATCCAATGGTCCAATGCCGTCAAATTCAAGCTCAGGGTTTGCCGCGGCTGGCACGGCGCAACCGGCTATTTCGGCCAATTGAGACAAAGTCATGCGCTTTGGCGCAGAAAAGAAGGCTGTTTTGCTGCTCATGACACAATGAAGCGGCGCATCAAATGCGCCGCTGCTCCGTAGTCTGATAAAAGGTCAGAACTTGCCGCCACCCGAGAACCGGAAGGCCTGTGTGCGGTCGTACTTGTCCTTGGTGATTGGGAACGAATAATCGAACCGGATTGGACCAAGTGGTGACTGCCAAAGAAGACCAACACCAACCGAGCTGCGGATCGTGCTCTTATCGACGACACTTAGGCAGTTACCCTGAGTAAACGCAGGCGCTACATTTGTGCCTACACAACCACCAATCGGAAAGCCACCCGTACCAATTGTACGACCGTTGATCTGATTGAATGCCTTATATCCAGCATAATTGAACACGGTACCAGCATCAGCAAACAGCGCGCCGCGAAGTCCAAGCTCTTTCGGCATACCAAAAATCGGGAACTGTACTTCGGCAGTACCACCAAAATAGGTTGTTCCACCAAGACTGCCGCTGCGAGCATCATACGCGATATCCCGTGGGCCAATACCGCCAGGTGCAAAACCGCGAACAAGGCTTGGTCCGGGGTTGAAGTGATCTGTCAGGCGCAACTTGTCACCACCAAAAGCCTGGATGTGACCACCCTGCACCTTGAGCATACCCACAACATCATCCCAGACAGGGTAGTAGTACTTCACTTCACCCGTCACACGCACAAAGCGTGAGTCGCCACCAAGTCCAGCAAATTCAGGCTTTAATTCAGCCAAAAATCCGCTTGTCGGGTCCTTGGGGTTATCAAGGGAGTTGTAAACGAAGTTCACACCAACAAGAGAAACCAACCTCTTGCCTTGTGACTCTTTCACGGCGAGTGAAGCTTCGCCATTGGACAGGCAGTTATAAATTGAATTCAAAGGAAGGCCTGATCCAGGCGTGCCCGGTGTCACGCCGCTGATAGGGCTTGTGCAATCATTGTAAGGATTGCGGAATGTGTTCGGTATCTTCAACTCACTTTGATAAAGCGAGTAGCGAACACCAACACCAAACTCTTCTGTAACAGGAAGGCCAAATCGAATGGTTCCACCCGTCACCTGACTGGTATAACGCGCGGATTCAGTGCTGTCCGTGTACTTGCTGAAGATGTCAAAACCAGCTGACATCCGATAACCCATGAAGAATGGCTCGGTGAAGGAAAGCTCAGCACCGCGTGACTTTTGGCCAAGAGTAGCAGCAAGCTTCAGATACTGGCCACGACCAAGGAAATTCTGCTCTGCAACTGACACTTCACCCAGAACACCATCGTTGGTGGAATAACCGGCACCAATCGAGAACTGACCTGTTGGCTGATCCTCAACATCCACGTTCAGAACCACACGATCAGGCGAAGAACCTGGCTCCTGCGAAATCTTGACGTTCTTGAAATAGGCAAGCTGCTTGAGGCGGCGCTCGGCACGGTCAACCAATGCGCGGTTGTAGGCATCGCCCTCACCGGCATCAAACTCGCGGCGGATCACATAGTCACGTGTGCGGGTGTTGCCACGGATGTTGATGCGCTCGATATAAACGCGCGGACCTTCATCCGCCACATAACCAAGGTTGATGGTCCGGTTCGCGTTATCACGATCACCGCGAGGGCGAACCTGCACGAAGGGATTGCCACGACGTGACGTATCCAGAACCATGCCCTCAACAGACTTTTCAACCTGCTCGGCGTTGTAAATGGAGCCTGAACGGGTCAGGACGCGGCCACGCAGCTGACCAGCATCAACATTAGGCAGGCGTGAATCAACATCAACGCTGCCAACGCGGTACTGTTCGCCTTCATCAACAGCGATTGTGACGATGTAGCCACGACGCTCAGGGCTGTAGACTGCATCCGATGATACAACGCGGAAATCGACGTAGCCATTCTTCAGATAGTGGCGGCGAATGGCATCTACGTCAGCGGCAATACGATCAGGATCATAAACGTCTGATGACTTGAGGAAGCTCAACCAGTTAGACTCAGTTGTCTGCATCAGGTTTTTCAGACGCCACGCGCCGAAGGCCCGGTTGCCTTCAAAATTGATGCTGTAAATGCCTGTCTTGGCACCTTCAACAATCTTGAAGGTTACGTTGACGCGGCCATTCTCGGCAGTGTCGGTGATGGCGCTGACCTGTGCATCACCACGGCCAATACGGCGGTAGATTTCCGAAATACGCTGCACATCGCTGTCCACGATCGCCTTGCTGTAAGGGCCGCGTGACTTTGTCTGCAATTCGGAGAACAACTGGTCTGACTTGACCTTGCTGTTTCCATCCAGCGTTACCCGGTTGACGGTTGAGTTCTCGACCACACGAACAACAATGCCGCTTCCGGTGCGCGACACGCGCACATCAGAGAAACTGCCCGTATTGTACATAGCGCGCACGCCGCGGTCGATGCCAGCCTGATCCAGCTTCTCTCCCGAGAAGTAAGAACGAATGGTATCAGCATCAACACGCTGGTTGCCCTGTACGGAAATGGATTGGGCCAAGGCAGGTGAAACCATAGCTGCTGCGAGGCAGAGGCTGGCTGTCAGTTGCTTCAGGCGAAAACCGGTTTTCGTCATCATCAATGTCTCGTCCGTCTTACATTCATCTCAAGCGGGAATCAATCGAAGGCGCTTGCGCACGCTCTACCCCTTGATTGCTTCTAACTAACTTGTCCGCAGTTGCAACCGAGTTTCGTTAAACTCGTTTGAATTTCGTTATCCGTGACACTCCGGACACGCCGAAAGTGATTCACAATGACACAAAG
>JBOFGV010000061.1:0-9007 GCA_051649305.1 Beijerinckiaceae bacterium
CATCCGGACATCTGCAAGTGAAAGCACCCGGTTCAGCTCAGCGGTCGTGCTTGTCAATCTGGCAATCTCGTTGCGCAGATCCTGTTCCTTGTTGCCCGCAGTTTGCTCGATCTCTGTGATCCGGGAGCCAGAAAGCGACAAGGCCGTGTTCAGCTCTCCCGCAGTGCTTGTCAGCCTGTCGATCTCGCTGCGGATTGCCATATCCCGACTACTGGCAAGTTGTTCCAGCTGCTCTATCCGAACCAGAGCATCGCCCCGAAGCTCGGTCACCATCGTCTTCAGGCCAACACCAGCTGTTTCGGAGACACTCTCTATTTGTCTGATTTTCTCGTTCAAGCCGCTTACAAGGCTCACAACGGTGACATGTCTTCGGTAAAGAACAGCGCAGGCCAGCAATGCTGCTGTCAAGGCACCGATCAAGCAGGCCTGCAAGATACCGCTGCCGATTGTGCCTGCTATCAGGCCAGCACCACACGCCAATATAGCGATGACGAGGAATACGCGCGCCCTGAAGAAATGTATGATCTGGTCAATCATGATCCTAAGCGTCCGCAAGCAGGTTTTTTTTGACAAACAGACCATCAACCTGAAGAAGGCGGGCATTGGCGCTGTCAGAAAAGCCGGGATCAAGCCAGACAAGAGTAAAGCCCATGCGGTCTATCTCTTCAAGCATCTTTGGCATCAGCACCTGTCCGTCATAGAGCGGAGTGAGCGAGAGTTCAGCCTCAAGAAATGCGACCTTGTCCATCAAACCCGTTGCACCAAGAAGAACAGGAAGTTCGTATCCTTGTGTGTCGATTTTGAGAAAGATGCGTGCGCTTTGGGCAATCGCACTGTGGTTAACACTGTCGAGGCGCATAACCGATACGGATTCAGTAGCGATGATAGCAGATTCTGGAAGAGCTTGAACATGGCTGTCAAGCATGGGCAAGAGCGAACTCGACATGGAGTTACCCGCAACATGAATGTCAAAGCGCCCTTCTTTCTCGCCCAGAGCGGCATGCAGGCCGTGCCACATGCGATCGCCTGCCAGCTTCGCCGAGCACACATCAAAAGCCGACTTCTGAGGCTCAAATGAAAGCACCGGCCCTTTGTATCCGCGGTCTCTAATCCAGCCAACAAACTGACCTTCATTGGCGCCGACATCAAGGACAAGATCAATACCCAGCCGTTCCACCCAGAATGCCCGCGCATCAGGAGTAGGCATGGACCCTACCGCAACCACATCGTAGCCGAGCTTACGAAGTGGCTTGCGGACCCGCCTCCCGATGAAGCGGATAAGGTCCCTGAACAACGACATCAATGATCAGGCTGGCTTGCGATGCGCATTGGCAGAATACCAGGAGGAAATCTCACCAATTCCCTTCGAGATATCCGTCTTGGGGGAGAAACCAAGCGATTCCAGCTTCGTGATATCAGGGCAACGGCGCGGCGTACCACCTTCTGCGGCTGCTTTTGATACCAGCTCTGGCTTGCGGCCAAACCATGCAAACACATGCTCAAGAAGCTGGCGGATGGTGATCTCTTCACGCGTACCGACGTGATAGATGTTGCGATGCTGGCCCTTTTCTACGGCAAGCATGAAGCCATCAATGAAGTCGGAGATATGGATGAATGACCGTGTCTGGCTGCCATCACCCTGAATTTCGATCGGAACAGGACCGGTCGGATGCTTTTCAATCTGGGCCTTGGCGCGCAAAACAAACTGGGGAATGACATGCTCCCAGCCCATATCCGGACCATAGACATTATGCGGGCGCACAATCACGGTTTTCTTGAACAGATCACGATGATAATTCGCCATCATGATTTCCGAGATGAGCTTGGAGCCGCCATAGGAATAGCGCGGATTCCAGGGATCAGGAATTGTCAGGGGTGCGTCTTCAGCTGTCGGCACAACAGGTGGTGTCTGATAGGCTTCAGATGAGGACATGAGAACAAACTCCTCAATGCCATTTCTCTTGGCCGCTTCAAGCGCGCCGTACATGCCGCGAATACCGACGTCGAGAACGACATCAGGGCGGTTGTAGAAATTCTCGGTGCCGTTGAGGGCTGCCAGATGCAGGATGCTTTCACAGCCCTTGGCAGCCGCAGTCATGGCTTCCCCATCGCGCACATCGCACGGAATGAGTTCGATATCCTTGATCACTGAATCAAGACGTACGCGAGATCCGCGCAGGTCATTGTCGACAACCTTGACGACGTGACCATCTTTCACAAGGCGCTGAACAAGGGCAGCACCGATGAAACCAGTGCCGCCAGTAACGAGATAACGCTTCTTCATGCCTCAAGATCCTTCAAACGCTCATTGCCAAGTGCCAGGCCTGTTATGCCTTCGGGCATTTCCTCTGCCATGTTGTCATGCATGTTCCAGAGGTCGTAAACAATTCCGGGTCTGTTCATTGAGCCTGACAAAAATGGCAGGTCAGCCTGCTGAAAGATGGAATGGTTGTTCAGCAGCATCACAATGTCAGCGCCCTGAAAGGCTTCATCCAAGGTTGGTACTGTGGAGAAGCCGAAAAAATCCTTCGCGTCAGACGGACTGACATGGGCGTCAAAACCGCGAAAACTGGCCTTAGGGAAAACCTCGGCAAGCGCGCGATAAATTGGCAATGCCATCGTACCACGCAGGTCATCAGTGGGTGGCATGCCTTTGAACGCGAGCCCAAGCAAGCTGATGACCGGTGCTTTGGACATGCCCTCAATCCGGCTGGCCCAGTTTTTAAGCACAAGAGCAATTTCAGCTGGCTGACGCTCGTTGGTCTGTCTTCCTGCCAGTGTGATTGGCAATTCGATGCCCCACTGTTTTGCCGATTCGTTGAGAATATGTGGATCCTTCTCGAGACAAGGTCCTCCTACCGGTCCTGGCAGAGCCACATTGGTGCGTGGATAACCAAGCTTTCCGGCGCTGATAACCTCATGCGCAGAAATGCCCACGCGTCCGCACAGTCGGGCAATCTCGTTGGCAAAACCAAAGGAAAGGTCACGGTAGGTGTTATCGACGAGTTTGACGAGCTCTGCTGTTTCCAATGAACCCACAGCAACAGTGGTGGGTGTCATTTGACCAAACAGCTGCTGGCAACGCCAGCGGGTATCAGCGTCATCAGCTCCAATGATCTGGGGGAGCTGATGGAGTTCGATCAGTGCTTTGCCTTCAAGCGTGCGCTCCGGGCAGAACGCAATCTGGAACGGCTTGCCGCTGGCTTCAAGAATGGGTTTCACCACATTGCGTGCCGTGCCCAGTTTCACAGTTGAGCGCAGGATAATCAGCGCATTGTCCGACATGTGCGCAACAACCTGTCGTGTTGCGTTCTCCGCCATGGAGAGCTTGGCCATGCCGTTTTTGTCGAGGGGTGTACCCACTGTAATAATATAGACCGATGCTTTGGTGCTTGCGTCGAGCTGGCTGGAAAATGTGAAAGTACCCTTGCGAATGACACGGGCCAGCTTTTCTTTCAGCCGTGGCTCCCAGAAATGCGGCTTAACCGCCGCAAGCCCCGCCAGAACGTCCTCTCTGACTTCAACACCATGCACATGAAAACCTGTATCAGCCATCGCTACAGCGAGTGTCAGGCCAACATACCCCAACCCGATGATGCAGACCCTGTTGTCGGGGAAATTCCTAGGAAGCGACATTTTTGGCTGATTCCGATTAATGACGACCGAATAAGCGGCAGTTGGATTTAATGGAGGAGCCTGTCGCTTATTTCAGAGTGCATTGCAATAGTGAATCAGGTCAGGACACGGCGTAAAACACCCGTTGATTGTCTTAGCACGTGGGGAGAAATCCCGTTTATATGCTACGCCAACACTGCCAGCGCGTGTTCGAATGCCCCTTCATAGCTCTGCTGACGCCGTAATCCGCGCAGCTGTCGTGTTGCTTGCATAAAGAGGCCAGGCCGCTCCTGGTGTTCCGTTGGCAAACGTGGCGAACACGTCAAATGACTGCTTGTCTGCGCTTACGCCAAGCATCGATACTGGCGATCCACCTCCGTCCAGCGCTACAAATGCGCCGGTGATAGCCACAGTCGGCTCTGCACGCATGGAGTTTGCCAGCCCGACTCGCATCATGCCAAGTGTGCTGCTGCGCATCGCGATGACACCAAAACAATGGTAGGCATTGGTGGTGGAACCAAACTCAACGTAATATCGTTGGCACAGGTCAAGTTCGGTATGGGCAGGGCGTGCACGCCAGGGTCTGGCGTCAGGCCCCGTTTCCAGCTTTGGCCGACTGAACGATACGGCTCCCCCCGCTAAGGCCCCAAAAGTGATCGCAACATTCCCTGTCGCTAACCCGGGAAGCGTCAGCGTTACGCCACGCCGTCCAGTGCCGGCCGTGATCTGACCGGAAACGCCTGCCACATTAACTTGTATAGCTGCACTCGGGTTTTCGACGGAAACAGTAAACATCATTCCGGCCAGTGATCCAAAGCCAAAAGCTTCAGGTTCGACAGTCTGGCCAATGATACCGCTGGCAAGGCTGACCACACCACTGTTCACGCTGTAGTTGGCAGGGCCAGGACCAGCCTTCCAGCGATCATGGCCAAAGGCCCCGGCTGACAGAGAACCACCGGTAAAGCGTCGTTGGTTGATTGTAAAACCTGCATTAATCAGGAAATTTTCATCATGCGGTGTCAGTGGCGTCCGCATTTTGCCGGTGTCATTCTCGAGGATGATGGCATCGCGAAAGGTGCTTCCATCGGCCGATACCTTGAACGCAAGATCATTGGCACCCACAAGGCCAATTTCGCTATGCCCGGTGAAACCTGACTGGAGGACAATGCTTGCAGTCTCAGCTGTTGCAGCTTTGTTGATTGTGAGCTGCTGACTGCCTCCAGCGTGGTTGAACAATATGTGGCGCGACGCAGCGGACAATCGGGTTTGTTCTGTGGCCGTCGCCGCAATGCCTAATCTTGAAGTGGAAGTTTGGCTGGCTGCGCTGATCCACGCCGCGCCATCAAATCCAAAGAGCTGGCTTGATGCCACAACCCACGCCACCCATCCCGGACGCGGCGTGAGGAACTGCCATACGCCATCCTGCCACAAGGCAATGCTATTCACCTTGCCTGACCATACACCCGTACTGTTCGCAGGGATAATGTAAGCTGCATCAGCAGCTGGCGTTGCAGGGGGCGCAGTCAATGTCATACTCAGGACTGTTAGTTGCACTAGAGAATCCAGGCGCTGCAATGCATCGTTCATCGTCACATGCTTCTGGGCTTGCCCTGCAGCCAGAAGAGGAAATTTCAACCGTGGTGTCTCGCTCATATCTGATCTCCTTGAAATCAGACATAGTATGCTTTTTTTCCTATGTCAATCCACCGCATTGTTCTTGGCTGCACCATAGATTGAGTACTAAAGATAAATAAAGGCCATTTTTGAGGAAATTCTAACACAACCATGAGCATCGTGGCACTGTCGACGAAGCAGCCGCGCAAAAATTAAGGAAATAAATCCTTCCATCCGACGGTGCTACAACTGCCAAATCAATTCAGCGCATCTTTATCAACGGCACTCGCTTCATGTCAGCCTATCAAAAGGTCGTGACATCAGGCCTGTGTCAGTTAGTGGCAGCCATACAGCCTAGCCAGTGACCTTCTACGGGACTATGCCTGCTTCCAGAAGGAACAACCCGATGAACTTTGAGCAGTTTTTCAAGGACGAACTCGACACTCTCCACAAGGAGGGACGCTACCGCGTGTTCAACGAGATAGAGCGGCAGGCAGGGCGTTTCCCACTGGCCACCATGCATGGCCCCGGCGGCGCACGCGATATCACGGTCTGGTGCTCCAATGATTATCTGGGCATGGGTCAGCACCCGACTGTGCTCAACGCTATGCACGAGGCGCTTGATGCCTTTGGTGCCGGTGCTGGCGGCACGCGCAATATTGCGGGTACCAATAGCCAGCATAACCTCATCGAGAAAGAACTGGCCGCGCTGCATGGGAAGGAGGCGGCGCTGCTGTTCAACTCCGGCTATATGTCGAACTGGGCTGCCCTTGGCACAATAGCCGCGCGCATTCCTGATTGTGTGGTCATTTCGGATGCTCTCAACCACGCCTCGATGATTGAAGGTGTGCGCCATAGCCGCGCACAGAAAGCCATTTTCGCGCATAACAATCCAGATGATCTGCGCCGCCAATTGCAAAAGCTTGATGCCCACGTTCCCAAGCTTGTAATGTTTGAATCCGTCTATTCCATGGATGGCGATATCGCCCCCATCAAGGCGCTGGTTGATGTGGCGCAGGCCTTTAGCGCTATGACATATATCGACGAGGTGCATTCCGTTGGGCTCTACGGTCCCGGCGGTGCTGGCGTGGCCGCGCGCGATGGGGTGGCGGACCGCATCGACGTGATCGAGGGAACGCTCGGCAAGGCCTACGGCGTTCTGGGTGGCTATATTGCAGGCACAGCTGCGATGTGTGACTTCGTGCGCAGCTTCGCCTCCGGCTTCATCTTCTCGACGTCCCTGCCTCCGGCGATTGCGGCAGGCGCAGTGGCCAGCATTCGGCACTTGCGCGAGAGCGATGTGGAGCGCCAGCAGCACCAGTCACGGGTGCAGCAGCTGCGCACAGCGCTAGATGCGGCAGGCATTCCGCATCTGATGAACCCCAGTCATATCGTGCCGGTGATGGTGGGTGAAGCAGCGCTCTGCAAGCGGATCAGCGATACCTTGCTCAACCGCTTCAACATCTATGTCCAGCCCATCAACTATCCTACGGTTCCACGCGGCAAGGAACGTCTGCGCATCACGCCGACGCCACTGCACAGTCAGGATGATATCAAGGCGCTGGTGGCGGCGCTTTCCGAGATCTGGGCAGATATGGGCCTGATGCCAGCCTCCAGCCAAGATGCAGAGAGACGCATCGCCTCCTGAGGTTACGCAGTCTCGTCAGTCAGACGCATCGCCTCGCGCTCCACGTTCTCAATCTCTGGCAAATCACGCAGCGTTGCCAGACCATAGACCGAAAGGAACGCCGGCGTTGTCACATATGTGAGTGGCGCACCGGGTTGCGCCGTGCGCGGCCCTGCCCCCACAAGCCCAAGACGCTTCAGGCGCGCCACCGTATCACGGCTGACCTCCTTGCCCACGAGTTCAGACATGCGGGCGCGGGTGACCGGCTGAAAATAAGCCACGATGGTCATCACCATAGCCTCGGTTCTGGAAAGTTCCGGCGGCCCCGGCTCGCGCAATTTGCTGGCGGCACGAATGGCTTCTGCAAAGCGCGGGCGTGTGCGGTGCGTCCAGCCGCCTGCCACAAAGACAAGGTCATAGGGCCGCGCTTTCAGATCATCGCGGATATCGCCAATCAGATCATCCAGACGACACTCCTGCCCCACCAGCCTTGCCAGCGCCTCACGAGGTAGAGGTTCGGAGGATGCGAAGATAGCAGCCTCAACACGGCCCATCCACTCCCGCCAGCGCATCTCGGCGGGCAGATCGGACAGCTCAGTGTCAAACAGGGGATCGGGGTTTTTAGCCACGCTCACAACCCGTAGAGCCGGAATGTCGGACGATCGGTAAGGAGACGGAGGGCGCCAAGCCCCGCCAGCGTCTCGCAAAACCGGCGTGCGGCGCGATCCGAGCCAAGCCCGGCCAGCGCTCTCCCCTTGCCTGCTGACGCCTTACCAACCATGTGCCAGGGGGCAACGGATTCATCCGCCATCAGCAGGGCAAGGCCATTGGCCCCTTCACGGGTGCGCAAGGTATCCGCGGCCGCCGCAAGCTTCGTGGCCCGCCGGTGCAAGCCGACAGCGTCAGCATGAGCCGCCATAAGCGCATGCGCCAGAACAGCATTTTGCAGATCAGGCCAATCCTCCGCATCCGCACGCGGGCGACGCCCTGCCTCGCCCTGCCGCAGGGCAGGTTCTGTAACAGATGTGATATGCAGCAAAACCGGCTGATCCCAGTCCAGCCGTTTGGCAAGCGCAAAATCAGCCCGGAGCAGCGGCAGAATTTCGCCAGCAATCGCATTGTTGCCGAGCTCGGCAACGATTGCCTCCAGCGTTTCCTCTGCAAAGCGCGAGGGACGCGCTGTCAATTGGCGCAACAACCTATGCAGGCGACCTGCAGGGCCTGGATCATCCTTCGCGCGGGTAAGATGCAGGGCATCGCGCAGGGCTGTATCATCGGCATTCAGCCGCAACATGCGGGAAAGGACAACCGCAGACTTTAGCGCCTGCCGCATGCGCAGGGCACCAGACCATGGCGCATGGGCACGCAGCACTGCATCAAACGCTGTGAGGGCCGCACCGCAGGCAAAGGCAGAATCGGCAGGGTCGCGCAAGGAGGCCACAATCCAGCTGGGCATAGGCTGAACAACAGCTACATCCGCCTCTGGCTTTGCAACAGCCTTGCGCCCCTTGCTGCCAAGGGGACGCCCCGGCTTTCTCTTTGGCACTTCAAGCCCGGTATTTGCTGGCGAATCCATCACACTATCTTACGATCTGCGATCACCAATGATCAACGCAGACCGCCCGGTTGTCAAAGCACAAGCGACGGGTGCCGGTTCACATCCTTGTAGAGCAGATAGCGGAACCGGCCCGGACCACCGGCATAGCAAGCCTGAGGGCAAAATGCGCGCAGCCACATGAAGTCCCCGGCTTCAACCTCCACCCAGTCGCGGTTGAGCTTGTAGACCGCCTTGCCCTCCAGCACGAACAAACCGTGCTCCATGATATGGGTTTCCTCGAACGGGATAAGACCCCCCGGTTCAAACGTCACAATGGTCATGTGCATGTCATGGCGAATGTCAGCTGGATCGACAAAGCGGGTTGTCGCCCAGCGGCCCAGTGTGTCGGGCATGGGTGTTGGCGCGACAGCATTGTCGCTGGTCACCAGCACATCCGGCAAGGCAATGCCTTCCACACGCTGATAGCGCTTGCGCACCCAGTGAAACCGCGCTGTTTCAGCATGCGGGTTGTGAACGGTCCAAGCTGTACCCGGTGGAATATAGGCATAGCCGCCCGGTGCAAGCACATGTTTGACACCGGCGATGGTGAGGTC